>NZ_JACVBF010000013.1:0-204486 GCF_014852195.1 Ensifer sp. ENS08
GGCGATCGACGGCTGGCCGTAGCGCATGCCCCAGTCGACGATGACGTTAGGCTGGTCGGCGAAGGACTTCGCCATCAGTTCGGACTGGTTGCGGGTGTAGGTCCGGAGGTAGCTTTCGTTCAAGTCCTTGTTCCAGATCGTCTCATAGGCCTTGCCGACCTTGCCGGGGCGGGTGTTGAGCACGATGCCGAACAGGATCGGGTACCAGAACAGTCGCGACCACTCGATCACCCGGCGGTCGGTCAGAAACTCCTTCAGGTAGCGGCGCATCGAGGTGTAGTCGGTGCCATCAGGCGTGCCGAGATTGACCAGCAGGATACCGACCTTTCCGGATTTGACGGACGGGTGGCTGGCAGGGGTGGTCACGGCAAGCTGATCGGTCATCTTCATCCTCGTCGGGTCCCCGTATCGGGACGCCGCTTTCGTTCCTTCGGTTTCCAGTCCTTCTAAAAAGAAAAGCCGGCGCGGGGAAGCCGCGCCGGCTCTGAAAGTAGAGGCAAATTGTCTTACTTTGCCGGAATCTCCAGTTCCTTGCCGACATGCAGGTGGCGCGGCGCCGGCTTGCCGTTGGCGTCGGAGATCTTCTTCCAGAGCGCGCCTTCGCCGTAGAAGGCCTTGGCGAGATCCCAGAGCGTGTCGCCCTTGGTGATCACGTGCTTCTGCGGGCCGCTCGCTGCCGCCGTGCCGCCGGCCGTTGCCGCCGGCTGGGCTGCCGTGGCGTCGGCAGCAGGCTTTGCGTCCGCCGCCGGCTCGGCCGCTGCCGCACCGGCCGCCGAAGCGACCTCGGTGATGCGGCCGTCGGTATAGGGCTTGAACGGCTGGTGGGCGGCAAGGTAGTCGGCAAGCACGGTTTCGAGGCCCGGACCGTAGTCGTAGGCGTTTTCACCCTTCTCCTTGAAGACGTCGTAGCCGTCGCCGCCATTGCGCATGTAGTTGTTGGTGACGAGCGAATAGGTCTTGGCCGGATCGAGCGGGACGTAGGCCTCGCCTTCCTTCACCTCGACCGAGACGACGCGGCTGCCGACCGGCTTCGACTTGTCGAAGGAGAACTTCATGCCGGCCACCTGCGGGAAACGGCCGCCGCCTTCCTCAAGCTTGCTGAGACCGTTTTCCAGGGCTTCACGAATGCCGTCGCCCTTCATCTGGAAGGTCGCAACCGTGTTCTGGAACGGAAGGACCGTAATGGCTTCGCCCATCGAAACGTCGCCGGCATCGATGGAGGCGCGCAGGCCGCCGCCGTTGGTGATGGCGATGGTCACACCCTGGCCCTTGACGCGGTCGAGCATGGCGTCGGTGAGCAGGCTGCCCATTTCGCACTCTTTGGTGCGGCAATTCTCGCGCGAGCCGTCGATCGGCGCCTCGGTCTTGGCGATGATCTTCGAGCGCAGCTCTTCGATCGGCTTGCCGAGTTCGGCGACGCGGGCGAGCACAGCCTCATCCGGCTTGACCGAGCTGTCGACCAGGATCGGGTCGCCCTTGGCGGCCTTGACCACGCCCTTGTCGTCAAAGGTAACGACGAGATCGCCGAGATATTTGGTGTAGGAGCCGGCCTGGACGACCGGAACCTTGTAGCCGCCTGGGTTGTCGACCATCGTCGGGTAAGGGCCTTCAGCCTTCGCATCGGTGTTGGACAGCAGGCTGTGCGAGTGGCCACCGACGACGACGTCGATATCCGGGATCTTGGCGATGGCCGCGAGGTCGCGCGGATAGCCGACATGGGTGAGCGCTATGATCTTGTCGACGCCCTGCTTCTTCAGCTCCTCGACGGCTGCCGTGGTGGTGGCGACGTCGTCGCCGATCAGGATGTCCGGCCCGGGGGAAGAGAGTTCCGGCGTGTCGTTGGCAACCGCGCCGACGATGCCGACCTTCTGGCCACCGACGTCGAGCACGATCGACGGCTTGATGCGGTCGCCGATCTTCGACTTCTGGCTCGGCAGCACGTTGGCGGTGACGACCGGGAAGGCGATCTTGTCGAGGAAGCCGGCAAGGCCGTCCTCGCTCTCGTCGAACTCATGGTTGCCGACGGTCATCGCGTCGAACTTCATCAGGTTGAGGAACTCGGCTTCCGCCAGGCCCTTGTAGGTGGTGAAGAACAGCGAACCCTGGAAGTTGTCGCCGGCGTTGAGCAGCAGCACGTTCCTGCCCGAGAGGTCCTGGCGCTTCTGGTCGATCAAGGCCTTGAGGCGCGCGACGCCGCCGAAGCACTCGTTCTTGCCCTCCTCTTCCGCCGAGCAGGTGGAATCGAACTTGTTGATCGATTCGATGCGGGAATGGAGGTCGTTGATATGCAGGATGTTCAATTCATAATCGGCGAAGGCTGCGCCCGAGGAGAGGGCAAGAATGGACGCGGTCATCAGGCCGGTCCGCACGTGTCTGATCATGATGTTCTCCTGTTTTGCCGGTTGTCGCCCGACCGCATCCGGTCCGCCGAAACGGATCCGGTCCCCACGGTCGGGGTGGCTTTGCCGGGCCGGATGTTTTCATCACTTGAAGGCGACTTCAAGCGCTAAAACCATGCCCTGGTTGTCGGGTTTACCGTTAAGGTTAAGTCGTGGCCCGCAAACGAAAAAAGCCTCCGGACGGAGGCCTTTGCAATTTCGTGTTTTCTGCTTTAGCCGCGACGCGCGAGCGAGAACTGTGCCCCGGCGTCGGTGGTGCAGTTGAGCTGGTTCTGCGTGACCAGAGCGCAAGCGACCTTCGACTGGGTGTTGCGCACCAGCGAGGTCATATTGATCTCGACAAGCGTCGGGCTCGTCTTGACGTAGTTGCCCGAGGCGAGCAGCTGGTTGGTGTCGGTCGTGCGCGTGGAGAAGGTACCGCCGGCAAATGTCGAGACGATACCGTTCGGGTCTACCCAGGAGCCCTCGACGCCCGAAGCCTGGCGTGCCGGCTGCCCACCCTCATCGATGATCCGTGGCGACGACTGGCAGGAGGCAAGCGCGGCCGCGGTTGCGATTAGGGTCAGAACGGCGAATGGCTTCATAGGCGATTTCCCCCGCGTTTGGGTCGAGCGGATTGTTTCATTCCGGCAGACCATGCCGCGATCATGAGTTGAAAGCAAGAGCGGCAGGCCGCGGCCTCGGGCTTTTCCGCCAGAGATGAAAAGGCCCGGGGCACGTTCGTGTCCCGGGCCGGATGCGCTTACGTCTCAGCAGCTTAGCGAACGAGGATGTTCTTGAACTGCCACGGATCCTTGGTGTCGATGTCTTCCGGGAACAGGCCCGGGCGACCGTCGAGCGGGGTCCAGTCGGTGTAGTGACCTTCGACCGGGCCGAGGTAGGGCAGTTGGACTTCGAGGCAACGCTTGTAGTCCATCTCGTCGGCTTCGACGATGCCGGCCTTCGGGTTCTCGAGAGCCCAGACCATGCCGGCGAGAACGGCCGAAGTGACCTGCAGACCGGTCGCGTTCTGGTAAGGCGCGATGCGGCGGGTTTCTTCGAGCGACAGGCGCGAGCCGAACCAGTAGGCGTTCTTGTCGTGGCCGTAGAGCAGCACGCCGAGTTCGTCGACGCCGTCGACCAGTTCCTTTTCGTCAAGGACGTGGTGCACCGGCTGGGCATTGCCGCCGTTGCCGAACATTTCGTGCAGCGACAGAACGGCGTCGTTGGCCGGATGGTAGGCGTAGTGGCAGGTCGGGCGATAGGTGACTTCGCCTTCCTTGTCGCGAACCGTGAAGAAGTCGGCGATCGAGATCGCCTCGTTGTGGGTCACGAGGAAGCCATACTGCGGGCCGGGGGTCGGGCACCAGCTGCGCACGCGGGTGTTGGCGCCCGGCTGCTCCAGATAGATCGCTGCCTTGCAACCCTTCTTGTGCTTCTTGGCGTTCTTCGGCATCCAGTTTTCATGGGTGCCCCAGCCGAGTTCGGCCGGCTGCAGGCCTTCCGAGATGAAGCCTTCGACCGACCAGGTGTTCCAGAAGGTGTTGAACGGCTTCGGGTTCTTGGTGCGCTGGGTGTCGCGCTCGGCGATGTGCACGCCCTTGACGCCGACCTTCTTCATCAGCTTGGCCCAGCCTTCGCGGTCGTCCTGATGCGGCTCTTCGAACTTCACGCCAAGGTCGTTGGCGAGGTTGAGGAGGCCCTGCTTGACGAACCAGGAGACCATGCCGGGGTTGGCGCCGCAGGTGGAAACCGCGGTCGTGCCGCCCGGGTTCTTTTCCTTTTCCTTGCGCACGGTTTCGCGCAGCGCATAGTTGGTGCGCTCGGAATTGTCCATTTCGGCGTCGAAGTAGAAGCCGAGCCACGGCTCGACGACCGTGTCGACGTAGAGCACGTCGAGCTTGCGGCACATCTTCATCAGGTCAAGCGAGCCGGTGTCGACCGACAGGTTGACGCAGAAGCCCTGGCCTTCGCCTTCGGTCAGAAGCGGCTTCAGCAGTTCCTTGTAGTTGTCCTTGGTCACATGCGCGCGAACGTGACGAACGCCATGGCGTTCGAAGATCTCGTTGTCGGCAGCATCCTCACGGGGCTCGACCACGATCAACCGGTTCTTGTCGTATTTGAAGTGGCGCTCGATCAGCGGCAAGGTGCCGCGACCGATCGAACCGAAACCGATCATCACGATCGGACCGGTGATCTCGCCATAAACCGGATAGGTGGTATCTGCCATTTTTGTCTTACTCCTGAGAAAACTTTCCCTGTGGCGGTGGGTGACTAAGCATGAGGAAGCGGCTGTGGCCGCTGTTCTGGCTCGTATGAATGTGCCGACGGCCGCGATGCCCGTGGGGCACGCGGCGCTGTAGAGCATAGATTGCTGTCACAATAAAGAGCCGGCGGGTCAACCGCTATTTGCGTCTGTGCTTAACCGGCGATCGTGAGCAGTGCTTCAATCAGCCCGTCCCGCTTGCTGACAAGCCCCTTGTAGGCGGCCTGCGGCAAGGTCAGGGCGCGCAGCTGCTCGACGAAGGACGCGGCCAGCGCCGCGGCATCCGGTCGCTTGCGCAGCATCGTCAGCGGGTCCGAATAGATGCGGATAGTGAAGACGAGCGCACCGGTCTCAGGCAGCTTGCGCAGCGTCTGCCGTTCGATGCGGATGAAGGTCCGCTCCTCGGTCATCTCGATCGCACCGGCGGCGATGCCTTCGGATTTCGATTTCGGCAGGTGCAGCGCGCCGTCGACATTGACCGCCCAGTTGAAGCGCTCGACGAAGCGACCCGGCGGCAGGTTGTCGAACATGCGGGCAATCAGTTCGGCATTGCGGGTGCCATGCTCGAAACCCGGGACGGGGCCATGGATCTCGTTCATGGTGCGGCCGTATTTTTCGGCGAGCGACCAGGACGAGGGAAAGGCGACATAGGCGGCGTTGAGACGCCAGCCGTCTCCGGTCTTCTGCATGATGGCGAGATCGTCCTGGACAAGCGATCCCGAAACGGCCAGTGGATCATCGCCGTCGAGTGGCACGGGCTCGCCGCCGACGATCATGCTGTCGCCGTCGCGGCGGTAGATCTCTGGGTAGGCGGCCGGCAGGTAGTCGACCAGAATGCCCAGCAGTTCGCGCTGGGCGTCCTGCGTACCGTCGGCTGCGGCAAACACGGTACCGCGCGCTTGCGCAAGCAGCAGCTTCTTTTCGGAGAGATAGTGCTGCAGCTGGTCGTCCGGCTCAATCCAGCGATCGGGGTCGAGCTGGGCAAGGCCGATGGTGAAAGGTTTTGAAGAACCGTCGTAAGGTGTATGCTTCATGCGGAGCGACCGGTCGAGGTTGCGATTTAACCATATTCCCTATCGTTTCGCACGGTGAAACGCTTGTCACAAGCGGTTCGTGCTATAGCTACGGTAGAAGCATCCGCTTCGCGCCATAATTGATTAGTTCCCGGAGGCGTGACAGACCGTGACCGGTAGTCATCTCAAGGCTCTTGCGGCCCTACAGAGTAAAACACCCGTGCTGATCGCACTTTATGATCAGCACGATCGACTGCGCTTCGCCAATCCGGCGTTTCGCGCGGCCTACCATGTCGGTCCGGACGAGAGCCCGACCTGGGAAGAGATCATGCGTCGGAACCATGCCGCCGGACAGGGCACCATCCTGAAGTCGGAAGATATCGATGCCTGGATCGCCTCGACATTGCACCGGCGCGGCAAGGTGCCGTTCCGCGCCATGGAAACGGACCTGCACGACGGTCGCTGGCTGTGGATGACGGAGACGGTGGATGCGGATGGCTGCATGCTGTGCATCGCCGTCGACGTGACGACGATCCATGCGGAAGAACGGGAACTGCGCCAGGACCGCGACTTTGCGCTTCGGGCCGCCCAGGTCGACGAGCTGACGAGCGTGCCCAACCGCCGCTACACGATGGGGCGTCTCACCGAGTTCATCGCCAACTGCGCCGAGAACCCGCATATGTGGGGCTGTGTCGCGATCATCGATATCGATTACTTCAAGGCGATCAATGACCGCCACGGTCACCAGCGCGGCGACGAGGTTTTACTCGACTTTGCGCGCCAGATGCAGGAGTTCGTGCGCCGTTCGGACTGCTTCGGCCGGATTGGCGGCGAGGAATTCATGCTCATCCTGCCTGATACCACCATCAGCGAGGGCCACCGCATTCTCGATCGTCTGCTCGAACGGGTGCGCAATTCCCGACCGCTCGAGAACATCCCGGAGTTCTTCTACACCTGTTCGGTCGGGGTTGCGGAGTATCGCGACGGGGACACGGTCAGCGACCTCTATGCACGCGCCGATCAGGCGCTCTATCTCGCCAAGCGCGATGGACGGGACCAGGTCAGGCGCCACACGCTTCCCGGCTCAGACCAGGAGGTTCACCCGGATCAGGCCCCGTAGCGAGTTGCCGAAATAAACGTCGCCGCGGGCGAGGTCGTTAAGCGAAAGCCGCGCAACTCGCGCGCGGCGCTGGCATATGAGCTCGGTACGCAGCACGCCGGCAAGCAGGCCGCAGGCGATCGGCGGCGTCTTGAGGATGCCGCTGCCGTCGTCGAGGAAGACGGAGGTGATCGTGCCTTCGCAGACCTCATCCTTCTCGTTCAGAAGCAGAACTTCGTCGGCCTCGCTCGGGCCGAACTCGCCGCGGGCTGCCTCATAGGCGGCGCGGCGACTGGTCTTGTAGCGCAGCAGCGGATCGCCCGACTTGAGCCGGGTGCTGGCAACCCGTACCCGCCAGACCGTATCTTGGGGGAGCGGAGCGAAGGAGGCGGTCTTCACCTCGATATGGCCGTCCGGGAAGAGCTCGAGGCGAACGCGAAGCGCGGCGCCGCCATCGCCGGCCTTGACCGCTGCAAGCAGCGCGGCCTGCGCGCCATCGGCGCCCGTGATGCCGAGACGGCGGGCGGACCGGACCAGCCGGGCGAGGTGCAGACGCAGGCGGATGAAACCGGCTTCGGGCTCGTAGCGCAGGGTTTCGATCAGCGAGAAATCCGTCATCGGACGACCGCGTCGTCGGCGGGCGCGACATCGCCTTCGCCGAGCGCGATCCTGTCGTCGCCAACGGCAAAGCGGGCCTTCAGGAGGCACTCTTCGTATTCGGACTGGGCGGTGCTGTCGAAGACGATGCCGCCGCCGACATTAAAGACGGCATCGCCATTTTCGAAGAGCGATATCGTCCGGATCGCGACGCTGAAGCGCATCACGCCGTTTGGGGCGATGAAACCGATGGCGCCGCAATAGGCGTCGCGGGGACCGTCTTCCAGGTCGTGCAGGATTTCCATGGCGCGCATCTTCGGCGCCCCGGTGATCGAGCCGCAGGGGAAGAGCGCCGTGAAAATATCCGTGAGGCTGATCTCGGGCAGGAGCTTTGCTCGGACGTGGCTCACCATCTGGTGCACGGTCGGGTAAGTCTCGATGTCGAAGAGCTTGGGGACATCAAGCGTGCCGACCTCGGTGATGCGCGAGATGTCATTGCGCAGGAGATCGACGATCATACGGTTTTCGGCCTGGGTCTTTTCGTCGGCGCGCATGGCGGCGATGATCTCGGCGTCTTCCAGCGCCGACGCGCCGCGCTTGGCCGTGCCCTTCATCGGGTGGGTCTCGATCCAGCCGTCCGCATCGACACGGAAGAAAAGCTCCGGCGAACGCGACAGGAGCACTGGTCCGTCGAGCGCGACGAGCGCGCCGTATTTGACCGGCTGTCGGTCGATCAGCGACCAGAAAGCTGCGCGCGGGTCGCCGGACCAGCGGGCATGGATCGGCATCGTCAGGTTTGCCTGGTAACAATCGCCCTTTCGCAGATGCAGGTGCAGGCGGTCGAAACGTTCGCGGTAGGTATCGAAATCCCAGCTGGCGCGCGGTTCGCTCAAGAAGGGTTCGTTCTCGGTTCGCCGCTGCGGCTCGGCGAGGGGATGATCCTCGCTCGGCGCATCGAAGATGCCGAATGACATCAGCGGCGTCTTGCGATTTTCCTCGGCAAAGCCTTCGAGCTTCTCCTCGAAGAGATGGCCGGCCTCATAGGATATGAAGCCGGCAATCCATTTGCCTGATTTGTGCGCGCGTTCAAGCGCGGCAAGGCCGCGGACAAATTCGGCCTTCGTGCGGGCCGTTATGACGCGCGAAGGCGATGCGAAAACCGTGGTGCGGCTTTCGCTGTCGTCCCGGAACAGCACATAGGGTGCAGTGTCGTTCATAAAGTCGTCTTGTCGATCGCGCCGCGATCCGGACCCTTGTCCGGATCAGGCCTTATCAAGCGCTTCGAGTTCGTCGATGAGCCCTTCGATCATCGACAGTCCCTGTGCCCAGAACGACGGATCGGTGGCATCGAGGCCGAAGGGGGCGAGCAGTTCGGAATGGTGCTTGGTGCCGCCGGCCTTCAGAAGCTCGAAGTACTTGTCCTGGAAGCCCTGTTCGGCGTTCTGGTAGACCGCGTAGAGCGAGTTCACCAGGCAGTCGCCGAAGGCATAGGCATAGACGTAGAAGGGCGAATGGATGAAGTGCGGGATATAGGCCCAGTAGGTCTCGTAGCCTTCGGAAATCCGGATGGCCGGGCCAAGGCTCTCGTTCTGCACCGACAGCCACAGCTTACCGATATCGTCGGCCGTCAGCTCGCCTTCCTTCCGCGCGGTGTGCACCTTGCGCTCGAACTCGTAGAAGGCGATCTGGCGCACGACCGTGTTGATCATGTCCTCTACCTTCTGGGAGAGCATGGCCTTGCGCTCGCGCTTGTCCTTCGTCTGGTCGAGAAGCGCGCGGAAGGTCAGCATCTCGCCGAAGACAGACGCGGTTTCGGCGAGCGTCAGCGGCGTCGAGGCCATCAACGCGCCCTGTCCGCCGGCAAGCACCTGGTGCACGCCGTGGCCGAGCTCGTGGGCGAGCGTCATCACGTCGCGCGGCTTGCCCATGTAGTTGACGAGCACATAGGGGTGAGCCGACGGCACCGTCGGGTGGGCGAAGGCGCCCGGCGCCTTGCCGGGCCGCACCGGCGCGTCGATCCAGCGCTCGTCGAAGAAACGGCGGGCGATATCAGCCATTTCCGGCGCGAAGGCATTATAGGCGGAGAGCACCGTGTCCTTGGCCTCGTCCCAGGAGATCAGCGCGTTCGGCGTTTCCGGCAGCGGCGCGTTGCGGTCCCAGAAATCCATCTGCTCCATGCCGAGCCACTTTGCCTTCAGCGAATAGTAGCGGTGCGACAGGCGCGGATAGGCGGACTTGACCGCTTCGGCGAGTGCATCGACGACCTCGCGCTCGACGCGGTTGGCCAGATGCCGGCTGTCGGCAATATCCTTGAAGCCGCGCCAGCGGTCGGAGATTTCCTTGTCCTTGGCGAGCGTGTTGGTGATCAGAGTGAAGGTGCGGATATTGGCCTTGAAGGTTTCCGCCAGCGCCATCGCTGCCTTCTTGCGAACGTCGCTCGACGGGTCCTGCAGCAGGTTGAGGGTGACCTCGAGCGGCAGCGCTTCACCGTCGACAGTGAAGGTGAGGCTTGCCATAGTCTCGTCGAACAGCCGGTTGAAGGCGGCGGCACCGGTCATCGATTTTTCCAGGAAAAGCTGCTCCAGCTTGTCGTCGAGCTGATAGGGCTTGTCCATGCGCAGGTCGGTCAGCCAGGGCTTGTAATGGGCGGCGAGCGCGTCTGTTTCGAGTGCCTTGTCGAGGATCGCGTCGTCGATCCGGTTCAGCTCCAGGGAGAAGAACAGGAGATGCGCCGACATGTCGGTGAGCTTCGACTGCACATCGCCGTAGAGCTTGCCATTCTCTGGCTTGGACGTGTCCGAAAAATAGGTGAGGCCCGCAAACGACGCGATGCGGCCCATGATGTCTTCGAGCGCTTCGAATTCCCGCACGGCAGCGCCGATGCCGGCTTCGCCGCTCTGCGTCGCCGCTTCGGCCAGCTTGCCCTTCCACTTGGTCTCGAAGGCGATCGCGTCGGCATCGGCCTTCTTCATATCGTTGCGAAACGCATCCGAGGAAGCGGAGGCATAAAGATCCTCCAGCCGCCAGGAGGGCAGGTCACCGAGGTCGGCAGCGGCGCCATGGCTCTGGCCGGCGGCGGCGCGGACAACAAATTGCTCGGGGGCGAAGGGGCGGAAGGTCATCGTCGGATTTCTCTCGTTCGTGACAGGAAGAGGCAGCGATATGGGCCCCATTGCTATCGCCGGCAATGGATAAAATGCAAGCATTTCTCAAAACATGATGTTCAGCCCTTTATGGCACAGATGCCTGACGTGATTTGGCACATGAGGTTGGCCAAAGAGTACCGCGTGTCCAGAGCAGGAGGCTTCCGTGACATCACACATTCTGGTCATTGATGACGATCCGGTGCAGCGCCGGTTGCTGACGAACATGATCGAGCGTCTCGGTCATGTGGCGCATCTCGCCGATAACGGCCGCAGCGGTCTGGAACTGCTGGAGCGCAAGGGCGGCATGATCAATGTCATCCTTCTCGATCTCCTGATGCCGGAAATGAACGGCCACGGCTTCCTCGAAGCGCTGGCCGAGCGCGGCGTCGATACGCCGGTCATCGTCCAGACCGGACAGGGCGGCATCGAGACCGTGGTGCACGCGATGCAGGCCGGTGCCTTCGACTTCCTGGTCAAGCCGGTCTCTCCGGAACGGCTGTCCGTGGCCATCAGCAATGCGCTGAAAATGGCAAGCCGTGACGGCAAGGTCAAAACCTCGCGCCGTCCGCGCGGTGGCGCCGTCGGCTTCGACGATATCGTCTCGGCAAGCCCGGCGATGATCCGGGTGATCGACCTTGCGCGCCGCGCCGCGCAGTCCAACATCCCGATCGTGCTCGAGGGCGAATCCGGCGTCGGCAAGGAAATGGTGGCGCGCGCCATCCAGTCGGCAAGCGACAGGGTCGGCAAGCCCTTCATCACCGTCAACTGTGGCGCCATCCCGCACAATCTGGTCGAGAGCATTCTCTTCGGTCACGAAAAGGGTGCCTTTACCGGCGCGACCGAAAAGCACACCGGCAAGTTCGTCGATGCGGACGGAGGAACCCTGTTCCTCGACGAGATTGGCGACTTGCCGCTCGAGGTTCAGGTGAAGCTGCTGCGCGCGGTTCAGCAGGGCGAGGTCGAGACGATCGGCGCGCGCCATCCGCAGAAGGTGAACGTGCGGCTGATCTCGGCCACCAACAAGGACCTGATCAACGAAGTGCGCGAAGGGCGGTTCCGCGAGGATCTCTACTACCGCCTCAATGTTTTCCCGATCACCATTCCGGCGCTTCGCCGACGCAAGGAAGATATCCCGGTGCTGGTGCGCTCCTTCGTCGAGCGCTTCGCCGCCGAGCAGCGGCTGAACCAGCCGCTGACGGTATCGAGCGGTGCGCTCGCGCTTCTGACCGCCTATGATTGGCCGGGCAACATTCGCCAGCTCGAGAACGCGATCTTCCGCGCCGTCGTGCTTGCCGAGGGCAACGAACTGACGGTGAAGGATTTCCCGCAGATCGCCACTCAGATACCCGGCTACGTGGTTTCCGATCGTTCGGGCTTCTCCTGGGGCGAGGGCGGACCGGAGCGGGCGCCGGCTGGCGGCGAGACGGCATCAAGCGGCTATCCAGACTTCGCGAGTGCGGCGAAATCCATGGAGGCTGAAGCCTCCAGCGACCCGCGCATGGAGAATGCGATCGCCAGCGTCGACGAGGGCGGAGACGTGCGCAAGCTTGCCGAAGTCGAGGAGGAATTGATTCGTTTTGCGCTGAAATTCTACCGCGGCCAGATGAGTCAGGTGGCCCGAAAGCTCGGTATCGGCCGGTCTACCCTCTACCGCAAGCTGAAGGATTATGGCATCGATCCCGATAACCCTTTGAGAGAGGCGGCATAAAATCGACGCATTCACGATTCATTAGCCGTGCTATTCAGTCACCGCCGTTTAGACCTTGTTAGTGAAGTATTCACTATATTATAAGGGGCGGTGACGACTGTGGCAAATTTGCCATGCTGTCACCTTATTTGACAGTCATCTGAGACAGCGAAGCACGGTTGTCCGTCGGACGGGGATTGAATGCCAAATTTGTTCGGTTTTAAGAAGCCGCTCGGCTCCTTAGCGAGAGTCTGCGCGGCGGTCACCCGCCGGGTGCCGCAGGTTCTGACATCCGTTGCTCTTGCGGCTGCCCTCGTTACGCCTGGTTTTGCTCCTCCCGTGGAGGCCGCAGGCCAGACCCGGACACTGAAGCTCTATTTCATTCATACTCAGGAAAAGGCGCAGATCACCTTCAAGCGCAATGGCCGCTACGACGCCAAGGGTCTGCAGGAAATCAACCGTTTCCTGCGCGACTGGCGTCGCAACGAGCCGACGAAGATGGACCCGCGCCTGCTCGATCTCGTCTGGGAAGTCTACCAGAAGAGCGGATCGCGCGATTACATCCACGTCGTTTCGGCCTATCGTTCGCCGGCGACCAACGGCATGCTGCGTTCGCGTTCGAAGGGCGTCGCCAAGAAGAGCCAGCACATGCTCGGCAAGGCGATGGACTTCTATCTGCCGGATGTGAAGCTGAAGACGCTGCGTGAAATCGGCGTGAAATTCCAGGTGGGCGGCGTCGGTTACTATCCGACTTCCGGCTCGCCTTTCGTCCATATGGATGTCGGTGGCGTTCGCGCCTGGCCGCGCATGAGCCGTGCCGAATTGGCGCGCCTCTTCCCCGACGGCAAGACCATGCATCTGCCGTCCGACGGCAAGCCGCTTCCGGGTTATGACCAGGCGGTTGCCGACTACAAGCGTCGCGTCGGCGCGTCGGCGATCCAGGTCGCTGGTGGCGGCGATACGGGCCCGGGCGATACGGCGAGCGGCAAGCGCCGCGGCAACCTGTTCGCCATGCTCTTTGGCGGCGGCGGTGATGAGGATGAAGAACCCTCGGCAATCGCAGCCGGCCCTGGTGCCGACGATGAAGGTGGCGCAGCTCCTGCTGCCAAGGTGCAGACGGCTGCCGCGCCCGCCGCTCAGGAAGCGCTGCCCGGCGTCGCCGGTTCTGTCGCCGCCGAGCCGACGGTTGCTGCCGAACAGAACATCAATGCGCCGGTCCCAGCGGTGCGGCCTGCCTTCAAGCAAGCGCCTGCCGATGGTGGCGTAGCCGTCGCCCTGGTGGCGCCGGAGAAGAACCCGGCGCAGGAAGCCCTTGCTGCCGCCCTGCCGCCAACCTCGGAAATGCCGAGCGAGTTTGCCGACCTCGGCTCGATGAAGGTTCCTGTGCCGCAAATGCTTGACCGCCGCGACATGAACACGCTCGTCGCATCCGCCGATGCCGAACCGGACATGCAGGCGCTCGGTTTCGTGCCGGTTCCGGCCGTGCGCCCCGCGGGTGACGCGGCGCTTGCCGCCGTTGCCGATGCACAGGTCGTGATCCCCTCCTTCGCGGAGCGCCCGGTCGTGGCATCCGCCGAACCGCCGCGCGACGTGGCGGCCGAAGCCAAGACCCGTGTCGCGCTTGCCCAGCCGACGCCAGCTGAACGTCAGCCGGTTGCCCAGCCGCAGCCGATCGAGATGGCAGCCTATGCGCCGCAGTCGGGTACAAATGCGCGCGCCGCGATCTTCGACAGCGCCTTCGACACGCAGGCGGAAGCTCCGGCCAAGGGCGGTCGACCGAAGAAGAACGACGCCGATGCCGCGACCCGCTCGTCGGTGCGCGCCGAGCCGAAGCTGACCCAGAAGATCATTTCCGAATGGGCGCTTTCGACCGGCCGCGTCGCAACGCTTTCCAAGCCGGTGAAGGCGCCGCGCTTCGTCAGCAAGTCACTGCGTACTGCTCCGACGACGGTCTATGCTGCCGGCTTCTCCAGCAGCGCCGGACCAAACGTCGACACGGCCCGGTTCAGCGGCAATGCCGTCAACTTCATGGAAGTGAAGAAGTTCAGCACCAACTGAGCTTCCACCAAACCCTAGACACGAAAAAGCCCGCCGACCTGGCGGGCTTTTTCGTATCTGCATTCTGTCTTCGCCTTATGTCGGCTCCCGGCTGCATTGAGAGCCTCTGCTGCCGGCGTTCACGTGCGGAAGGCGAAGGCCGCCGACAGGCGGCCTTCAAAAAGGCTCGCTTATTCCTCGTCGGCTGCCGGCACCATGCCGAGCGCCTGGAGGTAGGTGTCGAGGATCGCTTCCTGTTCCATGCGCTCGTCGTGGTCCTGCTTGCGAATCGAAATGACCTTGCGCAGGATCTTGGCGTCGAAACCTGTGGACTTGGCTTCGCCATAGACGTCCTTGATGTCGTCGGCGATGGTCTTCTTTTCTTCTTCCAGGCGTTCAATCCGTTCGATGAAAGCACGAAGCTGATCGCGTGCGACGCCGTGAGCATCCGACATGGTCTTCTCCTTGATAGGGGGAATGGAATTTCTTGGGTGCCGTGACGTGCCGCGAACGGCCGCCAAGGTCAAGGGTGATTGCGCAACAACGCGGTCATTTCCGTGGCAGAGGCGGGCGAAACGACCCTTATTCCTTTGATCACGACGGTTTGCGTCGGCTCGATCCAGCCATCATTTTCAAGCGGCTTACGAGTTAGAGTGGAATGCCGCGGAAACCCGCACACGCCTTTCCTCACTCAGCTTTGGGCCGGTTGAGCTCGAACGCCGCCTTTTGTTCTGCGGATGCTTCCCTCTGGTTGCGCTCGCGCCATTCCTCGTAGGGCATGCCGTAGATGATCTCGCGCGATTCCTCCTTGGCAAGCGGAACGCCCGCCTGTTCGGCGGCTTCGCGATACCAATTGGACAGGCAGTTGCGGCAGAAGCCGGCGAGGTTCATCAGGTCGATGTTCTGGACGTCGCCGCGCTCGCGCAGATGATTGACCAGCCGGCGAAAGGCGGCGGACTCGAAGGCGATCTGTTGCTCCGGGGTCAGTTCGGTCATGGTCGCTCGTCCTTTTCATCATAGGCGCCGGTGCGCGAGACGTGGCGCTCATAGCGATGCAGCTCCGGCATGGCATTGAGGCTTGCCAGGATCGGCGCCAGTCGCTCGGCCCAGGCGGTAACGCCTTCAGCGTCGGCGATCAGGTCCTGCCGCACCTCGATCAGCGCATGCGCAATGCCCGGCACCATGCAATGCCGGAACATCGTATCGCCACGCAACGCTCCGTCATAGGGTTCATTGTTGCCGACGACGATATCGCCCGGCGCCTCGAGCTTGTCGATCAGCGGCAGCACGGCACGGGGATCGCTGTCCCACAGGACGGCGGCGTGCCAGGGGCGGGCAACCCCCTTCCAGGCCGGCGTGAAGGAATGGATGGAGATGACAACTGGTGCTGCGCCATGTGCCGCGGCGCTTCGCCCAATGGTCTCGGAGACGGCGCGATGGTAGGGCCGATGGAACCGGTTCAGCCGGTTTTCCCACTCCTGCTCGGTGATGGGGTGGTTTCCCGGAATGATTGCTCCGTCGGAAATCCGCATGATCAGCGTCGGGTCGTCCTCACCGCGATTGGGATCGATCAGCAGGCGCGAGAAGCAGCCGAGAACGGCGGGCGCATCGAGCATTGCCGACAGGCGCCGCACGAGCGCTTCGACGCCGATGTCGTAAGCGATGTGCCGCTCGAAGGCTGTGGCGGGAAGGCCGAGGCTGCCATATTCGGCGGGCAGCCGGTTCATGGCGTGGTCGGCAAGGAGCACGAGCCCGGTTGTGGGCTTGGCTTCGATGATCTCATAGGGGGAATAGTGTTGCATGCCGCTCCAGTCCGTTTCAGCACCCCGTCTCGCTGATCGCACGCGAGGGCGTCAATCGCAAGAAAAACGCAACTGTTTATCGAAATCCGAAAGCAATTTACCGATTGTAATCGATTAGAGTTGCGTTGACTTTCGGGGCCGCCCGTCGCAAGAAAGTGCCACGCAAATCAAAACGGAGTTCCATCGGAAACCGTGTCCAGATATCCTTTTTCCAAAGCGAAGCCGGGGCTGACGACACTGGGAGGCATCCTCCTGTTTCTCCTGGCAACATCAAGCTCATTTCTTTTCGCCAGCGACGCACGCGCAGACTTTCGCGTGTGCAACGGCACCCAGACCCTGGTTGGTGTGGCCATCGGCTACCGGGCCAAGGACGGCTGGATGACGGAAGGCTGGTGGCAGGTGCCTGCCAACACCTGCGCGACCCTGATCGAGGGCGAGCTTCAGTCACGATATTATTATCTTTACGCGGAAGATGCGGCCCGTGGCGGCCGCTGGACCGGTGACGTCAACATGTGCGTTGCCGAGAACGAATTCAAAATCACGGGCGTGCAGGACTGCTTCGCCCGCGGCTTCCAGCGCATGGGATTCAAAGAGTACGACACGGGGCGGCAGGGAAGCTGGATGGTTCAGCTTTCGGATCCGTCCGGCACGCAGGAAAGCCAGAATTGATGAAGCGGAACAGAAAAGTCAAAATCCTCGCAACGCTCGGACCGGCGTCTTCGGACGAGCAGATGATCCAGAAGCTGCACGAGGCCGGGGCCGATCTGTTCCGCATCAATATGAGCCACGCGAGCCACGACGTGATGCGCACCCTGGTGCAGCGCATCCGCGCGGTCGAGGCGCGCTGCGGCCGGCCGATCGGCATTCTCGGCGACCTGCAGGGACCGAAGCTGCGTGTCGGCAAGTTCGCCGAAGGCAAGGTCGATCTCAAGGTCGGCCAGACCTTCACGCTCGACAACAAGGACGAGCCTGGCGACAACACCCGTGTCTATCTGCCCCATCCGGAGATCCTCGAAGCGGTCAAGCCCGGCCATCGCCTGCTGATCGACGACGGCAAGCTGCACCTCAAGGCCGAGAAGACCGACGGTAAGAGCATCGTCACGACCGTTGTCGCCGGCACCAAGATCTCCGACCGCAAGGGCGTCAGCCTGCCCGACACGCTGCTTGCCGTCGGTGTGCTGACCGACAAGGACCGTGCCGACCTCGACGCCGTTCTGGCGACCGGTGAATTCGACTGGGTGGCGCTCTCCTTCGTGCAGCGCCCGGAAGACCTGGCCGAAGTTCGCAAGATCGCCCGCGGCCGCGTCGGCCTCATGTCGAAGATCGAGAAGCCACAGGCATTGGACCGGATCGACGAGATCATCGAACTCTCGGACGCGCTGATGGTTGCCCGCGGTGACCTCGGCGTCGAGATGCCGCTGGAATCGGTGCCGGGCCTGCAGAAGCAGCTGACGCGCGCATGTCGCCGCGCCGGCAAGCCGGTAGTGGTCGCCACCCAGATGCTGGAATCGATGATTTCGGCTCCGGTCCCGACGCGCGCCGAAGTCTCCGACGTCGCGACAGCCGTCTTCGAAGGTGCGGACGCCGTCATGCTTTCGGCAGAATCGGCCTCGGGCGAATATCCGGTGGAAGCCGTTTCGACCATGGCGTCGATCGCCAGCAACGTCGAGCGCGACCCGCATTATTCCAGCATCATCTACGCGCAGCGCACGCCGCCGGAAGCCACCGGTGCCGACGCGATTTCGCTTGCGGCCCACCAGATCGCCGAGACGCTGCGGCTCTCTGCCATCGTCTGCTACACCTCGTCGGGTACGACGGGTCTGCGCGCCGCCCGCGAGCGGCCGCAGGTGCCGATCATCGCGCTGTCGCCGATCGTGCAGACGGCGCGCCGCCTTTCGGTCGTCTGGGGCCTGCATTGCGTCGTCACCGAGGATGCGACAGACCTCGACGACATGGTCAACCGCGCATGCCGCATCGTTGCCTCGGAAGGCTTCGGCAAGCCGGGTGAACGCATCATCATTTCGGCCGGCGTGCCGCTCGGTACCCCGGGCGCGACCAACATGCTGCGTATCGCCTATATCGGCTCGGACGGCATGAGCGGCGTCTGACGCCCGCTCTCTTTTTCGGACTGCAACGAAACCCCAGGAGCGCTGATCCGCTCCTGGGGTTTCGTGTTTTGTTGATGATGGCAGCTGCGGGATAACGGGCGCGCCGACAAAGGCTGCCAGATGAGGTGCGGCCCCACCGGATGGCCTGGCGCGATCAGGGTGCCTTGGCGGCGGCAAGTCTTTCTTCGGCGCGCTTTACTGCCGCATCCAGATCCCCGGGCTTGCCGGCCAGCTTCTCCACCGCGGCGACGATGACATCGGTGACCACATAGTCGGGCTTATGGCCGAGATTGCCGATCCAGAGCAACTCGGCGCCGGGGATATCGCGCGCCAGCCCGCGTGAGTGGATATCGGCCAGCACGATGCCATCGCTGTCGCCGGTGATGATCACCGTCGGTGCGGCGATCTCCCGGTAGCGCGGCGCGGTCGCGGTCAGATAGGCGTGCAGGTTGGCGATGTCGCGGGCATTGCTGAGGAAGGCCGAGGGACGCAGCACGAGATGCGGGCCGGTCTTGTCGATGTAGTCGGCCGGCCGTGGATTGGGCGAAAAGATCGAGTGCGTGCCGCCCTCGATGCGCCGCTGCCCGAGCGGCGTCACCAGCGTGTGGGCGAAGAGCCAGCCGACGAAGGGCAGGGCCGTCAGGCGGTAATACCAGTCGATACCGCCGGGCCAGGGATGGGTCGCCGGCGCCAGCAGGACGAGGCCGGCGGTTTTGTCCGGGTGGTTGAGGGCGAAGCTCGCTGCAATCGCGCCGCCGAAGGAGTGGCCGACGATCACGGCGCGACGGATGCCGCGCTTGTCCATCAGCTTTGCGATCGCATCCGCCTGACCGTCCGGCAGGTCGTTTTCCGGCCCGCCGCGCTCCGAGTAGCCGTGGCCCGGGCGATCCACGAACAGCATCTCGGCGCGGCCGTCAAGGGCCGGTGCGAAGGCATGCAGCTGGTCGAGCAGGTTGCCGCTGGCGCCATGGATGAAGACGACGGGCAAGAGGTCGGCTTGTCCGCCGGCGGGCAGGTGCACGCTGTTCATGCGGTAGCCGCCGATGTCGATCAGTTCGCCGACATTGGGAAAGCGCCGGGCGAAGCTACGCGCGTGCCAGAGGCTGTAGGCGACGCCGGCGAGTATCAGTGCAAGGGACAGGAGCGCAACTGGGAACATAGTCTCTATTTGTCTTCCGGCGCCCGGCTTTCAAGGCGTAAGCGAACCCTTGGGGCCACCGGCACTTATTCTTTGCCATTGCGGCCAGATGTCGTCCACGGCGCGCCGGCGGGCCAGCACGAACTCTGGCAGCGCCCCATCCCGGTTGCCTTTGTTGTAGCGGTTGTCCGTGCGATCGACAACGAGGACCGGAGGCGCGCCGAATTGATCGGCTGTGATGTCGACGATGAAATCGCCGCATTCGACCCAGGCGTGGCTTTGCCAGCTCTTCCCGCAGTTGAAGCCGAACGGTCCGATTTCAGGCTCCAACGGCCCGCTGCGCGGCGTTCCGCAGACCCAGTCGGCGCTGAAGCCTTGGGTGCTCAAGACGCGCTGCAGGAACAGGCTCGTGCGGCCGCAGGTGCCTTGCGAGGCGATCGTGGGGCGGTCCGCGCCGGCGTGACGATGCCATTCCATCCAGATCGGTTCGATGAAATGGCGCGCGGCTGTCGCGATCTTCAGAAGCGACGTCCTGTCGGAGGGGATGGGCGTTGGCGGGCTTGGCAATCGACTGGAACGCGCGTTGTCAGGTCTTGCTGCCGGCGAGTTTCTCGGCAAGTTCGCCCAGTTGTTCCTGCGCCTTGCGATCGGCGGGATAAATGTCCAGGAACTGTTCCCAGGCACGCATGGCAAGCTCATCCTTGCCGGAGGCGCCGAGGATTGCCGCCATGCCGGCAAGTGCGCCAAAGTGGCGGGGCTCGATCGACAGCACGCGATTGATGTCCGACATGGATTTCCGGTAGTTGCCCATCGCGTAATGCAGTGTCGCGCGGCGGTTCCAGCCTTCGACATAATTGGGTGCAAGGGCGATAACCTGGTCGAGGATATCGAGAGCGGCCGGCTGCTTGTTGTCGGTGATCGCCTTGTCGGCCCATTGCATCAGCAGGTTGACGGTGGCGCTGCCGGAATCCTGCCACTCGATGCGGATCTGGTTGGAGAGCTCGCGTGCCTTGTCGGGGTCGCGTTCCTTTTTCAGGTCGGCGAACAGGGTGTCGAGGCGCTGCTTCGGGGTGGTGAGGCTGGTTGCTTCCGGTTGGGTCGAGGCTTCCGCCGCGAAGGAAACATTGCCAGCTCCCGTGGAGGTGGCGAGCAGGGCGGAACACGCCAGAATCAAGGGTATAAAAACTCGCATGGCGAGCATGTTAGCTCGCCACGGAATAACTTCAAAATCAATTCTGGGACATCGCTTGAGCGCTGTCCCCAAGTCCCCTGTCGGGTCTCAGCCCTGACGAGCCTTGAAGCGCGGGTTGGACTTGTTGATGATATAGATGCGGCCCTTGCGACGAACCAGACGGTTTTCGCGGTGGCGGGTCTTGAGCGACTTGAGCGAATTCTTGATCTTCATTTTCCTGATCCGCAGGTTTCGGGGAATGAAAATTCGCCCGGTATCTCTAACAATCAAAAGCGCGCCCGTGAGCGCGCTCCTTTAAGGTGGGATGGCAAATACCGTGTCACCCCTGGTGTGTCAACCACAAGACGCCCCATTTTGGTGTCTTGCCCCGCATTTCTATGGTCCTCAGCCGCGGACGAGCCGCGTGACGTGGCCCATTTTGCGGCCGGCGCGGGCCTCGGTCTTGCCGTAGAGGTGCACCAGCACGTCATCCTCGGCAAGCCATGTGGGGACCGTGTCGAGGTCGTCGCCGATCAGGTTCTGCATGACGCAGTCCGAATGGCGACGCGGATTGCCGAGCGGCAGTCCGGCGACGGCACGGATATGCTGCTCGAACTGCGAGACGACGCAGGCAGCTTCCGTCCAGTGGCCGGAATTGTGCACGCGGGGCGCCATCTCGTTGACGATCAGGCTGCCGTCGGCGAGCACAAAGAACTCGACGCCGATGACGCCGACATAGCCGAGCGCATCGAGGATCGCCTTGGCTGCAACCCGTGCCGCTGCGCCGGTCGCAGCACCGATCTCTGCCGGGACCGTCGAGGTATGGAGGATGCCGTTGCGATGCACGTTTTCCGCCGGATCGAAACAGGCAACGGCGCCATCGGGTGCGCGGGCGGCGATGATCGAGATTTCGCGCTCGAAGGGCACGAAGCTTTCGAGGATCAGCGGTACGCCGCCGAGTGCTGCGAAAGCGCCCGCCGGGCTGTCTGCCGTCGAGCGGAAGACGCGCTGTCCCTTGCCGTCATAGCCGAGGCGACGGGTTTTCAGCACGCCGGTCCCGCCGAAATCCGCAAGGGCCGCTTCAAGGTCGGCCTGGCTGTCGACGGCATGGAAGCGCGCCGTGGCAATGCCGCAGCCGTTGATGAAGCGCTTCTCGGTGAGGCGGTCCTGCGCGACTTCCAGCGCTTTCGGTGGCGGGAAGACGGGGCGTTTTGCCGCCAGTCGCTCGGCAGCCGCGACCGGAACGTTCTCGAATTCGTAGGTGATGATGTCGCTGACTTCAGCAAGCTTTCCGAGCGCGGCTTCGTCGTCATAGGCAGCGACGATCTGGTCGTTTGCGACCTGGGCAGCCGGACAGTCGACCTGCGGCTCGAGGATGACCGTGCGGAAGTTCAGTCGGGCGGCTGCCATCGCCAGCATGCGGCCGAGCTGGCCGCCGCCGATAATGCCGATGGTGGTCATGCCTCGTCCACCGGATACTCGGCAACGGCAATGGTCTGCTGTTCGCGCCAGTGGTCGAGCCGGTCGGCGAGGTCCTCGTCGCCAAGCGCAAGGACGGCTGCGGCAAGGAGGGCTGCGTTGACGGCACCGGCACGGCCGATCGCCAGCGTTCCGACCGGGATGCCGGCCGGCATCTGGACAATCGACAGCAGGCTGTCCTGGCCGGAAAGCGCCTTCGACTGCACGGGGACGCCGAAGACCGGCAGCGGCGTCATCGAGGCACACATGCCGGGCAGGTGCGCAGCACCTCCGGCACCGGCGATGATGATCTTGAAGCCCTCGTCGCGGGCGCCCTTGGCGAAGCTGACCAGCCGATCGGGCGTGCGATGGGCCGAAACGATGCGTGCCTCATAGGGAATGTCGAGCGCGTCGAGCGTATCGGCGGCGTTCTTCATCGTCTCCCAGTCCGACTGGCTTCCCATGATGATGGCGACGGGTGGGGTCGTGGTGTCGATCACGTCTGTCCTGTTCCGCGTTCAGGCGATGATATCGGGAATGATCTGGTCTTCGATCTTGCTGATCTTGTCCTTGATCGCCAGCTTCTTCTTCTTCATGCGCTGCACTCTGAGCGCGTCGCAGCCGGTCTCGATCATGGCGTTGATGGCAGCATCATAGTCTTCATGTTCCTGCCTCAGCCGCGCGGCGGTCAGTCTGAGTTCGGCCTGGTCCTGGTCCGGCATGCAAAGCGATCCCCATCAGCCCGGTTGCGAAGTCCTCCTCGAACCGGAATTTCATGCGCCGCTCTATCACATCTTGGGCGGTAACGGGAAGTTATCCCTCGTCATCATTTCGCCTTCGACAAATGAAAAATGGCATGGCACAGTAGTAAGGTTACAACCATGAAACATCCGGCATTTGCGTGCCGGATGCAAGCAAAAGGAAGGGACTGCCAAATGACTGTTGAGGCTCATCTTGCAACGCTTGAGAAAAAACATGGCGCCCTGGAGCAGGAGCTCCACGTAGCGATGAATCAGCCGTCCGTGGAAGACGAACTGATTACCGATATCAAGCGAAGGAAGCTGCGCATCAAGGACGAAATCGAAAGGCTTCGCTCCTCGACTCACTGATTATCAACGGTATTTCCCAGAACCATCGGGAAGCGCCATCTCCCCTCTGAGTAGGCGCAACAAGGTTTAGAACCAATCCCCCACAGTGGAATATACGGAATTTCGGGCCGGGCTTGACGCCCGGTCCTCTTGTTTTCCGGCTCGTCGCTTCCAAGCTCAAGACCAGAACTGGTCGAGCCAGAGGTTGAGGCGGTCAAACCCCGGCCGGTTGATCGCATAGATCCGCCGCGTGCCGCTCGCCGAGACCGAGACCAAATTGCAGTCCAGCAAGGCTTTCAGGTGCTGCGATACGGCCGGACGGCTGATCGGCAAGCCTTCGGCCAGTTCGTTCACGGTTTTCGGCGCGCGCCGCAATTCCTCCAGCAGGTGGCGCCGGTTCGGGTCCGCAATGGCATCGAAAGGGTCCGCGATCGTCATGGGCGGACGTTAGGCGAATTTTTGCAAGGCAGCAAGAATTTTGTGCGGTGCGAAACGCTAATTTTGCTTTGCAATATTTCCGTAATACTTGGGTGGCGGCTCAGCCGCCCGCAGCGAGGCCGACGATACCGTCCCAGAGCAGCTTCGAGCCCGCGATGAAGGCCATGCTATACATGAAGGGGTAGAAGATCTGCGGCTTCATGCGGCGAACGATAAAGGCGCCGCACACGGTCGCGACGATCGCCAGCGGAAAGAGTGTCGCCGAGATTTTCAGGTTGCTGAGGTCGAGTTGCCCGAGCGCGAAATAGGGAATGAGCTTCACCGCGTTCAGGATCGCGAAGAAGCGCACGATCGTGCCGGTATATTCGCGCGGGTCGAGCTGCAGTGGCAGCGCGTAGATCTGGAAGGGCGGGCCGCCGGCATGCGCAACGAAGCTGCCATAGCCGGCGAACGAGCCCCAAAGCGCCGCCGGCCCGGCCCGCTGCGTCTTCGGCGCGATGGTGATGCCGAGGCGCATGCGCCAGATGTTGTAGACGTAGCGAAGCACGAAGAGCACGGTGATCAGGCCGATGATCAGGCGGAGCAGGTCACGCGAGACATAGGCGGAGGTTGCCCAGCCGATGACGATGCCGGCAATGGCGCCGGGCAAAAGCATGAAAAGGGTCTTGCGGTCGCCATGCTTGCGCCACATCCAGAGCGATACAAGATCCATCGCGATCAGGATCGGCAGGAGAAGGGCGGCGGCCTGGACGGGCGACACCGCCATCGACAAGATCGGTACACCCATGAGCGAAAGTGCTTCCCCCATGCCGCCCTTGCTGAGGCCGACAAGCAGAACGGCCGGGATGGCGATAAGGTAGAAGTCGAGATCCGGAAGCATGGGTGGCTGTTGATCCTTTTGCAGTCTCCGTCTATCGGTTTTCGGAAATGAAATCGAGCGCTGGTTTCGCGGCTTACGCGGCACAGCCGGAAATGGATATCTGAGCATGACAACAGAACGCTGCCGCCTGGTGCTGATCGCGCCCGACATGCCCGATGCGGCGGAACGTGCCAAGGTGCTCGCCGACGCGCTCAAGGGTGGCGACGTCGCCTCGGTGATCGTGCCGCAATACGGGCTCGACGATAGCGAGTTCCAGAAGCATGCCGAGCGCCTGGTGCCGGTCATCCAGGAGGCGGGCGCCGCAGCGCTGATCGCGGGCGACTCGCGCGTTGCCGGTCGCGCCAAGGCGGATGGCCTGCATGTTGCCGGCAATGCCGAAGTGCTCGGTGAGGCGGTCGAGAAGCACACGCCGAAGCTGATCGTCGGCGGCGGCAACGCGGCCGACCGCCACCATGCGCTGGAGATCGGCGAAGTGCGCCCGGACTACGTGTTCTTCGGCAGGACCGACGGCGACATCAAGCCGGAGGCGCATTCGAAGAACCTCGCGCTTGCCGAATGGTGGGCGTCGATGATCGAGATCCCGTGCATCGTCATGGGCGGCACCGATCCGCAATCGGCGCTTGCAGTGGCGGAGACCGGTGCCGAGTTCGTGGCGCTTCGTCTGGCCGTCTTCGGTGAGCCAGGACAGGCGCCCTCCGTCGTTGCCGCGGTCAACGCGTTGCTTGACGAAAAAGCGCCACGGTTTGAAGATTAAGACGTTTCGATGTTGAACCGTCCGTCTTCCAGATTGAGTAGGGGTCTTTCCCTTGTCGCCCTGGCCGTTGCCCTGGCGCTGCCGGCGCATGCGCAGGAGAAGCCGGCCGTAAGCGACGATGCCGGCGTCGAAAAGCGTGGCCGCATCACGCCCTTCAACGGCGCGGCGATGCCTGAAGGAGCCGAGACTGGCGACAAATCGAACGCGGCTTCGGACAAGAAGCCGGCGGACGGCACGGCGCCATCTGGAGGCGTGGGTGTCTTTGATCGCATGGGCGCCGAATTGCCGGCGCTGCCGGCCGAAAAACCCTTCGCCGGCAAGGTCGACGACGCCTACGGCGCGTTTCAGCGCGGCTATTACCTGACCGCGATGGATCTGGCGCTGCCACGGGCGCAGCTCGGCGATCCTGCGGCACAGACGCTGATTGCCGAAATCTTGCAGCAGGGGCTTGGCGTCGTGCGCAACCCGCAGCAGGCCGCCTTCTGGTACGGCCAGGCGGCGGAAAAAGGCGACCCGGCGGCGATGTTCAAATATGCCCTGATCCTGATGGAGGGGCGCTATGCCAAGCGTGACCGGAAAAAGTCCGAAGAGCTGATGAAGAAGGCGGCCGATCTCGGCAATGGCTCGGCACAGTTCAATTACGGCCAGACGCTCGTTGCCGACAATCCCGGCCCGAAGGGATTGAAGCTGGCGATGCCCTATTACGAGAAGTCGGCCGAACAGGGCATTGCCGACGCGCAATATGCGTTGTCGCAGATCCTGGTCAATGTCGACGGCATCGAGGAAAGCAAGCGGGCGCGTGCCCGCGAATGGCTGATCCGTGCGGCGCGGGCGGGCTTCGATACCGCCCAGTTGGACATCGCCATCTGGATGATCGAAGGCATTGCCGGTGATCGGAACCTGGAGGACGGTTTCGGCTGGATGCGCCGGGCGGCAGAGGGCGGCAACGTGGTGGCGCAGAACCGTCTCTCGCATCTGTATGTCAATGCCATCGGCACGAGGCCCAACCCGGTCGAGGCGGCGAAGTGGTATGTGCTGTCACGCCGTGCCGGTCTCAAGGACGATGCGCTCGAGGACTTCTACCTCGGTCTCAATGAAGAGCAGCAGAAGCAGGCGCTGAGTGCGGCCAACAGGTATCGCCGGAGCTGAGCGAGGCGGAATCCCGTCGCCGTCGGCCGGCAAAAATGCTATTTCGCTTGAACTCGCGGGGCTTTTGTGGTTCTGAGGCCGCGGTTTTGCTCGTGGCGCCACGACAGTGGCAGCAATGCGCGAGCGGAGTGAGACTTCACTCGGTTTTTTGACGACGGAACACGGTTTGCAGCTTGCCCTTGGGGCCGGCAATGCGCCTATGTTTCGTCAAGCAGGTTCAACGTCCGATCGAACGCGTTCGATCGGCCTTCGTTTTTCAAGGGATCGCCAGATGGCCCGTTCAGCACTTCTCAATGTCATGGTTCAGGCCGCCTTCAAGGCGGGCAAGTCGTTGTCCCGCGATTTCGGCGAAGTCCAGAACCTGCAGGTCTCGCTCAAGGGACCGGGCGACTATGTTTCGCAGGCCGATCGTAAGGCCGAAAAGCTCATTCGCGAAGAACTCCTGAAGGCTCGCCCGACCTATGGCTTCCTCGGCGAGGAAGGCGAAGAGATCATCGGCACCGACGGTGCGCACCGCTGGATCGTCGATCCGCTCGACGGCACCACCAACTTCCTGCACGGCATTCCGCATTTCGCCGTTTCGATCGCACTGGAGCGCCAGGGCGAGATCGTCGGCGCTGTCGTCTTCAACCCGGCAACCGATGAACTCTACACGGCCGAGCGCGGCGGTGGCGCCTTCCTCAACGACCGTCGTCTGCGCGTCGCTGCACGCAAGCATCTTTCCGATGCCGTCATCGCCACCGGCACGCCGCATCTTGGCCGCGGCAACCACGGCAAGTACCTGATCGAACTGCGCCATGTGATGGGCGAAGTTGCAGGTATCCGCCGCATGGGCTCGGCTGCGCTCGATCTTGCCTATGTCGCTGCCGGCCGTTTCGACGGCTACTGGGAGCGCGACCTTGCCGCTTGGGATATTGCCGCCGGTGTGCTTCTCATTCGCGAAGCCGGTGGTTGGACGCACGATATCAACGGCGGCGCCCGCCCGGTCGATGACGGTTCGGTCATCTGCGGCAACGAGTACATCGTCAAGGCGCTGACGGAAGTCGTTCACCGCCCGGTGCCGACGAAGTAAGTCGCAATCCCGTTCGTTCCGAAGCCTCCGATGCGCATCCCGCATCGGAGGCTTTGTTTTTGGCGCGAAGCTGGGCGGTGCAACACGACACCGCCACAGGCCTGTGCCTAACTGGCGACCTGCAGGCCGTGGCGTGATCCCGGCTGCATACACAAATTGGCCCTTGAATCGATTTCGGTTTCAGGAATTATGCGATAGGCTCCGGGCCGGCGCGGCGCCGTTCCGTCAAGTGAAGCGGGAGATACTCATACCCATGACGAAACTGCATCTGTCCGGGTGGAACGGTCGGGAAGGTATGGAAGACGGCTACAACCCGCACAAGCTCTCGAGCCCCATGCACTATTTCTGGACGATGGTGGTCTTTCTGATCATCGTCGGCTTCGTGGGTGCGATCCTCTTCCGTCAGGCCCAAAACGCCTTTCTCGCCAATCCGGGCCTCAACGGCCTGATCCTCGGTGTCCTTCTGATCGGCATCCTGCTCGTCTTCAACCACGTGCTGGGCTTGCGCCCCGAGGTGCGCTGGTTCAACTCGTTTCGTGCCGCCGGCAGCGCGGACAAGGTCGGGCGCGATCCGGTGCTGCTTGCGCCGATGCGGGCGCTGATCGGCGGTCGCCAGACGGCGATCTCGACCACGGCGCTGCGGTCGATCCTCGATTCCATCGCCACCCGCCTCGACGAATCGCGCGACATTTCGCGTTACCTGACCGGGCTTCTGGTGTTTCTCGGCCTGCTCGGCACCTTCTGGGGCCTTCTTGGAACGATCGGCTCGATCAACACGGTCATCCAGTCTCTGGATGCCGGATCGGGAACGACGGAAGACATCCTCTCGGCTCTGAAGAATGGCCTGTCGGCACCGCTCACCGGCATGGGCACGGCGTTTTCGACGTCGCTTTTCGGCCTTTCCGGTTCGCTGATCCTCGGCTTTCTCGATCTGCAGGCCGGGCGCGCGCAGAACCGGTTCTACACCGAGCTTGAAAACTGGCTCTCCTCCGTGACGGACGTCGGCTCGGAACTTTCGCCGGCGCTCGATCTGCCCGCCGGCGCGCCGGTCGAGGAGCTGAAGAGGCTCACCGACCAGCTCGTCCGCCTCAACCATGAGGGCGGCGCGAACCAGCGCACGACCGCGGCCATGGCAAGCCTCGCCGAAGGCATTCAAGGGCTGGTCAAGAACATGCGCGGCGAACAGCAGATGCTGCGGGATTGGATCGAGGCTCAGCAGGACGAAGCCAAGGCGATGCGCAAGACGCTCGACAAGCTGGCATCGCGGGTCGGCATCTCCGACCGGTCGCCTGCGCATGACAAGCCGGCCGTGTCGGCCAAGGCGCGCGTGGAAGAGACCGGAGGGGAGTAATCCATGGCGCTTGCCCGAAAAGGCCGCTCTCAGCGCACGATCGACTATTGGCCGGGCTTCGTCGACGCGCTGTCGACGCTGCTGCTGTCGATCATGTTCCTGCTGACCGTCTTCGTCCTTGCACAGTTTCTGCTCAGTCGCGAAATCAGCGGCAAGGACGAGGTGCTGACGCGGCTGAACAGTCAGATCAACGAACTCACCCAGCTTTTGGCGCTCGAAAAGAGCGGCAAGCAGGATCTCGAGGATTCGCTTGCCAATCTGCAGGCGTCGCTCGCCACGTCCGAAGGCGAACGCTCACGGCTGCAGGCCCTGCTCGACCAGGGCGCCGGGAGCACGGACGCCGCCAACCAGAAGATCGGCCGTCTCGGCTCTGAGCTTGAGACCGAGCGTGAAGTCAGCGCCCGGGCCATGAGCCAGATCGAGCTGCTGAACCAGCAGATCGCCGCGCTCCGCAGCCAGATCGCCGCCATCGAAGTCGCGCTTCA
Source organism: Ensifer sp. ENS08 (assembly GCF_014852195.1). Taxonomy (NCBI): domain Bacteria; kingdom Pseudomonadati; phylum Pseudomonadota; class Alphaproteobacteria; order Hyphomicrobiales; family Rhizobiaceae; genus Ensifer; species Ensifer sp. ENS08. Next base: position 29,118 of record NZ_JACVBF010000013.1, read on the forward strand.
GGCGTCGGAAGCCAAGGACCAGCAGTCGCAGACCAAGATCGCCGATCTCGGACGCCGGCTGAACGTGGCGCTTGCCCAGCGGGTGCAGGAACTCAACCGCTACCGCTCGGACTTCTTCGGACGCCTCCGGGAAATTCTCTCCGACCGCGAGAACATCCGCATCGTCGGCGACCGCTTCGTCTTCCAGTCGGAGGTGCTGTTTCCCTCTGGTGGCAACGACCTCAATCCGGAGGGGCAGGCGGAAATGGCCAAGCTCGCCACCGCGCTGCTCGACCTCGCCAAGGAAATCCCCTCCGAAATCAACTGGGTGCTGCGCGTCGACGGCCACACGGACAATGTGCAGCTTTCAGGCGCCGGGCGCTTCGCCGACAACTGGGAGCTTTCGTCGGCGCGTGCAACCTCCGTGGTCAAGTTCCTGATCTCGAAGGGTGTGCCAGCAGATCGGCTAGTGGCTGCGGGCTTTGGCGAGTACCAGCCGATTGCACCGGGTGAAACCCCTGAGGCGCGGGCGCAGAACCGCCGCATCGAGCTCAAGCTGACCGAGAAATAGAATTCGCTCTCCGCGTATCCCGTCGTCGGGCGACGCAGCCTGACGCTTGAATTGACCTTGACGTACGCGTAACAATTTCCGCAGCCATTCAGATGGCTGCGGCGGCCTTTGCGTGTCAGTGCGTGGGGGGCCGGATGGGATGCGAGGGGGAGAGCATTTCATGGATTGCGACGTTTTGGTTATCGGCGCGGGGCTTGCCGGCCTTGTCGCCGCAGCGGAGGCGGCGGCACTCGGCCGCAGGGTCATCGTGCTCGACCAGGAAGGGGAACAGAACCTTGGCGGACAGGCCTTCTGGTCGCTTGGCGGCCTGTTCTTTGTCGACAGCCCTGAACAGCGCCGCATGGGCATCCGCGACACCCGCGAGCTTGCCGGGCAGGACTGGGTGGGCTCCTCGCAGTTCGACCGTCCGGAGGATCACTGGCCACGGCTCTGGGCCGAAGCCTATCTCGACTTTGCCGCGGGCGAGAAGCGCTCTTGGCTGCACTCGCTCGGCATGCGCTGGTTTCCCGTGGTCGGCTGGGCGGAGCGCGGAGGTGGGCTCGCCCACGGGCACGGCAATTCGGTGCCGCGCTTTCACGTCACCTGGGGTACCGGCCCGGCGGTGCTCGAACCGTTCATCCGGTTGACGCGGGAGGCGGAAAGTCGTGGTCTGGTGCGCTTCCGCTTCCGCCATCGGGTGGATGAACTTGTGACCACCGAAGGCCGCGTGACGGGTGCGCGCGGTGCGCTGCTCAAGGATGATCCGGTCGGGCGCAGTGAACGCAGCTCCCGCGACATCGTCGGTGATTTCGAGATTTCGGCGGGCGCGGTCGTCGTCACGTCAGGCGGTATCGGCGGAAACCATGATCTGGTGCGCCGCAACTGGCCGCGCAAGCGGCTCGGCCAACCGCCGGCGACGATGGTTGCGGGTGTGCCCCACCATGTCGACGGGCGCATGCTGGAGATCGTCAGCCAGGCGCGCGGCGCGGTCATCAATGCGGATCGCATGTGGCACTATACGGAGGGGTTGAAGAACTTCGATCCGATCTGGCCGGACCATGGCATCCGCATCTTGCCGGGGCCTTCGTCCTTCTGGTGCGACGCCGACGGCAATCGTTTTCCGGCGCCGGCCATGCCCGGCTTCGATACGCTCGGCACGTTGAAGGCGATCCGCGACAGCGGTCATGATTACAGCTGGTTCGTGCTGACGCGGGCGATCATCAAAAAGGAGTTCGCGCTTTCCGGTTCGGAGCAGAATCCCGATCTCACCGGCAAGAGCATCGCCCTTCTGTTAAAGCGGTTCGGCAAGAACCCGCCGGGGCCGGTCCAGGCGTTCATGGACAAGGGCGAGGATTTCATCGTGCGCGACCGTCTCGAAGACCTGGTGCCGGCGATGAATGCGCTGACCGGTGAGAACCGGCTGTCACTGGAGCACTTGCGGCAGCAGATCGAGGCGCGCGACCGGGAAATTACCAACGCATTCTCCAAGGACGCGCAAGTGACCGCGATCCGCGGTGCGCGCGCCTATCGCGGCGACCGGCTGCTGCGCACGGCCAAGCCGCATCGGCTGCTCGATCCCAAAGCCGGGCCGCTGATTGCCGTTCGGCTGCATATCCTGACGCGCAAGACGCTGGGCGGGCTTCAAACCAACCTGTCGGGCCAGGTGTTGGAGCAATCGGGCGAGCCGGTGCCCGGTCTCTACGCTGCCGGCGAAGTCGCCGGCTTCGGCGGGGGCGGCATGCATGGCTACAACGCGCTCGAAGGCACGTTCCTCGGCGGCTGCATCTTTTCCGGCCGGGCCGCGGGGCGGGGTGCTGCCGGGGTGTGATGGCTCCTTGCCGCGCATTTGCCCCTCATCCTAGCCCTCTTCTCGTCAAGCGGGGAGGTGACGGTCGATTGTGCAACGATACCCTCACGTGTAATCGCCGCCGAGGCGGCGCGGTACATCGAGGTTCAGGCAACCGAGTAACATCGTATGTGCTGGCGCATACGCACGGACCGCGCCACAAGTCCCTTCTCCCCGCCTGCGGGGAGAAGGTGGCGGCAGCCGGATGAGGGGCCCCGCTCGTTCTGATCGTCAATCCATCTGCACATTGGCGTCACGAACGACCGGCGTCCACTTCGCCAGTTCGGCTTTCACATGGGCTTCCAGCTCTTCCGGCGTCGAGCCGACGATCGTGGCGCTGAATTCCTTCATGCGCTCGACGACAGCGGGATCCTTCAGCGCCTTGTTGGCCGCCTCGTTGAGGCGGGCGACGACCGGCTGAGGTGTTTTGGCCGGGGCGAAGAGCGCGTTCCAGGTGTAGGTCTCGTAGCCCGGAATGCCGGCCTCGGCGACCGTCGGCACATCCGGGAAGGACGGTGCCCGTTCCGCCGTGGTCACCGCAAGCGCCCTCAGCGTTCCCGCCTTGATGTGGCTGGAGGAGGAGGGGAGGTTGTCGAACATGATCGGCACCTGGTTGCCGATGACATCGTTCAGCGCCGGGCCTGCGCCCTTGTAGGGGATGTGCTGCATGCTGACGCCGGCCATCTTCTTGAAGAGTTCGCCGGAGAGGTGCAGCGGCGTGCCGTTGCCGGAAGACGCATAGCTGTACTCGTCGGGCTTGGCCTTCAGGAGTGCCAGCAGTTCCGCAACGTCCTTGGCCGGGAGTTCCGGATTGACGACGAGCACGTTGGGCACGACGACGAGCAGGGAGATCGGCGCGAAATCCTTTTCGGGATCGTAGGGCTTGGTCTTCAGGATCAGCGGATTGAGCGCGTGGGTGGCGACCGTGCCCATCAGGATCGTATAGCCGTCCGGATCGGCGCGGGCGACATTGTCTGCGCCGAGATTGCCACCGGCGCCGGCAACGTTCTGGACGATCACCTGTTGGCCGAGGTCCTCCGACATTTTCTGCGCGACGATGCGGGCAACCACGTCGGTGGAACCGCCGGCGGCAAAGGGAACGACGAGCGTTATCGGCCGGTCGGGGAAGTCCTGGGCCAGTGCCGTCGAGCCAAGGGGCAGCGCCGTCAGCGCCATCAGGCCCAGCGCCAGAGCGGCACGCCGGGTCAGGTGCGAAAATGCCATGCGGTAGTCCTCCCGATCAATTCAGCAGAAAGCGATACCGGCCTCCTCGGCCGGCCCCCTAACAATAGGGCTCGGCCTCCCGTCGGCAACCGCTTTACGGCAAATCGGAGGACGCTTTTCGCGCCGTGCGGTGCGTTTAGCTCTGCACGTTGACGAACAGGGCCTCTGCGCCATGGTTGAACTGCAGCCGCGCCAGCTTGGCGTAGAGGCCGCCCTGGCGGATGAGGGAGGCGTGGGTGCCTTCCTCGACGATGCGGCCATGATCGAGCACCAGGATACGATCGGCCTTCAGCACGGTCGCCAGCCGATGGGCGATGATGATGGTCGAACGCTCGTGCAGCAGGCCGTCGAGCGCCTTCTGGACCAGCGTCTCGCTCTCGGCGTCGAGGGCCGAGGTTGCTTCGTCGAGAAGCAGCACCGGCGCGTTCTTGAGGATGGCGCGGGCGATGGCGATGCGCTGGCGCTGGCCGCCGGAAAGTGTAACGCCACGTTCGCCGACATAGGTGTCGTAACCCTTGTCGAGCCTGTTGATGAACTCGTCCGCCTGCGCGGCGACGGCGGCGGCACGCACCGCCTCGCGGCTGGCATTCGGCATGCCGAAGGCGATGTTGTCATGCACGGACGAGGCGAACATCGTCACATCCTGCGGCACGATCGCAATGCGGTCGCGCAGATCCTTCGGGTCGACCGTGCGAATGTCGACGCCATCAACGCGCACTGCGCCCTTGGCAGGGTCGTAGAAGCGAAGCAGCATGGAGAACACAGTGCTCTTGCCGGCGCCGGACGGTCCGACGATCGCAACGGTCTCGCCGGGCGCGATCTTGAAGCTGAGGCCGTTGAGGCTCTTGTAGTCGGGTCGCGACGGGTAGGCGAAATGAACGTCGTCGAAGGCGATGGCGCCGGTCGCCGGGACCGGCATGGCGACCGGATTTTCCGGCGCCTGGATCTCGGGGACTTCGGTCAGAAGCTCGTTCAGCCGCTCGGCAGCACCCGCTGCCTGCGAAAGCTCGCCCCAGACTTCAGAGAGCGAACCGAGGCTGCCCGCGGCAAAGACCGAGTAGAGCAGGAACTGGCTGAGCGTACCGGCGGAGAGATTGCCCGAGAGCACGTCGTGCGCGCCGAACCAGAGCACGGCGACAACGCTGCCGAACACCATGGTGATGGCGAAAGCGGTCAGCACCGAGCGCGCCTTGATCGCGGCGCGCGCCGCGCCATAGGCATCCTCGACGGCGGCTCCGAAGTGGCTGTTGGCAAGCCCTTCGCCGTTGAAGGCCTGGACTGTGCGCGATGCGGCAATCGCCTCGCCGGCATAGGCCGAGGCGGCAGCGAGCGTGTCTTGCGCCTGGCGCGAGCGGCGGCGGACGGAACGGCCGAAGCCGACGAGCGGGAAGACGATGATCGGGATCGCGATCAGCACCAGGCTCGACAGCTTGGGGCTGGTATAGACCATCATGCCGATGGCCCCGAGACACAGGATCAGGTTGCGCAACGCGACCGACGCGGTGGCTCCGACAGCAGACTTCACCTGGGTGGTGTCGGCGGTCAGTCGCGAGACGATCTCGCCGGACTGGTTGACGTCGAAGAAGGAGGCGGAAAGGCGGGTGACGCGATCGAAGACATTGCGCCTCAAGTCGGCAACGATGCGCTCGCCGAGCGTGATGACGAAGTAGTAGCGCGCTGCACTTGCCAGCGCCAGCACGATGGCGAGCATCATCAGCATCGAGAAGTAGGTGTTGATGAAGCCGCTGTCGGGACTGGAGAAACCGTTGTCGACCATCCGCCTAACGGCGAGCGGCAGCGCCAGCGTGGTCACGGCAGCGAGGATCAGCGAAATGCCGGCGCCGACGACCAGATGTCGGTAGCGGGCGAGATAGGGGAGGAGCGTGGCGAGCGGGCGGATGGACTTGCGCGCAGGCGCCTGGTTTTCTCTTGACGACACTTGACCCCTTTCGCCAGACACGGAGGAAGGGATTGCCCATGAGTCTTCCGTGCGGCACTTGTTATCGCGCAGACCTTGATGTATAGGCACGGCATCGAATTGGGAAGCCGTGGCCGTTCAGCCGGTGCGCGGCTTCATTTACGTGTTCGGTCTCGAAGTCGCAATGCCTTGCGACAATTGGACCCTGGAACTCTAGGAAGATCGTTATGAAGGCAGACATCCATCCCGATTACCACGTCATCAAGGTAGTCATGACCGACGGCACCGAATACGAAACCCGCTCGACCTGGGGTTCTGAAGGCGCCACCATGAACCTGGAAATCGACCCCAAGTCGCACCCGGCCTGGACCGGCGGCAACCAGCAGCTCATGGACCGCGGCGGCCGCGTCTCCAAGTTCAAGAAGCGCTTCGAAGGCCTCGGCCTCTAATCGAGCGCCTCTTCGGCAGATTGAAGAAGCCCGGGTCATTTGGCCCGGGCTTTTTTCTGTCTTGGTTCTGGGGGATAGGCCGGGCGAGGCGGTGACATGGCGCCGTGCCATGGACGCGCTGTGGCCACTGGCGCTCCGTCGCTGTGCCAGGCAAGGAGCAGGATGACGGCGTTATGTCGCGGTTCCTGACCCGACCAGCCGGCGCTTTTCGCAAGCGGTAACGCCTCTTCCGTCAGGAGATCGAGATGCCCTTGTGTGGCGTCACCGGATAGGCGCCCTCGGTGAGGTTTCTCCAGGAGTTTTCGCAGTCGAGGCCAGGGCGCGCCAGCGCCGCCATGTGCTGCCGGTCGCAACGAAAAACCCGCCGGCAAATGCTGTTGCGTCGGGTTTGATTTCTCAGGTCTATTTTCTGCGCGGCGTCAGTTGGTTCCGAAGGCCGTCTGCAGCAGCTTGATCTGCGCCTTGACGCCGTTCTGGTTGTCCGGGACGATCGCGGCCGCTTCGTTCGGGCGATAGATCTCGCGGTCGAGCAGGGCGACGCGGTTCTGCAGGCGCAGCGAGCGCTCGATCAGGTCGCGGAAGGATTCTGGCAGTTCGGCCCAGCCGGGAGCCGCCTTGTCGACGTTGAAGCTGTCGAGGCGAACCTTGCTCTTTTCCGACATCACCTGATCGCGGCTCATCTCGCCGTTGTTGACGGCGCGCTGCAGGAGCAGCCAGGAAGCCATCTGCATCAGGCGGGTGGTGAGCCGCATGGATTCGGCTGCATAGAGAACCGATGCCATGCGCGGCAGGACCTTGGAAGCGGCGCGGCCGGGTCCGTCGAGATAGGTGGCCGTTTCCTCGACCAGTCCCATGCCTTCCGAATAGAGGGTCTTGAATTGTGCCGAGGACGCCGCGTGTCCTGCGAAACTGACCGTATTCAATCCTCTCTCGGACATGACCTGTTTTCCCTGGTTCAAACGCATCACGACAGTCAGGTAGTGGACGGTTATGGGAAATAAATCCTTGCCCGTCTCTATGCTTGAAGAATGATCCGATAGCGCATTTCGCGCAAGGGCATTCTTAAGAAAGGGTTAATCTCCACAGTTCTTTGGATAAACCTATGCCAAAACAAAAAAAGAGCCGCGGAAAGCGGCTCTCAAGGTAAAACAGGGAGAAAAATCAGACCCATTCGCCAGTCGGTGAAATTGTCTGAAACCGGAAAGCTCCGGATGCCCTGACAATCGCAGATAATGCTTAATGCCGCGTTAAACGCGCTTCGTTTTGCTGCGGTGCGACCTTACGCCGCCGGATCAGCGAAACAGGTTCTCGGCGGCCGAGCGGCTGGCGGACTTGCGTGTCCGCTCCGCCTCCAGCCGTGCAATCTCCTCGGTCAGAAGGGTGATGCGTTGCGTCAACTCGTCAACCGACAGCAGCGCGAGATCGCTGCCAATTTCATGGGCCACCTTCTTTTGCGGCCGATCGTCGTCAAACAGGCTCATCGGACTGATCCTCCCATTCCGGACCTTTGTCTGGCTCGTTGCGTGTCTCGTCAAACGGCGCCGCGCGCGGCGAAAGCTGCAGGCTTTCCGGCGTCGTCGGCGTGCCGGCGTTGACCGGCGAGAAGGCGTCGCGGTCGGATACCGGGACCGGCGCGCGCATCCGGCTGCGGATGATGGCGTAGGCCGTGATCAGGATATGGGCGCAGGCGGTGATCATGAACAGGCCGTAGGGGCCCGCCGCCGTCATGACCGGGCCGCCGATCGTCGGGCCGATGATGGTGCCGATGCCGTAGAGCAGCAGCAGGCCGCCGGAGACCTTGACGAAGTCCTCGGCCGTCGCGAAGTCGTTGGCGTGCGACACGGCGATCGGATAGAGCGCGTTGGCCGCCGCACCGTAGATCGCAATCAGCGTCAGCACGATCCAGACCTGGGTCGGCTCGACCAGGAAGATCAGCAAGCCTGCGAGAGCGCCGACCCCGGCAAGTGCTGCCAGGACGTAGCGCCGGTCGATGCGGTCGGATAGCCGCCCGGCCGGCAACTGCATGACGGCGCCGGCAAAGATCGCCACGCTCATCATGGCGGCGACGGTGCTGTCGGAAAGTCCCGCCTGGCGGCCAAAGACGGCGCCGAGCGTGCCGAAGGCGCCGTTGGCAATACCGACGAGCAGGATGCCGAGGAAGGAAACCGGCGAGTTGCGGTAAAGGCCGCGCAGGTCGAGGCTCACCTTCTTCAGCGGTTGCGGCGAGGCAGCCTTGGACAGAAGCGTCGGCAGCATGGCGACGCAGTAGAGGATGCCGCAGATCATGAATAAGATGGTGGTGGAAGTATCGCCGAAGGGGATCATCATCTGGCCGCCGACGACGCCGAAGAGCGTGATGGCAATATAGAGCGAGAAGATGACGCCGCGGCTCTCGTTGGTGGCGCGCTCGTTCAGCCAGCTTTCGATGATCATCGAGGTGCCGGCAGTGGAGAAGCCTGTCAGCGCCCTGAGGATCAGCCACCAGGTCGGATCGATCAGGATGCCGGTCATTAGCGCGACGATGGCGATGAGCGAGGCAAAGACGCTGAAGGCGCGCACGTGGCCGATGCGCTTGACGACCGTGGGCGCAAAGAAGCAGCCGAGAACGAAGCCAGCAGCCCAGGATGTGCCGATCAGCCCGAGGATGGTGGTGGGATAGCCTTCAGCGGTGCCGCGCACGGGAAGAAGAAGTCCCTGCAGACCATTGCCCAGAAAGAGAAACAGCGTGCCGAGCAGGAGGGCGGCGACCGGGAGCAGGTTCTTTCTCATCATTCATCCGAAATTCGTTCTGCCGTCAGCAAGTTAGGGCGGTGCCTGGTGAATTGCCAGCCGGTTTCTGATTGCAGCGTCTGGCTGTGCCGCAGGTTTTGTCCTTCGATGGGAGACGAATGACGCAACATGCGGCGGCCGGTCATTGCAAATCGCCCGCGGAAACACTAGCCCTTTTTGCCAAGCGCAACGTATCGCTAGTCCTCGGGGGAGGCGGTGCTGCGTGCGACGAAGAGTGCCGGTGTTGCGAACGCTTCACCGGTTGAGGCAGCCTCCCGGTAGACGAGGGCAACATGCAGAAGGCGATCGCCCTTTTTCTGCTTCTGATCATGGCCATTCAGCTCCTCTGGCCGATCGGCATTCCGGGGCTGCGCCGCCGTCGCGATTTCTGGAAGATCGCGGTCTTCGCCATCGTGATGATGATGGTGACGGTGTTGATCCGTCCCTGACCCGGCCGCCCCGCCGCAACTCCCCGTTACCTTTGGAACTCCATCGCCTCCGGCTCGCCGCTACCTTGGTTGCGAAACCTGTCGTTTCAACCAGAAAAGGGCGCAGGACAGATGGGAAAGAAAGCGCTAAAGTGCGAACCTCATTCGGGAGATGACTTCGAGGGTTTCTTGGAACGCCGGCTTGCTGCCATTCTCGCTGCCGATGTCGTGGGGTACAGTCGCCTGATCGGCGCTGACGAAACCGGCACGCTGGCCGCCATGAAACGGCACAAGAGCGAACTCGTCGATCCGAAGATCACCCGTCACAAGGGACGCATCGTCAAGCTCACCGGCGACGGCATCCTGGTCGAGTTCGCAAGCGTCGTGCACGCGGTCGCCTGCGCCGTCGATATCCAGCGCGGCATGCTGCTGCGCAACGAAAGCGTGTCGCCGCTGAAGCGCATCGAGCTCAGGATCGGCGTGCACCTCGGCGACATCATCGTCGAGGATGGCGACATCTTCGGGGACGGCGTCAATGTCGCGGCGCGTCTCGAAGGCCTCGCAGAGCCGTCGGGCATCGCCGTCTCGGCTTCCGTGCGCGATCATGTCGGGTCGCGCCTGGATGTCGGCTTCGTCGACAAGGGCGAACACACGCTGAAGAACATCGCCGCCGGCGTTCACGTCTATTCGGTGGCGCTCGGCGCCCCGACGAAGGTCGCGTCGGCACCGAACGGATCGTGCCCGGTGGTGCTCGACGATGGCTACGGGCTCTCGGTCGGCGTGCTTCCTTTCACCAATATGAGCCACGATCCGGAGCAGGAATACTTCTCCGACGGCATCACCGAAGACATCATCACCGATCTCTCGAAGATCTCGAAGCTGCACGTCGTCGCTCGCAACACCGTGTTCACCTACAAGGGGCGGTCGGTGAAGGTGAAGCAGGTGGCCCAGGAATTGGGCGTCCGCTACATCCTCGAGGGGAGCGTGCGCAAGGCGGGCGCGCGGGTGCGCATCACCGGCCAGTTGATCGATGCGCTGACCGGCACGCATCTCTGGGCCGACCGCTACGACCGGGACCTGACTGATATCTTCGCGATCCAGGACGAAATCACCCATGCGATCGTCGACCAGTTGAAGATCAAGCTGCTGCCGGCGGAGAGGCGGGCGATCGAAAGCGATCCGACGACAAGCGTCGAGGCCTATACCTACTATCTGCGTGGCCGGCAGTTTTCCCACGCCTGGACGCGCTCCTATCTCCTGCTCGCGCGGCGCATGTTCATGAAGGCGGTGGAGCTCGATCCGGATTTTGCCCGCGCCTATGCCGGCATTGCCGACTGCGAGTCGGCGCTTCGCGATTGGCACGAGGGTGAATTTCCGCTGCAAGGCATCCTGTCCATGACCGACAAGGCGCTGGCGCTCGACCCAGACCTCGCGGAGGCCCATGCGTCTCGCGGTCTCGTGCTGCACCAGGACGGCCAATGCGACGAAGCCGTCGCCGCCTTCGAGCAGGCGCTTGCGCTGGATGCCGGGCTCTACGAGGCGAATTTCCACTATGGCCGCTTCCTGTTCATGCAGGGCGCGTTCGAAATGGCGATTCAGTTCTTCAAGCGTGCCGCCGATATCCGGCCGGACGACTACCTGTCACCGATCCACCTGATGAGCGCCTATCGCACGCTCGGCCGGGATACTGAACGCAAGCAGTGGGCGCGCATCGGCATCGCTCGGGCGGAGCGGGCGCTGGAGCTCAACCCGGAAAACTCGGGCCCGGCCCACCGCGGCGCGCTGGCGCTTGCCCATATGGGCGAGGCCGACCGTGCGCGCGAATGGGCAGCGCGGGCGCTGGCAATCGATCCCGATGACGTGGTCGCCCGCTACAACACGGCCTGCGTCTTTTGCATCCTTGGCGATATCGACGCGGCCCTCGATCTTCTCGAAACCTTGCTGCCGCAGAGCTCCTGCTACCAGTTGCTCTGGTTCAAGCAGGATTCCGACCTCGACGCGGTGCGCCACCATGTTCGCTTCCAGGCGATGGTCGAGGCGATCGCGAAATGCGAAGCGGGATTGCGCTGACCGCCGGACAGTCGGTTCCATCCGGCGGCTCGAAGCTTGCTGTTAGTGGTGGCCCGCCTGGCGGGATCCCTGAGGGGCGGTGACGCGCCCGGCCGTCAGCCACCAAATGGCCGCCCCGGTCACGAACAGCATTGCTGTTGCCACCATCACGACCGCGGTAAACGCTCCTTCGAAGGCGAGGCGGGCACGGCTCACCAGTTCGCTCGCCACATCCGCCGGCAGCTTCTCGGCGAGGAGCAGGGCTTCATCGAGGCTGTCGCGCACCATCGGCGGGATTGCAGCCCCCTCCGGCACGACGAGGAAGGCGGTGTAGACGACCGACATGACGGTGCCGAGCACGGCAATGCCGATCGCGCCGCCAAGCTCGAACGAGACCTCCTCGATCGATGCTGCCATGCCGGCCCGTTCCGGCGGGGCGTTGAACATGATGGCGCTGGAGGCGGCGGTCATGGACGCACCGATGCCGAGGCCGAGAACGACGAGGGTGACGATCTGGGCGAGCGCGCCGGTTTCATGGACGAGCAGATAGCCGCCAAGACCGAGAGCCGCCAGGATGAGGCCCGAGCGCAGCACCACTTCGGCGCCCAGGCGCGGCAGCAGGGTGCCGGTCAGCGGGCCGGCGACGAAAGCCGCAAGCGGGATCGGCAGAATGAAGACACCCGCCTCGAGCGGCGAAAAGCCCTCGACCAGCTGCAGCTGCTGGCTCAGCACCAGTTCGATGCCGACGATGGAGGCGGATGCCACGAGCGCTGCGGCAACGCCGGAGGAAAACACCGCATTGCGGAAGAGGCTGAAGTCGATCAGCGGATGCGGGCTGCGGCGCTGGCGGCGCACGAAGAGAAAGAGCGCGATAGCGCCGATCACGGCGGCAGCGAGACCCGCTTCCAAAGACGGCTCGCGCTTGCTCGTTTCCTTGACGGCATAGGCAAGGCCGATGAGGCCGACCATGATCTGCAGCGAACCGATCGCGTCCCAGGGGTGTTTCGGATTGCCGGCGTTGTTCGGCAGCACGACGAGGCCGAGCACGAGGGCCATCGCGACGACCGGCACGTTGATGAGGAAGACCGAGCCCCACCAGAAGTATTCGAGCAGCAAACCGCCGAGCACCGGGCCGATCGCGGCACCGCCCGAAGCGATCGCTGCCCAAACGCCGATCGCCAGCGCGCGTTCGCGTTCGTCGGTGAAAGTGAGCCGGATGATCGACAGCGTCGCCGGCATCATGAGGGCAGCGCCGACGGCGAGCAGGACGCGACCACCGATCAGGATCGCCGGTGTCGGCGCATAGGCGGCGATCAGCGAGGCGATGCCGAAGACGGCAAGGCCGACGATGAAGGGCTTCTTGTGGCCGAGCCGGTCGCCGAGCGTGCCGAGGCCGGGTAGAAGACCAGCGACGACGAGAGCATAGGCGTTGACGATCCAGAGCTTCTCCGACGCGGTGGCGCCGAGATCATGGGTCAGGCGGGGCAGGGCGGTATAGAGCACCGTCATGTCGACGACGATCAGAAAGAGCGCGCTCGATACTATGGCCAGAATGAGCCAGCGATTTTGCGGAAGCATGGTACACCTCGGTGGCCGCCACTGGGAAATGGGGGCTGGGCCTTGTTTAAATCAGGGTCGTTGGTTATTTGAATACGTACGTATGGATTTGAAATAGGAAGTCAAGATGGGTCGGCGACGAACAATCGATCGGGACAAGGTTCTGGACGCGGCGGAGGCGGTGGTGAATTCCGTCGGCGCGGCCGGCCTGACGATCGATGCCGTCGCCAAGGCTTCCGGCATCACCAAGGGCGGCGTGCAATATTGCTTCGGCAACAAGGACGGACTGATCGACGCGATGATGCAGCGTTGGTTCGACGAGTTCGATACCGCGGTAGCGGCGGAGGGTGGCGACGATCCTGATCCGATCAAGGCGATGCGTGCCCATGCGTCGGTGACCGCCCGGATGAACACGGCCGACAATGCCCGCACATCCGGCATGATGGCGGCGCTGCTGCAGCGGGAAGAGCACATGGCGAAGAATCGCGCCTGGTACCGCACCCGCCTCGATGGTCTCGACCTCTCGACGGAGGAGGGGCGTAGGGCGCGAATGGTGTTTCTCGCGACCGAAGGCGTCTTCCTGCTGCGCGGCTTCGGCTTCCTCGAGATGGACGACGCCGAATGGCAGGATATGTTTGCCGATATCTTGAAGCTTCTGCCGGAGCGTGACCGCGCCTGAGGGCGCAGGAAGGACGCTCTAGAGGTCGATCAGCCCGCGCATGGCGCTGACGCAATGGCCGGAAAGGCTGACGCTCCGAACAACGCCACCCTGCTTTCGGACATGCGCGCCGATGAGGCTGCGGCGACCCATCTCCACACCCTGCTCGATGATGATCTCGACATCGATATCCTGCTCCTGGATGACCGAGACGAGATAGGCGGAAAGTGCTGCCGAGGCGCTGCCGGTTGCCGGGGCCTCGTTGACATTGTCGAGCGGCGCGAACATGCGCGCCCGGATCTGCCATGGCGCCTCTGCCGAGCGAGCGTAGAGGAACAGGCTGAAACTGTCTTCCTCGGGTTTGTAGCGCGCATTGGCCGCCTGGAAGGCGGTGACATTGGGTTGGGCGGACGACAGCGTCGCGACATCCTTGATTTCGGCGACGGCGAAGGGCAGCCCGACGGAAAGCCGGGTCGGCGCATGCACGCGTCTGCTGACGGCTTCAGGCGCGAGCGACGCGCAGGCGGCGACGGTGTCGGCGTCGATTTCGGGGCCGACGGTCAGGCTGCGCGGTACGACGATGGTGGCGCCCACCACTACACCGCCTTCCCGCAGCAATGTGGCCTCGACAAGGCCGGCCTTTTCCTCGAACCGCAGGATTTCACCGGGCGCGCGGCCGAAGATTTCCTTTTGCCCGCCGAGCACGAAGGCCGTGCCGACATTGGGATGACCGGCAAAGGGAATCTCCGTCGTCGGCGTGAAGATCCGGACTTCCGCCGTGTTGGCGGGGTCGCGCGGCGGCAAAACGAAGGTGACTTCGGAATAGCCGAATTCGGTCGCGATCGCCTGCATCTGACGATCGCTCAAGCCGCGGGCGTCGGACATGACAGCCAATTGGTTGCCGGCGAAGCGCTCGTCGGTGAAGACGTCGACGGTGACATAGGCAACGGACTTCGGCGCAGTGTCAGAGGTCATGGTCCTGGCTTTCGCTGGTTGGGCGCCGTTGGCGCTCATCGTGTCGGCTCTGAAGCCAAGGCTTAAGGTAGCCGACACACCGCACAAAGACGCGAACTTGTCCGGGTGACAAGTTCCCCGACGCCGACGAAGCCGTCCCTCGCAGGCGCGCCAACCCTTTGGCAAAAAAAAGGGGGGCGGCGGACGGCCCCTTCTCATCCGGTAGACCTGGCTTAGGCAGCCTTCTCGAGTTCCTTCTTCCACATACCCTTGGCGGCAAGGCTGCACATCTCGGCGCGATGCGAGAAGGCGCGCTGGCCGGCGCCGATGTTGTCGGCCTTGCCGTGCCAAGCATTGAGCGCCTCCTGCTGCAGCGCGCGGCCATAGGAGAAGGTGAGCTTCCAGGGCAGGTCGTGGCTGGCATTCATTGCCGAGAGGTGGGCGGTCGCTTCCTCGGTCGACTGGCCGCCCGAGAGGAAGGCGATGCCCGGTACCGCCGAAGGCACCGTGCGCTTCAGCACCCGGATGGTGCGCTCGGCCACTTCGGCGACGGAGGCATTGCGGGCCTTCTTGCCGTCGATCACCATGCTCGGTTTCAGGATCATGCCTTCGAGCTTGACGCGCATGGCCGCCAATTCTTCGAAGGTTGTCCGCAGCGTCCACTCGGTCACCTGTTCGGAGCGATCGATCGAGTGATCGCCCGGCGCGCCGTCCATCAGCACTTCCGGCTCGACGATCGGGACGATGCCGGCGTCCTGGCACAGGGCGGCGTAGCGGGCGAGCGCATGGGCATTGGCGCGAACCGCACCGGCGGTGGGCAGCGTATCGGAGATGGAGATCACGCCGCGCCACTTGGCAAAGCGTGCGCCGGCCTCGTGATATCTCGCCAACCGCTGGGCAAGGCCGTCGAGGCCTTCGGTGATTGTCTCGGCCGGGAAGTTCGTCATCGGCTTGGCGCCCGCATCGACCTTGATGCCGGGGATCGAGCCGGCCGCCCGGATGATGTCGACGAGCTGGGTGCCGTCGACCGCATGCTGGAACAGGGTTTCCTCGTAGAGGATGACGCCGGAGATGTATTTGCGCATCGCCTTTTCGGCGCGCAGCAGCATCTCGCGGTAATCGCGCCTGGAGGTTTCGGTGGATTCGAGACCGATCGTATCGAAGCGCTTCTTGATCGTTGCCGTGGACTCGTCAGCGGCAAGCAGTCCGCGGCCATTGGCGACCATGGCGACGGCGATGTCTTCCAGTTTTTCCGTCATGCTTTTTCTCTCCCTAGACAGCGCCGATCATCAGGATCAGGCGAACACTGAAACAGTTGCAGGGCCGACGGTGCACGGGGCAACCGCCACGCTCCCAACAGGAGCGCGAGTAACAGGTGAAATTGTCCAGGAAAATGGCGGGAAAATCGACTGAAACGATTTAAAATTTTTTAATCGTTTGAATAAATGAGGTTTTTTCTTGATGGCCGGCGCGTGAGAGTGCTTCCCACGCGCCGGTTGTATGACTTACTTCTGCTTCAGGATGTCGACGCCCGGAAGCGGCTTGCCTTCCATCCACTCCAGGAATGCGCCGCCGGCGGTCGAGACGTAGCTGAAATCGTCGGCGACTTCGGCATGGTTCAGCGCCGCGACGGTATCACCACCGCCGGCAACCGAGACCAGCGAACCCTGACGGGTGCGGGCAGCCGCATGCTTGGCAACGGCAACGGTGGCCTTGTCGAAAGGCGCGATTTCGAAGGCGCCGAGCGGACCGTTCCAGACCAGCGTTTCGGCCTTGGAGATCCAGTCATTGACGGCCGCGATCGACTTCGGGCCGACGTCGAGAACCATGGCATCGGCGGGAATGGCGTTGATGTCGACGACTTCGTTGTCGGCGCCGGCCTTGAACTCACGGGCGATCACGCCGTCTTCCGGCAGCACGATGGCGCAGCCGGCTTTGTCGGCAGCGGCGATGATCGCCTTGGCGGTGTCGGCGAGGTCATGCTCGCACAGCGACTTGCCGACATTGATGCCCTTGGCAGCGATGAAGGTGTTGGCCATGCCGCCGCCGATGACGAGCGCATCGACCTTGGTCACGAGGTTCTGCAACAGGTCGATCTTGGTCGAGACCTTGGCGCCGCCGACGATGGCGACGACCGGGCGCTTCGGCTGGCCGAGACCCTTTTCGAGCGCTTCGAGTTCGGCCTGCATGGTGCGGCCGGCATAGGCCGGCAGGTGATGGGCAAGACCTTCCGTCGAAGCATGGGCGCGGTGGGCGGCCGAGAAGGCGTCGTTGACGTAGATGTCGCCATTGGCGGCGAGCGCCTTGACGAATTCGGCCTCGTTCTTTTCCTCGCCCTTGTGGAAGCGGGTGTTTTCCAAGAGCAGCACGTCGCCGTCGCTCATTTCGGCGATCGCGTTCTTGGCCTTGTCGCCGATGCAGTCGGCGCCGAAATGAACGCGCTGGTCGAGCACGTCCTCGACGGCAGGAGCGATCGTCTTCAGCGACATGTCGGCGACCGGCTCACCCTTCGGACGGCCGAAATGGGCGAGCAGGATGACCTTGGCGCCCTTCTCGGACAATTCGCGGATGGTCGGCGCGACGCGCTCGATGCGGGTCGCGTCGGTGACCACGCCGTCCTTGACCGGCACGTTGAGATCGACGCGCACCAGAACGCGCTTGCCGGCGATGTCGGTCAGATCGTCGAGGGTCTTGAAAGTCATCAGATAGTCTCCGGTGATAGTCTTTGGAAAAGGGTGGGGTAGTCGATGACGAGGCCGTCCTCGTCTACGGGCAGTTCCGCGGCAAAACTGCGGTCCTCGGCCTCGTAGCGATAGAGCCTGAAATCATCGAGGCAGGTGTAGTGCTGACCGTCCACAACAGGCTGAAACGTGTCGAACGGCACGTAGAGCATCTTCAGTCTGGCGGTGCCGGACTGGCTCACAAGGCCGAGGCGGCGGATCGGCAGCGTGTTGGTGAAGGGCGTTCCCGCGAGGTCGATATCGATACAGCCGTCGAATTCGGGGAGGGGCGTGCCGCGTGCCGTCGCCCATTCGCCCGGAACGTCCGAGCGCAGATGCAGGCTGTGGCCATCGGTGGTGTCGACCATCAATTTGCGAACGTGCCAGCTGTCGTCGCAGTCGATCCGGTAGCGCGCGCCATAGGGCGTGCCGCCGCGGCTTCCGATCAGAACGCCGACGGCGCGGATGACCGCGCCGTCGGTGGTGTCGATTTTTGTCAGCGTCAGGTGTTCGAGCCCTTCCCCTTCCAGCGGACGCCAGCGGACCGTCGTTGAGGAGAGGGCGCGAAACATCTGTCTTAGATGAGCTTGGCGAACGCGACCGCCGTGTCGGCCATGCGGTTCGAGAAGCCCCACTCGTTGTCGTACCAGGTGAGGATACGCACGAAGTTGCCTTCGACGACCTTGGTCTGGTCGATCGCGAAGATCGAGGAGTGGCTGTCATGGTTGAAGTCGCGCGAAACGAGCGGCTCTTCCGTGTAGCCGAGAACGCCCTTGAGCGCGCCATTGGAGGCGGCCTTGATGGCGTTGGTGATTTCCTCGACCGAGGTGTTGCGCTTGGCGACGAACTTGAAGTCGACGACGGAGACGTTCGGGGTCGGGACGCGGATCGACGTGCCGTCGAGCTTGCCCTTCAGTTCCGGCAGAACCAGGCCAACGGCCTTGGCGGCACCGGTCGAGGTCGGGATCATCGACAGAGCGGCAGCGCGGGCACGGTACAGATCCTTGTGCATCTGGTCGAGCGACGGCTGGTCGTTGGTGTAGGAGTGGATCGTGGTCATGAAGCCGTGGCTGATGCCGATGGTATCGTTCAGGACCTTGACGACCGGAACCAGGCAGTTCGTCGTGCAGGATGCGTTGGAGATGACCAGGTGGTCCTTGGTCAGTTGGTCGTGGTTGACGCCGTAGACGACCGTCAGGTCGGCGCCGTCGGCCGGAGCCGAGACGATGACGCGCTTGGCGCCGGCAGTCAGGTGGGCTGCAGCCTTGTCGCGGGCGGTGAAGATGCCGGTGCACTCCATCGCGATGTCGATACCGAGTTCCTTGTGCGGCAGCGTTGCCGGATCCTTGATCGCGGTCACCTTGATCGGCTTGCCGCCGTTGATGGTGATCGTGTCGCCTTCGACCTTGACCTCGGCCGGGAAACGACCGTGGATCGAGTCATAGCGCAGCAGGTGAGCGTTGGTCTCAACGGGGCCAAGGTCGTTGATCGCAACGACTTCGATGTCGGTGCGGCCGGATTCGACGATCGCGCGGAGCACGTTGCGGCCGATGCGGCCAAAACCGTTGATGGCGACTTTCACTGTCATGGGTCTCTCCCTGTCTGACTGACGTGGTACGAAAAAAAGCGGGGCGCACCTTTCGGCGCGCCCCGCAGATTGATCAGGCGAGCTTCGTTTCCGCGGCGGCGACCACCGCCTCGGGCGTGATGCCGAAGTGCTTGTAAAGCTCCTTGTAGGGGCCGGAAGCGCCGAAGCTCGACATGCCGATGAAGGTGCCATCGCTGCCGATGAAGTGATCCCAGCCCTGACGGATGCCGGCTTCGACGGCGATCTTGACCGGCGAGTTGCCGATGATCGCCTGCTGGTAGTCTTCGCTCTGCTCGGCGAAAAGCTCGAAGCAGGGAACGGAGACGACACGGGTCGAGATGCCCTTGGCGGTCAGCGTCTGGCAGGCCTTGACGGCGATTTCGACTTCCGAGCCGGTGGCGAAGATCGTGACCTTGGCGTCGGCGGCCGAGATCAGGTCATAGGCGCCGCGGGCGCAGAGGTTTTCTTCCTCATACTCGGTGCGAACGGCCATCAGGTTCTGGCGGGTCAGCGCGATGCCGGACGGACGGTTGTGGCTTTCGAGCGCCAGCTGCCAGCACTCGGCCGTTTCCGTGGCGTCGGCCGGGCGGAACATCAGGAGGTTCGGAATGGCGCGCAACGCTGCCATGTGCTCGACCGGCTGGTGCGTCGGGCCGTCTTCGCCAAGGCCGATGGAATCGTGTGTCAGCACGTGGATGACGCGGATGCCCATCAGAGCGGCAAGGCGGATCGACGGACGGCAATAGTCCGAGAAGATCAGGAAGCCGCCGGAATAGGGGATGACGCCGCCATGCAGCGCCATGCCGTTCATGGCAGCGGCCATGCCGTGCTCGCGAACGCCCCAATGGATGTAGCGGCCGGAGAAGTCGTCAGGGGTGATCGACTTGGTCTGGCTCGTCTTGGTGTTGTTCGAGCCGGTCAGGTCGGCCGAGCCGCCGATGGTTTCGGCCAGAACGCCGTTGATGACTTCGAGCGCGTCTTCGGAAGCCTTGCGGGTTGCCGGCGACGGCTTGGTTTCGGCGAGCTTCTTCTTGTAGTCGTCGATGGCGGAGGACAGACGGCCTTCGAGCTCGCCGGAGAAGCGGCGAACGAACTGGGCCTTCTTCTCGCCCTCGCTCTTTTCAAGACGGTCTTCCCACTCCTTGCGCGCCTTGGTCGAGCGCAGGCCGGCCAGACGCCAGGCGTCGAGAACGTCCGAAGGAACGACGAAAGCTTCGGCTTCCCAGCCGAGCGCCTTGCGGGTGGCGGCGATTTCCTCGGCGCCGAGCGGCGAGCCGTGAACCTTGTGGGTGCCGGCCTTGTTCGGTGCGCCGAAACCGATCGTCGTCTTGCAGGCGATCATCGTCGGCTTGTCGGACTTCTGCGCCTGGTCGATCGCAGCGGCGATTGCGTCCGGATCATGGCCGTCGACGGCAATGGTGTTCCAGTTGCTGGCGCGGAAGCGGGCGTGCTGGTCGGTCGAGTCGGCGATCGAGATCGGGCCGTCGATCGAGATGTTGTTGTCGTCCCAGAAGACGATCAGCTTGTTGAGCTTCAGGTGGCCGGCGAGCGAAATCGCTTCCTGGCTGATGCCTTCCATGAGGCAGCCGTCACCGGCGAGCACGTAGGTGTAGTGCTCCATCAGGTCGGAGCCGAATTCGTCGCGCAGCTTGCGCTCGGCGATCGCCATGCCGACGGCATTGGCAATGCCTTGGCCGAGCGGACCGGTGGTCGTCTCGATGCCGGCGGCGTGGCC
Source organism: Ensifer sp. ENS08 (assembly GCF_014852195.1). Taxonomy (NCBI): domain Bacteria; kingdom Pseudomonadati; phylum Pseudomonadota; class Alphaproteobacteria; order Hyphomicrobiales; family Rhizobiaceae; genus Ensifer; species Ensifer sp. ENS08. The sequence continues at coordinate 49,542 of NZ_JACVBF010000013.1, forward strand.
GTATTCCGGGTGGCCGGCGGTGCGGGCGCCAAGCTGGCGGAAGTTCTTGATCTCGTCGATGGAGATGTCTTCGTAGCCCGTCAAATAGAGCAGCGAGTAGAGCAGCATCGAGCCGTGGCCGGCCGACAGCACGAAGCGGTCGCGGTTCGGCCAGGAGGGGTTCTTGGGGTCAAAGCTCAGATAGCGCGTGAAGAGGACTGTCGCTATGTCGGCTGCACCCATGGGCAGGCCAGGGTGGCCGGAATTTGCCTTCTCGACGGCATCCATGGAGAGGAAACGGATCGCATTTGCCATCCGGTCGTGTTTTTCGCGAGAGATCATGACTGTTCCGTTTGCGTTCGGTGGTCAGGGAACGGTCTCTATCCTCCAAAGACCGCGCAAGAAGCGGCTGACACATAGCAGGTGCGCCGTGCGAGTCAATAAATACGGGGCTTCCGCGGCCATTTGACGGCAGCTTGCTTCGGTCCCTGCCCGAGTGCTTGTTCCGCAATGCAATAAGCCTGCTGCACTGCCGTTGAAGAAAGCCGGCTACGCAATCCATCCACAGCTTCCGCTGTTGTTTGCTGTACTTGGCATTGTTGAGACTTACGTAATAGGTTTAAAAAAGATCGAGCCGAAGCGGCGGACGGGATTCGGGCGATTCGGCCTCATGGGCGAGGTATTCGGAACACATGCCGGCAAAGACTGTCAAAGCGGCGATCGACGAACTGCGAAACGCAGTGCAATCCCTGGAGAATGCGATCGACGGTCGGTTTGACAGGGAGCGGGACTTCAGCGAGTTCGAGGGCGAGGTGCGACGCGTCAACACCGACCGGTCGCGGCTGGCGCAGGAACTCGATCAGTCGCAGTTCCGGGCAAACCGGCTCGAGGAGGTCAACCGTGAGGTTTCCCGTCGCCTCGTGACGGCGATGGAAACCATTCGGGCGGTGCTCGACCGCTAGGAACAAGCGACATGGCGCAGGTGACAGTTTCGATCGATGGCAAGGCCTATCGCATGGCCTGCGAGGAAGGGCAGGAAGATCATCTGATCGAGCTTGCCACCAATTTCGATCAGTATGTCGGACACCTCAAGACCCAGTTTGGCGAGATCGGCGATCTGCGCCTGACCGTCATGGCCGGCATCATGGTCATGGACGAGCTCAGCGAGGTCAATCGCCGGCTGAAGAACCTCGAAGCCGAGGTCGGAAACCTGACGAATGGGCGCGACGCCGCGCTTTCGGATCAGCTGAAGAACGAGGAGGCGCTGGCCTCGGCGCTCAGCGAAGTGACCCAGCAGATCCACGGTATCGCCGCCAAGCTGAACGGCCGCCCCACGACGCCGTCGAGCTGACAAGGTTTCGTCGGCGAGCCACTGGCGCGAAGCACCGAGACACTTTATATATCGAATGCGGTCTGCGCTCCCCGACAGGAACCACAATCCCCGGGGCCATACTCGATCCTAAGGGAGCTGTCCCTGTCCGGACCCGTGGGTTCGGACACATGGCGCCCACCTACTTTGTAGGCACCCGGGATCGTAAAATATCCATCGGTTGTGTGGATCGCACTTCTCCCTCTTTCCGTTGCTCATTCACTCCCCGGCAAAGGCCCGGCGGATGGCGTCGGCCATGGCCTCGACGATCCGGTCCTTGCCGTTTCCGGCCTTTGAAATCCGCAGCACGACATTCGAGTGATCGATCACGGTGTAGCCGTCATCGGCGGTCAGTTCGCGGCAGCCGGCCGGAATGCTGCTGCGGGCAAGCGGCGCGATGGCGAGGCCGGATACCACCGCCGCCATCAGGCCGCCGCTGGTGCGGCTGACATAGGCGACGCGGTTGTCGATGCGGCATTTCCTCAAGTTGCGCTGAGCGAGGTCGTCGCACCAACCGCCTTCGAGATAGGTATAGGTCGCGATCGGTACCGGGCGTCGCTCGTCGGTCCGGTGCTGCTCCGACGTCACCCAGACGGTCGGATCCATCATCAGGACTTCGTTTCTCGTCTTTCCGCCGGGCTCGAAGACGACGGCAAGGTCGATCTCGCCCGCTTCCAGCGCTGCGACATTGGTCATCGACGCGCCCTGCTGCACGGTCACTTCGACGCCCGGGTGGATGGCGGCGAAACTGCCAAGCGCCTTCGGCAAGGTCGAGTTGATGTATTCCTCCGGCAATCCGATCCGGACCGCGCCGTCGAGCGCGGGTTGGCGGAGCGCGGCGGCCGTGTCGTCGAGCAGGGTAACGATGCGCCTGGCATTATCGACGAGCCGCAGTCCCTGCGGCGTCAGCACCACACCGCGCGAATGGCGCTCGAACAGGGCGTCGCCGAGCACATCCTCGAGCTTCCTGATCTGCATGCTGACCGCCGACTGGGTGCGCCCGACGATGTCTGCGGCGCGCGTGACGCTGCTGGTATCGACAACCGCAAGAAAGGTTCTGAGCAGATCGCTATCGAGGGGAAGGGGCATGGCTTCAACCATCAGATTTTCTGATGACAGTCATGCTTGCAATTCGTTTGTCAGATGTCAATGCGAGGACGAAGATCGTCCCGTCAGATCATCTTGCGCCCGAGTCCTTTCCATGAGCGTGCTTGCCGTTCTCGCCTTTTCCGAAACGTTCGTTACCGCCCGACGCAGGGCAAGGCAATGGACTGTCGATTTGCTGTTTGTCGAGGCGCCCGTCGAGGTGCCGGCAGACAAGCCGTTGCTGCTGCGCGACGTCGGGATCTCGGCAGGCGACCCCGACCTTCGGCAGCGGGAGCGGATCTTGGGGCAGGCGGTCTATCGGTCGCACTGGATGCTCTAGGCCGTGCCCGCGCCAATCCTTACGAGATGAGATCGAGCCTTGCGGCACGAAAGACGGCTTCGGCCAGATTGCCGGCCTGCAGCTTGCGCATGGCGTCTTCCAGCGCGCGGTCGATCCGGTCGAGCGGAATGTCGGTTTCGCGCATCATGTCCTGGCGCGTGCGGCCGCGGGCTGCAAGCGTCAGGCAACGCAGTTCCAACGGTTCGAGTTCTTTCATCTGGTCCTTCATGGACGTCGGCTTTTCCACTGCTGCCTGCAGGAGCGCGTCCATACATCGAACGCGGGCATTAGTTCCTGCTAATTATTTGAAATCGCGTCTTTATTTGCATGCGGTCGCCAATGCGCGAAAGCGGAACCGTCGTCCATGATGAACGGAACGCTAATGCTGTGCCGAACCGGGAAGGCGCTGGCAGTGCTGTCGCAAACCGCGGCAAAAGCGGCGATGCGGGTGAATGTGCACGGGCGACATCGGGTATATAGGCTGGTGATTGAGCCGGGAATCGGCGAGAAAGTGACGGGTTGTGCCATTTCGGGAGGAGAATTCGTCCGCGACGATGGCATGAGGCAGGAGAGGGCACGATGTCACCGAAAGACCTGAAGGCGGCGCTGCGCAACGAGCGGCTGGCATTGCGCGATGCGATGCCGGCGGAGATACGCATTGAGGCGAGCCTGACCATGGCCGACCATGCCGGCGACGTCATTGCGCTCGATCCGGGCCACATCGTTTCCGGCTTCTGGCCCATCCGCTCCGAGGTCGATATCCGGCCGCTGATGGCGCGGCTGAAGAGTCGCGGCGCCCGGCTCTGCCTGCCTGTGATCATGGACAAGAAGACGATCGTCTTTCGCGAACTGCTCGATGGCGTCGACATCATCTCAACCGGCTTCGGCACGACGGGGCCTGGCCCGGATGCTCCGGTGCTCGACCCGGATATCATGCTCGTGCCGCTTTCTGCCTTTGACGCGACCGGTCACCGGATCGGCTACGGTGCCGGTTATTACGACCGGGCCATCGACCGGTTGCGCAACAAGGGGCATCTGCCGAAACTGATCGGCATCGCGTTCGACTGCCAGGAGGTGGCTGCCGTGCCGGCCGAACCGCACGATGTGGCGCTGGATGCCGTTCTCACCGAGAGCGGATTCCGGCATTTCTAGGTCATTGACGAAGCTGAGCGACGGCCCGGCGCTTTGAAATCGCGCGGGCCGAGGCGGAAGATTGGTTCGCGATCCCACGCGGAATCGATCTTGGGCGTTTCCTGTCGGCCCAGGATCGTGTAGACGCTCTACCTCTTTGTTTTACGCAGGTCCGGCCGCCACAACCGCTGACGCGCTTCCGCCGGAACTGCCCTGGTGGGATTTGAGCGAGCATGAGGCTTCTGTTTCTGGGAGATATGGTGGGCAAGACGGGCCGCACGGCGGTCTGGGAGCGGCTTCCGGGACTGATCGGCGACCTTAAGCTCGATTTCGTCATCGTCAACGGCGAGAACGCCGCGGGCGGCTTCGGGATCACCGAAGACATCTTCCTCGAGACGATCAACGCCGGCGCCGACGTGGTGACCACCGGCAACCACGTCTGGGACCAGAAGGAAGCGGTGGTCTTCTGCGAGCGGCACGACCAGTTCCTGCGCCCGGCCAACTATCCGGCCGGCACGCCCGGCCGCGGATCCAACCTGTTCTTTGCCCGCAATGGCGCGCGCGTGCTGGTCGCCAACGTCATGGGCCGCGTCTTCATGCATCCCGAACTCGACGACCCCTTCAAGTCGGCCGAGGCCATCCTCGATGCCTGCCCGCTCGGCGAGCAGGCGGATGCGATCGTGTTCGACTTCCATGCGGAGGCGACCAGCGAGAAGCAGTGCTTCGGCCATTTCGTCGACGGTCGCGCCAGCCTCGTCGTCGGAACGCATACGCACGTGCCGACCGCCGACCACCAGATCCTCAACGGCGGCACCGCCTATATGAGCGATGCCGGCATGTGCGGCGACTACGATTCCTCGCTCGGCATGGACAAGGAGGAGCCGCTCAACCGCTTCATCTCGAAGATGCCGAAGGGGCGCTTCGAGGCGGCCTCGGGTCCGGCCACCATCTGCGGTCTCGGGGTCGAGATCTCCGATCGCACCGGGCTCGCCGAGAAGATCGCGCCGCTGCGACTTGGGCCGAGACTGGCGGAAACGATCCCGGATTTCTGGTCTTAAGGCCAAGTCAGGCGGCATTCTGAACGCAGCGCGAAGCTGCGCGCGGGCACCTTTGGTTGTCCCGTATCGCCTTATTGGAATTGATTTTTTTCAAGGTGACAACCCCATCAAATGATGGCAGGTTATCGCGAAATCACGCCGGGCCGGGGCGTGATGTATTCGTGGGTTTTTGCAGAATGAATGGTGTGCGCAGTCCTGGATTGCGGGCATGTGCTGTTGTCGCTGCGCCACGGGCAATTGCTCGCTGCCCAGCGAATTTGACCTGACAGCGTTCGCGGGCCGAAGGGCGCAAGGCCGCTGTATCATTTGATTGCTTGTGTGACTTTGCCTCTCGGATCGCTGCCGATCCGAGGATTTGTGCGGAGCGGGACGGGTAATGCGGCTGTTTTGCGCACAGGCCCCGCTCTGAAATATTCAAAGCGATCGCGGTGGTCTGGTCGATTGGCTGCCCCTCGTGATCCAAGTGCATTCGGAGGGCATGCATGTTGTCTCAGTGGCATTTGCCGATGTTCGTCGGCGCTTCTCTTTCCCTTCTATCCGCAATCGGTGCCCAGGCGCAGGACGCGCAACTGCCCGTGGTGACCGTCGCCAAGCCGGTCGTGCGGGACGTCATCGACAGCGACGAGTTCATCGGCCGTTTCGAGCCCGTCGACGAGGTGCAGGTTCGCGCCCGCATCGGCGGCTATCTCGACGAGGTCAATTTCACCGATGGCGCCCTGGTGAAGAAGGGCGACAAGCTCTTCGTCATCGACCAGCGGCCCTATCGTACGGCTCTCTCCCAGGCCGAATCGACGCTGGAATCGGCGCGCTCGTCGCTGGAATTCGCCGAGGCCCAGTTCAAGCGGACGCAATCGCTGACGGGCACCGGCACGCTTTCGGTCTCGACGCTCGACGATCACCGCCGCGAACTCCTGTCGGCGCAGGCGCTTGTGCGCGGCGCAGAAGCGGCGGTCGAGCGTGCCAAGCTCGACCTTGACTACACCACCATCACCGCGCCGCTCAGCGGCCGGGTCGACCGGCGCCTGCTGTCGACGGGCAATCTCGTCCAGGCTGACCAGACGGTGCTGACGACGATCGTGTCGCTCGACCCGATCGATTTCTACTTCGATGTCGACGAACGGCGGCTGCTTTCCTATGCACGGGTCGCGCGCGAGCGCGGCAGCGCGTTGCAGGAAGGCGGCGGCTCGCTCGAAGTGCTGGTCACCATCGCCGACTCGCAAGAGGAGCCGTTCAAGGGCAAGCTCGACTTCGCCGAAAACCGCGTGGATCCGCAGAGCGGCACGATGCGCGTGCGCGCCCGTCTCGATAACCCGAGCCTCGTGCTGCAGCCCGGTCTCTTCGGCCGTGTGCAGATCGAAGGCTCGAACACCTACAAGGCCGTCCTCATTCCGGACGAAGCGATCGGCGCCGACCAGAACGAGCGCATCGTCTATGAGGTGACCGGGGATGGAACGGTGGTGACCAAGCCCGTGCGTCTCGGCCCGAAGCTGCATGGCTACCGCGTCATCCGCTCCGGCATGACCGGCGACGAGACCATTGTCGTCAACGGTCTGATGCGGGCGCGGCCCGGCACCAAGGTGAAGCCTGAGACGGTCCAGCTTCCTCCTGAAGCGCAAGCAGCGGGGGCGGCGCAATGAGGTTTGCTCACTTCTTCGTCGACCGGCCGATCTTCGCGTCGGTGCTGTCGATCGTGCTGCTGATCGTCGGCAGTATCGCCTATTTTCAGCTTCCCGTGGCGCAGTACCCGGAAATCGCCCCGCCGACCATCGTCGTTCGCGCCGCCTATCCGGGTGCTGACGCCGATACCGTTGCCAACACCGTCGCGACGCCGCTCGAACAGGAAATCAACGGCGTCGAGAACATGCTCTACATGTCCTCCTATTCGACCGCCGACGGCTCGATGGCGCTGACGATCACCTTCAAGCTCGGCACCGACCTCGACCAGGCACAAGTGCTGGTACAGAACCGCGTGTCGATCGCGGAGCCCCGGCTGCCGGAAGAAGTCCGGCGTATCGGCATCACCACGGCCAAGAGTTCGCCCGACCTGATGATGGTCGTGCATCTCCTGTCGCCGACCGAACGCTATGACCAACTCTACGTCTCGAACTATGCGCGCACTCGTATCCGCGACCTGCTTGTCCGGCTCGATGGCGTCGGCGACGTCATCCTGTTCGGCGAGCGCGAATATGCGCTGCGTGTCTGGCTCGATCCGGAGAAGCTGTCGGCCTATGGCATGACGGCCGGTGACGTGGTGCAGGCTTTGCGCGAGCAGAACGTGCAGGTCTCCGGCGGCTCGATCGGTGGTCCGCCGGCGCCGGGCGACAGCGCGTTCCAATACACGGTCACGACGGACGGCCGCTTCAGCGACGCGCGGCAGTTCCGCTATGTCATCGTCAAGGCGACGGAAAGCGGTCGCCTCGTGCAGCTGCAGGACGTCGCGCGTGTCGAGCTCGGTGCTCGCGAATACGTCAACAACAGCTATCTCGACGGCAGCCCGGCGGTGGCGCTCGGCATCTTCTCGCGGCCGGGCACCAATGCGCTCGACGCCGCCGAGCAGATCCAGAAGGTGATGACCGACGTTTCCAAGGACTTCCCCGACGGGCTCGAATACCGCATCGTCTACAACCCGACAGAGTTCATCTCGGAATCGATCAACGAGGTCTACAAGACGATCGCCGAGGCAGCCATTCTCGTTGCCATCGTCGTTCTCGTCTTCCTGCAATCGTGGCGCACGGCGATCATCCCGATCGTCGCCATCCCCGTGTCACTCGTCGGCACTTTCGCCTTCCTCTATGCCTTCGGCTTCTCGCTGAACATGCTGACGCTGTTCGGCCTGGTGCTGGCGATCGGTATCGTCGTCGACGATGCGATCGTGGTGGTCGAGAATGTCGAGCGAAATCTCGCGCGAGGGATGACCCCGCGCGAGGCGTCGCATGTGACCATGGACGAGGTGGGGGCGGCCGTCATCGCGATCTCGCTGGTGTTGACCGCGGTGTTCGTGCCGACGGCCTTCATCCCCGGCATCGCCGGCCAGTTCTACCTGCAGTTCGCCGTGACGATCTCGGTCGCAACGGTGATTTCCGCCTTCAACTCGCTGACACTGTCACCGGCGCTGGCGGCTATCCTGTTGAAGCCGCACGAGAACGGCCATCATGAAAGCCGCAATCCGCTGACGCGCTTCGGCAAGGCCTTGGCGAACGGCTTCAACAATGGTTTCGACCGGATGGCGTCGGGCTATGCATGGGTCGTGCGCAAGCTCGTCTCGACGAAGGTGGCGCTGGCCGCGGCCCTTCTCGTCTTCGTCGGGCTGCTGGGGGCCACCTGGTACATGGCGCAGATCGTGCCGCGCGGCTTCGTGCCGACCATGGACCAGGGCTATGCGATCGTTGTCATCCAGCTGCCGGACGGCGCCTCGCTCGACCGGACGGACGCCGTCGTCAAGCGGGCCTCGAAGATCATCCAGGACGTGCCGGGCGTGAAAAGTGCTGTTGCCTTTGCCGGCTTCAACGGTGCGACCTTTACCAACGCGTCCAATTCGGGTGTGGTCTTCGCCTCCTTCGAAAGCTTCGAAGAGCGGCTGAAGAACGGGCAGGGGGCCAACCAGATCATCGGCCAGCTCTATGGCAGCCTGCAGAGCATCCAGGAAGCCTTCATCATCGCCGTGCCGCCGCCCTCGGTGCGCGGCATCGGCAACTCCGGCGGCTTCAAGATGCAGATCATGGACCGGCAGAGCTCCGACATGCGCCGCGCGCTCGGGCTTGCCTACCAGATGATGGGCGCTGCCAACCAGACGGAAGGGTTGACCGGGGTCTTCACCACCTTCTCGGCCTCCAGTCCGCAATACTTCCTGGCGATCGACCGCGACAAGGCGCGCACACTCAACGTGCCGATCCCCAACATCTTCGAGGCGCTGTCGATCAACCTCGGTACGTCCTACGTCAACGACTTCAACGCCTTCGGCCGCGTCTACCAGGTGCGGGCGCAGGCCGACCAGCAGTACCGCGTCGAGCGCGACAACATCCTGGCGCTGAAGGTGCGCTCGGCAACCGGTGCGCTGGTGCCGATGGGTACGCTCGTCGAGATCCAGGATACGGCCGGTCCGACGCTGGTGCAGCGCTACAACATGTACGTCTCGGTGCCGATCCAGGGTAACCCTGCGGTCGGTGTCTCGACCGGTACGGCTCTCGACAAGATGGAGGCGCTCGCCGCCCAGATCCTGCCGCAGGGCACGACCTTCGAGTGGACGGAACTCGCCTACCAGGAGCGCCAGACAGGCAACACCGCGGTGTTCATCTTCGCACTGTCGGTCGTCTTCGTGTTCCTGGCGCTGTCGGCCCAGTACGAAAGCTGGGTTCTGCCGCTGGCGATCATCCTGATCGTGCCGCTCGGCGTGCTGGCCGCATTGGTCGGCGTGTTCATCCGCGGGCTCGACAACAACGTGCTGACCCAGATCGGGCTCATCGTTCTGATCGGTCTTGCAGCCAAGAACGCGATCCTGATCGTCGAGTTCGCGCGGCAGGGCGAAGACGAGGGCAAGACGCCGATCGAGGCGGCGGTAGAGGCGAGCCAGCTTCGCCTGCGTCCGATCCTGATGACCGCCTTTGCCTTCATCCTCGGCGTGGTGCCGCTGATGATCGCGACCGGCCCGGGTGCCGAAATGCGCCAGTCGCTCGGCACGGCGGTGTTTTCGGGCATGCTCGGGGTAACGTTCCTCGGCCTGTTCCTGACGCCGGTGTTCTACGTCGCGCTCCGGTCGTTCCGGCGACGCAAGGCGGCGGTGAGCGAACCGGCGCCGCACCCGGCCGAATAGGGCAGGCCGGACGACAATCAGACGAATGCCCCGGCAGCAATGCCGGGGCATTCGGCTTTGAAGAGGCTATCATTGCCTTATCGGCCTCAGGGACGGTGACGTAAACGTGAGCACCGCCTGCCGTTTGTAACTGGACGTGGCCGGGCCCTTGAACAATTCTTTCCGCGCCCCGTGACGCCACCGTTCGGTCGAGCGAAGGCAAAGGCTTCCATTCGCTGTTCAATACCTGCCTGCCGCGTGCCCCCAAGGCCCGAGGTCAGGCGGCAAGTGAGAGAGGTGAAGGCTGATGCTCCGGTACTTTGTCTACACATTCGCCGCCATATGGTTCATCCACGCGTTCTGGCCATCGGTCGCCCATGCGCAGCAACAGCCGCGCCCTGTCAGCCAATGCCAGGCGATCGCCGAAACGCTCCCCCAGGCAACCTTTGCCAGTTTCACGCCCGCGGCTGCCACCAAGGGGCAGACGACGGCCGGCGAGGTGACGATCAGCTATCTCGGCCATTCCACCTTCCTGATCGAGACGCCCGGCGGCGTCTCGATCGCAACCGACTATAGCGGCTGGTATGCACCGTCGATGCCGCCGATGGTCGCGACCATGAACAAGGCGCATTCGAGCCACTACACGCTGACGCCGGATCCGGCGATCAAGACCGTGCTGCATGGCTGGAGCGATAGCGGCCAACCGGCGCGCCACGATCTCGTGGTCGGCGACGCCCACATCCGCAACGTGACGACCGACATCCGCGCCGGCGGCGGCGCCATGGAGCACGACGGGAACTCGATCTTTATCTTCGAGGTGGCGGATCTCTGCATCGGCCATCTGGGCCATCTGCACCATGAACTCGACGACAGCCACTACAGCCAGATTGGCCGGCTGGACGTGCTCATGGTGCCTGTCGATGGCGGCCTGACCATGGGTGCCGAGAGCATGAGCCGGGTGGTCAGCCGGCTGCGCGCCTCGCTGATCCTGCCGATGCACCGCCGTGGCCCGCCGATCGACGCCTTTCTGGACATGTTCGGCGACGACTACGACAAGCGTTACGCCGACAGCGCCAGTATCAAAGTATCCCTGCGTTCCTTGCCAAGCAAACCACTGATTTATATCCTCAAGGGCGTTTGAACATCCTGGGATCGCCCGATGAAGTTGCTCGTGGTTGGCGTATCGTTCTTTCTCTCCTTCTCGACTCTTGCCGAGGCCGGTGGCGCGCCGCCGCCGCGCATGCCGTCTCCCGAGGGGCAACAGCCGCAAAGCCAGCCGGAGACCACGGTCCGACCGGCGGGTGAGCCGGAGATCTTCGCGATGCCCTCGGGCAATATCGGCTGTATCTACACGCCGGCTGGCGGCACGTCCGTCTATCAGCCCGCCGATGGCGGTCCGGAGCTGGCCTGCGATATCGTCGCGCCGCGTTATGTCAGGGCGACCCTTGGCCGGGCGGGAGCCGCCACGCTCAATCACGCCGTCGGCGATCCCAGCTGCTGTTCGACTGGGACTGTGCTCGACTATGGGCAAAGTTGGTCGCGAGGGCCGTTCTCCTGCGTGTCGGAACGCACTGGCCTTTCCTGCCGCCGTGACGACGGACACAGCTTCCTCTTGAGCCGCGCGCAGGTCTCGGCCAACTGAAAAACCGCCCCCCGGCTGGACGGAAAGCGGCAATAAAACTATAAGGCGCCCCATTCCATTCAAATTAATGCATGCAGAGGGTGCCATGGCTGGCCATTCACAGTTCAAGAACATCATGCACCGCAAGGGCCGTCAGGATGCGGTGCGCTCGAAAATGTTTTCCAAGCTCGCGCGCGAAATCACGGTTGCCGCCAAGTCGGGCATGCCCGATCCCGCGATGAACGCGCGCCTGCGCCTGGCGATCCAGAACGCCAAGGCGCAGTCGATGCCGAAGGACAACATCGAACGGGCGATCAAGAAGGCCTCCGGCGGCGACGCGGAGAACTACGAAGAAGTCCGCTACGAGGGTTATGGCCCGGGCGGCGTTGCCGTCATCGTCGAAGCCTTGACCGACAACCGCAACCGCACCGCCTCGAACGTGCGCTCGACCTTCACCAAGGCCGGCGGCGCGCTCGGCGAAACCGGCTCGGTTTCCTTCTCCTTCGATCGCGTCGGCGAGATCACCTACAAGCTCTCCGTCGGTGACGCCGACAAGGTGATGGATGCGGTGATCGAAGCGGGTGCCGACGACGTCACCACTGACGAGGACGGCCACACGATCATCTGCGGTTTCGAGGCGATCGGCGAAGTGTCCAAGGCGCTCGAAGACACGCTCGGCGAAGCCGAGACGGTCAAGGCGATCTGGAAGGCACAGAACACCGTTCCGGTCGATGAAGAAAAGGCGCAGTCGCTGATGAAGCTCATCGACATCCTTGAAGACGACGACGACGTCCAGAACGTCTATTCGAACTTCGAAGTCTCGGACGAGATCCTGGCGAAGCTGTCGGCCTGATTGGGACGACCGTCGCTCGCAGAATTTTCACCCGCGTCCGAAAGGCCGCGGGTTTTTCTTTGGATGGCCCGATGACCTATGAATTCGCGATCTTCGATTTCGACGGCACGCTTGCCGATACGGCGGCGAGTTTCATGACGGCGTGCAACGCGGCTGCACGGCGCTACGGCTTCCGCGAACTCTCGGTCGAGGAGTTCCAGTCGTTGCGCACCATGGGCAGCCGCGAGATCATCGCGCATCTCGGCGTGCCCGTTTGGAAACTGCCGCAGATCGCCACCTTCATGCGCCGTGCCATGGCGACTGAAGCGGCAAGCGTCCGGCTGTTTCCGGGCGCCGCTCAGCTTCTCTGGAAATTGAAGGCGGCGGGCATCGGCATTGCGATCGTGAGTTCGAACGCGGAGCAGGGTATTCGCGCCGTACTCGGCGAGGCGGCAGCGACGATTGATCTCTTCGAATGCGGTGCCGCGCTTTTCGGCAAGGCACAGCACTTCAAGCGTGCGATCCGGCACTCCGGCCTCGATGCGGCTCGCATCCTGGCGATCGGCGACGAGGCGCGCGATATCGATGCGGCGCGAAAGGCGGGCGTGGCGGCCGGTGCGGTTGCCTGGGGCTATGCCGACCCGGTCTTCCTGCAAGGGCTCGGGCCGGATCGGTTCTTTGCCAATCTGGAAGAGATCGCACCCGCTTTCGGGGCGATCTGATCGGCCGGCTTTACGCCGCCTTGGCGAGATCTCGCTGGGCGTCGGCGAAGAGGCGAAGCGAATTCAGCCGCGCCTGCATGTCGAAGATCGGCATGGAGATGATCAGTTCGTCGGCCTTTGTCTGCTCGAGGAACGCCCCGATCTTGCGCCGGATCGTCTCTGGCCCTCCGACCACCGCATACATCATCGAATGGTCGACGAAGATCTTCTCGTCATAGTTCCAAAGCCCATCCATCGACTGGACCGGCGGCGGAAACTGCCCGCGCGCGTTGCGGCGCAGGGCCACGAAGGATTGCTGCATGGAGGTGAAGAGGTAGTTCGCCTCCTCGTCCGTATCGGCGGCAACCCCCATGACGCCGACCATCACCTGCGGCTTGGCAAGGGTCTCGGAGGGGGTGAAGCGCTCGCGGTAGATCTCCAGCGCCGAGAGCAGCATGTCCGGCGCGAAATGCGAGGCGAAGGCGAAGGGCAGGCCGAGCATGCCGGCGAGATGGGCGCTGAAATGGCTTGAGCCGAGCAGCCAGATCGGCACATTGGTGTCGGCGCCGGGCACGGCGATGATCTTCTGGTCCTCGGCGACGGGGCCGAGCAGTGCCTGCAGTTCGACGACGTCGTTCGGGAAGTTGTTGCCGCTCGCCTCCATGTTGCGTCGGAGGGCCTGGGCGGTGCGCATGTCGGTTCCGGGCGCACGGCCGAGGCCGAGGTCGATGCGGCCGGGGTAGAGGGCGGCGAGCGTTCCGAACTGTTCGGCGATGACAAGCGGCGAGTGGTTCGGCAGCATGATGCCGCCGGAGCCGACACGGATCGTCTTCGTCGCTGCCGCCACGTGCGAGATCACGATCGAGGTCGCCGCACTGGCGATGCCCTTCATGCCGTGATGTTCGGCCAGCCAGAAGCGGGTGTAGCCGTTCTCCTCGGCCGCCTGGGCCAGACGGCGCGAATTCTCCAGCGATTGGGCGACGCTGCCGCCTTCAGTGATCGGGGAAAGATCGAGGACGGAGAAAGTCGCCATGGCAAAGGCCTTTATTGAGAGAAATTGATGCAAGGCTATGTAAGCTCAATTTTCCTCAATCCAAGGGCGGTGCCGAAGAAAACCTGAGGCCGCGCCTCAACTGTGCGTATGTTTTTGTTTTGTTCACTTTTTGCTGGCAGCGTCCGGACTGACATCATAGGGTGAAATTCATGCAGACCACGATTCGCATCATCGGCATCGATCCGGGGCTCCGTCGTACCGGCTGGGGCATCATCGAGACGCTCGGCAATTCGTTGCGTTTCGTCGCCTCGGGCACGGTGACGTCGGATGGCGACATGGACCTCGCCTCCAGACTTTGCCAGCTGCATGACGGCCTTGCCGAGGTGGTGCACAGCTATCAGCCACACGAGGCGGCGGTGGAGCAGACCTTCGTCAACAAGGACGCGACAGCGACGCTGAAACTCGGCCAGGCGCGCGGCATCGCCATGCTGGTACCGGCACGCGCAGGCCTCAGGGTCGCCGAATATGCGCCGAACGCGGTCAAGAAGGCGGTGATCGGTGTCGGCCATGGCGAGAAGCAGCAGATCCACATGATGCTGAAGGTTCTGATGCCGAAGGCCGAGTTCAAGGGCAACGATGCGGCGGACGCACTGGCGATCGCTATCTGCCATGCCCACAACCGGCAATCGGTGACGAGCCGGCTTGCCGCATTGATGGCGTAGTTGCGCCCGACACGATAATTTCCGATGGTCCGATGACCATCCAGAACCCACCGCGAGAGACGCCACATGATCGGCAAATTGAAGGGTACCATCGACGAGATCGCCGAGGATCACGTCGTGCTCGATGTGCATGGCGTCGGCTACGTTGCCTTTTGTTCGGCGCGCACGCTGTCCAGGCTCGGATCGGCGGGCGAGGCGGCGGTGCTCTTCATCGAGACCTATGTGCGCGAAGACCAGTTGAAGCTGTTCGGCTTCCTGACGGCGCTGGAGCGGGAATGGTTCCGGCTGTTGCAGAGCGTGCAGGGGGTCGGCTCGAAAGTGGCGCTGGCCGTGCTTTCCACCCTGACGCCGGGGGAATTGGCCAATGCGATCGCGCTGCAGGACAAGACCTCCGTCTCCCGTGCGCCCGGTGTCGGGCCCAAGGTGGCGGTGCGCATCGTCACGGAACTGAAGAACAAGGCGCCGTCCTTCGCCGGCGAGATGTCGGCCTCGATCGGCCTCAAGCAGGAGCTTGGCGAAGGCGTCGCCTCCGCGCCGGTTTCCGATGCGGTTTCGGCGCTCACCAATCTCGGCTACTCGCGCGACCAGGCGGCCAATGCCGTTGCGGCGGCCTTGAAGAACGGCGGCGAAGGCGGCGACAGCGCCAAGCTCATTCGCCTTGGCCTGAAAGAACTGGCGCGATGAACGCTTGCCTTGGCTGGGCACAGAAGGCAGAACGCATCGTGCCCGGCATGATGACGGGTTGCAGCGCTCAGCTGCCCGACCGAATGGAACGAACGCATGACTGACGCCGCACGCCTGATAACGCCGGAAAAGCGCGGTGAAGACCTCGATGCGACCATGCGCCCGCAGACGCTGGATGACTTCACCGGCCAGGCGGAAGCGCGCGCCAACCTGAAGATCTTCATCGAGGCGGCGAAAAATCGCGGCGAGGCGCTGGACCACGTGCTCTTCGTCGGCCCTCCCGGGCTCGGCAAGACGACGCTGGCGCAGATCATGGCCAAGGAGCTCGGCGTCAATTTCCGCTCGACTTCCGGCCCTGTGATCGCCAAGGCCGGCGATCTCGCGGCCCTGCTCACCAATCTCGAAGAGCGCGACGTGCTCTTCATCGACGAAATTCACCGGCTCAATCCGGCCGTCGAGGAAATCCTCTATCCTGCGATGGAGGACTTCCAGCTCGACCTCATCATCGGCGAAGGCCCGGCGGCGCGGTCGGTGAAGATCGACCTGTCGAAGTTCACGCTGGTGGCGGCAACCACCCGCCTCGGGCTTCTGACGACGCCGCTTCGCGACCGTTTCGGCATTCCGGTGCGGCTCAATTTCTACACGGTCGAAGAGCTGGAATCGATCGTCCGGCGTGGCGCCCGGCTGATGGGCCTCGGCATGACCGACGACGGCGCCCGCGAGATCGCCCGCCGCGCCCGCGGTACGCCGCGCATCGCCGGCCGACTGTTGCGCCGGGTGCGCGACTTCGCCGAAGTGGCGCGTGCCGAAGCCGTGACCAAGGAGCTCGCGGACGAGGCGCTGACGCGGCTGCTCGTCGACAATATGGGCCTCGACCAGCTCGACCGGCGCTACCTCTTCATGATCGCGCAGAACTTCGGCGGCGGTCCCGTCGGCATCGAAACCATCGCTGCGGGCCTTTCGGAGCCGCGTGATGCGATCGAAGACATCATCGAGCCCTATCTGATCCAGCAGGGCTTCATCCAACGCACGCCGCGCGGCCGTATTTTGACCGCCAATGCCTGGAAACATATCGGCCTTAATCCCCCCAAGGAGATGGAGGCGACCCAGTTTCGCCTGACATTAGAGGACGACGACTAGATGATCAGCCGCCGCGGATTGTTGAAACTGATCGGCGGCGGTATCGTCAGCATGGCGGCACTGGGCGGCTACGCCTTTGCCGTCGAACCTCTGGCCCGGCTGAACGTCACCCGATACAAATTGACGCCACCCAATTGGACACCGGGCCTCAAGCTGCGCGCCGTCGTGCTCACCGACATCCACGCGTGCGAGCCCTGGATGCCGGCAAGCCGTATCGCTTCGATCTGCCGGCAGGCCAACAGCCTTGGCGGCGATATCACGCTGCTGCTCGGCGACTATGTGGCCGGGATGAACCTCGTCACCAGCTATGTGCATTCCAGCGAATGGTCGAAGGCGCTGGCCACACTCGAGGCGCCGCTCGGCGTCCACGCAGTCATGGGCAATCATGACTGGTGGGAAGACCGGACCGCGCAGAAGAACGGCGGCGGGCCGACCTTCGGGCACAAGGCGCTGCAGGACGTCGGCATCAACGTCTATAGCAACCGGGCGGTGAGACTGGAGAAGGAGGGGCAGGGCTTCTGGATCGCTGGCCTCGAAGATCAGCTTGCCTTGGTGCCCGGCAAGAAGTGGCAACGCAAGCGCATGAGCGGTCTCGACGATCTCGACGGTACGCTCGCCCAGGTGAGCGATACCGATCCGGTCATCCTCATGGCGCATGAGCCGGATGTGTTCCCGCGTGTTCCGTCGCGTGTCGCACTGACACTGTCGGGCCATACCCATGGCGGCCAGGTGCGGTTTCTCGGCTATGCGCCGGTCGTGCCCTCGCGTTTCGGCGAGCGTTACGCCTACGGCCATGTGACCGAGAACGATTGCAATCTGATCGTTTCCGGCGGTCTCGGCTGCTCGCTTGCGCCGGTTCGCTTCGGCATGCCGCCGGAGATCGTGGTGATCGATCTCGGCTGAGCGACTAATTCCAGGTTCGTCCGGTCTTGCGCTGAAAGAGCCTGGCATCGAGACGACGCCAGGCCTGTTTGCTTCCGCCCGCCCGCTCTATTGAGCCGAGCAGGGCGCCCGTTTGTCACGGTGCGTCAGGCGGCCCTGATGGCTCCGCTTCGCACTGCGCCCCGCAGGCCGGACGCCACCTCATAGGTGTCGGTGACCAGCAGCAGGCCGTCCGCGCACTGGTACCATTCCCCCTCGCTCATGCTCTTTACCGACGCACTGAGTGTTGCCAGTTCAACAGAGCCGGGCGGTGTGCTGATGATCCGTTCGGCGACCCAGCTATCGAGCCAGGCCTGGTTTGCCGGCGAAACGGCCTCGAGCGCGATTTGCGGGTGCTGGTCGAAGTAGGTCTGGACGGCCAGGTTGGTTGGCGCGATGACGATCTGGTCAAGATTGCTGTCGCCGAGCGCATCGATCACACGAGAGTTTTCCAGCGCTGCCAGGAAGGTGTCGGTCTTGCCGTCCCGACCGGTCGAAGAGGCGAGGGAGCGCAATGTCTCCAGTATCGTCGGCAGCGGCGGAATAACCTCGATGTCGCTGGTGCCCGTCCTGGTAAGGGACTGGTAGACGAGATCGATCTCGGGCGTGAACGACCGCTTGCGAATGCCGCGCGTCCAATTGAACTCGAAGTCCACTTCGAAGCGCCCTTTGAAGTTGGGCGTCGCGCCTTGCGGGACCTCGATGATCGCGGCCGCATTCCAGATGTAACCGGCATAGGACGGGCGACCGGGATTTGCCGGCACTCCCGCCGAAACCCAGCCGACATGGGGCAATCTCGCCTGCCACTCGATCGATTGCGTTGCGGGGCGTGCCGCAAACGAAACCTCGGAGGCCGTGAAGCTGACACCGACATTGGCGCTGAGCGAGGCGCCGCCCTTCGGGCCTTCCTTGCTGTATTCGGCGCTGAGCTCGCCGCCGATCGAGAAACTGATCGTCGCTTGCTCGACGGTGCTGTTCGGCCCGAACGTTACGAGCCGCGCCTGCTGCGAGTTCGTCTCGAGGCGCAGCTTCATGTGATTGGCGTAAAAGCCGACCGATACCCAGTTGGACGACGGAGTGGACGGCGAACCCTGGATGCCGTGATAGACATCCCCGACGACGAGGTAGTAGTCGCGCGTCAGATTCTGGTTGCCGCGCATCAGTTTGTAGACCGAAAGCAAGGCGTTTGCAGTCAAGGTTTGCGATGAGGTCTTGACCGTGCCCCAGCCGAAATCCTTGCCGCCATTCGTTTTCCATTCACCGTTCAAAGTGCCGACAAGCTTCCAGACTTCAGGATTCAACGTCTCGATAGGCATGATTGATTTCCTTCGAAGCGCCGTCGATCGACGGGAGGGTTGAGCTTTTTGCACGGACCGGAACCGTTCCGCGCAGCCAACATAGCTCGGATTTTCGGCGGCAACCTGGGGTATTAAATTGTAAATTAATACTCCTTAAAGGAGTCCTTGATCGACACAGAACGGCTCTACGCAGCGTCTCAGCCGAGCAGCTTTTCGATCGTCTCGTGCAGCCGCGGGAGCCCGCCCGGCGTCCAGCCGAGCGCGCGCAGACGGCCACAGTCCATCGCGTTGAATTCGGTCAATGCGGCCGGTTCGGGCAGGTCGTTCATACAACCGGTGATTTGGCGAACGATTTCCAGAATGATGCTGTTGTCGACGAGGATATCGGAGACGTTGAAGACCGAAACCGGTGAGCGGCGCGTTTCCGCTTCGAGCACGAGGCGCACGGCGGCTGCGACATCGTCGCCATGCACTTCCGTGCCGGCCCGCGGTGCAACCGGGCGGCCCTGCAGATAGTCGTCGAACAGGGCCTGCCATTTGTGCGACGCCCCGTTGCCCGGTGCTCCGTAGACGCCGGTGACGCGTAGGCTTGCTGTCCTGAAGTCGTCCGTGCCCAGCAGTTCTAGTTGCCGCTCCGCCGCAAGCTTGAGCGCGCCATAGAGGCTCTCGGGATGGCAGGTCGATCCCTCCGACAGCACGGCGCCTGCTGGGTGCGTTCCGTAGACCGCGCGGCTCGACAGGAAGATGCAGCGACCTACGCCCTGTTCGCGTGCCGTTTCGAAAAGCCGGACCGAACCATCGAGATTGGCGCGGCGGAAGCTCTCGGGATCATCGCCTTCGCCGCCTCGATATCGGCCAGGGATGTGCTGGAAGGCGGCATGGACGAAACACTGGACATTGCCGAAGGCCGCGCTGTGATCGCTCGTCGGATCGAGCGACAGGGGCACGAAACCAACAGGCCCGCTGAAGAAGGTGTTTGGGGCCCGCGTGCGACCGCCGATCACAACCTCGTACCCCGCCTGCAGCAGATGCTCGACGATGAAGCGGCCGACGAAGCCCGTGCCGCCGGAGACAAGCACCCGGGTCATCGGCGGACCGGGTTGGTGAGCGATGCGATGTCCGGAATATCCTCTCCTGTCAGGTAGCCATGCCAGAGATCGATAAGCGGCTGCAGGGCCTCCCGGCGCGGATGATCCGTCTCCCAGGGCTTTTCATACTGGTAGTGCAGCACGCCGATTGAGCCCCAGTCCCAGAGTTCGGGCAGGTTGAACCAGACATATTGCAGCATGTTCATCGTCACTGGCAGACCGTGCCAGTCCGGGAAGAAGGCTTGCAGGAAGGTCTGGTCGGTGCGCGGCCAGAAGGCGTCCGGCGCGTCAAGCTGGGTGATCATCCTGTCGAAGGTCGCCATTGACGGTTCGGCGACGAAGACGCCGGAATTCAGCCGATGAAAGTCCGCAAGGCTTTCGTAGACATTGGGGGCAGCGGAGAATTCCGGATAGGCAAACAGCCGGTCGATGTTCCGGAGCACGACCGCATCGGCGTCGATGAAGACGCAGCGCCGATATTCGATAAGCTGCCAGAGCCGGAGCTTGCAGAAGTTGTCGAGCGGCGAGTGGAAGTCGGGCTTTCGGCCTTTCGTGAAGGGCGCCTTATCATGCACGTTCCGGCGCTGGTGGCGCGCGTTGAAGGCGTCCGAAAGCGGCAGAAGGTCGGTCTCCACCAGCCGGCAGCCGAATTCGGCAAGCGGCGCCAGTACATCGACAGAAACGCCGCCCGTGTGCAGCACGACGATATCGGCCCTCGTGCCCGTGCGTGTTATGGAGCGCGCCAGTGCGCGGGCGCCAAGCGCATAATCGGCATTGGTGACGAGCGTCACATAGGCATGGTCGGCTTGGGGAGTCGAGGAGGGGCGGAGCCCCTCCGAAGGATCGTTCGATGTCATGAAACGGATTTCAGCCGCTTGCCCTCTGGGTCGTGGTTGATCAGCGGCGCGATGTCCTTGGTCCAGGCGGAGACGGCGGGCACGCGCGTTCTGTCGACACGATAGGCGAATTTCTTGGCGACATCGACGATTTCCGAAAGCAATCCGTCCTGCAGCCGCGTCGGGTTGAGACCGAGGCTCAGGAATTTCTCGTTGTGCACGACGAGTTCGTTCTCGGCAGCTTCCTTGCGCGGATTCGGCAACCGGGCGATCTCGGCCCCCGATATCGAGGCGATCATTTCGGCGAGATCGCGCACCCGGTGGGTCTCGGTCATCTGGTTGAAGATCTCGACACGGCTGCCGCGCGCCGGTGGGTTCGTGAGCGCCAGCTCGATGCATCGCACCGAATCCTGGATGTGAATGAAGGCGCGGGTCTGGCCGCCGGTGCCGTGCACGGTCAGCGGATAACCGATTGCCGCCTGGATGAGGAAACGATTGAGCACGGTGCCATAGTCGCCGTCATAGTCGAAGCGGTTGATGAGCTGGGCGTGGCGGCGCGTCTGCTCGGTATGCGTACCCCAGACGATGCCCTGGTGCAGGTCGGTGATCCGAAGCCCGTCGTTCTTGGCATAGAACTGGAAGAGCAACTGATCCAGGCACTTGGTCATGTGGTAGATCGAGCCGGGATTGGAGGGGTAGAGGATCTCCTGGCTGACGGTCTCGCCTCCCATCGTTTCGATGCCGACAGGCAGATAGCCCTCGGGGATCGCCGCGCCGATGGTGGAGTAGCCGTAGACGCCCATGGTTCCGAGATGCACGAGGTGGGCGTCGAGGCTGAGTTCGACCAGTGCGTTCAGAAGATTGTGCGTGGCGTTGACGTTGTTGTTGACCGTGTAGTTCTTGTGGCGGTCGCTCTTCATCGAATAGGGCGCGGCACGCTGTTCGGCAAAATGCACGATGGCGTCAGGGCGATGGTCGGCGAGCCAGTTCTTCAGGAGTTCGTAGTCGCGGGCGAGATCGATCAGGTTGAAATGGATGCGCCGGCCGGTTTCGGCATGCCAGATACGCGTGCGTTCCTGGATCGAATCCATCGGCGTCAGCGATTGCACGCCCAGTTCCGTATCGATCCATCGGCGGGAGAGATTGTCGAGGATATGAACGTCGTGACCGGCATCGGACAAATGAAGGGCCGTGGGCCAACCGACGAAACCGTCGCCGCCGAGAATCGCAATCTTCATGCACGTTCTCCTGATCGCAAAGGAAGTCCGTCACGTGATAGGATAGGATTGTGACAAGGCTGCAATGCTTGCAAACGGCTTTTTGTTCCTGCACAGGAAACGGGAAATTCTTTCGGAGAAAAGTATGTCCCTGATTTCGCTCGCAGGCGAACTGACCGAAAACGGCCATCAGCTGATCCAGCGCGTCTATTACGAAGACACCGACTTTTCCGGCGTCGTCTATCACGCCCGCTACCTGCATTTCATGGAGCGCGCCCGCACCGATTTCCTGCGGCTGCTCGGCGTCGAGCAGGCAACGCTGGCGATCGAGGGCGACAGCGAAGGCCTCGTCTTCGTCGTTCATCGCATGGAGATCGATTTCAAGCTGCCGGCGCGCATGGATGACATCCTGACGATTACCACCGTCACCGAGAAGGCCGGCGGCGCCAAGATGGTGCTGCAGCAGGAGATCCGCCGCGGCGAGCAGTTGCTGATCGCCGCCAAGGTGATCATCGCCGTGATCAACGGCCAGGGTCGGCCACGGCGGCTGCCCGAGGCGCTCGCCTACAAATTCCATCATGCGAAGGAGAGCGCGGGCTAGAGCTCTCCTTCAGTCGAACGGAGACACGGCGCCCCTTCCAGGGGCGTTTTTCGTTGGTGGACGCGCGTTTTCACTGCATTCGATTCAGTGCATTGACAATAATACGTACGTACGTATTATTTCGCCATGTCCAGAAAATCGATACGCGAAAATCTTCTGAAGGCGGGCGATCAGCTCGTCTGGAACACAGGCTACGCCGGGACCGGCGTACGCGACATCGTCGAGGCTGCGGGCGCCCGTCCTGGGTCCTTCACCAATCACTTCACGTCCAAGGAAGACTTCGTCATCGAGGTGCTCGATCGCTACTTCGCCTATGTCTCGGGCCTCGTGGAAGAGGCGCTTGGCGACAGAAGCGTGCGCTCCGTCGACCGGTTGCGTCGCTACATCGACCTCATCACCGGCAAGCTGGCTGACGCCGACTACAGCCGCGGCTGCATGATCGGCAATCTCAGCCTCGAAGCCTCCTTCGACAATGAACGGCTCAGGGCACATCTGTCGAAACTCTTTGCGACCTGGCGCGGTCCCTTCGAGGCCTGCATCGCCGAAGGGCTGGAGAAGGGCGAAATCGCTCCGCTCGGCTCGGCGGCCGAGCTTGCCGACTTCCTGCTCAGCGCCTGGCAGGGGGCCATGCTGCGCATGAAGGTCGATCGCAGCCCGGCGCCGCTTGCAACGTTCAGGACGATCGTTTTTTCAACCGTGTTTGATGGAGGGAAGCATGCGTGAAGAGGCATTCGCAGCGGGCAAGTCATTCGTCGACATTTTCGGATCGTCGATGGCCTATATCGAAAAAGGCACGGGACCGACGGTCCTGTTTCTCCACGGCAACCCGACGTCGTCCTATATCTGGCGGAACATCTTGCCGCATGTGACACCGGTCGGGCGCTGCGTTGCACCGGATCTGATCGGCTATGGCCAATCCGACAAGCCCGACATCGCCTACACCTTCCTCGACCAGTTCCGCTATCTCGAAGCCTTCATCGAAAAGGTCGCCCCCGGTCCACTTTTCCTGGTCGCGCAGGATTGGGGAACAGCGCTTGCCTTCCACTTTGCCGCACTCAATCGGGAGAAGGTGCTCGGCCTCGCCTTCATGGAATATATCCGGCCGGCTGAAACTTATGAGGCGTTTCATCAAAAGCCGCAGGCCCGCGAACTGTTCAGGGCGTTCCGAACTGAAGGCGTCGGCGAGCGGCTGATCCTGGAGGAAAACGTCTTCATCGAACGGGTCGTACCGAACGCGATCCTGCGTCAACTGAACGACGAGGAAATGGCTGCTTATCGGGCACCGTTTCCGAATCCATCTTCCCGCCGCCCCGTGCTGCGCCTGCCGCGTGAACTGCCGATCGAGGGCGCGCCTTCTGAGTTCTACGCTACCAGTACGGCAGATCACGCCACGCTTCGCGCCTCAGGATATCCCAAGCTATTGTTCTCGGGCGACCCTGGTGCGCTCATCTCGCCGGCGGAGGCGGAAGCTTATGCCGACGAGCTTGCGAATTGCCGCCTGGTGAAACTCGGCGCGGGCGCGCACTACCTGCAGGAGGATCATCCGCACGCGATCGGGACGGCATTACGCTCGTGGATCGAGGGATTGCGCGGGGCGTCGGCGGCCTAGTCAGCCTCGTTCACGCCGATTTTGCCCAGGATCGTCTTGGTCAGGGATTGCCTGATCTTGGACACATCCTGCCAGGGGTCTGCGCCATTTTCGATCCGCTCGAGGATGTCCGGGATGTGGAAGCTGTTGGCCGACTTGAGATCGGCAAGTTCTTCCCAGTTGATGGGCGTCGCCACCGGTCCGTCAGCGCGCGCCCGGGTCGAGTAGGGGGCAATGGCGGTCGCGCCGCGCTCATTTCTCAGCCAGTCGATGAAGATGCGTCCTTTGCGCTTTTCCTTCGACATGGTGGCGATGAACCGGTCCGGTTCGCGATCGGCGAAACCTTGCGCAAAGGTCTTGGCGAAGGCCTTGGCTTCCGGCCAGCTGGCGCGGGCCGTCAGCGGCACGATGACGTGGACGCCCTTACCGCCCGTGACCATCGGAACCGATTTCAGCCCGATCTCGTCGAGCGCATCGCGCAAGGCCACGGCCGCACCCTTGACCATCTCGAAGTCGAGACCCTCGTCAGGATCAAGGTCGAAGACGAGTCGATCGGGGATCTCCAGCTTGTCGACATGCGATCCCCAGATATGGAACTCCAGCGTGCCCATCTGGACCGCAGCGACCAACCCCTTGGCGTCGCGCACATACATGTAGTTTTCCGTTTCGCCGGAGCTTTCCTCGACGGGGACTTCCTTGATCTCGTCGGGAAAACCGTCGCTCGCATGTTTCTGGTAGAAGCGCGGACCCTTCACGCCCTGCGGCGCACGCACGAGCGACAGGAGACGCTCGGCCGCATGGGGCAATATGCGATCGGCGACGACGGCGTAGTAGCGGGCGAGATCGAGCTTGCTGATGCCCTGGTCGGCAAACAGGACGCGATCCGGATGGGTGATGCGCACCCCAAGCACGGTTTCGTCCGACATGACTTGCTTCGCCTTTGCCGGCTTTGCTGCTCTGTCCTTGGGCTTCGTTGCGGTTTTGGATGTTTTGACTGTCACGGCCTTCGCCTCCTTGTCCTCCCCCTTGGAGGTCCAGACATGCTTCTTGCGTTCGCCCTTCCCATCGGCAATCTCGGCCATGGTGCGGCCGGTGCTGACGCTCGTCAGATGGTCCTCCAGCAGAACGTCGCCGCCCTCGGCTGCAATTTCGTCACCCTCCTTGATCAGCAGCCAGTTCTCGCGCTTTTCACCGGGGCGTGACCGCATCCGCACCAATGCCCACCCGCCTTGCATCCGCTGACCGTGAAGATGGAATGTCAGCTTGCCCTCGCGCAAGCCCTCGTCCGGATCGTTTTCCGGCTCCCACCAGCCGCTGTCCCACAACATGACGGTGCCGCCGCCATATTGCTTTTCGGGGATTGTGCCTTCGAAATCGCCATAGGCCAGCGGATGATCCTCGGTTCTGACAGCTAGTCGCTTGTGTTCCGGATTGAGGCTTGGTCCGCGGGTGACCGCCCAGCTCTTCAAGACACCGTCCCATTCCAGCCGCAAGTCGTAGTGGAGGCGGGTGGCGTCATGCTTCTGCACGAGAAAGCGCATGCGGCCGGACCGGCCGCGACCAAGCTTGCCCTTTGGTTCGCGCGTCTCGCCGAAGTTGCGGCGTTTGTTGTATTCGGCAAGCGGGCTGCGAAGGGACGCCATCACCCGCCTCCACGGAGATCCCGGACGGTCGGCGCGTCCTTAGCCAGAATAGCGGACCTGGCCGCATCGAGGGCGAGGACCCGTTCGATGCGAACAATGTCCTCCTCGGTCACCACGGGAACCGGATCGGAGATGACGGCCTGGAGGATTTCAAGCGACACGACGCCGTGGGCGAGTGCGTCCTCCAGGGCGGCGCGGGTTTCCCGCTCGGCCTTGAGCTCGGCGCAAAGGGCGAGGATCAATCGGTCCCGGGGATCAAAGTCCGGTGAGGACTTTCCTTCGCTTCGTTGTCCTGTCGTTCGTTGGGCCATCCCTAGGAACGTACTCGGCAACGCTAAGTTCCGACCGCCGGGTGATACTGCAAAGACACACAACGGTAACGGTCTCTTAACCATAATGGTGTCTTAATCATCGCATCAGGATTTGTGCAGTGCACGTCATCCTTTGACCAAAATTGACGGCAAGAAGGCAACCTAAAGCTAATTAAGGTCGCGATGGTGCGATCTGCGGCGGTGCCGGGCACTCTTGCAAACAGGACGTTTGGGCTACCCGGTCACGAGCATGAACCGCTCTTGCCGGGTGTTTGGATTCGGGGACTGAAGACGATGGAACAGGTTGGATTGGCCGCGGCAACACACGATGTGAGCCTTTGGTCGCTATTCATGCAAGCGGGCTTCGTCGTGAAGCTGGTCATGCTGGGGCTGGTCGCAGCCTCCGTCTGGACCTGGGCGATCGTCGTCGACAAGACGCTGAACTACGGCCGCGTCCGCCGCCAGCTCGACAGCTTCGAGCAGGTGTTCTGGTCCGGCCAGTCGCTGGAAGAACTCTACCGCACGCTCGCCGACCGCCAGACGGCCGGCATGGGTGCGATCTTCGTGTCCGCCATGCGCGAATGGAAGAAGAGCTTCGAGCGCGGCGCCCGTTCGCCGATCGGCCTGCAGATGCGTATCGACCGCGCCATGGACGTGACGCTCGCCCGGGAATCGGAATCGCTGGAAGCCCGTCTCGGCTCGCTCGCGACCATCGGTTCGGCCGCCCCGTTCATCGGCCTTTTCGGTACGGTCGTCGGTATCATGACCTCGTTCCAGGCGATCGCCGGTTCGAAGTCGACCAACCTCGCGGTCGTGGCGCCCGGTATCGCCGAAGCACTGCTCGCCACCGCGATCGGCCTGCTCGCCGCTATCCCCGCGGTTATCGCCTACAACAAGTTCTCGGCCGACGCCGGCAAGCTGTCGGCACGCATGGAAGCTTTCGCCGACGAATTCTCCGCCATCCTGTCGCGGCAGATCGACGAGAAGCTGCAGAACCCGCGCCAGGCCGCGCAGTAATCGCCAGAGAGTACGGAGACCACGCTGATGGGTATGTCGGTTGGCGGAGCCAAGGGTTCGGGTGGCGGACGTCGTCGCCGCGGCGGCAAGAAAGCCATGATGAGCGAGATCAACGTGACGCCGTTCGTCGACGTCATGCTCGTGCTCCTGATCATCTTCATGGTGGCAGCACCGATGATGACGGTCGGCGTGCCGATCGATCTGCCGGAAACGCAGGCAAAGGCGCTCAATTCCGATACGCAGCCGATCACTGTCTCGGTCAACCCGGCAGGCGAGATCTACCTGCAGGAAACCGCGATCGCCATCGACGAAGTGGTGCCGAAGCTCGAGGCGATCGCCACCACCGGCTACAACGAGCGCATCTATGTGCGCGGTGACACCAATGCCGACTACGGCACGGTCATGAAGGTCATGGCCCGCATCTCGGCCGCCGGTTTCAAGAACCTCGGCCTTGTCACGCTGCAAGAACAGGAAAAGTGATCGTCCACGATGAAGGGCAGTCTCGCTACATCTGCTGTCCTCCACGCCATGGTCTTGACCTGGGCGCTGGTGTCGCTTGGCAGCCCGGCTGACTTCCAGGTCGCCGACGTCGAGGCTTTGCCTGTCGACATCGTTCCCTATTCGGAGATGACGCAGGTTCAGCAGGGCGACAAGAAGGCGCCGAAGAAGGAGACCTCGTCGCCGGTTCCGACCAAGCGGCCGGAGACCAACCAACCTGCCGAAAACATCGGCGACAACGATACCGACCTGAAGACGCCGCCGACGCCGAACGCCAAGCCGTCGAAGAGCGAAGCCACGGCCTCTCCGGAAAAGAACGAGAAGCCCGAGCCGACGCCCGATCCGGTCGAGCAAGAGATCAAGAAGGTCGAGGAATCCAAGCCCGCCTCCGAACCTGCGACCGAAGTTGCCGCTCTGCCCGAACCGAAGCAGGAAGTGAAGCCGGAGACGAAGCCGGAGCCGGCACCCGCCGAGGAAAAGCCGGCCGAGAACCCGGAAGCCGAAGCGCTGCCTGAGAAGGTGCCGACGCCGGCGGCAAAGCCGAAGGTCGAAAAGCCCGCCCAGAGCGCCAAGACGCCTGACCGCAAGAACGAGGCAACGCCGAAGGAACAGAAGAAAGCTGCCTCCACCGAGGAAAGCAAGTTCAACGCCGATGAGATCGCCGCCCTTCTCAACCGGCAGGATCCCTCCGCCGGTGGTGCCAAGCGCTCGACACAGGAAGCGGCGCTCGGCGGCAAGAAAACCATTGGTGTGGGCTTGAGCGCCAACGAGATCGATGGCGTCAAGGGCCAGATCCAGGGCAACTGGTCACTGACACCAGGCCTGACCGGCGTCGAGGAAGTGCGCGTCACGGTGCGCGTGCAACTGGATCCCGCCGGCAATATCGTCGGCACACCCGAGGTTACCGCAACCGGCGGTCCGGAAGGTACGCGCCGTGCCGTTGAAAGCAGCACCTTGCGCGCGATCCGCCGTTCGGCCCCGCTACAGAACCTCCCGCCTGAAAAATATGAGGGCGAAAAAGGATGGAATACCCTCGTGCTGAATTTCGACCCCTCGGAATTCGCACTCTAGAGCTGCCGGGATTGGAACCCATGCCGGATAGCAAACCACCCCTGCAAACCCTTCGTACGAAGCTGAAAGGCTTGTCCCTATGATCAAGGTCTCTCTTTTCCGCGCCCTGATGGTGGCCGCGGGCATGTTAGCCGCCGTCGTGGCGGCGGTGACACCGGCAAATGCTGAAGTTGAAATCAACATCAACAAGGGCAACGTCGAACCGCTGCCGATCGCTGTCACGGACTTTCTCCAGGGCGAACTCGGCCAGAAAATTTCGGACGTGGTTGCGGCGGACCTGAAGCGTTCGGGCCTGTTCGCGCCGATCAACAAGGGAGCGTTCATCGAGAAGATCAGCAATCCGGATGCGACGCCGCGGTTCGAGGACTGGAAGGTCATCAACGCGCAGGCGCTCGTCACCGGCCGCGTGACGCAGGAAGGCGACGGCAGGCTGAAGGCCGAGTTCCGCCTGTGGGATACGTTCGGTAACAAGCAGATGACCGGCCAGCAGTTCTTCACCCAGCCGGAAAACTGGCGCCGCGTGGCCCACATCATCGCCGACGCCATCTATCAGAGCGTCACCGGTGAAAAGGGCTACTTCGACACCCGCATCGTCTATGTCGCCGAAAGCGGCCCGAAGACGGCACGCAAGCGTCAGCTCGCCATCATGGACCAGGACGGCTTCAACGCCCGTGCGCTCACCAATTCCAACGACATCGTTCTGACGCCGCGCTTCTCGCCGAACCGCCAGGAAGTCACCTACATGTCGTTCGAAAACCAGCAGCCGCGCGTCTACCTGCTGCAGCTGGAAACCGGACAGCGCGAGGTCGTCGGCAACTTCCCCGGGATGACCTTCTCGCCGCGCTTCTCGCCGGATGGCCAGCGGGTAATCATGAGCCTGCAGCAGGACGGCAACGCCAACATCTACACAATGGACCTGCGCTCGCGGACCACGACGCGCCTGACCAACACCGCCGCGATCGATACCGCCCCGTCCTATTCGCCGGATGGCAGCCAGATCGCCTTTGAAAGCGACCGCGGTGGCCGCCAGCAGATCTACGTCATGGGTGCCGACGGCTCCGGCCAGCGCCGCATCTCCTTCGGCGACGGCTCCTATTCGACGCCGGTCTGGTCTCCGCGTGGCGACCTCATCGCCTTCACCAAGCAGTCGGGCGGCAAGTTCTCGATCGGCGTGATGAAGACCGACGGTTCGGGCGAACGTATCCTGACCACCGGCTTCCACAACGAAGGCCCGACCTGGGCGCCGAACGGCCGTGTCCTGATGTTCTTCCGCCAGGGTGCCGGTTCCGGCGGACCGCAGCTCTATTCGATCGATCTGTCGGGTTACAACGAGCAACTGATCCAGACGCAGGGCTTCGCATCCGACCCGGCCTGGTCGCCGCTGCTCGAGTAGTTCACGTGGCTTTGGGTCGCCCGATCCAAAGCCAGTAACGTGATCGCCCTCTCGTCCGCTTAAGGGCGGGAGGCCGGTGGAAAGCCGCCTCCTTTTTTCCTGATCCCGCTGCAGGCTGATCCGATTCGCGGCGGGAAAATGTGGCAATGATGCCGCTTTCTCGCCGCAAAGTGCTGGTCTAGCAGGGCCCGAGCCGAAATTATCGATTTGTTAACCATAACTGTTGAATAGCGATTAACCGCTTCCGGTTACAGTCTGGCAACCGTGAATTCAGACACTTCTCAAGGAGACCGGCGTATGAGCCGAATTGACACCCCGGCCGCAGGCCGCATGCAGACCATCGCTCGCAACCCGGTCATGATCGCCCTGGTCATGACGCTTGCCCTGGCTGGCTGTGCATCGAAGAAGAACCTGCCGGGCAGCGCTGGCGAACTCGGTCTCGGTGGCGCCGGTTCGGCAACGCCGGGCTCGCAGCAGGACTTCACCGTCAATGTCGGCGACCGCATCTTCTTTGACACCGACTCCACCTCGATCCGCGCCGACGCGCAGCAGACGCTCGCTCGTCAGGCCCAGTGGCTTGCCAAGTACCCGAACTACGCGATCACCATCGAAGGCCATGCCGACGAACGCGGCACGCGCGAGTACAACCTGGCGCTCGGCGCCCGCCGTGCGGCCTCGACCCGCGACTACCTGATCAGCCAGGGCGTTCCGTCGAACCGCATGAAGACGATCTCCTACGGCAAGGAAAAGCCGGTCGCCGTTTGCGACGACATTTCCTGCTGGTCGCAGAACCGCCGCGCCGTTACCGTTCTCGGTGGCGCCGGCATGTAATGATGCCGCGGCCGCGCGCATTGTGTGGCCCGCAATCACGACTTGATCCCAGGAGGCGTTGCGTGTTCCGGAGATCACAGATCGCTAAATTAAAAGGGCGGCCCTTGGCCGCCCTTTGCTTTTTTACCACACTTTGGCCGAACTCCGTTGCTTTTTCAGGGCAATTGGAAAACTGTGCGGCAATCACCCAGATGACTCGGCGAGATGTATTGCGGGCCCCTGGTCAAGGGTGGGACAACCGGTATTCGAACAGGACAAATGAAATGAAGAAATTTGTCGTGGCGGGCCTGATCGGTCTTGCGACCCTTGCGGGTCTCGGCCAGACGGCGAACGCCATGCCTCTTTCAGGGCTGCTGGCCCGAACGACTGAGACCAACAGCGGCGCGCAGAACCTGCCCGTCGTAAAGGTGCAGTCGGCCGAAACCGCACGGATTGGCCAGCTCGAAGAACAGATCCGCTCGCTTAACGGGCGTATCGAGGAAATGAGCTTCCAGCTCTTGCAGATGCAGGAGCAGATCCGGAAGTTCCAGGAGGACAACGAGTTCCGCTTCCAGGATCTGGAAAGCGGCAAGGCCTCCCCCAAGAAGAGCGGCGCTCTGCAGACGCCGAAAACCAGCGATCAGGCGTCCGTCACCCCGGGGGTGACGGATAGCCAGACCATGGCGCCCGCAGCCGGCGGCAACGACATGGCGTCTTCGGGCGTTTCGCCCGGAGCAAGCCAGGGCGGCAACGGCGCGGCCCCGCCGTCGACACTCGGACAGATCGTGTTCGACGAGAACGGCAATCCGGTCGCAGCGACGACGGATGGGCGGCCGGGCGCAAACGCCACGCTTCCCGGCGTCGATTCCGGCGCACCGGCCGACGGCGGCTTGAACAGCAATCCCGGCAGCCAGCAGACTGCATCGCTCGACAATCCCGGCGACCTCTACCAGTCGGCCTACGGTCATGTCCTTTCGGGCGACTACAGCACTGCCGAGCAGGAATTCGGCGACTACCTGGCCGCGTTTCCGAAGGGCGACAAGGCAGCCGATGCCAGCTTCTGGCTGGGTGAAGCCCAATATTCGCAAGGCAAATACAGCGACGCCGCCAAGACCTTCCTGAACGCGCATCAGGCCCACGGCAAATCGCCGAAGGCGCCCGAAATGCTGTTGAAGCTCGGCATGTCGCTCGGTGCGCTCGACAACAAGGAAACCGCCTGCGCGACGCTGGGCGAGGTCAACAAGCGCTATCCCAAGGCCTCGCCTGCGGTGAAGGCGAAGGTGACGAGCGAGCAGAGCCGCTTTGGCTGCTGAGGCTCCAGCGCCGACAGCCGTTGTCGAAACGGCAAAACGATTTCTCGCCTCCTGTCTTCGCCCGATGCGTATCCTCGTTGCCGTCTCCGGCGGGAGCGATTCCAAGGGCTTGCTTCTCGCCCTGAACGAGGCGATCGAGGCAAGCGACCCCAACAGATTTTCCCTGGCCGCATGTACGGTCGATCACGCCCTGCGGCCGGAATCGGCTGCGGAAGCGCAAGGCGTTGCCGCCTTCTGCGCAAGCATCGGCGTTCCGCACCTCATCAAGCGTTGGAATGGCCCCAAACCGCTGACCGGCATTCAGGCGGCGGCGCGCGAGGCGCGCTATCGGCTACTGGCGGATGCCGCCGAGCGGCTTGAGGCCGGCTGTATCGTCACCGGCCACACCAGCGACGACCAGCGCGAAACGATCCTGATGCGGATGCAAAGGGCGCAGGGGCCGGGCGCTTCCGGCATGGCGAGTGCCACCCTTTATGACCGCCGGATCTGGGTGGTGCGGCCGTTCCTCGACCTAGACCGAGCGTCGATCCGCGCCTATCTCGCGACGCGCGACGTGATCTGGTTCGATGATCCGAGCAACGCCAACCCGACCTTCGAGCGGGTCCGCGTCCGGGCCGAACTGGCGCAATCACCGCGGGCGGAAGAGGGTGTATGGGATGCTGGAGCCAGGGCCCAGTCGTCGGCAAGGGCTGCCGCCTTCATCACCCGCCATGTGCGCGTGCATGCAGGCCTGGTGGTGGAGATCCCGCTTGCTCTCGACGACCATCGCGACAACGTCGATTGGCAGCGGGCGCTGCTCGCGCTGGTGGCCGTGGTCGGCGGCCGCGCGCATATCCCCGCCGCAGATACGGTGAAGCGGGTGGCGGCGTTTCTGCGAGAGACAACGCTCGGTAGGATGACGGCCGGAAGATGCGTGTTCGACCGCCGCGCAAGCGGGCTCTACCTCTATCGCGAGGCGCGGGGCCTGACGACTTTGACGCTTGCAGGCGGCGAGACCGCAACATGGGATGGCCGCTTCCATGTGCGAAATGGCGGAAGCGCGCCCATCTCCGTCGCGGCAGAGGGCCGAGGCGGGCCACAACAGCAGAGACTTATTGCCGCAGGCTTGCCACCGGGCGTTGCCGGTCGTGCATCGCTTACGGCGCCGAGGGTCCTGTCTGAGAACGGCGAAAGTGTCGCATCCATCACAATCGAGCCGCGGATCGGGCTCTACGACACCTTTTTGCCGGGTTTCGACCGGATCATGGCCGATCGGATCGCCGGATTGTTCGGACGAGAGCCTTATCCTCCGCCGCCGGTTCACGATCTATTGACAGAAATGGAACGGTAGCCGGCGGTTTGCCTTGGCAATACGTCACCAGAACCCTATGTTAGGGAGCAAGACAGCGGCTCGCGAAATGCGCGGGTCGTGACAGGTTCCGGGGAGTTCGATGAACCCTAATTTTCGTAATCTTGCCCTTTGGGCAATCATAGCGCTTCTGCTGATCGCGCTGTTCAGCATGTTCCAACAGCCGACGGAGCGCACCGGCTCGCGCGAGATTCCGTTCTCGCAATTCCTCAAGGACGTGGATGCGAGCCGCGTCAAGGAAGTCGTGATCACCGGCTCGAAAGTGATCGGCAGCTATTCCGAAAGCGGCGCAACCTTCCAGACCTACGCGCCTTCAGTCGATACGGCGCTGACCGAGCGCCTCGAAGCCAAGGACGTGACGGTCACGGTTCGCCCGGAAACCGACGGTTCGTCCGGGTTCCTCAGCTATATCGGTACCCTGCTTCCGATGCTTCTGATCCTCGGCGTCTGGCTGTTCTTCATGCGCCAGATGCAGGGCGGCTCGCGTGGAGCGATGGGTTTTGGCAAGTCCAAGGCCAAGCTTCTGACCGAAGCGCATGGCCGTGTTACCTTTGACGACGTCGCCGGCGTCGACGAAGCCAAGCAGGACCTGGAAGAAATCGTCGAATTCCTGCGCGACCCGCAGAAGTTCCAGCGCCTCGGCGGTCGCATTCCGCGCGGCGTGCTGCTCGTCGGTCCTCCCGGTACCGGTAAGACGCTGCTGGCCCGCTCGGTTGCCGGCGAAGCCAACGTGCCGTTCTTCACGATCTCCGGTTCGGACTTCGTTGAAATGTTCGTCGGCGTCGGCGCCAGCCGTGTGCGCGACATGTTCGAACAGGCCAAGAAGAATGCGCCCTGCATCATCTTCATCGACGAAATCGACGCTGTCGGTCGTCATCGCGGCGCCGGTCTCGGCGGCGGCAACGACGAGCGCGAACAGACGCTCAACCAGCTGCTGGTCGAGATGGACGGCTTTGAAGCCAACGAAGGCATCATCCTGATCGCCGCGACCAACCGTCCTGACGTTCTCGACCCGGCACTGCTGCGTCCGGGCCGCTTCGACCGCCAGGTCGTCGTGCCGAACCCGGATATCAACGGCCGCGAACGCATCCTCAAGGTGCATGTGCGCAACGTGCCGCTGGCGCCGAACGTCGACCTAAAGGTGCTCGCCCGTGGTACGCCCGGCTTCTCCGGTGCCGACCTCATGAACCTCGTCAACGAGGCCGCCCTGATGGCCGCCCGTCGCAACAAGCGTCTTGTCACCATGCTCGAGTTCGAGGATGCCAAGGACAAGATCATGATGGGCGCGGAGCGTCGTTCGTCGGCGATGACCGAGGCCGAGAAGAAGTTGACCGCCTATCACGAAGCCGGTCACGCGATCCTCGCGCTCAACGTTCCCTCGGCCGATCCGCTGCACAAGGCGACGATCATCCCGCGCGGTCGCGCGCTCGGCATGGTCATGCAGCTGCCGGAAGGCGACCGCTACTCGATGAGCTACAAGTGGATGGTCTCGCGTCTTGCCATCATGATGGGTGGACGCGTCG
Source organism: Ensifer sp. ENS08 (assembly GCF_014852195.1). Lineage (NCBI taxonomy): Bacteria > Pseudomonadati > Pseudomonadota > Alphaproteobacteria > Hyphomicrobiales > Rhizobiaceae > Ensifer > Ensifer sp. ENS08. Next base: position 84,464 of record NZ_JACVBF010000013.1, read on the forward strand.
CCGAAGAACTGACTTTCGGCAAGGAGAACATCACCTCGGGCGCATCTTCGGATATCGAGCAGGCCACCAAGCTTGCCCGTGCGATGGTGACGCAATGGGGCTTCTCCGACCAGCTCGGCCAGGTTTCCTATGGCGAGAACCAGCAGGAAGTCTTCCTCGGCCACTCCGTTGCTCAGCAGAAGAACGTGTCGGAAGCGACCGCCCAGAAGATCGACAACGAAATCCGTCGTCTGATCGATGAGGCCTACGAGACCGCCCGCAAAATCCTGACGGAGAAGAACCACGAGTTCGTGGCTCTTGCCGAAGGGCTGCTCGAATACGAAACGCTGACCGGCGAAGAAATCAAGGCGCTGATCCGCGGAGAGAAGCCGGCACGTGATCTCGGCGACGACACGCCGCCGCATCGTGGCTCGGCCGTTCCCTCGGCCGGTGCCAAGAAGGAAGGCTCGGCGGGCAAGGGCGAAGAGTCCGAAGGCGGGTTCGAGCCGCAGCCGCAATAACCGACACCTGTCGGCCATGTATTGAAGCCGCCGTTCCTTAAGTGGAGCGGCGGTTTTTCGTTGGCGATCTTGCACCTGGCATTTGGTAACGGGATGTAATGATTTCTGATGCTAGGCTCGCTGCCGTTTGCTGCGCTTTTGTGTCAAAGAAGACTCATGTGTCGCGATCGCATGGCCATAGGTGGGCACGGCGATCGGAGGCGTACGGCAACCGCCGATATGAAATGAGGTCCGGTCAATGAAACCCAGTCGCGCACCCCGCAGACAGGCGAAACTGGCAAAGCCAGCGCTGACCCGGCAGAACGATGGAGCTCTTATGAAGCGCAAGTATTTCGGCACCGACGGTATTCGCGGCCAGTCCAATATGTTTCCGATGACACCGGATCTGGCGATGCGGGTCGGCATCGCCGTCGGTACGATCTTTCGCAATGGCGCCCATCGCCACCGGGTGGTGATCGGCAAGGACACGCGTCTTTCCGGCTACATGCTCGAAAACGCGATGGTGGCGGGCTTCACCGCGGCCGGTCTCGACGTCTTCCTGCTCGGGCCAATCCCGACGCCGGGTGTGGCCATGCTCACCCGCTCGCTGCGCGCCGATATCGGCGTGATGATTTCGGCGTCCCACAATCCCTTCCAGGACAACGGTATCAAGCTGTTCGGCCCCGATGGCTACAAGCTCTCCGACGACATCGAACAGAAGATCGAGGCGTTGCTCGACCAGGATCTCTCGGGCCAGCTGGCGAAGTCGGAAGACATCGGCCGCGCGAAGCGCGTCGATGGCGACATCTATCGCTATCTCGAACATGCCAAGCGCACGCTGCCGCGCGATGTCACGCTGCAGGGCCTGAGGATCGCCGTCGATTGCGCCAATGGCGCGGCCTACAAGGTGGCGCCGACCGCCCTTTGGGAACTGGGTGCCGAAGTCGTTACCATCGGTACGGAGCCGAACGGCCTCAACATCAACCTCGACTGCGGCTCGACGCATCCGGCTGCTCTTTCCAAGAAGGTCCATGAAGTGCGCGCCGATATCGGCATCGCGCTCGACGGCGACGCCGACCGCGTGCTGATCGTCGACGAGAACGGTACCGTCATTGATGGCGATCAACTGATGGCCGTCATTGCCGACAGCTGGGCCGAGGACGGCATGCTGCGCGGCGGTGCCGTTGCGGCGACCGTGATGTCCAATCTCGGTCTCGAGCGTTACCTTAAAGGGCGCGGCATCGACCTGCGCCGCACCAAGGTCGGCGACCGCTATGTCGTCGAGCAGATGCGCCAGGACGGGCTGAACGTCGGCGGCGAACAGTCGGGCCATATCGTGCTTTCCGATTTCGGCACCACCGGCGACGGTCTTGTTGCGGCCTTGCAGATCCTTGCGGTGATCAAGCGTCAGGGCAAGACGGTGAGCGAGGTCTGCCACCGCTTCGAGCCAGTGCCGCAGGTGCTGAAGAACGTGCGCATTTCGGCCGGCAAGCCGCTTGAAGACGCGACCGTGCGCGAGGCGATTGCGGACGCGGAAGCGGAGCTTGCGAAATCAGGTCGTCTGCTGATCCGCCCGTCCGGCACGGAGCCGCTTATCCGCGTGATGGCGGAAGGCGACGATCGCGGCCAGGTCGAGCGCATCGTCGACGAACTGGTCAATGTCATCGGCAGCGTGCGCAACGCCGCCTAAGCCGGTACCAATCGACTTCCCTCCAGGGCCGGTGCGAAGCGCCGGCCTCTTTTTTTCCCGTTGCCTGTTGCTTTTGCCGGTAGTGTCGCCGCGGTCCGGGCCATTTTCCCGTTAGAACTCCGCTGGGGAACAGAACCTGCAACCATCACGACAAAAGAGAGTGTTGTTCTGCTGTTCTATTTAGCTCTACCTTATGTGATCTCGGGCAGCAGGCAGTAAACTGCACGACAACTACAAGAATATGCCGATTCCTTAACAAACGCGGTAAACGTTTGTAGTTAATCGGAACTTAACCTTTGCTCCTCATTATCCACAACAACAACGGGATTTGGGCACCGCTTTCACGGTGATCCAAGCAACGGAATCTATTGGAGTGGGCCATGAAGAGAATTTTGAGTGGCGTTGTTGCGATCTTGCTCAGCGGCACGGCAGCTCTTGCTGCGGATGTCTATCAACCGCCTATCGAGCCGGTGCCGGAACAGCCGGTCGAAGTCATCCAGACCAGCGGCTGGTACCTGCGCGGCGATGTCGGTTACGCCTGGAACAATCTGCGCGGCGCGAACTACTACCAAGGGGGCCCCGGCGGCTCCATCACCAGTTTCGAAACGGCCGATATCGATGATTCCTGGGTCGCCGGCGTTGGTGTCGGTTACCAGTTCAACAACTATCTGCGCGCCGACATCACGGCCGACTACTGGGGCGGCGCCGACTTCACTGGCTCGACTTTGGGCAACTGCGGCAGCGTGGTCGGTCCTTGCCGGTCGCGTGACGTCACCTCCGTTTCCGCCTGGAGCCTGATGGCCAACGCCTATGTCGACATCGGCACCTACGGCGCCTTCACGCCTTACGTCGGTGCCGGTATCGGTGCCACCCACGTCAAGTGGGACAAGCTGCGCAACACCAGCTGCAGCATCGCCGATCCCAGCCAATGCGACCCGACGACCGGTCATGACGGCGAGAGCAAGTGGCGCTTCACCTATGCGCTGATGGCCGGTACTGCCATCGACCTCACCTGCAATCTCAAAGCCGACGTCGGCTACCGCTTCCGCCAGGTCGACGATGGCGACATGTTCGGCTACGCCAACGGTGGCGGTCCGGGCTCCGACGAAGGCTTCTACATCCACGAGGCGCGCGCTGGTCTGCGCTACTCGTTCGGCAGTGTCTGCGAAGTGCCCTACGAGCCGGAGCCGATCGTCTACAAGTGATCGGCCAGACCAGATGATACAAAAGGCCACCTTCGGGTGGCCTTTTTCGTTGCCGCCATTCTTTGCTTGTTTCCTTAACAGGCATGGTTAACCGGGGGTTAACCAGTCGCTGCCAATAGTTAACGCTGAACGAAGCGGTGACGGCAGCGCGCCATCCCGCACCGATAGCAGTGGTGAAAGGGCATGGGCATGGATTGGCGAAACGGGTTCTGCGGGGCCGCTTTTGGTGCCGGCCTGCTCCTTTCCGGCGCGGCATTCGCTGCCGATGAGGATCTCCTGAATGCGCCGGAGATCACCATCGAAAAAGAATCGGCTGGCGCGAGTGCGATCTATCTGCGCGGCGATATCGGCTATGCGCCTTGGCGTAGCGAAGGCGATCCCTATTACCGGACCTTCGATGCGGGCACGTCGACCTACGACAGCACCACCTTCGACAACGCCCGTTTCGACAAGCCGTTTTCCGGGTCGCTTGGCGTCGGCTACCAGTTTACCGACACGTTCCGCGCTGACCTGACGGCGGAGTATTTCGAGGGCCGGTTCAACGGTTCATCCTCATCGGCAAGCCCGTGCGCGGGGCAAGGGGCGGGAACATCCTGCGCGTTTTCGACCGGGGCCGACTATTCCGCTCTCGGCCTGATGGCGAATGCCTATGTCGATTTCGGCACGCTTGCCGGCTTCACGCCTTATGTCGGCGCTGGTCTCGGCGCGACGCGTCTCAACTGGGATACGACGGTTGAAAAGGCGACCTGCGTTGCCGGTGGCGGCGCCTGCGCCGGAGCTGCCGGCTCCATCTCTTACGAGGGGCGCGACAGTTGGCGGTTCACCTATGCGCTGATGGCCGGCGTTTCCTACGACCTCAGCGATCAGCTGAAGCTCGATGTCGGCTACCGCTACTCCCATATCGCCGACGGCGAGATGTTCGGCTTCGGCACTGAGGCGCTTGCGGGCGCACGTGGCGGCAAGGGCTTTGACGATGGTCTTTCCCGTCACGAAATCCGAGCGGGCCTGCGCTTCTCGTTCTAGCGCCATCGGCCGCGGGAAAGTCGAGCAGGTTCGCTGCGTTCTTTCCCCAAGTGATTCAACCTGTTGCCCACATGAAGGCGTTGTCTGGCAACAATCGTTCGGCGGTGGCCGCCTGTCTTTTCATATGTTGCCCGCTACGCCATTAATTTTGTCGATTGCGACAAAGCGCTTGACTTCCGATCCCGCCGCCAATATCGACGACGGCGGGACACCCTTCCCCAACGAAGGGCTATCTATCTGGAAGGATAGCACATGGCAAAGCCTGCACAGCCGGACCTCCGTCCGAACAATACCCATTTCTCTTCTGGCCCTTGCTCGAAGCGCCCCGGTTGGACGCTCGACGCTCTCTCCGATGCTCCGCTCGGTCGTTCGCACCGCGCCAAGATCGGCAAGACGAAGCTGAAGCAGGCCATCGATCTTACCCGTGACATTCTTGAAGTGCCGGCCGACTACCGTATCGGTATCGTGCCCGCTTCCGACACCGGCGCCGTCGAAATGGCGCTCTGGTCGCTGCTCGGTCCGCGCGGCGTCGACATGGTCGCCTGGGAAAGCTTTGGCGCCGGCTGGGTGACCGACGTGGTCAAGCAGCTGAAGCTCGCCGACGTACGCAAGTTCGAAGCCGGCTACGGCGAACTTCCCGACCTTTCGAAGGTCGATTTCGACCGCGACGTGGTCTTCACCTGGAACGGCACGACCTCGGGCGTGCGTGTGCCCAACGGCGACTTCATCCCGGCTGACCGCAAGGGCCTGACGATCTGCGATGCGACCTCTGCCGCGTTTGCGCAGAACCTCGATTTCGCCAAGCTCGACGTCGTCACTTTCTCCTGGCAGAAGGTTCTTGGCGGCGAGGGCGCCCATGGCGTCATCATCCTGTCGCCGCGCGCCGTCGAACGGCTGCTGACCTACGTGCCGGCCTGGCCGCTGCCGAAGATCTTCCGCATGACCTCGGGCGGAAAGCTGATTGAAGGCATCTTTACCGGCGAAACCATCAACACGCCGTCGATGCTTTGCGTCGAAGATTACATCGATGCGCTGCTTTGGGCACAGCAGGTCGGCGGGCTCAAGGGCCTGATGGCCCGGGCTGATGCCAATGCGCAGGCAATCTTCGATTTCGTCGCCGCCAACGATTGGATCGCAAACCTGGCGGTCAAGGAGGAGACCCGCTCCAACACCTCGGTCTGCTTGAAGATCGTCGACAAGGACGTGCTCGCGCTCGACGCCGACGGACAGGCGGCCTTTGCCAAGGGCGTGGTTGCGCTCCTCGAAAAGGAAGGCGTTGCCTTCGACATCGGCCATTACCGCGATGCCCCGTCCGGTCTTCGCATCTGGGCCGGCGCCACGATCGAGGCCGCCGACATGAAGGCGCTGATGCCGTGGCTGACCTGGGCTTTCGAGACCCAGAAGGCAACGCTGGCACAGGCCGCGGCCTGATCGGACAAAGGGTGAGGACAATGAACTTCGCCCGCATCTCACACTGATTTGAGTGATCCGCTTCGCTCCCCATGGGAGCGAGGCCTGGCTACCCGCATTCCCATTCAGACCTGATCTTTAAGGAGGCCTCCCATGGCACCTCGTGTTCTCGTATCCGACGAACTGTCGGAAACCGCCGTCCAGATCTTCCGCGACCGCGGCGTCGAAGTCGATTTCCAGCCGAAGCTCGGCAAGGACAAGGACAAGCTCGCCGAAATCATCGGTAACTATGACGGTCTTGCCATCCGTTCCGCCACCAAGGCGACGGAAAAGCTGATCGCCGCTGCGACCAACCTCAAGGTTATCGGCCGCGCCGGCATCGGCGTCGACAATGTCGACATCCCGGCCGCTTCGCGCCGCGGTATCATAGTGATGAACACGCCCTTCGGCAACTCGATCACGACCGCCGAACATGCGATTGCGCTGCTCTTTGCCGTTGCCCGCCAGCTTCCGGCCGCCGACACCTCGACGCAGGCCGGCAAGTGGGAGAAGTCCCGCTTCATGGGTGTCGAAATCACCGGCAAGACGCTCGGCGTCATCGGCGCCGGCAACATCGGCTCGATCGTCTGCTCGCGCGCCATCGGTCTGAAGATGCATGTGCTTGCCTACGACCCGTTCCTCTCCAAGGAGCGTGCCGAAGAAATGGGCGTCACCAAGGTCGAACTCGACGAACTGCTCGCCCAGGCTGACTTCATCACCCTGCACGTTCCGCTGACCGACAAGACCCGCAACATCCTGAGCGCCGAAGCGCTTGCCAAGGCCAAGCCGGGCGTGCGCATCGTCAACTGCGCCCGTGGTGGTCTGGTCGACGAGAAGGCGCTTGCCGAAGCGATCAAGTCGGGCCATGTCGCCGGCGCCGGTTTCGACGTTTTCGAGGTCGAACCCGCAACGGAAAGCCCGCTCTTCGGCCTGCCGAACGTCGTCTGCACGCCGCATCTCGGCGCTTCGACCACGGAAGCCCAGGAGAACGTCGCGCTGCAGGTGGCCGAACAGATGTCGGACTATCTGGTCAAGGGTGCGGTCTCCAACGCCATCAACATGCCGTCGATCACCGCTGAGGAAGCACCGATCCTGAAGCCGTTCATCCGGCTTGCCGATGTTCTCGGCGCCTTCGTCGGTCAGGTGACCGAAAGCGCGATCAAGGAAATCGAGATCCTCTATGACGGCTCGACCGCCGGCATGAACACCAAGGCGCTGACGAGTGCCGTGCTTGCCGGTCTGATCCGGCCGCAGGTCGCCGACGTCAACATGGTTTCGGCGCCGGTCATGATCAAGGAAAAGGGCATCATCCTGTCCGAGGTCAAGCGTGACAAGACCGGCGTCTTCGACGGCTACATCAAGCTGACGGTGAAGACGGCGAACCAGACACGTTCGGTCGCCGGCACGGTGTTCTCGGACGGCAAGCCGCGTTTCATCCAGATCAAGGGCATCAACCTCGATGCGGATGTCGGCAACCACATGGTCTACATCACCAACACCGACGTTCCCGGCATGATCGGCTTCATCGGCATGACGCTCGGCGATGCGGGCGTCAACATCGCGAACTTCCAGCTCGGCCGCGAGAAGGAAGCCGGTGACGCGATCGCGCTGCTCTACGTCGATGGCGCTGTTTCCGAGGCCGTGCTTGACAAGCTGCGTGCCAATCCGGCAATTCGCCAGGCAAAGCCGCTGGTCTTCAACATCGATTGATGCCAGCCACAGCACGGGGCAGCACGGTCTGCCACTTTGCCGACCCACTCACGGGACATATCGAGGACGCACCGGCCGACCGCCGGTGCGTTTTCCTGTTTCGAACGCATATGACGAGAAATGACCGAAATGACATTCCGCTGGCGTGAGGCAAGCCTGCCCGACCTCGCATCCGTATCGGAGATCCAGCTCGTGGTTCACCAGGCCTTTCCCGAGGATGACGCCGTGCTCGCCGACCGCATCGCGCTCAGCCCTGCCGGTTGTTTCATGCTGGACTCAAAGGGCCTGTCGCGCGGCTATGTGTTGAGCCACCCCTGGCTTCGCGGTGCGCCGCCGTCGCTGAACAGCATGCTTGGCGAAATCCCTGAGACTGCCGATACCTGGTACATCCATGACCTCGCCCTTCTGCCCGAAATGCGTGGCTCCGGGGCAGGGGGCGGCGTGTTGCCGATGCTTGCCGATGTTGCACGGACGGAAGGGTTCCGGTCGATGTCGCTCGTTTCCGTCAACGGATCCCGCCGCTTCTGGGAGCGACAGGGCTTCGAGGTTCGGATGGACGAACGGCTGGTGCAGAAGCTTTCAAGTTATGGCGATGATGCGCTCTATATGGAGCGGCATCTCGTCTGAAGGAAAATGGCGCCGATTGGCGCCATTTTCGTTTTGTGCTGGATCAGGCCGCCCGCTGCGCCGAGGGCCGCCACGTTTTCTCCTCGACCGTGAACTGGGCAAGCCGGCCGGATAGCACGTTGCTTTCGCCGGCGAGCGCCTGGCTTGCGGCGGAGGTCTGCTCGACCATGGCGGCGTTCTGCTGGGTCATCTGGTCCATCTGGTTGACGGCGGTGTTGATCTCCCGCAGCCCGACCGACTGTTCGCGGGCGGCTGTCGCAATGGCGACGATGCGGTCGTTGATCTCGTTGACCCGCCGCTCTATGTCGCCGAGCGCCGAGCCGGTCGCCTCGACCAGACGCACGCCGGCCGAAACCTCGACACCCGACGCGGTAATGAGCCCCTTGATCTCCTTGGCCGCCGTTGCCGAACGCTGCGCCAGTTCCCGCACCTCCTGCGCGACGACGGCAAAGCCCTTGCCGGCATCACCGGCGCGTGCCGCCTCGACGCCGGCGTTCAGCGCCAGGAGGTTCGTCTGGAAGGCGATGTCGTCGATGACGCCGATGATCTCGCCAATCTTCGAAGACGAGTTTTCGATGCGGCCCATGGCGGTGATTGCGTCGCGAACGACCTCGCTCGAGGTGGCCGCACCCTTGCGGGCCTCGGCGACCATGCGGGTCGCCTCCTCGGCGCGGTTGGTGGAGTTCTGAACCGCTGAGGTGATCTCGTCGAGGGCGGCTGCGGTTTCTTCGAGCGACGCTGCCTGCTGCTCGGTGCGCTGCGACAGGTCGTTGGCTGCCCTGCTGATCTCATTGGCATTGCCGGTGACAACTGAGGTGGAATCGGCGATCGCGCTCACCGTCGAGCGAAGTGCGGCGACGGCGGTGTTGAAGTCCTGGCGCAGCTTTTCGTAGTCGGCGCCGAGATCGGGGACATGGGTCGTCAGGTCGCCGCTCGCGAGCCTTTCCAGGGCGCCGCCGATGGTGCTGACGACATGGGCTTGCACGCGGGCGGTCGCCTGCTGCATTTCCTCGTTGGCGCTGCGCTCGCCGTCGAGCGCCACCTGCTGTTCGCGCTGGCGAACTTCAAGCGCGTTGCGCTCGATCACCGAGGCGCGCAGCACGACGAGGGCATCGGCCATGTGGCCGATCTCGTCGCGGCGGTCGGTATCCGGAACTTCCGAACGGGTGTCGTTGTTCGATACTTTGAGCATCACGTCTTTCAGCCGGTTGATCGGCCGGCTGATCGAGCGGCCGATCGCCATGGCGGCAGCAAGCGTCGCGATCGCGGCGATCGCCGTGATGATGATCGTCATTAGCAGAGACGCATTGTACTTGGCGGCGAGATCGTCGGCATAGACACCGGTGCCGACGCCCCAACCCCAGGGCTTGAAGCCCTGAATGTAGGAGTACTTCTCGACCGGCTCCTCATGGCCGGGCTTGTCCCAATAGTAGTTGACGATGCCGCTGCCCGGGTTCTGCGCCAACGCGATGAGCTCGACGTTAAAGGCTTTGCCGTTGGTATCCTTGAGGCCGCGCACGTCGGTGCCGACGAGCTTCTTGGCGAGCGGGTGGGCGATCATCATGCCGTCGAAGCCGTTGATGAAGAAGTAGCCGTCCTGGCCGAAGCGCATGGCCATAACGGCGGAAATAGCGCGGCTCTGGGCTTCCTCATGCGAGAGCGTGCCATTGCGCTCCTGCTCCTCGAAGCTTGCGATCGTCGAGATCGCCGCTTCGGTGACGTTGCGCAGCATCTGCCGGCGCTCGTCGCTGACTTCCGAGTTGGCGACTTGAGTCTTGTAGGCCATGGCGGCTGCCATGAAGACCAGCGCCATCGCCGTCAATAAGTAGATACGTGTCGAAATTCTAATATTTTTCACTGCCTTAGCCCCAAGGAAAATCCTGGCGGCGACAGAAACACCCATCTGCTAATCAAGCCTTAAGTCGCCTCCCGAGTTCTAGCGATTGCATCGCCCGAAACTTGCCCGGCAGGCGCGAGACTTCTCTAGCGCGGGCGACCTTTTTCGGCGATCGCGATCCCGCCGAGCACCAAGAGCAGGGCGACGAGGTGGAAGAGGTGGAAGGTCTCGCCGATCAGCATCACCGACAGCAGCGTGCCGAAAACGGGAATGGCGTTGATGAACAGGCCGGCGCGGTTGGCGCCGATCATCTCGACACCGCGCACATAAAGCACCTGCGACATCAGCGACGGGAAGATCGCGGCATAGAGAACGATGACCCAGCCCGTGGTATCTGGGACTATCGCCGTGCCTGTGCCGATCTCCCAGAACAACAGCGGGATGGCGCTCAACAGCGCGCCGAAGGCGGGGGCGGCGATGAAGCTCTGCCAGTGCATGGTCGGCTTGTAGCGCAGCGCCACGGTGTAGCCGGCATAAACGATGCAGGCCGCGATCATCAGCGCATCGCCGAAGTTGAATTCGAGCGACAGCACGCTGGTGACGTCGCCATGGGCCGCCGTCACCAGCACGCCGACGAGGGTGACGGTAAAGCCGATCACTTGGGCGATCGACGCCTTGGTGCGGAAGAGCACGAAGTTGAAGAGAAAGATCAGCATCGGGATGCCGGCCTGCAGAATGACGGCATTGATGGCGCTCGTATATTTGAGCGCAGAGTAGAGCAGGGCATTGAAGGTGGTGAAGCCGATCGCGCCATAGGCAAGAAGTTGCAGCCAGTGCTTGCGGATCTTGTCCCAGTCGCGGCGGATCTGCGGCGTCATCAGCACCAGGATGACGATGAGCGCGAAGACCCAGCGCAGGGTCGTCAGCATCATTGGGCTCACATGGCCAACGGCCATCTTTCCGGCGACGGAGTTGCCGCCCCAGAAGAGAGCGGTGATGCACAGATAGAAGTAGGCCCTGGAATTCACGATGGTCAGACCTGCATGGGGATGGCGACCGGTTGTCGCGATGGCGGGAGCGCGCAAGATATAGGCTCTATATCCCGGCCTTGTCATGCAAAAAGGGCGGAACGCCCGACATAACGGGGTCGCTTTCCAGATGACAACACAGTATAGATGCGCGGGTTTGAGAACAGCGCAGCCTCGGTTGCGCGCCTGAACAGGAAGAGAATTATGACGAATGTCGTAGTGGTCGGCTCCCAATGGGGTGACGAAGGCAAAGGCAAGATTGTGGATTGGCTCTCCGAGCGCGCGGATATCGTCGTGCGCTTTCAGGGCGGTCACAATGCCGGCCATACCCTGGTGATCGACGGCGTCAGCTACAAGCTGTCGCTCCTGCCCTCCGGCGTCGTGCGTCCCGGCAAGCTTGCCGTCATCGGCAACGGCGTCGTGATCGATCCGCACGCGCTGATCGCCGAAATCGACAAGCTCGGCAAGCAGGGCATTGCGATCACGCCGGACAATCTGCGCATCGCCGACAATGCCACCCTGATCCTGTCGCTGCACCGCGAGCTCGACGGCATCCGCGAGGACGCCGCCTCCAACAGCGGTACGAAGATCGGCACCACGCGCCGCGGCATCGGTCCGGCTTACGAAGACAAGGTCGGCCGTCGCGCCATCCGCGTCATGGATCTTGCCGACCTTGACACGCTGCCGGCCAAGGTCGATCGCCTGCTGACGCACCACAACGCGCTGCGCCGCGGCCTCGGCGAAGCCGAGATCAGCCATGACGCGATCATGCAGGAGCTTTCGTCGGTCGCCGCCAAGGTGCTGCCGTTCATGGACACCGTCTGGGTGTTGCTCGACAAGGCTCGCCGCAAGGGCGCCCGCATCCTGTTCGAAGGCGCGCAGGGCACGCTGCTCGACATCGACCACGGCACCTATCCGTTCGTCACCTCGTCGAACACGGTCGCCGGCCAGGCTGCCGCTGGCTCGGGCATGGGCCCGGGTTCGCTCGGCTATATCCTCGGCATCACCAAGGCCTATACGACGCGCGTCGGCGAAGGTCCGTTCCCGACTGAGCTTACCGATGAAATCGGCCAGTTCCTCGGCGAAAAGGGCCATGAGTTCGGCACGGTCACGGGTCGCAAGCGTCGCTGCGGCTGGTTCGATGCGGCTCTGGTGCGCCAGTCGGTCGCCGCCAACGGCATCACCGGCATCGCGCTTACCAAGCTCGACGTTCTCGATGGTCTCGACGAACTGAAGATCTGCATCGGCTATACTCTGGATGGGCAGCAGATCGACCATCTGCCGGCAAGCCAGGCGCAGCAAGCTTCGGCAAAGCCAGTGTATGTTACGCTTGAAGGATGGAAAGAATCGACGGTTGGCGCGCGCAGCTGGGCAGATCTTCCGGCGCAAGCGATCAAGTATGTCCGCCAGGTGGAAGAACTGATCGGTGCACCGGTTGCTCTTCTTTCGACCAGCCCGGAGCGGGACGACACAATACTTGTGACGGACCCCTTTGAGGACTAGTGTCGGCGAACTGACATTGCGTCGTGATCGCAAAGACATACCTGGGCGTATGAGAAAGTACTAATGGCGGACTTTGTTGCAGTTATTCGCAGGACCGTTGACGGCCTGTCGGAAAACACACCTGAAATGCGGGACAGGGTATACGAGAAGGCGCGCGCGGCCGTGCGCCGCCAACTCGAAAACATGAACCCGCGTCCGTCGGACGACATGATCAATCGCCAGCTGGCGAAGCTCGAAAATGCGATCGCCGAGGTCGACAGCGAACATGCCGAGGCCCTGCCGGCGCTCGACGAGCCGGAGGTAGCCGAGGCGGAGACCGTCGAACCGGTTCCCTCGGACGCTGCAGTAGACGAACCCGTTCCGGAACCGGAACCGGAACCGGAAGCTCAGTCTGCGCCGGTTGCCGAAAGCGAACCGGTGGCCGTTGCCGAGCAGGTCGAACAGCCGGCCGCGGAACCGGAAAGCGCCGCCGAGCCCTACCACCATGTCGAGGCTTATGAGGAACCGGCGCATGTCGTCGAGCCTTATGCTGAACTGGCCGAGGAAACTCCGGTCGAGCCGGTAGAATACGAACCGGTCGTTGAGCCTGCCGAAGCCGTTGCGGCGCCGCTGGACGAAAATCCCGTCGTGGCTCAGCCGCACGAAGACGCGCCAGCCTACGAAGCGCCCGAGTATTCGGAGCCGGTGGCAGAAACGCAGGACACATCGGAGCCTTCCCCGTCGGTCGAGGCGCTGCACCATGCCGCGCATGAGCCGGCCTGGGAGGAAGCGCCGGCGGCAAGCGCCGAGCAGAAGCCGGCACTCTCGGAGTGGGACCTGCCCGAGTGGGAGACCGTTGGTCCGACTTCGACCGTCGCCCCGGTTGCCGAACACCTCAGCGACGAACGTGCCGCCGAGACTCACGAACCGGATAACGCGCCCGAGCTCCTGGGGATGCACCCGGTTGCCGAGCCGGACCAACATGCGCCTGAGGCGACGCCGAAGGCGGACCCGGTGCGCGGCTGGTCGTTTGACGACAATGACCCCTTCGCGGCGATCGAAGAGCGGCGGGCCGAGAAGACTTCCGAACCGGAGATCAGCGACTGGTCATGGCCGGTCGAAAAGCCAGCTACTGCCGCACCGGCGGCACAGAACCAGCAGGAACGCGCTGGTACCGCTTGGGATCATATCGACGACCTGCTCGGTTTCGAGGACGCGGCCAATACTGCTGCGGCGGGAGCCGGAGCTGCGGCCGCAGCACGCGAGCCGGAACGGGCTGGCGAAGCAACCCCGGCGGCGCCGAGGCCGACATCTTACCGGGCCACGCCGAAGCCGTCGCGCTTCAGCATTAAGCGTCTCGCGATTGCGGGCGTCGCCCTGCTGGCGCTTGGCGGCGGCGGGTTTGCCTACTGGCAGAACCGAGAGGCCGGCAATGCCTGGATCTCCGGCATGGTGGCGTCGATAACCTCGGTGGTGTCAAACATCGGCGGAGCGCCGGCAGAACAAAGCACGCCGCCGCAGCCCGCTGGCGAAACCGCCACGCAGGAACCGGCTGCGCACGACGATACCGTCGCTCCGGACAACAGCTCGACCAAGTTCACGCAGCGCCTGATGGCGGACGGATCGGAAACCGACGACGGTCCGGCCAACCCAACCGGCGAGAGCGCGGCGCAGGAAGGCAAGTCCGTGGCGCCGCAGACGGAGGCAGGCAAGCCTGTCGAAGCGGCCGCCGGGCAGGGCGGCACGGCCGGCCAGGCCGGAGCGCCTGCGACAGGCCAGCCGGCGGGCCAGCCGAACCAGCCTGAAGTCGCGCTTGCGACCGGCGAGAAGATGTTCCTCTACGAGGAGCGTCTTGGCCAGTCTTCGCCCACGGCCGTTCCGGGAACCGTGGCATGGACGGTGAAGGAGGAGTCGCCTGGCGGCGACGCCAAGCCCGAACCGGCAATCCAGGCCCAGATCACCGTTCCCGACCGTGGTCTCACCGCGCTGATGACGATCAAGCGGAATGCGGATCCGTCGCTGCCGGCAAGTCACGTCATCGAATTCGTGTTCTCGCTGCCGTCGAACTTCGAAGGCGGCGCTATCGACAGCGTCCAGCGCGTATCGATGAAGCGGACCGAGCAGGACCGGGGAGACGCCTTGATCGCGGTTCCGGCCAAGATCACCGACGATTTCCACATGATCGCGCTGAACGATGCGACGGACGCCATCGGCAACAACACCGAACTGCTGCGTAGCCGCAGCTGGATCGATATTCCGCTCACCTATCGCAACGGCCGCCGCGCGCTGCTGACGCTTGAAAAGGGGCAGAGCGGTACGGATGCCTTCAATCAGGCGATGCGCGCCTGGTCGACGACGGGAACGGCTGCCGAAAGCAACAGCCAGTAAGCTCGATAAGAGCGGTAGATACAGAAAACCCGGCGGAAGCAACCGCCGGGTTTTTTTATTGGATTTCGCGTTCTTGAAGCAGAACCTTCGCTGAAGTGCTGCAGTCGCCTCAGGCGCCTTCGACGACGCGCAGGGAATTGGCGCGCTCCAGCGCTGCCTTGCGCACGGCATCCTGAACCTTTTCGAAGGCGCGAACTTCGATCTGTCGGACGCGCTCGCGGCTGATGTCGAACTCGGCCGAAAGATCTTCGAGCGTCAGCGGATCTTCGGTCAGACGGCGTGCTTCGAAGATGCGACGCTCACGGTCGTTGAGCACCTTCATCGCGTTTGCCAGCAGCGCCCTGCGGCTTTCGAGCTCGTCCTGCTCGATCAGGATTTCTTCCTGGTTGTCGTGATCGTCGACGAGCCAGTCCTGCCATTGGCCGGAATCGCCCTCGCTCGCCTTGATCGGCGCATTGAGCGAGGCGTCGCCGGACAGGCGGCGGTTCATCGACACGACTTCGTCCTCGCTCACCTTGAGCGTGGTGGCGATTTCCTTGACCTGCTCCGGCTTCAGGTCACCCTCATCGAGTGCCTGGATCTTGCCCTTGAGGCGGCGCAGGTTGAAGAACAGCCGCTTCTGGTTGGCGGTCGTGCCCATCTTGACCAGCGACCACGAGCGCAGGATGTACTCCTGGATCGCGGCCTTGATCCACCACATTGCGTAGGTGGCGAGACGGAAGCCGCGATCGGGTTCGAACTTCTTCACGGCCTGCATCAGGCCGACGTTGCCCTCCGACACGACTTCGCCGATCGGCAGGCCGTAGCCGCGATAACCCATCGCGATCTTGGCGACGAGGCGAAGGTGGCTGGTGACGAGCTTGTGGGCTGCTTTGCGGTCGTCATGTTCCTGGTACCGCTTGGCGAGCATGTACTCTTCCTGCGGCTCCAGCATCGGGAACTTGCGAATTTCGTCGAGGTAACGATTGAGGCCGCCTTCTCCAGCGGCAATGGACGGCAAATTGTTTCGGGCCATATGAAGCACCCCCCTTTTTAGTCTCCGGCCTCCGGTCGGCAAGCCGGGCATGTGGGTCTTCGTCAAGACCCCACGAACGTAGAAAATAAGTACGGCGAAAGCATGATTCAAGGAGTCCGGTTCACAAGCATGTGACGCCGGAGCGACGGAAATGTCACGAATAGAGGCTCGCCTTAGATCGGAATTCTTTCGCCGGATTTCAAGGGGCGGTCACTCCCCGCTGCGCAGCGCGTCGATCAGCGCTGCCATGTCGGCCGGCATCGGTGCTTCGAAATGCATGGTCTCGCCGGTCGAGGGGTGTTCGAACTGCAGCATGAAGGCATGCAGCGCCTGGCGGTGAAACTGGTTGACGACGGTCTTGGCGGCCTCCGGCAGAAGGTTCGCCTTGGTTCTGAAGGCGGCGCCGTATTCGGGGTCGCCGATCAGCGGGTGGCCGATATGAGCCATGTGCACGCGGATCTGGTGGGTCCGGCCCGTTTCCAGGTGGCATTCGATGGTCGAGGCGAGCGAGGTGCCGTCGGGCTTTTCGAGATAGCGCTCGACCACCTCGTAATGGGTAATCGCCTCGCGGGCGTCGTCGCTGTCCTCGCGCTTGACCGCGCGCTTCGTCCGGTCGCCGGCGCGGCCGAGCGGCGCGTCGATCGTACCCTTCAGTTGCCGTGGCCGCCCCCAGACGACCGCCCGGTAGGCGCGCTCGAGCGGGCCGGTGCGGCCGTGGTCGGCAAACTGGTCCGAGAGATGGCGATGGGCCGCATCGTTCTTGGCGACGACCATGACGCCGCTCGTCTCCTTGTCGAGGCGATGGACGATGCCGGGGCGCTTGACGCCGCCGATGCCCGACAGGCTGCTGCCGCAATGGTGGATCAGGGCGTTGACCAGCGTGCCGGTCCAGTTGCCGGCGCCCGGATGCACGACAAGGCCGGCCGGCTTGCACAGCACGATCAGGTCGCTGTCCTCATAGAGCACGTCGAGGGGAATGTTCTCGCCCTTCGGCTCGGGATCTTCCGGCTCGGGCAGGTCGATCTCGAAAACGTCGCCCGGTTGTACCTTCTTTTTCGGTTCGTTCACCGGCTTGCCGTTGACTGACACCGCACCCTGTTCGATCAGGGCCTTGATGCGGTTGCGGGAGAATTCACCCGAAAGTGCGTCCGTCAGGAAGGAATCGAGCCGCCCTGCGGCATCCTCGCCCGCCGTCAGGACTTTCCTATTGGCCGTTGCTTGTTTAAAGGGGTCGTTCATTCCGCTAAAAATCCGAAAAAAGGCCAGCCATGACCGCAATCGAGCCCGACGACCAGGAAGACAAGCCGCTAGATCCGGCGATGGAAAATGTCCGCCGCAAGATGGTGAAGCTGCAGCTCGTCTCGGCCGGCGTCATGTTGGTCATGCTTATGGCTGTCCTTGGAACGATTGTCTACAAGCTGACACGCACGGATGAGAAAGCGCCGGCCCAGACGTCCGCTGCCGTCGTCCCGAGCGAGGCACCGCTCAACGCCGTTGCCGCGCTGCCCGCAGGCTTCACCGTGACGAATGTCGCGCTTTCCGGCTCGCAGGTGCTGTTCTACGGCAACCTGCCCGGCGCCGAGCCGCGCGCCATCGTCTTCGACATCGGCACCGGCCGCATCGTTGCGGATATTACCGTTCGGACGAACTGACGGCATGCCAGGCGCCCTCCCGCCCGTCTTGCGCATCGACGATCCCGCCGATCCCCGGATCGCCGGTTTCGTCTCGATCAAGGAGCGCGATCTGACGGGGCGGCAGGGTCGCTTCATCGCCGAAGGCACCGTGGTGCTGCGCATGCTGGCTGCCGCGCACGAGACCGGCCGTGGCTTTGCGGCCGAGGCCCTCCTGCTTCTGGAAAACCGTCTGGAGGGCGTTGGCGACATTCTTCGGCGTTTCCCGCCTGACGTGCCGGTCTATGTGGCGAATGCGCAGGTGTTCGACGCGATCGCCGGCTTCAACATGCATCGCGGCGTGCTGGCACTGGGGCGCCGCGAAGGCGAGCCGGATCGCGACGCGCTGATCGCGTCGCTACCCGCGTCGAGCCTGGTGCTGGCGGCCTGCGGCATCTCCAACCACGACAATATGGGTGCGCTTTTCCGAAACGCCGCGGCCTTCGGGGTCGATGCGGTGCTGATGGACGAGACGAGCTGCGATCCGATGTACCGCAAGGCGATCCGCGTTTCCGTCGGTTCCGTGCTGACGGTGCCTTTTGCCCGCGAAGGGTCCGTTGCCGTCATGCTGCAGCAGCTGCAGGATGCGGGCTTTGCAATCTGGGGGCTGTCGCCGGCGGGAACGATCGACATCGGGGCGATCCCGGCGGCACAGCGCACGGCGCTTCTGATGGGGACCGAGGGCGAGGGGCTGCCGCAATCGGTGATGACGGCGATCCAGACGGCGCGCATCCGCCAGCGTCCTGGGCTCGACAGCCTCAATGTGTCGACCGCGGCGGGCATCGCATTGCACCAGGTGGCATTGATCAACGGCCGGATCTGACGGTTCGCACTGGTGTAAGGGCAGATGATTCCGACCGCTGCGCGCACTACTCGCGCGGCAGGATGTCCTTGACGCGCTTTGCCAGGCTTTTCCTGTTACCGGTGCCTTCTTCCTCGCCCGAGAGCAGGCCGAGGATGGGGGAGGCGGCGCCTTCGTTCGTCGCCGTCAGTGCGACCATGCCCGCGGCGATTGCTGCGACTTCATCACGAAGCGCCTCGTCATGGGCTGCGGACTTGGAGTTGGTTAGGCGCTCCGAAAGGGCGGTGGCGCGATTGCGCAGGTCGTCGGCGGCGACGATGGAGCCGGGCTCCCCTCCTACGGATTGGGCCGGTTCCGCGGCGCCGTTGGCGGCCGGTTCGGATGCCGGCTTGCGGTCGCGGCGCAGGGGAAAGGCGACGCCCGCGGCGCGGAGAGCCTTGGCGGCGTCACGCATTTCCTGGTTGGTGTCCTTGACCTTGGCTTTCAATCTCTCGATTTCCCCGGCGCGCCTTTCGAGCGCGCTCTCGCGATCGGCGCTGGTCGCCATTTCGCGCGCAAGCTTGTCTTCCAGCCGGTGAAGGCGGGTCCCGTCGCGCGACAGGCGGAGCTCCATTTCCTTTGCATGGGTGGTCTCGGTCTTCAAGTCGCTGCGCAGGGCTTCGCGCTCGTCGCGCAGCGTGGCAATCCGGCTCTTCAGATGCTCGACCTCGGTCTCGCGCGCAGCCAGATCGATCCGCAGATTGTCGGTCTGGGCCGCATCCTGGGCGAGCTGGGCGTCGCGCTTTCTGATCTCGTCAGCCTTGCCGGCGTTGTCCCGCTCGACGCTGTCGAGGGTCGCCTTCATGCGTTCCAGCCGCTGTTCGAACTGGCGGATGGCCGAGCGCATGTCTGCCGCCTCAACGTTCATGTCGGCCAGCTGGGCGTGCAGATCGGCGTTTTCGCCACTGAGGCGACGGGCTTCCTGCAGGCTCTTCTCGTTGGTCAGCATCAGCGACACGCCCTTGTCCCGTTCGCGCTTCAGGGCCTGAAGCGTGCGGGCATTCTCGGCGGCAAAGGCGGCGCGGGCAGCATCCTTTTGCGCGCGCACCTCCTGAGGGCTGAGCGGCATCGTCGCTTTCAGCCGGTCCTCGGCGAAACGCACGATCCGGCGGTGGATCGCCGGTGCGACCAGGAGACCGATGATGATCGCCGTCAGAAAGCCCAGGGCAAAGAGAAGCGAGAATTGGATCACGAGCTGGCCGTTTCGAAACTGGACCGGAAACCGAACCGCCTGCCCGGCCACAAAGGGCGCGGCAGGCGCTCCATCTTCCGCTTCCTTGCACTAAACATGACGTTTCGTGCGCTGCAAGTCTATGGTGCCGGATTTTGCGACAGGCAGGTCCGGCAACGGTCTTAGAAGGGATTCCAGGTGGGGGTCTGGGTCATCTTGAGGTAGCCGACATTGACGCCGAGGCGCGCGCCGATGCCGGTGCGGATCGGCACCACGACGATGTTCTCGTCGGTCAGCACCGTCATGCCGACGCCGGCAACCACATAGGCCGAGCCGGAGACGCCGCCGAAGCGCTTGTAGAGCGCCGGCACGCTCGGCAGATTGTAGACGAGCATCATCGCGCGGCTGCCCTGGCCACCCCAGTCGATGCCGAGCGACGGACCCTGCCAGAAGACGCTGTGCTGTCCGGCATTCTTGGTGTTGAGCTCGCCTTCGCCATAGGTGAGGCCGGCGATGAACGCGCCTGAGCCTTCCTGCCCGAGAATGTAGCCGTTCGGCAGGCCGTAGCGTTCAAAGGCACGTTCGACGACCTTGGCAAGGCCGCCCGAGGTTTCGCCGAAGAAGCCGTGACCAGCATCGACGATTTCCTGCATTGTGTATTGGCTGTTGTTGTTCGCCGACTGGGCGTGCGCAGCGGACAGGGCGCCGGCGACCAGAAACATCGTGGCCAGGACAACACGGCCAGCCGATGTGGCTGCCTTCATGATCTGATGCATCATATCCTCCGTCAGGCGCGAAAATTGCTCGCTTGCGGGTTTGCAGTGGCCGACAGTCAGATCACTGCTCGGCCAGTTGGGGTCTGGACCAATGCCATGCAATTTGAACTGATGGTCTTAACAATCGGTTTACCAAATGTGGTGTCATTATGTTCCACTGATGAACGGCTGCGCCGGGCAGCTCATGACTTGCGTCTTCACGCGTGAGGGTTTACCGGCGTGACCACGGCGCGTGCTCCAGGCGACGGCCGATGGCACCAAACAAGGAACTAAGATGGCAACGAATCCGAACCTGACATTGACGGGACCCGATCTGGCCGCGCTTCTGTGCAGCCGGGTTTGCCACGACATCATTTCCCCGGTCGGCGCCATCAACAACGGCCTGGAACTGCTCGACGAGGGCGGCGCCGATGCCGATGCGATGGACCTCATCCGCACGAGCGCGCTCAACGCCTCTGTCCGGCTGAAGTTTGCGCGCCTTGCCTTCGGTGCCTCGGGTTCGGTCGGCGCGTCGATCGACACCGGCGAAGCGGAAAAGGCCGCCAAGGATTTTGCCGCTGCCGAGAAGAAGACCGAGGTCAATTGGCACGGCCCGCGGGCGATCATCGCCAAGAACCGGGTCAAGCTGCTTCTGAACCTCTTCCTGATTGCCTACGGCGCCATTCCGCGCGGCGGCTCGATCGACGTGACGCTCGAGAATCCGGAATTCGACGCCGCGTTCACGCTCGTTGCGAAGGGCCGGATGATGCGGGTACCGCCGAGGCTGGTGGAACTCCTGTCCGGCACGCCGGAAGAGGCGGTCGATGCCCATTCGATCCAGCCCTATTACACCGTGCTTCTCGGCGAGGAGGCGCGCATGGAAATCGCCGTTACCTCGACCGGCGAGGAAATCATCTTTACGGCCAAAATGCAGCCTGAGGTTTAATTCGACGGCGCCAGGTATTGCGATTTCTTGACTTCTCGACAGCCGCCGGGTGCCATCGCATCCGGCGGAAACGTATCTGCCATATGCGTTTCGATCTCGCTCGCATTCTAGAAAATTTAATGTTTTCAGAGTGTTGATCCCGCATGAAAAAGCTTCGTTAAGCAAACTCCGTAACGAAATCTTTCCCAAATTTGTATAGAGTTGTTTCAGGAATGCCGATACGCGTATAGGTAAGTGGCGAAGGGAGTTGGACATGCGACGTTTGATGATTGCCGACGGCTCGGATGTCGTGCGGAAAGTTGGAAAACGTATCCTCTCCGGCATGGGCTTCATGGTTTACGAGGCGTCGAACAGCCTCGAGGCGCTTGTGCGCTGCGAAGCGGAACTCCCGAACATCCTGATCATCGACGCGGGCCTCGAAGGCGCGCTCGAGCTCATCGGCAATATTCGGCGGTTGCCGAACGGCCCTTCGGTGCGGATCTATTACTGCGTCGTCGAGGCAGACCTGAAGAAGATGATGGCCGGCAAGCGCGCTGGCGCGGACGACTTCCTGCTGAAGCCTTTCGACCGCAAGATCCTGACCAGCGTTTTCGCGAGCCAGTCGATGGCGGCCTGAGCCGCCTTATCCTGATCTGTTTGCAGCAAAATCAAGCCGTGGCGTTTGCCGCGGCTTTTTGTTGTGTGCGGAGCGGGCGAGCGGAACAGATTTTTCGAGCGTCGGGGAAGGGGAGGGTGCAGGCGCGTGCAACCCTGGCATCCGCCGGGCATTGCAGGACCGGCAAGCGTGGTTGTTTGCGCGCAAAACAAAACCCGCCTCATAAGGCGGGTTTTGCGAAACTCTTGAATGTCGGGCCCGCATCATGCGGGGATCGGTGCAAGCCCTGGCGGGGAATCAGGCAGTTTCGGCGTATTCGGCGCCATCCGGCTCGCGCAGCACATAGCCGCGGCCCCAGACGGTTTCGATGTAGTTGGCGCCGCCGGCGGCGTTTGCAAGCTTCTTGCGCAGCTTGCAGATGAAGACGTCGATGATCTTCAGTTCCGGCTCGTCCATGCCGCCATAGAGGTGGTTCAGGAACATTTCCTTGGTGAGCGTCGTGCCCTTGCGCAGCGAGAGCAGCTCGAGCATCTGGTATTCCTTGCCGGTCAGGTGGACGCGCTGTCCGCCGACTTCAACCGTCTTGGCATCCAGGTTGACGATGAGCTCGCCGGTGGAGATGACCGACTGGGCGTGGCCCTTGGAGCGGCGGACGATCGCATGAATGCGAGCGACCAGTTCGTCCTTGTGGAACGGCTTGGTCATGTAGTCGTCTGCGCCGAAGCCCAGGCCGCGAACCTTGTCTTCGATGCCGGCCATACCCGAAAGAATCAGGATGGGTGTCTTCACCTTGGAAAGACGCAGCGTTCTCAAGACTTCGTAGCCGGACATGTCCGGCAGATTGAGGTCGAGAAGGATGATGTCATAGTCATAAAGTTTGCCGAGATCGACGCCTTCTTCACCGAGATCGGTGGTGTAGACGTTGAAACTCTCGGACTTGAGCATCAGCTCAATGCTCTGAGCCGTTGCACTGTCGTCTTCAATTAATAGAACCCGCATATTCTTCCCCTTTTCCGCCGCCCAAGGTTGTCGTGGCACCCTTACGCGATACGGATCCAGTCGTTGCCTGATTTGGAGGCTGCCACCAAATGGTTAACAAATTCTGATTCCCTCTGGCAAGGTGTATCGAGTTTGTTAAATATTTTTAGCAGTCTCCTGATTTCAAACGTGAATCCAGAACGGCTAATCTCATGTGAAACATGAGGAAATGCCGTTATCTGACTCTTCTGACTCGTTAATGCCGGGGCGGTCACATTTCATGCCTCAGCATTTACGGAGCCTTAAATCATCACGCCTATGATTAACGATGCCCGTAAACGAAAGGTTACCAGCGGTAGGCTTTTGTTAATATCGCTGAAGATTTTTCGTTTCCGGCCCTGTTCGGGCCGGCTCGCGGGCAAATCAGTAACCGGGGTCTCGTTATCCACGGGAGTATTGCGTATGAAAGCACGTGAGAGCCTTGTCCGCCTGAAGGAATTTCAGGTCCGGGAGAAGCAGCGTCAGCTGAACCAGCTTCAGATGATGATGGCTGAGTTCGAACGGATGACCAAGGATCTGGAAAATCAGATTATTTTCGAGGAGAAGAAGTCGGGTATCTCCGATCCCCAGCACTTCGCCTATCCCACCTTCGCCAAGGCCGCACGTCAAAGAGCCGACAATCTTCAGGTTTCCATTCGCGAACTGAAGACGCAGCAGGATGCTGCCGAACTCGCGCTCGAAGAAGTGCAGGCCGAATACGCGAAGGCGGCGGCCCTCGAAGAGCGGGACACGTCGACCCGCCTGCGGGCATAGCTGCGGCTCCTGCGCCATAATTCGGCGCAGCGGGCCGTAACGCCTTGTTCCAAAGGGTGATTTGAACCCCGAGCCGGATCTGGCAAGGGGGATTTGTCCGTTGGACGGGCCGATAGCCCGTTTCGGAGCAGATGGTTCCATCCTTGACGGATCATGCGGCTGGCATGATCCGATCCGGCACGATCGTGACAAGACAAAAAGACCCGCCCGATGCCTCGGCATCCGGGCGGGTCTTCTCATTTTGGGATCTGCAGGGCCGCGCCTCTTTCAAGACGCGCCAAGGTCGCGATTTCGATTTAAGATTTGTGCCGTGGCTGCCGGCGCGGTTGTCTCAACCCTGGATGACATCCTGCCATTCGGGATGCCGCATCGCCTGGGCCTTCATGAAAGGGCAGAGCGGAATGATCTTCCAGCCGCCCTTGCGGGCTTCCTCGATCGCATGCTTGGCCAGCGCCTGGCCGACACCCTTGCCGCGCAGAGCATCCGGAACGAGCGTATGATCGACGATGATCAGTTGAGGCGAGGTGCGCGAATAGGTCATTTCACCGGTATGGCCTTCGACTGATGTCGAGTAGCGGCCGTGCGATCCGGTTTCCTCGTGCATGATTTCCATGGCAGCCTTCCTTGATGAACGGGTTTGTCTGCGTGGAAGCTAGCGCAGTTTTCCGCAAATCGGAATCGCCTGCCCCGCCATCGCCGGAGGACAGAGCGTTCGTTAAACGCAACCAATGCCGGTGCGCGCGGGACCTGGGAAAACGACGGCGGCGGCCCCGGGAAACCCGGAGCCGCCGCGCGACCTATGGCCCTGTGATGGGCGAACTAGTGGCGATACTGCTGGATGCGAGTGGTGCGCAGGCCGGCGAGACCGTGATCGTTGATCGAGGACTGCCAGGACAGGAACTCCTCGACGGTAAGGGTATAGCGTTCGCACGCCTCTTCCAGGCTCAACAGGCCACCGCGCACGGCGGCAACAACCTCAGCCTTCCTGCGGATCACCCAGCGCCGGGTATTAGCCGGCGGCAGATCCGCAATCGTCAGAGGGCTGCCATCGGGGCCGATGACATATTTCACGCGTGGTCGCATCATTTCGGTCATGGGACTCTCTACACAAACTCAAGACCATATGACCGTGACCTTAGCCTGCCACATTTAACATTTGCCTAAGCGTCAAGTAACAATTTGCTCATAATTTGAGACACTTCCGGTGGGCTTTTGCCCGTGTACGGCGCCCCTTAGATCTTGGGGCAATATTTCCCCGACTTGTGGAAACGCTTGAGAACAATCCGAATTCTCGCGGAATTGACATGGGAGCCATGCAAATACCACATTTCACTTTAACTAAAATTTTTGGTAACGAAGCCCCGAAATAAGGATGAGCGTCGTATGTACGCTCCCGCATTCATTCTTGGTGCATCGTCATAGTTTTCACAACCGGGCGCGTTTCTTTCGCGGGCAGGCCGGGAGCGGCAGTTTTATTTCGCCTGTCGGGTGAATTTCATGCTCCTGAAGATGTGGGGCGTTGTTTGTATTTCTCTCGACCGGTGCGGTGGCGCCGGGGATGTGGTGATCGCAGATGAAGGAATCGCATGAACCGGCCTTGCTGCGCGAGGCTGAAACGGTGGAGATGTTTTCGGACATCGATACGGCCACCGTCCGCACCGAGTACGAACTTCTGCATCTCATGCGGCGGTTGATCGCGCGCTATGGCTTCGGCCATTTCATGATCGCGCGCATGCCGCTGGCCGAACAGCAGCGCTTTTCCGAGCGGCTGGTGCTCAGCAACTGGCCGTCCGAACTGGTGCGCCAGTACGACGCCTGCGAGACTTTCCAGTCGAGCGGGCTGGTCGAAAAGTTGCGGTTCACCAAGCTGCCGGTGACCGGCGGGGCCGAGCTGCTCGATGTTGCGGCCAAGCCCGCGGACGAGGCCATGGTGCACCGCCTGCTGGCCCATCCGGAGATGGCGCGCCATTTCGCGGTGCTGCTGCACACGAGTGGCGGCGATCCCTTCATCGCCATGCTTTCGGGCCGTCGCGAGGCACCTGCCGGCGTCGAGCGGGCGACGCTGTATCTCACGCTGGTCCAGCTTTTCGAATGTCTGGAGCGCACCTTCGACACCGGCAATACGGCACGTGAAAAACTCTCGAGCCGCGAGTTGGAATGTCTGCGCTGGGCGGCTGCCGGCAAGAGCAGCGACGAGATCGGCATCATCCTGGGGATCTCGACCTACACGGTCAGCAGCTACTTCAAGAGCGCGACCCGCAAGCTCGATGCCGTCAACCGCATGCAGGCGATTGCCCGCGCCATGCGATTGAAGCTGATCTGACGCCTTTAAGGCCGGGCAGCGGCCGGGGCCGGCCTTGCCGCCGGACGGACAAGTTTCTATATGTCGCGGAACTGAAAGTACTGCGACGCGCTCTATGCATCCGATTGATGCCGGCCGCCGCGGAGCCGAAGATGCCGTGGGCCGAGAGTTCCTCGGCAAAGCATCGCATGAAGCGTGAAACAGGGCAGGCGCAAGGTTGCCGCCCGAAGGCCGGATTGGATCCCGTGAACAGTCTCGATTTTGACCGCAAGCCCGAAGATACGCGTGTCGTCGTTGCCATGTCCGGTGGCGTCGATAGTTCCGTCGTTGCCGGCCTGCTCAAACGCGAGGGCTACGACGTTCTCGGCATCACGCTGCAGCTCTACGATCACGGCGCCGCCGTGCACCGTGCCGGCTCCTGCTGTGCCGGACAGGACATCGACGATGCACGCCGCGTCTGCGAAACCCTCGGCATTCCCCACTACGTGCTCGACTACGAAGCGCGCTTCCGCGAAACGGTGATCAATCCCTTCGCCGAAAGCTATATCGCCGGCGAAACGCCGATCCCTTGCGTTGCCTGCAACCAGACGGTCAAGTTTGCCGACCTGCTTTTGACCGCCAAGGAGCTTGGCGCCGATGCGCTGGCGACCGGCCACTACATCCGCTCGCGCCCGAGCCCGAAACCGCGCTATGCCGGCCAGCGGGCGCTCTACCGGCCGACGGATGCCGATCGCGACCAGAGCTACTTCCTCTTTGCAACGACGCAGGAGCAGATCGACTATCTGCGCTTCCCCTTGGGGCATCTCTCCAAGGCCGAGACCCGCAAGCTCGCCGAGGAGATGGGCCTCGTCGTCGCCCAGAAGGCAGACAGCCAGGACATCTGTTTCGTGCCCCAGGGCAAGTACAGCGACATCGTGTCGAAGCTGAAGCCGAATGCAGCGCTTTCCGGCGAGATCGTGCATCTCGACGGCCGCGTGCTCGGCACGCATGAGGGCATCCTGCACTACACGATAGGCCAGCGCCGCGGCATCGGCGTTGCGACCGGCGAGCCGCTCTACGTCGTCTATCTCGACGCCCGCTCGCGCCGCGTCATCGTCGGCCCCAAGGAGGCGCTGGAAACGCGCCGCGTCTACCTGCGCGACGTCAACTGGCTGGGTGATGAGGACGTCGAAGTGGCCGCTGCGCGGGGCTTTGAATGTTTCGCCAAGGTGCGCTCCACCCGCCAGCCGGCGCCTGCCGTGCTCGCGATGGACGAAGAGGGCATCTATGTGGAGCTTGCGGAAGGCGAAGCCGGTATTGCACCCGGCCAAGCCTGCGCACTCTATTCCGGCGTCGGCGAGGATGCGCGCGTCTATGGCGGCGGATTTATTCGCAAATCGGAACGCGAAGCCGGCGCAGAAGCCGCGCTGAAGGCGCTGCTTTCGGCGCAGGCAGCCGCCTGAAGCCCTTGATTTCCGGGCTGTTGTGAAAACTTCACATTTTCCCGGAGACTTGGGTTGACAGTGGGCGGAGGCGGGCCGTATAAGCCGCCCGTCCAGTCAAGACGGCTTCCACTTCGAAGCCCTGACGCGGTACCCGGCGGAGTAGCTCAGTAGGTTAGAGCAGAGGAATCATAATCCTTGTGTCGGGGGTTCGAATCCCTCCTCCGCTACCATTTCTTCACATGATGGGCTGTTACTTTTTTTTAGGTCGCTCTTGTTCTTCAGTTAGAAGTGAGAATAGATCGCGTTCCTGGTCATCGCGACCCTGCCTAGTCGTTCTCGCTGTTTTTCGCCAGACCGAAGCTTTCCCGCGTTTTCCCGGTACAAGTTCGATTTCGTTGGCACGCCTGAGTGCAACGAAAACGTCTTTCATCTGGACGTCCCGCCGGATGCCGGTAATTTCGCGTCCTGTCTGGTTCGTGATGGTAGGGTTGTGTTCGAGATACTCCATTACGATCTGGGCCGGCGATGACAAGCGTGTATGCCGAATGTAGACGACTACAGAATTATCCTTCTGAATTATCTCAGGCTCCTGCAACCGTATTCGCCTCATCGCGTTGAAGGCCGTATTTAGACCTTCCCCGACATCTTTGTTTGGTGGGTCCGGGAACTTGTTGATTAGGCGCACGACTTTTGGGTTCCTGGCGAATTGCTCATCCAGAATGTTCGTCACCGTGATGTGCCCGGGAAGTCTACCGGGGCTTTCGACTTCAACTCGATCGTCGTAGATGCGGATCTGGACGTCGGTCGGAATGCAGTAATCCCTGTGAAGAATAGCATTGGTGACAATCTCGTGGAGGGTCTCGTCTGGGTAGCTGATCTCCTCTAATCCCTCGCTACCGATTCGCTTAATGCCTTCGACTATCTGCTTGGTGGAGTTTACGGCTTTGTCGATGAGATCGTAGATCGACCCTTCTATGGTTAGCGGGTCAAAAGCCAACACCTCGCGATTCACGCCCTCCTCAACTGTCTGATATCTGAAGACCTTTACCGCAGAACGCTTCGGTAGCATTGCCTGAGGGCTGTCGGCGAAGAGTAACGCACCGGCGACCGTCGGCTTGTTCTCGACCAACAGTAATTGCGATCGCAGCCAACGCTCAGGCTCGGCGGAAGGAATTTGACTCAGAAGAAACTCAATTACTGTGGCGGAGTTGGTCACCAGATCGAGCGGAGCATTAACAAGCTCGTCTTCGAAGGAAACGATTCCTTTGTCGTACTCCAGCGAACGAAACGCTTCATCATCGTTTACCGGTAGGTTCTGCGCACCTCGCCGAACATACGCGATGTCGTTGCTTGCCTTTAGCACCCCACGTGTTTTCTGAATCGAGAGATGTAAAATGTAACCAGGATATCCTTCCGAGCTTACAAACTCGGCATCCCAAAAGTGCGTGCCGGGCGCCAATGTCTCAAGGATCTGGAAGAACGGATTGGCTTCTTCGGGATCGGAAAATCCTCGCCATTCGCGCGTTTTCGTGCCTCCAATGATGGTTTCGTCAATTCCGATATACAGATCGCCTGCGGCAGTGTTGGCGAATGCGGATACGGACCTACTCAGCTTTGCGGGGGCAATCTCTTTCGCTTTGATGTCTTGAAAATGCGTTTCCTCGAACTGAAGCAGCGCCCCGGCGTCTTGATTGTCTAGAGGTCGAACTTCGATCTTCATGCATTCTCCGCTGCAAGTGACGGTGAGTCGCATTCCATTTTGTGGCATCGCTGCTAGGCAAAGAGCTAGCGAGACTTCAACTAGCGCGAGAAGAAGCTTACTGTAGTAATCGATACGACTCGAAGTCCGAGGGACCTCATTGACAGTTGTTTACGTCTGCGACCCTCAGGTTTCGCAGACTAGGCAGTGATCGAGCCTATATGATCAATGCCTTGTCTGTCCCAGCGGCAATGTCAGTGCCGGCCCACTCTTCACCCCGAACTGCCGTCTGAACGGCCGCGACGCGCTGCCGTCGAACAGGGATGGCGGCAGCGGTGCGCTGATCGTCCATTTATACTTCGCGTCCTGATCGTTGCTCAGCGCCTGATGCGCCACGGCGCTCAGGGGCAGGACGTATTCCGGCTTGCGCAGGCCTCTTTCGGAATTGCCGAGCCAGGTCAGTACCACCAGGATTTCGCCGCCGAGTTCCAACGCATCGAGTGCGAGCGGTTTTCCGCCGACGGAGGCGCGGACGGCCTGCTCGTGGAACTTGAACGCGCTGAGTTTCAGTTCGTTTTGCGGATCCGTCATTTCAGGCCTTCCTGGATATGTTGCTACGCTGTCTTGAGCGGCGATTCGTTCAGTCAGCGTCCCCTATCATAATCCCTCTGGCCATACATGGAGCTGATGATCGATGCAAAAAGGCGCCGCCATCGTCGATGGCAGCGCCTGCAGATGCGGCTTGAGAGGGTGTGCGTAGAAACCAGTCAGGCATGCTGCCCGGCTGCCGCCGCGGGGTAGGTCGCCTCAGCGATGAATCGACGAAGTGATCGTCGTGTAGTCCGGCAGGTCGATGTTGGCGATTTCGGCTGCGCGATATTGGGACAGGGCGAAGTGCATGATGGCGATCACGGTGATCGAGAAGACCAGTACGGTGACGTTGACGCCGAAAGCGGTTTTGATCATGTCCTTGTCCTCCAGTCCCTGCGTTCGTTGATGTGTGGCTAAGAACCGTGACATGGAGACTATCGTGTGGCGTCAATCGTGCTGTTCCCCGGGGAACATGGAATATGGTTGCTGAATTCTTAACCGGCGTGGCCTGAAAACCGCAGGTGCGGAGATCGCTTGCGATCGTCGGGGCTGCGGATAAGGTGCGCGGTCCGGGACCGGATCAGGACCGGACATCTTCACAGGCTGGCACCTTCGCAAAACTGCGTTGGCCACAGTCGGACGCACGGCACGCCTCGCGCCGCCGCATTTTCAGAAGCGATTGCATCATGACCATCTCCATCCGCCCCTCCCGTCCATCCGATTTTCCGCGCACCTTCAAGATCTGGCGCAGCGCCGTTGTCGCCACCCATGATTTCCTGACGCCGGAGGATTTTGCTGCGATCGAGGTGCTGGTGCGCGACCAGTATCTGCCGGCCGCCGAGTTCTGGATCGCCGCGGATGAAAATGACCTGGCGCTCGGTTTAATGGGCATGAGTGGGGCGCAGATCGACTCGCTCTTCGTCCAGGCCGAGGCGCGCGGCGCTGGCGTCGGTCGGCGGCTTGTCGAGCATGCGATGAGCCTGCATCCGGTGCTGACGGTTGACGTCAACGAGCAGAATGTGTCCGGCGCCGGTTTCTATCGGCGAATGGGTTTTGAGGTGGTCGGGCGTTCGCCTGTCGACGATGCAGGCCGGCCCTATCCCCTGCTGCATCTGAGGCGCGGCTGAACGACGCGAGACGGCGCCCGATCAGGCGGCCGGCTTGTCGATGGTGATCAGGAAGAGGACGGCAGAGGCCGCCGGTTCGATGGTTAAGGAGGCTGCACCCGTCAGCACGGCCGTGTCGCCCGCTGCCAGTTCGGCCGTGGCGTCACTTGCGGTCAACCGCACGGCGCCGCCGTGGCAAAGCACGAGGGTCGTGCCCCCCAGGCTTTCTGCCCTGTGCGGATGATCGAGTGCCAGTCGCTGAACCGAGTGCGTGAGCCTGCCGCGCCGTGTCATGACGTTGAGGTCGACGATCGGACCGTCGACGAGGGTCGCTGATGTCGCGACGTCGGCCGGGAAGGGGAGCGGCGCCGTCTCGCCGGTCAACAAAGCGGGCTTGCGACCCTCGATCATCAGCCGCATACCCTTGCCCTGAAGGATCGACAGTGTGCGGTCGATACCGGGGAAGCTGGAGAAGGGGCCATCGGTGGCGACGGTCGCCATGCTGACGCGCCAGTCGAAATCGGCAAGCGACGCCTTCTCGGGGAAAATGGCGATCTCCACCGTCTCACCGCCGCCGTTCTTCCAGGGCATGCGCTTGTAGTCTTTCGCGCGCAGCACCTTCATGGCGTGCCTCCTTCGATCAGTGTGCGCATGCGGGCGAAGTCGCCGTTGAGCGGCCGGTCGTCGGCATAGGTGGGGATTTCCGAGCGAATGCGCCGGTAAAGCGCGTCGGTGCGTGCGGCGCGGCCACGCGGCTGCAGGTCATAGGCCTGCGACGCCGCAAGCAGTTCGATCGAAAGGATCGTTTCGAGGTTGTCGGCGATGGCAAGTGCCTTCCAGGCGGCCGGCGTCGCATGGGTCAGGATGTCCTCCTGCAGCGCCGAGGTGATTCCGCCATCGAGGCTGGCGGGGGCGGCCAGGCGTCGGTTTTCAGCGGCAAGTGAGGCGGCGGTGTACTGGGCGATCATCAAGCCGGAGGCAACACCGCTATCACCGGCGAGGAAGGCCGGCAGGCGGCTCACTAGCGGATTGACGAGCCGGTCGATGCGGCGCTCGGAGATGGCAGCGACTTCGGCAACGGCGACGGCCAGGCTGTCCATGGCAAGGCCGAGAGCAGCGCCCACCGCATGGGCCTGCGAATGCACCTCCGGCGCTTCGCGCGTGCCCGACACGGCCGGGTTGTCGGTGAGGCTTGCAAGCTCGCGGTCAACGACTTCGGCGACGTGGGCCAGTGCATCGCGGGCAGCGCCATGCACATGCGGCACGGCACGAAGGCTTAAAGGATCCTGCGTGCGGGTGCCCGCGGTCTCGGCGAGCATCGGGCTGCCGGCGAGAAAATCGCGCAGGGATTCTCCGACCTCATCCAGCCCCTTGGAGCGGCGAAGCGCCAATGGACCGGCGGCAAAGGCATTCGCCTGGCTGCCGAGGTTTTCATAGGTCATCGCGGCGGCGGCATCCGCCCAGTCGAAGAGGTGCGTAGCGCGCGACAGTGCCAATGCCGCAAGGCCGGTGGCGCAGGGCGTGCCGTTGACAAGGCTCAGGCCCTCCTTGGCTTCGAGCCTGAGCGGCTTGAGGCCGATCCGCGCGAGCGCCTCGACGCCGCTGATCTTGCCCTTGCCGTCATCGACGGTGCCGTGGCCGATCAGCGCGAGGCCGATCGCGGCCGCATGGGTGAGATAGCCGACCGAGCCGCGCGAGGGGATGTCGGGGACGAGGTTGGCGTTGAGCAGTGCCAGCAGCGCCTCGACTGTCTCGATGCGCACGCCGGAATAGCCGTGGGCGAAGTTGGCGATCTGGGCGGCCATCACCGCCCGGGCTTCGGGCCGGGCGAGCGGTTCGCCAACGCCGCAGGAATGGCTGAGGATGATGTTGCGCGATAGCGCCTGCTGGTTCTCGCGGTCGATGACGACGTCGCAGAGCGCGCCGACACCGGTGTTGATGCCGTAGCCGCGGATGCCGCGCTCGACCAGAGCGTCGACGACCCGGCGAGCGTGGACGATGCGCTGGCGTGCTGCATCGGAAAGCGCGAGCGGTGCGCCATTGGCGACCGCTGCGATTTGCTTCCAGGTCAGTGGTGCATCGAGGACTACATTCTCACTCATGGGCTTCCGGTCGTCCCTGTCGGCGTTGCACGAAGCGGGCAACGTAATCGTTGGCCGGCCGTTCCAGAATATCGTCCGGCGTGCCGACCTGCACCACCTGGCCGTCCTTGAGGATGGCGATTTCCGAACCGATGCGCAGCGCCTCGTCCAGATCATGGGTGATGAAGACGATGGTCTTTGAAAGGTTCTGCTGCAACTGCAACAGCTGGTCCTGCATGTCGGCGCGGATCAAGGGGTCGAGTGCCGAGAAGGCCTCGTCCATCAGGATCACATCGGTATCGGCGGCCAGCGCCCTAGCCAAGCCGACGCGCTGCTTCATGCCGCCGGAAAGCTGATGCGGGTACTTGGCGTCGTAGCCGGCAAGGCCGACGGTCTCGATCCATTTCATGCCGATGTCGCGGGCCTCGGCCTTGGGCAGGCCGCGCACGCGCTGGCCGTAGATGACGTTCTGCAGCACGGTGCGATGCGGCATCAGCGCGAAGCTTTGGAACACCATGCTCACGCGGTGCATCCGGAAGGTGCGCAGCGCTTTGGCGTCGAGGTCCAGGATGTTGCTGCCGTCGAAGGCCACTTCGCCGCTGGTCGGCTCGATCAGCCGGTTGATGTGGCGCACGAGGGTCGACTTGCCGGAGCCGGAAAGCCCCATGATTACGAAGATCTTGCCGGCGCCGATCGTCAGGCTGACATTGTTGAGACCGACGCTGCAACCGGAGCGGGCGAGGATTTCGGACTTGTTGAGCCCTTCCTTGGCCATAGCGAGTGCGGCTTTCGCGTCCTGCCCGAAGATCTTGTAGACGTTGCGGATCTCGATATCAGCCATTGCGGGGATCCTCCGTCCGGCTCTTGCCGAAGCCTTGCGTGATGCGGTCGAGAACGATCGCGAGAATGACGATGCCGATACCGGCTTCCAGCCCCTTGCCGACGTCGAGCGTCTGGATGCCGTTCAGCACCTGCTCGCCGAGGCCGCGGGCGCCGATCATCGAGGCGACGACCACCATCGACAGCGCCATCATGATCGTCTGGTTGAGGCCGGCCATGATTGTCGGCGTAGCGAGTGGCAGCTCGACACCGAAGAGGATCTGGTTGGGGCTGCCGCCGAAAGCGGTCGCTGCTTCCACCACTTCATGGTCGACCTGGCGGATGCCAAGATCGGTAAGGCGAATGAGTGGCGGCACGGCATAGATGATGGTGGCGAGGATCGCCGGGACCTTGCCGAGGCCGAAGAGCATCAAAGCCGGGATCAGGTAGACGAAGCTCGGCATCGTCTGCATGACGTCGAGCACCGGCAGGGTGATGCTGCGCACGGTCCGGCTCTTGGCGACGAAGATGCCCATCGGCACGCCGATGACGACGGAGACGATCGTTGCCATCAGCATCAGGGCGAGCGTCTGCATCGTCAGGTCCCAGAGGCCGAGCACGCCGACGAAGAACAGCAGCACGCCGACGGCGACCGTCAGGGTCCAGCGCTTCGAGCTTTGCCAGGCGAGCGCCATGAAGATCAGGATGACGACCCACCAGGGCAGGCCGCGCAGGATCCATTCGATGAATAGAACGGCTTTCAGAATGACGGCGCTGATCGCCTTGAAGACCCAGCCATAACCGCTGACCAGCGCCTGGATGAAATCGTTCACCGGCCCGCGAATGGAGAGATTGAGAGAATCCGGAAACATCGGATGCGTTCCTTGCTCGGGCTGCCAGCGGACACAGATCGGCCGCCGGCGGCACTTGCCACGGGTATGTGGCCGGCCGCCGGATCAGGATTCATCGCCGCGCTAGACGCGGCGATGAAGCCCAAGTCAGCGGCTGGTCGCGATTACTTGAGGCTGGCTTCGATCTTGCCGCGGGCTTCGTCCGAAACCCACTTGCCCCAGACATCTGCCTTGGTTTTCAGGAACTCGGCGGCCGCTGCCGTCGCGTCGACCTTGTTGTCGGCCATGTAGGCGAGGCTGCCGTTGACGGCGTCGAGCGGGAAAGTCGCCTTTTCGAGGATGGCGATGATTTCAGGGGCTTCCTGCGCGAAGGTGCTGTTGACGCCGTAGGAGACGTCGACCGACGGGAAGGCGCAGCCCTGCTCGCGCTTGCCGTTGGCACTCGAAAGCTCCTTCCAGCACTCCTCGCTATAGGCCGGCTCCTCGAGTTGCACGAGCTTGAATTTGCCCATGATCGCCGTCGGCGACCAGTAGTAGAAGAGGATCGGTTCGCCCTGGAGGTAAGCGGACGTAATCGCGGAATCGAGCGCCGTGCCGGTGCCCGGGCGGAAGTTCACATAGGTTTCGCCGAGCTTGTAGGCTTCGAGCTTGGCGGAGCTGACGCCCTCGCAGGTCCAGCCCGAAGGGCAGTTGAGGAAGCGGCCCTTGCTGGGCTCTTCCGGATCGGCGAAGAGCTCGACGATCTTCGGATCGGAGAGCTGCGACACGCTCTTCAGGTCCGGCGCCTTGGCTTCAAGGCTGCGCGACGCATCGCCCTTGATGACGTATTCCGGCACGAACCAGCCTTCGCTGGCGCCGACGAAGGTCTTGCCGACGGCGACGACCTTCTTTTCCTCGACCGCCTTGTTCCAGACGTCCGAACGGCCGAGCCATTCCTCGGCGAAGATCTGGACGTCGTTGTTGGCGGTTGCCTGTTCCAGCGTCACCGAGTTGCCGGGGATCGAATCCACCTGGCAGTCGTAGCCCTTGGCAAGAATGGTCTTCATCACTTCGGTGATGAAAGCGCCGCTTTCCCAATCGATGCCGGCGAACATGACGGTCTTGCCGTCGCCGCAATACGAAGCGCTGGCGCTGCCGGTGGAGGCCGCGAGCACGAGGCCGGTTGCGGCCAGGGTGAGTTTCAATTTGTTGATCGACATTAAGCTGTTCCCTGATTTGATTTTTGGCTTTGACGATTACTTCAGTTTCATCAGCACCCGCGCAAAGGCGCGGTCGATATCGTCCTCCCGGTCGTGGCGTCCGTTCCGGATCTTCCACGCGCCCGCGACCATGACGTCGCGGACAGTCTCGCCGCCGAGTGCAAAGAGCCAGCGGTCGAGGATCTGGTTGTCGGTGGCGGCGGCGATGTAGGGATTGCTGCCGTCAAGCACGACGAAATCGGCGCGCGCGCCGACGATGATGCCGGCCGCCTTCTGACCGGCGGCCTGGGCGCCGCCCTTGAGCGCCGCGTCGAAGATGGTTCGGCCGATCGAGGCGCCCGGCCCGGTGGCCAGCCGGTTGCGGCGGCGGTCGCGCAGGCGCTGGCCGTATTCGAGCAGCCGCAGTTCCTCGGCGACGCTGGTCGCCACGTGGCTGTCGGTGCCGACGCCGATGACGCCGCCTTCGGCCATGAAATCGACCGCCGGGAAAATGCCGTCGCCGAGATTGGCCTCGGTCGCCGGGCAGAGACCGGCAACGGCGCCCGAACGCGCCAGACGCTGCCGTTCGCTTTCCGTCAGATGCGTTGCGTGGATTGCGCACCAGCGTGCGTCGACGGGCATTTCATCGAGCAGCCACTCGACCGGGCGGCGGCCGCTCCAGGCGAGGCTGTCGTCGACTTCCTTGGTCTGCTCGGCCACATGGATGTGGATCGGACCGGCAACGGGTGCGGCATCGAGGATGATGCGCATCTGCTCGGGCGTTGCGGCGCGCAGCGAATGGATGGCGTAGCCGAGCGTATGGCCGGCGTCGCGGCAAAGCGGCGCGAGCCGCTCAAGCAGTGCGAGGAAACGATCAGGATCGTGCAGGAACGGCCGCTGGCCGGGATTGGGCGCGACGCCGCCGAAATTGGCGTGGGCGTAGAAGACAGGCAAATGCGTGAGGCCGATGCCGGTCGTGCGGGCGGCAGCGAGAATGCGCAGCGACATTTCGGCCGAGTCGGCATAGGGGGTGCCGTCGGCCTGGTGGTGCAGATAGTGGAACTCGGCGACGTGGCCGAAACCGCCCTTCAGCATTTCCATATAGAGCTTGGCGGCGATCGCCTCGACGTCGTCAGGGGTTACCAGCCCGACGGTGCGATACATTTCCTCGCGCCAGGTCCAGAAGCTGTCGTCACCGCTGCCCGCCACTTCGGCAAGGCCGGCCATGGCGCGCTGGAAGGCGTGGGAGTGAAGGTTGGCGATCGCCGGGATCAGCGGGCCGGCCGTGCGCTCGTCGCCGCTAGCGGCGGTGGTGCCGGTTTCGATCGTTGCGATGCGACCGGAAGCGTCGAGCGAAATCGCGACGTTTTCGGCCCAGCCGCCGGGCAGGAGAGCCCGTTCTGCAAAGATCCGGTTGACGGGAAAACTAGCCATGTGCATTTTCCTGTACGTAGTTGTATATGGAACTATAGATATTTTACGCTGGCGCGCAAGCGTGAAATGAACGAAAAGATTCGAGGGCGAATGCGCATGATTTGTTCGGCGGCGCGGAAAGGCGGGGCTTGAGTTGATGACGGCACTGGGAAAACGGAACGAGACAATCGCTTTCGAAGACGGCCCGATGCCGCGCTACGAGGCGGTCAAGCAGTTCATCCGCAGCCGCATCGAGAGCGGTGAATGGCCCGCCCATCATCGCATCCCCTCGGAAAACGAGATCGTTGCCGACCTCGGCGTCAGCCGCATGACCGCCAACCGGGCGCTGAGGGAACTGGCAACCGAAGGCGCGATCACGCGGGTGCAGGGCGTCGGTTCTTTCGTCGCCGCGCACAAGGGCAGCACCGCGCTGCTCGAAGTCCGCAACATCGCCGACGAGATCCATGAACGTGGCCACGCCCATACGTCGTTGATGACGCTGCTCAAGGAAGAGGTCGCGACGCCTGACATCGGCTATGCACTCGGGCTTGCCACCGGCGCCCGCGTCTTCCATTCGATCATGGTGCACTCGGAAAACGGCCTGCCGATCCAGATCGAGGATCGTTTCGTCAATCCGGCGATCTGCCCGCGCTATCTGGAGCAGGATTTCCAGGCGATGACGCCGAACGCCTATCTGACGGCGATGGCGCCGATCACCCGCACCGAGCAGATCGTCGAAGCGGTCGCACCGCAGCTCTGGGAATGCAAATTGCTCGGCATCGACCGCAACGAACCGTGCCTGATGATCCGGCGCCGCACGTGGTCGGACGCAGGCAATGTGACGACAGCGCGGCTGCTTTATCCCGGCACGCGCTATCGGCTCGAAGGCATGTCGCAGTAGGTTGCGGGTGGGTGTAATCGGGAAACCGCACATCTTTTCCTTGATCCCGCTCTATTCTCGACAACATTCCGGTCGATTCGGAGGATCGACCGCCTAAGGGGAGGATGACGAGATCATGGTTGAGGACCCGCTGAAGCTTCGCACCGAGCTCCCGAGACCCGATGTCGGCGCCGAGGAGGCGCGTTCGCTGCTCGCCGAACACTATGGCCTGTCGGGCACGATCAGCGAACTCGGCAGCCAGCAGGACCGCAACTACCGTCTCGACACCGGCGAGCGGCGCTATGTGCTGAAGATCTGCCGGGCGGAATACGAGCCGCTGGAACTGGAAGCGCAGAATGCGGCCTTGCGGCACCTTGGCAAACGTCTGCCGACGGCACGCGTTGCGGAGGTCGTGCCCTCTCTCAAGGGCGAGGCGATCGAGAGCGTTGCCGTCCGCGGCGCGGATTATCGCATCCGCTTGCTCACCTATCTCGAAGGCGAACCGCTCACCCGGCGCAAACATCTTTCGCGCGAAGCCGTGGCTGCCCTCGGCGGCCTGGCGGGTCAGCTCGCGTCGGCATTGGAGGACTTCGAGCATCCGGGGCTCGAGCGGGAACTGCAATGGGATCTGAGGCGCGCCGGCCCCGTCGTCCTGCATCTGCTTACCGATATGGCGGACCAGCAGCGCAAGAAGCGCATCGCTGAAGTGATGGTCGGCGCCATGCGGCGGTTGCAGCCGCTTACCCCTGAACTCAGGACCCAGGCGATCCACCATGACGTCACCGACGACAATGTGGTCAGCCGGCTCGACGCCGCCGGCCGGGCGATGCCGGACGGCGTCATCGATTTCGGCGATATCCTCAATGGCTGGCTGGCTGCCGAACTCGCTGTCACCTGCGCCTCGCTGCTGCATCATGCGGATGGAGACCCCTGGTTCATCCTACCCGCGGTCAAGGCGTTTCATGCGGCATGCCCGTTGACCGAGGTGGAACTGAAGGCGCTTTGGCCGCTGATCGTCGCGCGCGCTGCGGTGCTGGTCGCAAGCTCCGAACACCAGCTCTCCCGCGAGCCCGACAATGCTTACGTCGAGGGCAATGCCGCGCATGAGCGGGAGATCTTCGAGGTCGCGTCATCGGTGCCTTCTGCGCTGATGGAGCACGCCATTCTTTCGGCCGTCGGCTTCGCGCCGGACTCGGCCCGAGTGACCGGTGAGAGCCTGATCCAGGGGCTCGGCCCCACTGACGTGCGCCAGATCGACCTCTCGATCCTGAGCCCGCTGTTGCCAGAGGAGCGCTGGCAGCACCAGGGATTGCCGATCTCGCTGCTGCAACACGCCGCCCATGCAATCGGCATCGCGACCACGCGCTATGGCGAATACCGGATGACGGAGACCCAGCTGCGGTCACCGAAGCCCGATGCCACCCTCGCACTGCATGTCGATATCTGCCTGGAGGCCGGTCGCGAGATTG
The DNA here is from genome assembly GCF_014852195.1 of Ensifer sp. ENS08. Lineage (NCBI taxonomy): Bacteria > Pseudomonadati > Pseudomonadota > Alphaproteobacteria > Hyphomicrobiales > Rhizobiaceae > Ensifer > Ensifer sp. ENS08. The sequence goes on from NZ_JACVBF010000013.1 coordinate 123,979, forward strand.
TCGCTCCCTTTGCCGCCCGTATCGTCCGGCAGGACGGGCTGCTGGTGCTCGAAGGGGCCGAAGCCAGCCTGTTTCTCGAGGGCGTGGAAGCCGGTGCCGACCTCGAGGAGACGATCGTTGCTGGTGCCGTGCTGGGCGTCGTCTCCGGTGAACAGCACTCCTACGGCCTGATCCGCGTCCAGCTTTGCCGCGAGCATGGTCTCGTGCCTCCGCTTTTCGTCGTGCCGCGTCAGGCGGCGGCGTGGAAGCACCTGTGCCCGTCGCCGGCCGGCGTCCTCGGCTTCGAATGCGATGGGCCGGAGCCGCACAGCGAAACACTGCTTGCCCGCCGCCAGCAGCACTTCGCCAAGCCGCAGAAGAACTACTACCTGAAACCACCGCAGATCGAGCGCGGCTGGAAGGACCATTTGTTCGACATCGAGGGCCGCAGCTATCTCGACATGGTCAACAACGTTACCATTCTCGGCCATGGGCATCCGCGGCTTGCAGCCGCGGTGGGGCGGCAATGGTCGCTGCTCAACACCAATTCGCGTTTTCACTATGCCTCCGTCGCCGAATTCTCGACGCGGCTTGCAGCGCTCGCGCCGGATGGGCTTGACACGGTGTTTCTGGTCAACAGCGGCTCGGAGGCGAACGATCTGGCACTGCGGCTCGCCTGGGCCTATTCCGGCGCGCGCAACATCGTGAGCCTGCTCGAGGCCTATCACGGCTGGACGGTCGCGAGCGACGCAGTGTCGACCTCGATCGCCGACAATCCGCAGGCGCTCGAAACCCGCCCGGCCTGGGTACATCCGGTCACCGCGCCCAACACCTATCGCGGCGAGTTCCGCGGCGCCGACACGACCGACAGCTATGTGCGCTCCGTCGTCAAGAAACTGACCGAGCTGGACGCGGCGGACGAGAAGCTCGCGGGCTTCATCTGCGAACCGGTCTACGGCAATGCCGGCGGTATTCCGCTGCCGAAGGGCTATCTCGACGCGGTCTATGCCATGGTGCGGGCCCGCGGCGGCGTCTGCATCGCCGACGAGGTGCAGGTCGGTTATGGTCGCCTCGGAGACTATTTTTGGGGCTTCGAGGAGCAGGGCGTCGTGCCCGATATCATTACCGTCGCCAAGGGCATGGGCAACGGCCATCCGCTCGGCGCCGTCATCACCCGCCGCGAGATCGCCGATGCGCTGGAGAAGGAGGGGTATTTCTTCTCGTCCTCGGGCGGTAGCCCGGTGAGCTCCGTCGTCGGGCAGGTGGTCCTGGATATCCTGACCGAAGAACGGCTGCCGGAAAACGCACAGGTGGTCGGCGGCTATCTGAAGGCGCGGCTCGAAGCGCTAGGGCAGCACTTCCCGCTGATCGGCGCGGTGCACGGCATGGGACTCTATCTCGGCGTCGAATTCGTGCGCGATCGGGAGACCCTGTCGCCGGCGACTGAGGAGACGGCGGCGATCTGCGACCGCCTGCTCGATCTCGGCGTCATCATGCAGCCGACCGGCGACCACCTGAACGTGCTGAAGATCAAGCCGCCGCTCTGCCTATCCCGCGAGAGCGCCGACTTTTTCGCCGACATGCTGGGCCGGGTGCTGGAGGAAGGCTGGTAAAAGCGAAAACGCCGCGGGGAGGGCCGCGGCGTCTCGTTGGCGCTTTTCCTTGGATGAGCAATTCCAAACGGGAGACTTTGCCGGAACTGCTCCTGGGGATCAGCGTGCCGGCGGGGCGTACATCAGGCCGCCCTGGCTCCAGAGTTTGTTGAGACCGCGATCGATCTTCAGCGGGCTGTCCTTGCCGAGGTGGCGTTCGAAGACTTCGCCATAGTTGCCGACGGCGGAAACCACCTGGTAGGCCCACTTCGGATCGAGCCCCAGCGACTTGCCGGCTTCGTTCTCGATGCCGAGGAAGCGTTTCTGGGCGTTCGTGCCGCTTTCGAGAAGCTTTGCGGCATTGTCCTTGGTGATGCCGAGTTCTTCGGCTTCGGTCAGCGCGAACAGCGTCCAGCGCACGATCTTGAACCACTGATCGTCACCCTGGCGGACGGCTGGACCGAGCGGCTCCTTGGAGATGACTTCCGGCAGCACGACGAAACGATCGGGGTCGTTCAGCGTCAGGCGCTGGGCATAGAGCGCAGAAGCGTCGGTCGAATAGACGTCGCAGCGGGCGGTGTTGAAGGCCTGGATCGTTTGGTCGGCCTTTTCGAAGGCGACGACCTGGTACTGGATGTTGTTAGCGCCGAAATAGTCGGCCATGTTCTGTTCGGTCGTCGTGCCGGTCTCGGTGCAGACGGAGGCGCCCGAGAGTTCCTTGACGCTCTTCACACCGAGGTCGTTGCGCACCATGAAGGCCTGGCCGTCATAGTAGTTGACGCCGACGAAGCTCATGCCGAGATCGGTGTCGCGCGACAGCGTCCAGGTGGTCTGGCGCGACAGAAGGTCGGCCTCGCCCGACTGAAGGGCGGTGAAGCGCTCCTTGGTCGACAGCGGTACGTATTTCACCTTGTCGGGATTGCCGAGCGCTGCGGCAGCCACAGCGCGGCAGAAATCGATGTCGAAACCGGTCCATTCGCCCTTGTCGTTGGGCGCGGAAAAGCCGAGCACGCCCTGGCTGACACCGCAGCGAAGTTCGCCGCGTTCCTTGATGACGTCGAGCATGCCGGCGTTGGCGGCGGTGCCGGCAAGAAACGCCGTGCTCGCCAGTGCCAGAACTCCAAATTTCACTCCAAGTTTCATTGTCCTGTTCTCCTCATTGATGTTTTTAGGGCATGCGTCTTCGTGCCGGGATGCGTGTCGGGCACCCCGGTCATTGCGGTTGGTTTTTCTGCTGTTCGACCCGGCCTTAACCGAGCGTCCTTGCGACGTCCGCAAAAGTCTCTTCGAGCACGGCGATCAGATGATCGGCATCGCGCTTCGAGAAGATCATCGGCGGGCGCATCTTCAAGATGTTGTCATGCGGACCTTCGGTGCCCATCAGCACGCCGCGGCGGCGGGCGCCGTTGGAGACGGCGCGGGCGAATTCGGTTGCCGGTGCTTTGGTCTTGCGGTCGGTGACAAGTTCGATGCCGAGGAAGAGACCCATGCCGCGCACATCGCCGATCACCTCGTAGCGGGCCTGCATGGCGCGGAAGGCATCTATCAGATAGTTGCCGACCGAAAGCGCATTGCCGCGCAGATCCTGCCCTTCGATCACGTCGAGCACCGCGAGACCGACGGCGCAGGAGACCGGGTTGCCGCCGAAGGTATTGAAATACTCCATGCCGTTGTTGAAGCTGTCGGTCACCTCGCGGGTGGTGACGACGGCTGCGAGCGGATGGCCGTCGCCGATCGGTTTGCCCATGGTGACGATGTCAGGCACGACGCCTTGGGTCTCGAAGGCCCACCAATGGCTGCCGACGCGGCCGAAACCGACCTGCACTTCGTCTGCGATGCAGACGCCGCCGGCCTCGCGTACGAGGCGATAGACTTCCTTCAGGTAGCCCTCCGGCAGGAACACCTGGCCGGCGACGCTCGGGATCGATTCCGCGATGAAGAAGCCCGGGCCTTCGCCCTTGGCCTTCATGGCCTGGATCAGTTCGGCGACGCTTTCGGCAAACCGCTTGCCGTGTTCCTCGACCGGCCAGTCGGCCGGCGCATGGTAGCTGTCGGGAATGGTTGCCACATGCACATGCGGCTTCGGACCCTTGCCACCCTTGCGACGGAACTTGTAGGGGCTGATGTCGATCAGCTCCTGCGTCGTGCCGTGATAGGACCAGTCGAGCGTGATCGCATTCTCGCGGCCCGTATGGACGCGCATCAACCTCAGCGCCAGGCTGTTGGCCTCGGAACCGCTGTTGACGAAGCCGGCGACCGTCAATTCCTTCGGCAGCGTTGCCGTCAGCCGCTCGGCATAGGCGACGATGTTGTCGTGCAGGTAGCGGGTGTTGGTGTTGAGGATCGCCGCTTGCTTTGCCATCGCCTCGACCACTGCCGGATGGGCGTGACCGATGTGGCAGACGTTGTTGAAGCAGTCGAGATAGGCGCGGCCGCTGTCGTCGATCAGCCAGACGCCTTCGCCGCGCACGAACTTGATCGGCTTGTCGTAGGAGATCGAAAGGTTCGGCAGGAGCAATTCCTTGCGGCGCTTGACGATCTCCTCGTGCGAACGACCTTTCTTCTCGTAGAACTCCTCGGCGATGCCGGCGAAAGTGCGCGCATCGGGGAAGAGTTCGGTCCAGACGTTGAGGAACTGCGGCTCGCCGACGCCGAGGATTTCGGTCGCCGACAGAGCGGTGTCGGTCGAAAGCTGCAGGTGCAGATGCGGCGCCCAGCCGCCATTTTCCTTCGGCGCTCCCATCTCGCCGACAAGCGCGCCGGCCGCAAGCCGGTCGCCGGCCTTGATGCGTCCCATGGCTTCGTGCGCCATATGACCCCAGAGCGTGACGAAGGGCGGGCATCCCTCGGGCTCATGGCGAAGTGCTATCAGGCAGCCATAACCGAGCGGGTCCTTCTCGATCTCGACGCTGACGACGGTTGCGGCAAGCGGGGTGTAGAGCCTGGTGCCGGCGGCCATGAACAGGTCGAGCCCGAGATGGCGAGTGCGGCGGGTGTGGTCGATGAAGCGCGAGACGAACATCTCGCCGGCATAGACGGTGCGTTCCTCGCCAAAAGGTCCGATGCCGAGTTCGACGCCATGCGCGCGACAATAGTCTTCCCAGATCGCCTGGGCTTCATCCGGCTGTTCGCCAGCGGATTTTATCGTCATCGGGTGGGTGGGGTCGCCATAGGGGACGAGCGCTGCCGGATAGGTGGCGGCGGGGCGTTCGAGCAGTGGCTTCAGCGACTTGCGGTTCGCGTTGATCCAGGCGGCAACCTTGCGGGCGCCGGATGTTGCCTCGAAGCCGCAGGCATGCCGCAGGATGGCGGTGGCGAAACGCGGGTTTATGCGGTCGAGCTTGCGCAAAAGCGTCCAGGCCGGCCGTTCGCTGATGGCGAGATAGGGATTGTCGTCGGTATGGGCGCGGCGGGACGCCGAGATCGTGACCGACGTGACGAGGCGCATCGCGATGAGATCGAAGAGCAGGTCGACCTCTTCTTCCGCCAGCGGATACTCCGCATGGAAGCCACGGGCGATTGCCGCAGCGGCGCCGATCGGATCGGGATGGTCGAGCCCGGCATAGGCGGCGGCGATCGCCACCTCTGCAATCACGGGCGCATGCAGGGCGTCGCCGAAATCGATGAGGCCGGAAATGGTGTCGTGATCGACTTTATCGACCAGCACGTTCCAATCGTTGGCGTCGTTGTGAATGACGGCGGCACGAAGGGTTGCAAGTCGTGGTGCCACGGTCTTTTCGAAGCGGACAAGGAAGCGTTCGAGCAAGGCACGGTCTTCGGCCGAGGTGACGTGGTGCAGCCGGTCGGCCGAGCGGCCGGCATGGCGGATATCCCAGTCGAGATCGCGCAGCGCGCCCGGATGCATGAAGCCCTTGAGCGAGGCATCGAAGCGGCCGAGCATCCGTCCGAGCGACTGTAGCGCCGCATCGTTGCGCCCGGTTTCGGCAAGCGGCAGGCCCTCGACCCAGCTGACGAGCCGCAGGCGGTGGGTGACGCCGCGCGTGCTCGTGGTCGAAGCAAGGCTCGCGCCTGACAGCGTCGGGCGGATATGCGGCACCGGCAGGTCGGCGGCATGGGCGCCGACGTGGCCGAGCAGTGCGGTCTGGAAATCGCTTTCGACCTCGGGCTCGGCACCATTGATGATCTTCAGAATAGAGATGCTGCCGTCCTCAGCCTCGACCTTGAAGTTCTGATCGCGTTCGCTGGCAAGCAGCGACAGCGTAGCGGAGAGGCCGTAATGCTCCTTCAGCAAGGCGGCTGCCGCTTCGGTCGAAAAGTCGGGCGTGGTCTTCAGCATATCGTTCATGGGGATCCTCATCTCGATGACGAGATTTGCATGGGCTGTGCTCCGATGCATCCGGCAATATGCCGGTTGCACCGGCACTATGTTTATAATAACCGTCATCTTGTCGGCAGGCACGGAGGAGGGGACATGCAGGACATCGACGCGATCGACCGCACCATCCTCAGCATTCTGTCGCAGGAGGCGCGGATCCCGATGAAGTCGCTGGCGGGCCGGATCGGGCTCTCCAGAAGTGCGACGACCGAGAGGGTCACGCGACTGGAAAAGGCTGGCGTCATTCGCGGCTATCGCGCCGATATCGGCCAGCTGGACGAGGGCACGATTCAGGCCTTTCTGCTGGTGACGCTGAAGCGCACGCCATCGATCGGCGTGCTCGACCGGCTTGCCGGTTTCTCTGCGGTCCGCAAGGTGTCCTCCGTCAGCGGCCAGCTGGATCTCGTCGTCGAGGTCGAGGTCGGCTCGATCAATGCGCTCAACGAGCTGCGCAACGAGGTGGCGACGATGGACAATGTCGAGGATCTGACCACCTCGATCGTGCTTAGGCGGGATATCGAGCGAAGCTGATACGCCGCCAGCGGAACCGAGGGCGCCTCGTCAGCCCTCGCTCAGCATCTCCGCCTGCGGAGCAAGCCGTTCGAGCAGCGAGCGGCGCACGCGGCCGATGTCGCGCATCGGTGGCTCGCCGAAATGGCGGGCATATTCGCGACTGAACTGCGACTGGCTTTCATAACCCACCTGATGGCCGGCATCGCCGGCGTCGAGGCTCTCCTCCAGCATCAGCCGCCGGGCCTCCTGCAACCGAAGCTGCTTCTGGTACTGCAGCGGGCTCATGGCGGTGATCGCCTTGAAGTGATGGTGCAGCGACGAGACGCTCATGGAAACACGGTTGGCGAGATCGTCGATCCGCAAGGGCCGCGAATAGTGTTCCTTCAGCCAGGCGACTGCGCGGCCGACCTGATGCGGCTGGCTGTCGGTCGTCGCCATCTGTCTGAGGCGATGGCCGTGCGGCCCGGTCAAAAGCCGGTAGAGGAGTTCCTGCTCGATCAGTGGCAGCAGCGCAGGGATATCGTCCGGCCGCTCGAGCAGACGCAGCAGGCGAAGTGCGGCATCTTCGAGTTCGACAGTGATCTTGCTGACGCTCATGCCGCGCACGGAGGCGGCGGGTGCCGGCAGCTGCGACAGGGACGCAAGCAGCGCCTGGATCTTACCCGGATCGAGCGTGAAGGCCATGCTGAGATAGGGCTCGTCTGCAGAGGCCTGGCAGACTTGGGACAGAACCGGCAGGTCGATCGACGTCAGCAGATAATCCGAGGCGCCGTAGATCAGCGTCTCTTCGCCGAGAACCACGCGCTTTGCTCCTTGCACGATGATCGCCAAACTCGGCCTGTAGGCGGAGCAGTTGACCGGGGCGTCGCCGCCGTGGCGGTGCAGGCTCAGGCCGGCAATCTGCGTCATGTGATCACCGTCGGTTTTGGCAAACCGGGCAATGACGTCGATCATCTCGGGACGGGCAGTCTGTCGCGTGGCTGTCATAATCTCAGGTCTTTCCAGCGGCTTAGCGTTGTGTGAGGCAACGCTCAGATAGGGTCTCGACGTGCCATCTCCAGGATGTCGCTGTCAATCTTGTAGGATCGTGCAAAAACTTTGCAGGATCGCTCTAACGCTTGCAGCGTGCGCACCCTCATAGTCCTGATGCGTCAGGCCGGGCTCCCTCCGGACCTGCACCCTTTCCCAAAATGAGGACAGACTGATGGCCATTGCAAGAGGATATGCGGCGACCGATGCGTCGAAGCCGCTGACGCCCTTCACCTTCGAACGCCGCGAACCGCGCGACGACGACGTGGTGATCGAGATCAAATATTGCGGCGTCTGCCACTCGGACATCCACCAGGCCCGCAACGAATGGGGTAACTCGGCGTTTCCGATGGTTCCGGGCCACGAGATCGTCGGCATCGTCACGGCGGTCGGCTCCAAGGTGACCAAGTTCAAGGTCGGCGACCGCGCCGGCGTCGGCTGCTTCGTCGACTCCTGCACCACCTGCGCTACCCGCGATCTGGATCTGGAACACTACATGCCCGGCCTGGTGGTGACCTACAACGGCGTCGAAGCTGACGGCAAGACACCGACCCAGGGCGGCTACTCCGACAGCATCGTCGTCAAGGAAGGCTACGTTCTGTCGATCCCCGAGAACCTGCCGCTCGACGCTGCGGCACCGCTGCTTTGCGCCGGCATCACGCTCTATTCGCCGCTGCGCCACTGGAAGGCCGGTCCCGGCAAGAAGGTCGCGATCGTCGGCATGGGCGGTCTCGGACATATGGGCGTCAAGCTGGCGCATGCCATGGGCGCAGACGTGACCGTTCTCAGCCAGACGCTTTCCAAAAAGGAAGACGGGCTGAAGCTCGGCGCCGATCACTACCATGCCACCAACGACCCCGAGACCTTCACGGCGCTGGCGGGCACGTTTGACCTGATCATCTGCACGGTTGCAGCCGAGATCGACTGGAACGCCTACCTCAACCTGCTCAAGGTCGATGGCGATCTGGTGCTGGTCGGCATTCCGGAGAACGCCGTGCCGGTGCATGCCTTCTCGCTGGTGCCGGCGCGCCGCAGCATTTCCGGCTCGATGATCGGCTCGATCAAGGAGACCCAGGAAATGCTCGACTTCTGCGGCGAGCACAACATCGTTTCGGAAATCGAAACGATCCGTATCCAAGAGATCAACGAAGCCTATGAACGCGTCGTCAAGAGCGACGTGCGTTATCGATTTGTCATCGACATGGCATCGCTGCAGGACGCCGCCTAAGCTGAAAGCAGACGGCCCGGGATCTGTGTAGATCCCGGGCCGTTCCTTTATTTTTCTGCGACAGAGGCTCACACCAGCGGCAGCGGCCCGTCGTTCTTGATCTCTTCCATGACAGCATAGGTGCGGGTCTCCTTGACGCCCGGGAGCGTCCAGAGAACCTGGCCGAGGAAGTTGCGGTAGGCCGCCATGTCCTCGAACCGCGTCTTGACCAGATAGTCGAAACCGCCTGCCACCATGTGACATTCGAGCACGGCCGGCGCCTGTTTGACGGCGGCGGCGAACTGGTCGAAGACGTCGGGCGTCGTCTTGTCGAGCATGACCTCGATGAAGACCAGCAGCCCAAAGCCGAGCTTCTGCGGGTCCAATCGCGCGCCGAAGCCCGAGACGTATCCCTCCTTCAACAGCCGGCGCAGGCGTTCGCTGGTCGCGGTCGGCGACAGGCCGATGCGATCGGCAAGCTCCAGATTGGTGATGCGGCCGTCCGCCTGGAGAATGTTGAGAATTCGTCGGTCAATCTTGTCGATCTGATGCATCGTGCCTCCCAACCGTGCCTCAGGCGGCAAGTCGCGTTTCCGCGAGCTTCACCCAGTAGGAAATGCCGTGCGGGATCGCCTCGTCGTTGAAGTCATAGGCCGGGTGATGCAGCCCGGCGGTGTCACCGTTGCCCATGAAGATAAAGGCGCCGGGGCGGGCAAGCAGCATGTAGGAGAAATCCTCACCGCCCATCATCGGATCGAGCGACGGCTGGACATTGCCGGCACCGGCAATCTCGGCTGCCGCCTGCAAGGCATAACCGGTCTCGTCGGCATGGTTCACCGTTACCGGATAGTTGCGGTTGTAGGAGACCTGGACGGTCGCGCCGTAGATCTGGGCAACACCCTCGGCAATCGTGCGGATGCGGCTTTCGCCGATCTCGCGCACCTCAGGCATGAGGGTGCGCACGGTGCCGCCAAGCACGGCTTCCTGCGGAATGACGTTGTGGGCGAAACCGGCATTGAACTTGGTGACGGAGACGACGACGGAGGCGAGCGGATCGACTGTGCGCGACGCAATCGTCTGCAAGGCGGTCACGATCTGCGTTCCGACGATGATCGGATCGATCGTCTTGTGCGGCTGGGCCGCATGGCCGCCGCGGCCCTTGATGGTGATGGTGAACTCGTCGGTCGAGGCCATGATCGGGCCGACGCGGCTGCCGAACTGGCCGACGGGCATGCCCGGCATGTTGTGCATGCCGTAGACTTCGGCAATGGCGAAGCGCTCCATCATGCCGTCCTTGACCATCTCGTTGCCGCCGCCGCCGCCTTCTTCTGCAGGCTGGAAGATCACCGCGACTTGGCCGGCGAAGTTGCGGGTCTCGGCGAGATACTTCGCCGCCCCGAGAAGCATGGCCGTGTGGCCGTCGTGGCCGCAGGCATGCATCTTGCCGGATGTCTCAGAGGCCCAGTCCTTGCCGCTCGTCTCGGTGATCGGCAGCGCGTCCATGTCGGCGCGCAGACCGATGGTGCGGCCCGCGCCGAGATTGCCGCGGATGAGGCCGACGACGCCGGTGCGGCCAAGCCCCGTCACGATTTCGTCAACGCCGAACTCCTTCAGTTTCTTTTCGACGAAGGCTGCCGTATTTTCGACCGCGAACAGGAGCTCCGGATTCCTGTGCAGGTGGCGCCGCCATTCGGTGACTTCATTCTGGAGCTCGGCGGCACGGTTAAGTATCGGCATCGTTTCGTCCTGTCGGTCTGTTCGATCACTAATTGTATCTGCGTATCGGTGTGGATTGGCACGACTGCCCGTGAATGGGCTTTGCCATCTCCTCGCCATATAGGCTAAATAGCCGGACGAGACGAGGCAACAGCGGATTTTCGAGGTCCTATCGTGGTGACAGCAGGATTTTTCACGCGTGGCAAGATGAAGGCGCTCGGAGTGACGGCGGCGACATGCGCCACGCTTCTTGCGGCGCTGCCGGCTGCGGCCAATCCAAGGCTGGTCGTCGACGTCAATTCGCTGAAGGTTTACGAGCACCAGGATATCTTCCAGAAATGGTATCCGGCGTCGCTGACCAAGCTGATGACGGCCTACACGGCCTTCCGCGCCATCAAGTCCGGTCAGCTCACGCTCGAGAGCCCGGTCATCATGACCAAGAACGCCGCCGCCGAGCCGCCGAGCAAGATGTTCTACAAGCCCGGCCAGGCGATGACGCTCGACAGCGCGCTGAAGATGATGCTGGTGAAGTCGGCAAACGATGTTGCGGTCGCGATCGCCGAAACGGTCGCCGGTTCGGAGCCCGCCTTCATCGAGCGGATGAATGCCGAGGCCCGCCGCATCGGCATGACCTCCTCGAACTTCATCAATCCCAACGGTCTGCCTGGTCCCGGCCAGTACACGACCGCCCGCGACCTTGCGGTACTCGCGATCACGCTCAAGCGCGAGTTTCCGCAATACGCCTCCTATTTCTCGCTGGAAGGTTTCACCACCGGCAAGAAGGATTATCCGAACTACAACATGCTGATCGGCCGCTTCGAAGGGGCTGACGGCATGAAAACCGGCTTCATCTGCGCCTCCGGCTTCAACCAGGTTTCATCCGCCACCCGCGAGGGGCGCAGCGTCGTCTCGGTCGTGCTCGGCGAGGACAGCCTCGGTGCGCGTGCGGATGAGTCCGCGCGGCTCCTGCAGATGGCACTGACGACGAACGGCAACGGCAAGCCGTCGCTGGTGCAGATCCCGGCCTATGGCGAGACGCGCGACATGGTGGCCGATGTCAGCAAGCAGATCTGCTCGAAGGCGGCCGCGAAGGTTCGCAGCGAGGGCCGCGACGAAGCCGGCCGCCAGAAGCTGCTCTCGCCCTATATCCACGAAATCAACCGGCCGCTGAAGCTTGCCTTCGCCGGGCTGATCGCCGGCAGCGGCGAAAAAGCGCCGAAGCTTGCCGGCGACCCGGCCGGCCAGGGCGATGTCGCCAATGTGCCGATCCCGGTGCCGCGGCCGACCTTCTGATCGGAGTGCATGATGGTTAGTCCCTTGTCGGCGGTGCCGGTCTCGATCCTTACCGGCTTCCTCGGTGCGGGCAAGACGACGCTGCTCAACCGGCTGCTGAAGGATCCCGATCTCTCGGATACGGCCGTTATCATCAACGAGTTCGGCGACGTGTCGATCGATCATCTGCTGGTGGAAGCCTCCAGCGACGGGGTCATCGAGCTTTCCGACGGCTGCCTCTGCTGCACCGTGCGTGGCGAACTGGTCGATACGCTTGCCGATCTCATGGACCGCATGCAGACCGGCAAGATCAGGCCGCTGAAGCGCGTCGTTATCGAAACCACCGGCCTTGCCGACCCGGCGCCAGTGCTGCAATCGGTGATCGGCAATCCGATCATTGCGCAGAACTTCCGGCTAGATGGCGTGGTCACCGTCGTCGACGCCGTCAACGGCCTGCAGACGATCGCCAACCACGAAGAAGCGCTGAAGCAGATTGCCGTTGCCGATCGCATCGCCATCAGCAAGACAGGCCTTGCCGAAACGTCGGAGCGTGATGCGCTGACGGCGCGGATCCGCGCGCTCAATCCGCGCGCGCCGCTGATCGATGGCGACAGCGCCGAAGCAGGGCGCGCAGAGCTGTTCGATTGTGGCCTCTACGACCCGTCGTCGAAGATCGCTGATGTCGGCCGCTGGCTGCAGGACGAGGCGCACCACGACCACCATCATCATGACCACGGTCACGATCATCACGACCACGATCACCACCATGATCATGGGCACGATCATCATCACCATCACGATGTGACGCGACATGGCGGCGACATCCGCTCCTTCAGCATCGTGCACGACCGGCCGATCGAGCCTATGGCGCTCGACATGTTCATCGATCTCCTGCGCTCGGCGCATGGCGAGAAGCTGCTCCGGATGAAGGCGATCGTCGCGGTTGCCGACAGGCCGGACCGGCCGCTGGTGCTGCATGGCGTGCAGAACGTCTTCCACACGCCGGAGCGGCTCGCCGCCTGGCCGGACCCGAACGACCGTCGCACGCGCATGGTGCTGATCACCAAGGGGTTGGAAGAGGCCTTCGTCCGCGACCTCTTCGACGCCTTCACCGGCAAGCCGCGCATCGACCGGCCAGACGCCCAAGCGTTGTCCGACAATCCGCTCGCCGTGCCAGGCATGCGGTTCTAAATCACGTCAGTAATCGAAGCGTTGCCGCGCGGCAGACGTGGCGTCTTACGAGCCCTTGCGGATGAGGAACCGGTGGCCGCCGTCGGCGGGTGCGGCCTCTACAAGCTTGTGGCCGTCCTCGTTGCAGAAATGCGGAATGTCGATCACCGCCAGCGGATCGGTGGTCTCAATCTCCAGCAATGCGCCCGGCGCCAGCGAAGTCATGCGTTTACGCGTCTTCAAAACGGGAAGGGGGCATTTAAGCCCCCTCAGGTCATAGACGATCTTCTGTTCGTCCGGCATCAATTGCCCCAGATCTTCCAGAACGGCCGCTTCTTCGGCGGCTCTTCCGTCATAACAGGCGCTTCGGCGGCCGCATCGGCTGACGGTGTCGTTGCCGTGGTCACGGCAGCGGCCTGCTGCTGGGCGGCAGGGGCCGGCGCCTTCGCCTGCTTTGCGGTCGTTGCCGGGGCGGCTTGCGTCTGCGGTGCGGCAGTAGCCTGCTGTTCAGGCGTGATGACGACCGGGGCCGGCATCTGCAATTCCGGCTCGCTCTTGGAGAACAGGCTCCAGAAGGATTTCTTCGGCTGCTCGACGGCCGCCTGCATCACCGGCTGCGGAATGGGATTGGCGGCCGGGACCGGGACGTGCTTGCCGCCATCGGTCGCCTTTTCGAGTTCCTTCTTCTGGATCTCGACGGCCTGCTTGGTTTCTTCCGCTTCCTTCTGCAAGGCGATCTTCTTTTCGAGATCGCTCGCCTTCATCATCTTGCCGGCGTCAAGCGAGTTTCCGGTCGGCGCATAGGCGAGTTCGCGGCCGACGCGCTGCTTGGCGACAATCGCCTTGCGCTCGGCTTCGCTTGGCTCGTACCAGACCATGCCGTCATACTTCTTCATCGCCTTGTCGTAGTCGGTCTGGTAGCTCTTTTCGAAGCTCGCCATCGCCACCTGCAGGGCCGGCGGCGTCGACATGGCGGGGCACTGGCCACCCGGATTGAACGGGCCGGAGGCCTGCTGGTTGAAGACGTACTTCTTCTCGCAGACATTGACTTCCGGCGGACGCTTGGTGACTTCGAACTGGTCGTAGCCGACCTTCAGCATCTTCCAGAAGTCGATATTCGGATTGTCGCGGTGCCGCGCCATGTTCTCCGCGGTCATGCGGAAGGGGAAGGCCTGCAGCTGAACGCTTTCCTGGCCGCCCTTGAAGCTATCGCGGGCGAGCGCAAAGATCTCGATCATCTGCTCGTCGGTCATCGAGTAGCAGCCCGACGACGAGCAGGCGCCGTGGATCATCAGGTGTGTGCCCTGGCGACCGTTCGCCTTGTCGTAGGCGTTGGGGTAGCCGGTGTTGATCGCCAGATAGTAGTTGGAATTGGGGTTCATCTGGCGCGGGAAGAGCGGGTAGAAGCCTTCCGGCGCCTGCCGGTCGCCTTCCTTCACCTTGGGCCCAAGCTTGCCGGACCAGGCGCAGATCTTGTAGGTCTTCAAAAGTTGGAAGCGGTTGGCGGTATTTGCCTTCCAGACCTCGAGCGTGCCTTCTTCCTTGAAGATGCGCAGCGCGATCGGGGCTTGCTTCTGCATCCCGAGCTCGCTCATCTTTTTGACCATCGGGGCAGAGACCTGATACTCGGTCTTGTTCCTGACGGACTTGATATCGACCGATGTCGTCGCATCCAGCGTTTCGTTGGTGCAGCCGGCAAGCGCGGCGACAATGGCGGCGGAAGCTAAAAGGTTCCAGAAACGCATCAGCAGAGGCCCGTTCAAACCCAAACTCGACTAGGAAAGCCCAAGTCCGCGAGGGTGGGCCTTTTAGAGAATCACTAAGCGATTATACTTCACGAATTCTTAACCCTGCAGGGTGGCCCTGCCGATGCGCTGTTCATGACCTCATGAATATGGCCAAGATTTGGCCACACTCCGCTTTGCAGTTGCGAAATCCGCTTCCGCAATCGCGGGCCATCAGATCGGGCGAGGGGAAGGTCGTGGGATTTCCGCCCCGCTCCCGCTTAAGGACTGCCGATCCGGCTTAGAGGTTACGGCCGATATTCAGATATTTTTGTCGGCGATCGGTGCGCAACTGGTCGCCATCGCGTCCGGAAAGTTCCTTGAGCGCGTCGGCGATCACGGTTCCGGTGCGGCCGATGACCGCGTTCGGGTCGCGGTGCGCGCCGCCGACCGGTTCCTGAATGATGCCGTCGATGACGCCGAGCGCTTTCAGATCCTCGGACGTGATCTTCATGTTGCTGGCCGCTTCCTTGGCGCGGGTGGAATCGCGCCACAGGATCGAGGCTGCACCTTCCGGCGAGATGACGCTGTAGATCGCATGCTCGAGCATGTAGACGCGGTTGCCGGTGGCGATCGCAATCGCACCGCCGGAGCCGCCTTCGCCGATGACGACGGTGACGATCGGCACGCGAACGTTGAGGCACATCTCGGTGGAGCGGGCAATCGCTTCCGCCTGGCCGCGCTCTTCGGCGTTAACGCCCGGGTAGGCGCCTGCGGTATCGACCAGCGTGATCAGCGGCAAGCCGAAGCGGTCAGCCATTTCCATGACGCGGATCGCCTTGCGGTAGCCTTCCGGACGGGGGCTGCCGAAATTGTGCTTGATGCGCGACTTGGTGTCGTTGCCCTTTTCCTGGCCGAGAACGGCGACCGGCATGCCGCGGAAGCGCGCAAGACCGGCCTGAATGGCGTCGTCGTTGGCGAAGTTGCGGTCGCCGGCAAGCGGCGTGAACTCGGTGAAGAGTTCGGCGGCATAATCCAGGAAGTGCGGGCGCGAGGGGTGGCGGGCGACCTGGGTCTTCTGCCACGGCGTCAGCTTGGAATAGATCTCGACCATCGCGTCGCGGACGCGCGTCTCCAGGCGTTCGATCTCATCCGAAGTGTTCACACTCTCGTCTTCGCCGGCGAGCTTCTTCAATTCGAGAATCTTGCCTTCGAGGTCGGAGATGGGTTTTTCGAAATCGAGATAGTTGTGCATGAGATGCGTTTCCGATCATTTTGCGACAAGGGTCTGCGGGCCGAAACCAGCCTGCCCGGCGGTCCTAATCCTGTTTTTTCGCCTGTTTGGCAAGAGGGTGATGGTTTTGCACCAGGTTGTGCAGCCGTTCTTCCAGAACATGTGTATAGATTTGTGTCGTTGAAATGTCCGAGTGACCGAGCAGTTCCTGCACCGCGCGAAGGTCGGCGCCATTGGCCAGCAGGTGGCTGGCGAAGGCATGTCTAAGCACGTGCGGGGAGATCGTGGCGACGCGAATGCTGGCGCGCGCGGCCAGCGATTTCAGATCGCGGGCAAAAACCTGGCGCGGCAGGAACCCCTGCTTGCCCGAGGAGGGGAAGAGCCACGGGCTCTCTCGGTTGCCACTTTCCTCACGCGCAATCTCCTCGGCGAGCGCCTCGCCATAGGCCCGCATGGCCCGGATCGCTGTCTGTGATAGCGGAACGAGGCGGTCCTTGTTGCCCTTGCCGCGGATGACGAGGAAGCGGCCGTTCTGAGCGAGCACGCTTGCCGGCAGCGACACCAGTTCGCTGACGCGCATGCCGGTCGCATAGAGCAGTTCGATCAGCGCATGCATGCGCAATTTGGCGAGGTGGTCGGTACCGCCGGCTGCCGCCTCGGTCTCCGCCTGGCCGATCAGGCGCGAGACGTCGTCGACGCTCAGCGTCTTCGGCAGGCTACGTCCCTTCTTCGGCGCGTCGAGGATCCCGGTCGGGTCGTCGCCGCGCATGCCTTCGGCGTAGAGGAATTTGTAGAACTGCCTGAGCGCCGAAAGCCGCCGCGCTTGCGAGGAGGCCTTGAAGCCCTGACCGGCGAGATGGGCGAGATACCCGCGAAGGTCATCTGGTGTCGCCCCGGTCAGCCCGGTTCCGAGCGTGCGCAGATGCGAGGAGGCATCTTCGAGGTCACGCTCGTAGGATTGCAGCGTGTTGACCGCTGCACCCCGCTCGGCGCTCATCATTTCGAGGAAAGCCTCGACATGGGCGGCGGAAAGATCGCTCATTGGGTCTTGTTCACCCGTTCGGACGGGATCTTCACGGTGACGTCGCGCTCCGTCGGCTCGACGAAGGTGACGAGAGAGATCATCGTGCCGTACACTATCCCGGCAATTACGGCGCAGAAGAACAGGAACCGGAAGAGGGTCGGCATTTCAATCTCCTCTGCATGTGCCTTTCGATCGAAGCGGACGCAAGGATACATGCAGGCGTTCAAACGGCCAGTGCGTTTCAGGCGCTCGGAATGAGCGCGCGACGCTGTGGCGGGTGCCAGACCTATATGAACGCCGCTTCCGCCGAGTTCAAGAACCGTGAGCGGACGCGCGCGACGACTTGACGCTACACCCCGATTTGTCGATACCGAAAGGGAATGGGGAATAAGAAGTCCAATGAACGACGTGATCGAACCGGTTTCCGCAACGCTTGCCGAGCGGGCGAAGCTTGTACTCGGTAAACGTAATCTCGTGTTCATCGGCCTGATGGGCGCCGGCAAATCGGCAATCGGTCGGTTGACGGCTCAGGCGCTTGGCATTCCCTTCGTCGATTCCGACCATGAGATCGAGCGCGTCTCGCGCATGACGATCAGCGATCTCTTTGCCCGCTATGGCGAAGACGAGTTCCGGGCGCTTGAAACGCGCGTGCTGAAGCGGCTCTTGCGCAGCGGTCCGCGCGTGGTCTCGACCGGCGGCGGCGCCTATATCAACGAGCGCTCGCGCCGCCAGATCAAGAAGGGTGGCCTGACGGTCTGGCTGAACGCCGAGCTCGACGTGCTCTGGGAGCGGGTCAACAAGCGCGACACCCGGCCGCTGCTGAAGACCGAGAACCCGAAGCAGACGCTCGAAAACCTGATGAATGCGCGTTACCCGATCTACGCCGAAGCGGACCTGACGGTGCTGTCGCGCGATGTGAAGAAAGAGACGATGGTCGAGGATGTCCTCACCGCCGTCATCGAGTATCAGGACAAGAAGACCCATGAATAGCCATGCGATGCCTGCCGCCGAACGCAAGGTCCGTGTCGACCTCGGTGACCGTTCCTACGACATCCTGATCGGTCCCGGGCTGATTGCTGCGGCCGGTGAGGAAATCGCCGCCCGCCTCAAGGGGCGCAAGATGGCCGTCATCACCGATGAGAACGTCGCGCCGCGCTACCTTGAGCCGCTGATGGCGAGCCTTGGGGAGTGCGACATCGACGCCCTGTCGCTGGTGCTTCCCGCCGGCGAAAAGACCAAGAGCTTCGAACATCTGATTCCGGTCTGCGAAACGGTGCTTGGCGCCCGGATCGAGCGCAACGATGCGGTGATCGCGCTTGGCGGCGGCGTCATCGGTGATCTCACCGGCTTTGCCGCCGGCATCGTGCGCCGCGGCTCGCGCTTCATCCAGATACCGACCTCGCTCTTGGCGCAGGTGGATTCCTCCGTCGGGGGCAAGACCGGCATCAATTCGCCGCACGGCAAGAACCTGATCGGCGTCTTCCACCAGCCGGATCTGGTGCTGGCCGACACCGACGTGCTCGACACCTTGAGCGAGCGCGAATTCCGCGCCGGTTATGCCGAGGTCGCGAAATACGGGCTGATCGACAAACCGGACTTCTTTGCCTGGCTCGAAAACAACTGGCAGGCGGTCTTTGCGGGGGGTAGCGCCCGCATTGAGGCGATCGCAGTCAGTTGCCAGGCCAAGGCGGACGTCGTGGCGGCGGACGAACGCGAAAATGGCCTGCGCGCGCTGCTCAATCTCGGCCACACCTTCGGCCATGCGCTGGAGGCGGCGACCGAATACGACAGCGCCCGGCTGGTGCACGGTGAGGGCGTTTCGATCGGCATGGTGCTGGCGCATCAGTTCTCGACGCGCATGAACCTTGCGAGCGCCGACGATGCAACCCGTGTCGAGGCGCATCTGAGGGCGGTCGGCCTGCCGACGCGCATGTCGGAAATTCCCGGTACACTGCCTCCGGCAGAACGGCTGATGGACGCGATTGCCCAGGACAAGAAGGTCAAGGGCGGCAAGCTCACCTTCATCCTGACGAAGGGTATTGGCCAGTCCTTCGTCGCCGATGACGTCCCTTCCTCCGAGGTTCTGAGCTTCCTGAGGGAAAAGCACCCGCAATGACCGGCGAAGCCTTCATTGCCTTCCTGGCGGAGTACTGGCTGTCGATCCTGTCAGTCTTCTGCCTGCTTGTGCTTTCGGGCTTCTTTTCGGGTTCGGAGACGGCGCTGACCGCCGCGTCGCGCTCGCGTATGCATACGCTGGAAAACAACGGCGAAGAGCGCGCCGGCATCGTCAACCGGCTGATCGAGCGTCGCGACCGGCTGATCGGCGCGCTGCTGATCGGCAACAATCTCGTCAACATTCTTGCCTCGTCACTGACGACGAGCCTGCTGATCGGTCTCTTCGGCGACAGCGGCGTGGCGATCGCCACGCTCGCCATGACCGTGCTGCTCGTCATCTTCTCGGAAGTACTGCCGAAGAGCTGGGCGATTGCCTCGCCGGATCGTTTCGCGATTGCCGTGGCACCGCTCGTCCGTCTCTTCGTCGCCGTCGTCGGCCCGGTTTCGAGCCTGGTCAACGGCATCGTCCGGCGCCTGCTCAACATCTTCGGCATCAACCTGGCCTCCGACATGTCTATGCTGTCGGCGCATGAGGAACTGCGCGGCGCCGTGGACCTGCTGCACCGCGAGGGCTCGGTGATCAAGGCCGACCGCGATCGGCTCGGCGGCGTGCTCGATCTTGGCGAGCTTGAAATCTCCGATATCATGATCCACCGCACCAGCATGCGGGCGATCAATGCCGACGAGCCGCCGGAAACCTGCGTCCGCGATATTCTCGAAAGCCCGTTCACGCGGCTGCCGCTCTGGCGCGGGTCGACCGACAACATCATCGGCGTCGTGCATTCCAAGGATTTGCTGAGGGCGCTGGCCGAACCCAATGTCGAGCCGGAAAACCTCGATATCGTCAAGATCGCGCAGAAGCCCTGGTTCGTGCCGGACACGACCAACCTCAAGGATCAGCTCAACGCGTTCCTGCGTCGCAAGCTGCATCTGGCGATCGTCGTCGACGAGTATGGTCAGGTTCAGGGTCTGGTGACGCTGGAGGACATTCTGGAGGAAATCGTCGGTGATATCGCCGATGAGCACGACCTCGACATTCAGGGCGTGCGCCAGGAAGCCGATGGCTCGATCGTCGTCGATGGCTCGGTGCCGATCCGCGATCTCAACCGCGCGCTCGACTGGTCGCTGCCGGACGAGGAGGCGACGACGGTGGCCGGTCTGGTCATCCACGAGTCCAAGAGCATTCCGGAGGAGCGCCAGGCCTTCACCTTCCACGGCAAACGCTTCATCGTGATGAAGCGGGTGAAGAACCGCATTACCAAGCTGCGCATCCGTCCGGCGGAAGAGGGTGCTCCGCCGGCGTGATGGCCGCGATTGCCTCTACCAGCGGGTCGGCTCGCCGGGGGCTGCCGGCTCGACGGCGAGCGCATGCAGGCCGGCGTCGAGTTCTGGCTTCAGGAGATCATTGATGGCGCGGTGGCGGGCGACACGGCTCATGCCGGCAAAGGCGCTAGAAACGATACGCACGCGCATGTGGGACTCGCCGGTACCATCGAACCCCGGCTGATGGCCGGCATGCTGATGGCTCTCGTTGATGACCTCGAGCCGTTCAGGGTGGAAGGCCTCGATCAGCTTCTTTTCGATGGTCTCGGTGAGCGACATTCTTCCGTCCCATTTTGCTGTTTGCTTGGCGCCCCCTCGCAGTTAAGAACCCGGTAATCGCTGGCACGGCGGCGCAAAATGCCCGCACAAAGCCAGCAACATTCCGCTTTGTCAATTCTTGTTGTGACTCCCGCCAAACCCCATAATGAGCGCCATGAGACTCGATTCAAAATACTTCGATCGCATTCGAACCCGGCGCAAGGTCGAGCCGCAGGCAGAGCCGGCGGCTCCCGTCTGTCAGTGGGACGGCTGCGATCAGAAGGGTGTGCACCGGGCGCCCGTCGGTCGCAACGCCGAGGGGCAGTACTTCATGTTCTGCTTCGAGCACGTGAAGGAATACAACAAGGGCTACAACTTCTTCTCCGGCCTCTCCGACAGCGAGGTCGCCCGCTACCAGAAGGAAGCGATCACCGGTCATCGGCCCACCTGGACCGTCGGCGTCAACAAGAACGCGAAGAACGGCCCGACCCAGTCGCAGACGCGGTCTGGCTCTGCCGGCGCCCAGGCCCGCATGCGCGATCCCTTCGGCTTTGTCAGCGAGGCACGGGCGCGATCCGGTCGTCCCGAGCCACGTCAGCGCAAGCTGAAGACGCTCGAGGCGAAGGCCTTCGAAACTCTTGGTCTCGGAGCCTCGGCGACCACTGCCGACATCAAGGCGGCCTACAAGGACCTCGTCAAGAAGCATCACCCCGATGCCAATGGCGGAGATAGAGGATCGGAAGAGCGTTTTCGCGCGGTTATTCAGGCCTACCAATTGTTAAAACAGGCTGGTTTCTGCTAACAACCCGGATTAATACAGAAGCACTTTTGCAGGCGAATGCGCGGGTGCCGTCCGGTGGCCGCTCTGGAGACATGATGAGCAAGATTGACCTCGACATTTCCAACCTCCCCGACACCACGATTTCCGTCCGGGAGGTTTTCGGCATTGATACGGATTTGCGCGTTCCTGCCTATTCGAAGGGCGACGCCTATGTCCCGGATCTGGATCCGGACTACCTCTTCGACCGCGAAACGACGCTCGCCATTCTCGCAGGCTTCGCCCACAACCGACGCGTGATGGTGTCGGGCTATCACGGCACCGGCAAGTCCACCCATATCGAGCAGGTCGCCGCGCGCCTCAACTGGCCGTGCGTGCGCGTCAACCTCGATAGCCATGTCAGCCGTATCGACCTCGTCGGCAAGGACGCGATCGTCGTCAAGGACGGCCTGCAGGTCACCGAATTCAAGGACGGCATCCTGCCTTGGGCCTACCAGCACAATGTCGCGCTCGTCTTCGACGAATACGATGCCGGCCGCCCGGACGTCATGTTCGTCATCCAGCGCGTGCTGGAATCCTCCGGCCGCCTGACGCTGCTCGACCAGAGCCGTGTCATCCGTCCGCACCCGGCCTTCCGCCTGTTTGCGACCGCCAACACCGTCGGCCTCGGCGACACGACCGGCCTCTATCACGGCACGCAGCAGATCAACCAGGCGCAGATGGACCGCTGGTCGATCGTCACCACGCTGAACTACCTGCCGCACGACAAGGAAGTCGACATCGTCGCCGCCAAGGTCAAGGGCTTCACCGCCGACAAGGGCCGCGAGACCGTCTCCAAGATGGTACGTGTCGCCGACCTCACGCGCGCAGCCTTCATCAATGGCGATCTCTCGACTGTCATGAGCCCGCGTACGGTCATCACCTGGGCCGAGAACGCCCACATCTTCGGCGACATCGCCTTCGCCTTCCGCGTGACCTTCCTCAACAAGTGCGACGAGCTGGAGCGGGCGCTGGTCGCCGAGCACTACCAGCGCGCCTTCGGCATCGAGCTGAAGGAAAGCGCTGCCAACATCGTGCTCGAAGCCACCGCCTGATCCCACGGCCTGCCGTCCCCTTTGGGAGGGCGGGTCATGACGCTGTGGCAAACCGGATGACGCCCCACTGGGGCGCCGTCGCCTCTGGCTGAAGAAGGAACTGTCGTGAGCTCGAATTCGAAGGCAAAGCCAACCACGCGCGAGAATGCTGCGGAACCGTTCAAGCGGGCGCTTTCCGGCTGCATCCGATCGATCGCGGGCGATGCCGAGGTGGAAGTCGCCTTCGCCAACGAGCGGCCGGGCATGACCGGCGAACGCATCCGTCTGCCGGAACTTTCCAAGCGCCCGACCCTGCAGGAACTTGCCGTGACCCGCGGGCTCGGTGACAGCATGGCGCTGCGCAAGGCCTGTCACGATGCGCGGATCCACGCGACCATGTCGCCGCAAGGGGCGGACGCCCGCGCGATCTTCGATGCGGTGGAGCAGGCGCGTGTCGAGGCGATCGGGTCGCTGCGCATGGCGGGTGTCGCCAAGAACCTCAACGTCATGCTCGAAGAGAAATACGCCAAGGCGAATTTCGCAACGATCGAGCGCCAGGCGGACGCGCCGCTCGGCGAGGCCGTAGCGCTGCTGGTGCGCGAGAAGCTGACGGGCCAGAAGCCGCCGGCGTCTGCCGGCAAGGTGCTCGACCTCTGGCGCGAGTTCATCGAGGGTAAGGCTGCCGGCGACATTGAGCACCTGTCGTCGACGATCAACAACCAGCAGGCCTTTGCCCGGGTCGTTCGCGACATGCTGACCTCGATGGAAGTCGCCGAGAAATACGGTGACGACGACAACGAGCCGGACGAGCAGGAAAGCGAGACCGACGAAGACCAGCCGCGCAGCCAGGAGCAGGACGAGAACGCCAGCGACGAGGAAGCCGGCGACGATGCCGCACCCGCCGACGAGAACCAGGCTGCCGAAGAGCAGATGGAAGAAGGCGAGATGGACGGCGCGGAGATCTCCGACGACGATCTCCAGGACGAAGGCGACGAGGACAGCGAAACGCCCGGCGAGGTCAAGCGTCCGAACCAGCCCTTCGCCGACTTCAACGAGAAGGTCGACTACGCCGTCTTCACCCGCGAGTTCGACGAGACCATCGCCTCGGAAGAGCTTTGCGACGAGGCCGAGCTCGACCGGCTGCGCGCCTTCCTCGACAAGCAGCTTGCCCATCTGCAGGGTGCGGTCGGCCGGCTTGCCAATCGGCTGCAGCGCCGCCTGATGGCGCAGCAGAACCGCTCCTGGGAGTTCGATCTCGAAGAGGGCTATCTCGACTCGGCGCGGCTTCAGCGCATCATCATCGATCCGATGCAGCCGCTTTCCTTCAAGCGCGAAAAGGACACCAACTTCCGCGATACCGTCGTGACGCTGCTGATCGACAATTCCGGCTCGATGCGCGGCCGTCCGATCACGGTTGCCGCCACCTGCGCCGATATCCTGGCGCGCACGCTCGAGCGCTGCGGCGTCAAGGTCGAGATCCTCGGTTTTACCACCAAGGCGTGGAAGGGTGGGCAGTCACGCGAGAAGTGGCTGGCCGGCGGCAAGCCACAGGCCCCGGGTCGCCTCAACGACCTGCGACACATCGTCTACAAGTCTGCCGACGCTCCGTGGCGCCGGGCACGACGCAATCTCGGCCTGATGATGCGGGAAGGCCTGCTCAAGGAAAACATCGACGGCGAGGCGTTGATTTGGGCGCATGAGCGGCTGATGGCGCGGCGCGAACAGCGGCGCATCCTGATGATGATTTCGGACGGCGCGCCGGTCGACGACTCGACGCTGTCGGTCAATCCAGGAAACTATCTGGAGCGTCACCTGCGCGCGGTCATCGAGCAGATCGAAACGCGCTCGCCGGTGGAACTGCTGGCGATCGGTATCGGCCACGACGTGACGCGCTACTATCGCCGTGCCGTCACCATCGTCGATGCCGATGAGCTTGCCGGCGCGATGACCGAACAGCTGGCCGCACTCTTCGAGGACGAAAGCCAGCGCCGCGGTTCTTCGCGTCTTCGCCGCGCCGGGTGATGCGTCCCCCTTGGGGGCGGTGGAACATCGCCTCCGAGCTGCCAATCGGCACCTGCACGCATCGCTGGCGGCCGAAGTCAATTTACGGACATAGTTTTACAGTCTACCAAGCTACCATGCGTGGCGGGCTCACTGTGAGCGCACGCCGCGTCATTCCCGATGCCCCCCTGAAGGTACTTCTCTTGATGCTTGGCCGCGGTCTCCTAGCCCTTTTCCTCCTGGCTTCGGCCTGCCCGGCATGGTCCGCTTCCGATAGCGAAGACCTGCCGATCCGCAGCCGCCAGATCAGTAATTTCGCTGTCGGTTCCAGCGCCACCCGGTTTGGCGCCCTGGAGTTTCTCGGCGGTCTGGAGATGACCTCGTCAAATCCGCTGTTCGGCGCGGTTTCGGCAATCCGCTTTCGTCCTGACGGCAGCTCTTTCGTCGCCGTCATGGATACCGGCCACTGGCTGGAAGGTGCGGTAACCCGCGACGAGCAGGGTCGGCTTTCCGGTATCACCAACCTGACCGCCACGCCGATGGCGGATCGTAACGGTGATGTCGGCCTGGCGAAATGGAAGGTGGATTCCGAAGGGCTTGCCCTTCGAGAAGGCCAGGCGATCGTTAGTTACGAGCAGGCCCATCGCATCGACATCTATCCGGATCCGGGTTTTGCCGGCTCGAAGCCGATCGGAAGCCTGGCATTGCCGTTTCCGATCAGCGAGCTGCGCAGCAACGCCGGCATTGAGACGATCGCGGTCTCGCCGAAGGACAGCCCCCTCGCGGGCGCCATGATCGCCATTGCCGAACGCAGCGTCGACAAGGCGGACAATCTTTTGGCCGGCATCCTCGACGGGCCACAGCGCGGCGCATTCAGCGTCGTGCGCAAGGATCCCTATGCGGCAACCGATGGCGCCTTCCTGCCGAACGGCGACCTCTTGCTGCTGGAGCGACGTTTCTCCTTCGGCTCGGGTCTCGGCATGCAGATCCGTCGGATCCCAGGCGATAAGATCAAGCCCGGCGCGGTCGTCGACGGCGAAGTCCTCTTCGAGGCGGACATGGGCTACCAGATCGACAACATGGAAGGCCTCGACGTGGTCGTGCGTCCCGACGGCGACGTGCGGGTCATCGTCGTCTCCGACGACAACCATTCGATCCTCGAGCGCAACCTGATGCTGGAGTTCCGGCTTAACACCGCGCTGACACAATAAGCCAGCCAACTCCAGAATAGTGCGATCCGCCCGATCGTGTGGAGATCCAGCCAAGAGCCGGTGAAGGATCGAGCCGTCTCGCTCGGCGCGGCTGCGCAGAGGCCCGAACAAGCCCGTCCGATGCTTGACGGTGTCCCGGCAAAGGCCTATTGGCCGATTGTCCGTTGAAGGAGATTTATGCGCAGAGGCTGAAAATTTACCCGCATTCGCGGTCGTTCAAGGCGCCGAACAGGCGTCCCTCTTGACGCATATCTATTGAACGGAAAAACCATGAAAAAAATGGACGTGATGATCCGCGCCTATCGGGCTGCGGATTTGGAAGAACTGTCGGCCATCTGGTTCGAGGCCTCGATAACGGCGCACGCATTTGTCGGCGAGGCGCGGTTGCGTGAACAGCGCCTGTTGATCGAGACCGTCTATCTGCCGAACGCGGAGACTTGGGTCGCCATCCGGGACGGCGAACCGGCCGGGTTCGTCAGCTTGCTCGACGATTTCATCGGCGGGCTGTTCGTCTCGCCGCGACACCAGGGTGCCGGCATCGGCCGCTTGCTGGTTTCGCATGCCCTGCAGCTGAAGGGGCAGCTCCGCTTGGAGGTCTACACCGCCAATTCGCAGGCCTATGCCTTCTACGAGAACCTCGGCTTTGAAGAACAGTCCCGGCGGTCGGAAGACGACGAAGGGCTGCAATTCGAAAACGCTCAGATGCTTTTGAAGCAGCGCTAGAAGGTGAGGCGCGGGGAAGGGTGGCTGCCGCTCTTCCCCGCGCCTTGCAATCGACGCCCGGTCGCCCCTTCGGCGCGGGCCGAGGCGTGCCGGCAGGCGGCCCTTAGGCCGCCTGCTTTTCCGCAGCGGGCATGGGCTTCACGATGCTCATCAGCGCGCCATAGGGGAGCAGCATGACGAGGCCGCAGAGGATCTTCACGCTCAAGTCACCGACCGCCCAGGAGATCCAGCGCGGTGCTTCAGCCGCAAGTACGCCGAGGAGCGGTGCGGTTTCCAGCGCAAAGCTGTCGTTCGGGCCGAAGAACACGAAGAACGGTGCGAACGCAAAGGAGAAGAACATTGCGGTATCGAGCGCCGAGCCGATCAGCGAGCCTGCGAGCGGCGCATGCCACCAGCTCTGACGGCGGAGCCGGTTGAACACCGATATGTCCAGGAGTTGACCGAACAGGAAGGCCGAGCCCGACGCGATAGCGATGCGCGGCGTGGCGGCGACGATGGAGAGCAGAATGGCGACGATGAAGCCTGCGACTACCACGCGACGCGCGATGCGCGGCCCGAACTGGCGGTTGGTAAGGTCGGTCACCAGGAAGGCGAAGGGATAGCTGAAGGCGCCCCAGGTGAGGAGATCGCCGAGCTGCATACCGGCAATCGAGCCCGGTAGCGGAAACTGAACGAGGATGTTCGAGGCGACGACCACGAGGGTCATCAGCGCGACATAGACGAAGAAAGTGCGGTTGATCAGCATTTTTTTATCCTGGGGTATGCCACCAGCTAGAGGGATGAAAGCAGGGCAGTGCACCCGGCCGATGAAGGCAAAAGCGCGTATCGGTTAAGAAACGTGCGCACGAGAAAAAGGCTTGCCGGATGAACCCGCAAGCCTTTTAAACGCGTGTCAAAGACGGTGCGCTGGCGCCGATTAGGCGGCTTCAGCAACCTTCTTGACGATCTGGCGACGCAGCAGGCGAGCGCGCATGCTCAGCTCGTTCTCGTCCGACTTCAGCAGGAAGGCGTCGAGGCCGCCACGGTGTTCAACCGAGCGGAGAGCAGCTGCGGAAACGCGCAGGCGGTAGCGCTGGCCGAGAGCATCGGAAATCAGCGTGACGTTGCACAGGTTCGGAAGGAACCGGCGCTTGGTCTTGTTGTTGGCGTGGCTTACATTGTTGCCCGACTGGACGCCCTTGCCGGTCAATTCGCAACTACGGGACATGGTACACCTATTCTCTTTATCGCCGCCGGACAATGCGGTAGCGGGCCCAGAGCCCAGGCCGCGTTCCTAGGCCATTATTGGAAAGTCGCGGTTCTATAGTCAGAGACGGCCCGCCCGTCAAGCCAAACCTCTTGCATTCTCGGAAAACCGCGGTTTTTCCCGGCCGATCTGCCCATGCGAAGCGCTGTCCGGGCAACAATAATGGTGCGCGAGACCCATTCCAAGCGGTTTTGCTATGCGCTATTTCTTGACCGAGGACGCACGACGGTTTGGTTCCGTGATTGGACCGACCGCGTAGCCGGCGACAGCGAAATGGCGCAGAAAAGCCGTAAACACCCTGCATTTCAGGGTATTGCGGCGATGTTCAAGTGATGGATTCCTAAAGGCATGAAGTTGCGAAATGGCTTTCGCGGGGCAATGCTGCTTTCGGCGGTCTTGTTTTCCACAGCATCATCGGCCGCCGATGCCGAGCATCTGACGGATTACAGCATCTCGCTGTCCGGTCTGCCGGTGGCGCGCGCCTCATTCCACACCGAGGTTCAGAAGAATCGCTACACGATATCGGGGACGCTGAAATCGGCGGGCCTGCTCGATATCCTCAGCCGCACGTCGGGCCAGACACAGGTTTCCGGCGTTGTCGACAAGGATTACCTGCGCGCGTCGCAATATTCGATGTCCTATCGCAGTGGCTCGAAGAGCCGGGCGATCAGCGTTAGCTACCGCAACGGCAATGTCGTGCATGCGAGCATGACGCCGAAGCGCACGCCTTTGCCGAAGAATTGGGTGCCGGTCACCTCGCGTGACATGCGCAACGTTCTCGATCCGCTTTCGGGGCTGATCATTCCGGCGCAAGCGCGCGTCTGCCCCAACACCCTGCCGATTTTCGACGGCGAGTCGCGGCTCGACATCAAGCTTTCGCCGAAGGGCACCAGGCCTTTCAAGACGAAGGGCTTCGAAGGCGAGGTGATCGTCTGCGGCATCCGCTTCGTGCCGAAGGCCGGCTACAAGAAGGGCCGCGAGGACGTCGAATATCTGCGGCGACTGCAGACGATGGAAATCTGGTTCGCCAAGGCTGAGACCATGAATGTCTATGCCCCCGTCTATGTCCGCATCCCCACCAAGCTCGGGCCGGTCACGGTCTCGGCGACGCGATTTGGTGGTTGACGCGCGATCGCGTGCAACTAAAAGGTTAAATACCAGCAAGCACCGTGATTTTGACGGCGCAGGTTTCCGTTGAGAGGAATCGCGCCCGGGAACGACTATGAAACTCAAGGCAACTCTGATCGGTTTTTCGGCCATCCTGATGTGGTCGCTGCTCGCGCTGTTCACGGCGGCATCGGGCAAGATGCCGCCGTTCCAGCTTTCGGCAATCTGTTTCCTGATCGGCAGCCTGCCCGGCCTTGCGGTGCTTGTGGCAAGACCGGAGCGCCTGGCGCTGCTCAAGCAGCCGGCGAAGGTCTGGATTACGGGCATTGCCGGCCTCTTCGGCTATCACTTCCTCTACTTCACGGCGCTGCGCAATGCGCCGGCGGTGGAGGCCGGGCTGATCGCCTATCTCTGGCCGCTCTTGATCGTTGTCGGTTCGGCACTGCTGCCGGGGGAGCGGCTGCGCTGGTATCACATCGCCGGCGCGCTTGCGGGCCTCGTCGGCACGATCCTGATCGTCGCGCGCAACGGCGTCGCCTTCGACGATGCCTATCTCATCGGCTATGGCGCGGCCTTCCTCTGCGCCTTTACCTGGTCGGGTTATTCGCTGATCACACGCCGCTTCGAGGCGGTTTCGACCGATGTGGTCACCGGCTTCTGCCTTGCCACCTCGATCCTGTCCTTCGTCTGCCATCTCGCGCTCGAAACGACGGTCTGGCCGGCGACGACCTTCGAGTGGCTGGCGGTCGCGGGCCTCGGCCTCTTGCCGGTGGGGGCGGCCTTCTATGCCTGGGACTTCGGGGTGAAGAACGGCGACATCCAGCTTCTCGGCGTTTCGAGCTATGCAGCACCGGTGCTCTCGACGCTGATCCTGATCCTCTTCGGCTTTGCCGAGCCATCCTGGCGCATAGCGCTTGCCTGCCTGTTCGTCACCGGCGGGGCGGTGCTCGCCGCCCAGGATCTGATTTTGCGCAAGGATGCCGCGGCCACCCAGCCGGCGGAGTAGTCCGAAAGATCGCTATCGGGTCGGCGGCTGCCAGTCGGGGGCTGCCATCTCGAAGGCGGCAAAATCGAAGGCTGGCGCGACCGTGCAGCCGACCAGCGTCCAATCGCCGAGCGAGGCAGCCGACTGCCACCAGTTGGCCGGTACTACGCCCTGCGGCCGCTCACCGTCCCGGATGTCGGGCCCAAGCCGCAACGTCTCGGCGGGCTTCCCGTCCTCGGCAATGCTGAGTTCGAGCGGCGCGCCGGCGTGGTAGTGCCAGATCTCGACGGCGTCGCGGACGCGGTGCCAGTGCGAACGGTCGCCACGCTCAAGCAGATAATAGATCGCCGTCGAATGGCCCCGCGGGCCGCCGGCCGTGTCACGGAAGGTCTCGATGTACCAGCCGCCCTCCGGATGGCGCGTGAGGCCGAGCGCCTCGATGACCTCTTCCGCCGTCTGTGCTTCAGCCATCAGAAGTTATCTTTCCGCTTGCGGATTTCCGCAAAGACCGCGACATCGTCGGCATCTCGCAGGCCGAGATGGGCGCGAATGCCGGGATCGGCGGCGCGCAGGAACGGGTTCGTACGCTTCTCCAGGCCGATTGTCGTCGGCGCGGTGAAGCCGCCGTCGCAGCGGATTTCCTCGATCTCGGCAGCGCGTGCCTTGAGTTCGGCATTGTCGGGATCGACCGTGACCGCGAAGCGGGCATTGGAGAGCGTGTATTCGTGGCCGAAATAGACGGTCGTGTCGTCCGGCAAGGCCATCAGCCGGCTGAGAGACTGCCACATGGTCGCCGGCGTCCCCTCGAACAGACGGCCGCAGCCGAGCGCAAAAAGCGTGTCGGCGGCAAAGAGCAGCTTGTCCTGTGGAAAATGGAAGCAGATATGGCCGGCGGTATGGCCGGGTGTTTCGATCACCTCGACGTTGCGGCCCGCAAACTCGAAGCGTTCGCCTTGACGCACCGTCTTGTCGAGGCCCGGAATTTTCGCGGCCTCGTTGAACGGACCGATGATAATGGCGCCGAAGCGGGCTTTCAACGCGTCATTGGCCGCGACGTGGTCGCCATGATGGTGCGTCGTGAGGATATGGGTGAGCGTCCAGCCGCGGCGTTCCAGCGCCTCCAGGATTGGCGCCTCCTCGGGCGCGTCGATCGAGGCGGTCAGGCCGCTTTCGGGGTCGTGGATCAGCACGCCGAAATTGTCGGTGCGGCAGAGGAAAAGATCGAGTTCGAGCGCGGCCATGGCAGGTCCTCCGGTCAGGAGAGGGGAGATGCTGCCGAATGTAGCGAGCCTTACCTTGAAGTCTACCGCTTCGAAGCTAACATGTTGCGAATGCATACCGATATTGTCGACCTTCGCGAATTCTATCACTCCGAGCTTGGCCGGATGGCGGAGCAATCCGTCACCATGGCGCTTTCGTCCGTCTGGGCGCGGCTGCCGGACGAGCGGCTGGTCGGCCTCGGCTATGCCGTTCCCTATCTCGAGCGGTTCCGCAAGGACACGGAGCGCACCTTCGCCTTCATGCCTGCGGGCCAGGGCGCGGTGAACTGGCCGGTTGCCGAGCTTTCCTCGACGGCGCTGGTGTTCGACGAGGAATTGCCGCTGCCGGACGCATCGATCGACCGGGTGCTGATGGTGCATTCGCTGGAATTTGCCGAAAGTCCGCGCGAGACGATGAAGGAGATCTGGCGGGTGCTGGCGCCGGGCGGCCGGCTCGTGATCGTCGTGCCCAATCGACGCGGCGTCTGGGCGCGCATGGAGCATACGCCCTTCGGCTCCGGCCGACCCTATTCGCGCGGGCAGCTGACAGCGCTGTTGCGCGAGACCAACTTCACGCCGGGGGCTACGGCCGACGCGCTGTTCTTCCCGCCGTCGAAGCTCCGGGCGATCCTGCGGCTGCGCCGAGGCTTTGAGCGGCTCGGCCGCTGGCTCTGGCCAGTGTTCTCAGGCGTCATCGTCGTCGAGGCGCAGAAGCGGCTTTACCAGGGGCTACCGGTCGCAGCGCGTGCGTCCCGCCGTGTCTTCGTGCCGGTGTTGGCGCCGCAGGGCGTGCCGAGCACACGCGAACGGCCACGCCTCACCCGATAAGGCGCTGCGTACAGGCGGCGGACCCTCGACAAAAGCCGCTTGCGCCGGTAATGGCTTGACCTCTTTTCCTGCCTATAGCGCCCCGCGCCTCCCAAGGCGCGACAAAGGTCGCTGTGGCACCTTGATGGCCATAGAAAGCTGACCCGATGAGCCTTGCTTCGAAGAGCCCTGAGCCGCGTCCCGGCATCCTTGACATTGCCGCCTATGTGCCGGGCAAGGAGCATGCGCCGGATGTCGACAAGGTGCATAAGCTCTCGTCGAACGAAACGCCGCTCGGTGCCAGCCCGAAGGCGATAGAAGCCTTCCAGGCGATGGCCTTCAATCTGGAGCGCTATCCGGACGGCCAGGCGCGGGCGCTGCGGGAGGCAATCGGGGCCGTTCACGGGCTCAATCCGGCAAACATCATGTGCGGCAACGGCTCGGACGAACTGCTCGGGCTGCTGTGCCACACCTATCTCGGCCCCGGCGACGAAGGCATTATCACCGAGCACGGTTTCCTGGTCTACAAGATCCAGATCCTGGCGGCCGGTGCGACGCCCGTAACCGTCCAGGAAAAAGATGCACGCGTCGATGTGGACGCCATCCTTTCCGCGGTCACCGAGCGGACCAAGATGGTCTTTCTCGCCAATCCCGCCAATCCGACCGGCACCTATATCCCGGTCGACGAAGTCCGCCGGCTGCATGCGGGCCTGCCCGAGGGCGTGCTCCTGGTGCTCGACGCCGCCTATGCCGAGTATGTGCGCCGCAACGACTATGCCGCCGGTCTTGAGCTCGTCTCGGCCAGCCGCAACGTGGTAATGACCCGCACCTTCTCGAAGATCTATGGTCTTGCCGGCCTGCGCATCGGCTGGATGTATGCGCCGCCGGAAGTGATCGACGCGGTCGACCGTGTCCGCGGGCCGTTCAATCTCAGTGCGCCTTCCATTGCGGCGGGTGCGGCGGCGATCCGCGATCAGGCTTTCGTCGCAACGGCTGTCGATCACAATCTCACCTGGCTTGCCCGCGTTGCCGAAGCGCTCGAGGCGATCGGGCTCCGCATCACGCCGTCGGTCACGAATTTCGTGCTGATCCATTTCCCCGACGAGGCCGGCAAGCGGGCGGAGGAGGCCGATGAGTTCCTGACCCGCCGCGGCTATATCCTCAGGGCAGTGAGCAGCTACGGCTTCCCGAATGCCTTGCGCATGACCATCGGCTCCGCGGAAGCCAACGAGGGCGTCATCGCGGCGCTGACCGAATTCATGGGACGGAAATAATGGCTCAGCAGTTTGAAACGATCGCCCTCATCGGCATTGGTCTGATCGGCTCGTCGATTGCGCGCGAAATCCGCGAGAAGCAGCTTGCCGGCACGCTCGTCGTCTCCACGCGCAGCGAGGCGACGCTGAAGAGGACGCAGGAACTCGGGCTCGGCGATCGCTATACGCTGTCGGCCGCCGACGCCGTTCGCGACGCGGATCTCGTGATCGTCTCGGTGCCGGTCGGCGCGTCCGGCGCTGTTGCCGCCGAGATCTCAGCCCATCTGAAGCCAGGCGCCATCGTCACCGACGTTGGTTCGACCAAGGGTTCGGTGATCGCACAGATGGCGCCGCACTTGCCCGAGAACGTGCATTTCGTGCCGGGGCATCCGATTGCCGGTACCGAGCATTCCGGCCCGGATGCCGGCTTCGTCGGCCTCTTCCGCGGCCGCTGGTGCATCCTGACGCCGCCCCCTGGCGCGGATGAGGAAGCGGTGGCGCGGCTGCGGCTTTTCTGGGAAACGCTCGGCTCGATGGTCGAGGAGATGGACGCCGAACACCACGACAAGGTGCTGGCAATCGTTTCGCACCTGCCGCACATCATTGCCTACAACATCGTCGGCACGGCTGACGATCTCGAGACCGTTACCGAATCCGAAGTCATCAAATATTCGGCTTCGGGCTTCCGCGACTTCACGCGTCTGGCGGCATCCGACCCGACCATGTGGCGCGACGTCTGCCTGCACAACAAGGATGCGATCCTGGAGATGCTGGCGCGGTTTTCGGAAGATCTCGCCTACCTCCAGCGGGCGATCCGCTGGGGCGACGGCGACAAGCTGTTCGATCTCTTTACCCGCACCCGGGCCATTCGCCGCTCGATCATTCAGGCCGGCCAGGACACGGCGATGCCGGACTTCGGTCGCCATGCCATGGATCAGAAATAGCCTGAGCAGATCAAGGAAGACCGTGGAGCGGTCTTCCTTCCTGTGAGGTGTATGACCGTAGCCTAGAGGGTCGGCAGGACGCCGATCGGGATGAAGGCGAGGAATGCCGTGCCGTCGCGCACGTTGAGCTTCACGGTCGCCTCGTTCTTGCCGTTGGCGAGAGCCTTCAGCATGTTGGCGGTGTTGTCGACGAGGTTGGCATCATCCGGGATCAGGGTGACCAGATTGGCACGCCAGGCCTCGATATTGGTCATCGTCAGCGAGAACTCGCCAGAAATCAGTCCCTGATCATTGACCGAGAACGGCCCGGAAAGCTTGGCGTTCATGCCCGAGCCGAGGTCGAGGGTGAGCTGTCTCAGCTCGCCCTTGCTGCCGCGAAACATCTCAGGCGTCGGCGGGGTTGTCATCCATCCGGCCCGGTCGGTGAAGGTCAGGTCGGCGGCGACGGTCGCCGGCGGTGCGAGGCTCGGGCCTTCCTCGGGCCGAACGTCCAGTTTGTCGACGCTCAAGGCGGCGTCGAGATCCGCGCCGTTCTGGCGCAGGTGCAATTCGCCGTGGCTGGCGCCGAAGCCAAATCCGTCGCCTTCAAGCGGCAATCGCAACCGGCCCGTCAGGTTGTCGTAGGTCAGCGACGTGCGATCAACGCCGGACAGGGTCGCGCGCACGCTCGCATGCAGCAACGTCCAGTCGGCGAAGATGTTGAGGCCGGGGGAAGCCCGGATCTCGGCCGGGCCGTCAAGCTCGATCACCGCATGGCCCGGCTGGTAGACCTGGGCAGCGGTCCTCAGCGCTCCGAACGAGGCCGAGGTGCCGTTGCGGGTGTCGTCCAGATGGACCTTGTCGCAGAAGAGGCCGATGCGGAACGGGAAGCCGCGCACGTCCATGTTGGTGCATTCGCCGCCGAGGCCGGCTGCCTGTCCTTCGGCGAGGCGGGTCGCAAGCCGCTTCTCGATCTGGTCGGCGGCGAGAAACCAGCCGGCCGAATAAACGCCGGTGACAAGCACGATGCCTGCCAGGAGCCAGCGGAATTTCCGGCTGACCGGCGATGGGTTGGAGACTGCGGTGGCCGACATGGGCGCGGGTACCTCACTCAAAACAGGATGGAGGCTGCCTTTCGGGTGGCGCCATCGATCCGCAAAACTATTCTTTCCTTTGGCCGCAGGAGGACGACCTTGTCTCTTTCGTGCCGGGATGCTGTGCCGTAGAAACCGAAAATGGCTCACCGTCCCACGCGACCGATCGTGATTCGGCAGTGAGAACAGCAGCGCGGGTTGAATGACAGTGGATATGGACGAATTTTGGGTCTTTGGCTACGGCTCGCTGATGTGGAACCCCGGCTTTGCCTTCGAGGAGAAGCTCACGGCACGCGCCTTCGGTTTTCGCCGCTCACTCTGCGTGCATTCCTGGGTTCATCGCGGCACCGAACAGCGGCCGGGGCTGGTGCTTGGGCTCGACCGCGGCGGCTCCTGCATCGGGACGGCGTTTCGCGTCCAGCGCGGACAGCAGGCGGATGTCGTCGATTATCTGCGCGAGCGTGAACTGGTGACCCACGTCTACAAGGAACGCACCATGCCGGTGCTGCTTGCCGACGGCCGCCGCGTTCCGGCGCTCGCCTACGTCATCGACCGCGCCCACGTCCAGTATGCGGGCTCGCTGACCACCACGGAGGCGGCCGGCATCGTCGCGGTTTCGACGGGAAAATCCGGGCCGAACAGCGAATACGTGTTCAACACGCTCGCCCATCTCAAGGAGATGGGTATCCGCGATCACTGGCTGGAAGAGGTGGTCGGATTGCTGCGGCAGGCGCCGCGTTCAGCCCGGGCCTGAAGGTTCAGGCCCGGCCTTCTGCCTTCAGTTCCTTCAGCCGCTGCTGGGCGGTCGGCGGTAGCGGCAGGTGCGGATTGGCCTTCACGGTTTCGACGAGCAACTCGTCGCTCGCCCTCTCGGTTACCTCGACGAGCTTCGCCAGGAAAGCGTCCGGGTCCATGCCGGCCTCGATGGGCGGCAGGATGCGAACCTTGAAGTGGCCGGGAAAGCGCAGGAACTTGCGGCGCGGCCAGAAGAGGCCGGGATGCATGGCGACCGGCACCACCGGCACGCTGAGGTCGCGGTAGAGGCGGGCGATGCCGTATTTGTATTCCGGCGGAGCGCCCGGCGGGCGACGCGTGCCTTCCGGGTAGATGATGAGCTCGCGGCCGGTTGCCATTTCCTGCTTGGTGCGGTCCATCACGCCGGTCATCGCCTTGCCGCGCGCCGCGCGATTTACCGGAACCATGCGTTGCTTGAGCACATACCAGCCGAAGAGCGGGATCCAGGTGAGCTCGCGCTTCAGGATATAAAAGGGATCGCTGAGCCAGGGGAGCAGCGCATAGGCATCCCAGAAGGACTGGTGCTTGGGAGCGAAGATATAGGGAACCTCGGGGATATTCTCCAAGCCTTCGATCTCGAAGGTCGTGCCGACCATCTTTTCCATGAGCCAGTGGTTGCTGCGCACCCAGTTCTTCGGCACGAACCACGCCTTCTTGCGCGGCAGCAGGAAGTAGATCGGGGTCAGCACGATCATCTGCACGATCAGGTTGGCGTAGAACACCATGTTGAAAAGGATCGAACGCAAGACGATCATCAGGCACGCTCTCGTAGGCGAGGTCTCAAGGGGACCGGCGTCTTTGAGCCGGTTGATCGCTGCCTACACGATTAAGTGCTGAAGGAAAACTGCTCTGTTTCACTTTGCAGCGGCGAAGGCTGTTCCTGCCGGCCCTTATTCTTCGGCGGGCGTCGCGCGCGATGCGTCGGTGCGCAGGCCGCTGGTCGGGCGGGCGCCGGCGAAGTCGCGTATCGAAGCCACCGTATACTTGCCGAATTCCAGAAGGATCGACTTCAGCACCATCGGATTGCGCAGCCAGTTTGTGGTCTTCAGATCGGAGTTGACGACCGGGTAGGGGATGAACTCCGTTTCCGGCCGGGCGCGGCGCAGTTCCAGGAGGCTGCGCGGCATGTGATAGTTGTTGGTGACCACGAGCACGCTCGCATAGCCGCGATCATGGATCCATTGTGCCGCTTCCGTGGCATTTCCGATGGTATCGATCGCCTCATGGCCGATGTCGACGCAGCACTTGAAAAGGTCGGCCGAGCTCTGGGTGTTGCGGCGGATCTGGCTGCCTGTGGTCGTCGGGTGAACCCCGGAGATCAGCAGGCGCTTGCCGGCGCCACCCTTCAGAAGATCGACCGCCTGGTCGATGCGCTGGAAACCGCCGGTCAGGACCACGATCGCGTCGGCCTTCGGATGACCCGGCGGCTGCAGGGAGGCGACCGTGTCGGCAAAGTTCAGGAAGGCGGCGATCAGGATTGCCAGCGGCAGGAGCAGGACGAAGAAGGTTCGGCGGAGGATTTTGCGCAGGAGACTGCGGGACCGCCGGCGATCGTCGGCTTGCCCGTGCCATTTATCTCCTCCGGCCATTCCGTTCCCGCGTAGCTCTCGCGCCATCATGATTCTCTTCACATAGCCGCAGATTGCGGCAAGGAATAGATCGAGTGGCGGCGAAACATCAGGCGGCTCAGCTTTGGTAGAGGTCGGTACGGCCGGGGTCCGAGCGGATGAGGTCGATTTCGTAGATCGTGCGGGTAACCGTCAGCCGCGCCGTAACGGTCGTCAGGATGGCGATGACGACGATGATCGCGGCAATGCCGAGATAGCCACCATAGCCAATGGTGAACGTACCGAAGAGGGCGGTGGCCTGATCTGTCTCGGGGGTCGCCAAGGTCCGAGACTGCCAGAAACCCGCAAGCGCAAAGAAAAGTGCTGCGAGCAGACCGCCGGCGCCGGCGCCCTTGAGGCTGATCCTGAGGAAATGCTTCTGGAATTCCGACGCAACGAAGCCGGCTTCGGCACCGACGAAATGCAGCACCTCGACGATATGGCGATTGCCCGACAGCGCGCCGCGCGTTGCGAAGACCACTGTCAGCACCATGGCGGAAAAGACCAGGGTCAGCACGCCGGTGCCGATCATGGCCGTGGTGTTGGCCATGGCGACCAGCCGGTCGACCCAGGTGCGGTGGTCGTCGAGGAAAGCCTGCGGGATTATTTCTGTCAGCGCCTTGCGCATGGCCGCAAAGTCCGGCGGATTGCTTTCGTCGATGGTGATGATGACGAGGCGCGGCACGGGCAACTCGTCAAGATCGAGGCCTTCGCCGAGCCAGGGTTCGAGCAGGCGGGCGGTGGCGGCCCGGTCGACGATCTTGCCGTCCGTCGTGCCACTGAAGGTCAGCGCCAGGTCGCGGGCATCCGCCAGCGCCTTTTCCATGTCGAGATTGTCGTCGGGCTTGATCTGGATGGTGATCTCGCGGGAGATCTGCGATTGCCAGCTCTGGGCCGTGGCTCGCACCATGCTGACGCCGCCGAGCGTCAGGCAGGCGAGGAACGACATGATGGCGATGACGCACATCAGCGCATGGCCGGACACATTGCTCGACGGCACGATCGGGCCGGTCGGGCGCACGCGCATTTCCGTCCGGCGCTGTTGTGCCTCCGGTGCCTGTTCGGGCACATCCTTTTGGTGTTTCGTGCGGCTGTCACTCATAGATGTCGAGCCGCCCCTGCGAAAGGATCATGCGCCGCGCCTCCACCTGGTCCATCAGCGACAGATCGTGGGTGGCGATCACGACCGCCGTGCCGAGCCGGTTGAGCTCGAGGAAAAGATTGAGCAGGCGCCTTGCCATCGGCGGATCGACGTTGCCGGTCGGCTCGTCGGCAAGCAGGATCTCCGGCCGGTCGATCAGCGCCCGAGCGATGGCGGCGCGCTGTTTTTCACCGCCGGAAAGGACCGGTGGCAGCACGTTGATGCGCTCGCCGAGACCCACCCATTTCAAAAGCTCCAGCACGTCTGCACGGTAGCTCGTTTCCTCCTTGCCGCGCACGCGCAACGGCAGCGCGACGTTCTCGTAGGTGGTGAGATGATCGAGCAGGCGAAAGTCCTGGAAGACGATGCCGACGCGCCGGCGCAGCATCGGGAATTCTTCGCGCGGGATCGACGAAATGTTGCGGTCGAACATCCGGATCAGGCCGCGTGTCGGCTGCAGCGAGAGGAAAAGAAGCCGCAGCAACGTGGTCTTGCCGGCGCCCGACGGACCCGTCAGGAACTGGAATGAACGGCGTGGAATGTCGAAGGTCAGGTCCCGGAGGATTTCCGGTCCCATGCCATAGCGCAGTCCGACGTTCTCAAAGTGAATCAAGCGGCAGCCCAGTCTCTCTCACGGCCCTGCAACCGACGGCCGGTTCCGGTCCTCCGCGCATAGGACGACCAGCCAAGAAAGGCAAAACCGCCAGCGGAATCATGGTTAAGTGACGGTTAATTTTTCATGAAAAGGCGCCGCTTTCGCGACGTCTTTCCGAAACATTAACCATTCCGGTTTACGTGTCGGAAAGATTTGATGCAATGCCTAGTTCTTGCACCGCATGAGGCTTGGCATTGCCCGAGGGTTTCGCAGACAAACTGGCCGCATGCGGCCGTGTTCTCTTGCGGGACAGGAGGAAATGATCATGCAGGCATTCCGGACCAAATCCGCCAGCAACAACGCCGATACAGATTTTCTGCCGCCCGAGCGCGGCGGACGCAACGGGGCTTCAGCGCCGAGGCGCCCCGACTATGTGGATGCGGAATTCGAGGTGATATCCGCTTCGTCGCGCCGCACGCCCTATCCTGTTTTCAACGACAATGCACAAACGGGCAGCCGCAGGCGGCCGACGCTGACGGTCGTGGAGCAGGAGCCGTCGCTCGGCGCTCGATTGTTGCGTCTTGCCGAAACGCGGCTGCGCGACATGCCGGCACGCCGCTTTGCCGGGATGGTCGCGGGCGTTGCGCTTGCTTCCTTCCTGGCGATCGTCGGCTTTGCCGGCGATGGACAGGCCGACGTCCAGCCGCTGACGATATCGGGGATCAAGAGTGGGCTCGACTACTCCGGCGGCATGCGTGTGCTGTCCGTCTATGGTTCGATCGACAATCGCTCCGATATCGAGCAGCGATTGCCGCTCGTCGTGGTGGAGATTGCCGCCAACGGGCGCAAGGTCACGACGACACGGGTGATGCCCGAGGGTGCTGCCGTCGCGCCCGGTGAGAGCCGTCATTTCATGACGAGACTGCCCTATGCGGGTGGAAAAATGCCAGATGTGACGGTTTCCTTCGCCGAAAACGGTGTTTCGGCCCGCTGATTGTGCTAAGCGGCGCCAAAGGGAAGGCTTAAGGTCTTCCGGATGAAACGCTGGAGAAGCCTTGATGCCCGTTGTTCGCGGTAAGAATATCGAACCTCTCTATACGGCCGAAACCATCGCTGCCCGCAACAGCGAGCTCGCCGGAATGATCGTCAACGGCCCGCACAAGGATCTGCTGGTGATCGCGGTGCTCAAGGGATCGTTCATCTTCGCGGCCGATCTGATCCGCTCGATGCATACGGCCGGTCTGGCACCGGAAGTCGAGTTCATCACGCTGTCGAGCTACGGCACCGGCACCGTTTCGCAGGGCGTCAAGATCACCAAGGATATCGACAGCGACGTGCATGGGCGCGACGTTCTGCTGATCGACGACATTCTCGAATCCGGCCGCACGCTGCGTTTCGCCAAGGAACTGATGTACGAGCGCGGCGCCCGCAACGTCACGATCGCCGTGCTGCTCGACAAGCGGGTCAAGCGCAAGGTCGAACTCGAGGCGGATTATGTCGGCTTCGAATGCCCCGATCACTTCGTCGTCGGCTACGGCATGGACGTCGCCTATGCCTTCCGCGAGCTGCCTTTTGTCGGTGTTGTCACCGGCGACGCCGAGTAAACGTCTCGATTTGGGGCATGCGCCCTGAAATCCAGTCGTTCGGCGTTTACGGAACACAAACGAAAAACTGGTTGTTTTGGTGCGTGCCGCAGTGATTCTCGACGGGGATCGGCGGCGCTGCAGCGCCAGTGTGTCTCCCGATGATCCACGCCCGCTGTACTTTTGGATCAGGTGCGGGTGCCGGCGTGAACGCCGGACTCGGAAGCGAACGCGGAGGCCATGATGGCGAAGATCCTGATTACCGAGGACGAGGATGCATTGCGTTCCTTCGTTGCGCGGGCCCTGAGGCTCGACGGCCACGAGACGGTCGAAGCGGGCGATGGGGCCGATGGCCTTGCCTGCCTGGAGGCCGAGGCGTTCGACCTTCTGCTCTCCGATATCCGTATGCCCGTGATGGACGGCATCGAGCTGACGCACCAGGCGTCGGCGGCCTTTCCGGCCATGAAGATCCTGCTGATGACCGGCTATGCCGAGCAGCGCGAGCGGGCTGACGATCTCACCGACAAGATCGTCGACGTCATCTCCAAACCCTTCTCCCTTCCCGATATCCGCAAGGCAGTCGCGCTGGCGTTGGCCGCCTGACGGCCAGACCTGCCGGCCCACAGCAACAGGACTGCGACCCGGCGCATCGATTGGATGCGACGGGAGCCGTTGTCATGTTCTGCCGTGATGAGGCAAAGGGCTGAGCCGGGCGCTCGGCTCAGCGCATGTCGAGCAGGCGTTCGAGGTACTGGCGCTCCTGCTCCGGCGACAGGCTGTCGCCCAGCCTGCGGCGAATCTCGTCAAGGATTTGTCGGGCGCGCTGAGAATCGATCTCGTCTGGAACCTTGACCTGGTCGCCGAAATTCGGGCCGAGATTCTGTTGCCGTCGTCCCAAAGGATCGCGGCCGTTTTGACCGTATTGCGGAACACCCATGCCAGGGCCGCCCTGACCTTGGCCCTGCATCTGGTTCATCATATCCTGGGCGCCTTGGCGCAGGGCCTGTAGCGCGCGGCCCTGATTGCCGACGGCTTGTTCGCCCTGGCCCTTGCCGAGCGCGCCGGAAGCGCCGTCCATTTCGCGCTTGGCTTCGCCGAAGCCCTTGCCGGGCTTGATGCCCATGCTTTCCAGGCCCTTGTTCAGCTCACCGAGCTGTTTTCCGAGCGCGTCCTGCTGCTCTTTCAGCTGTTTCAGTGCATCCTTGAGCTGTTCGGCGGTCATGTTGTCAAGCGGGCTGGGCTGACCATTCGGATCGCCCTGCTGACCTGGGTCCTGCGGCATTTCCTGACCGAAGAGCTCGTTGTCTTCGCCCTGCAGCGGGTCGCCCCGCTGCATCCGGTCACGCAGGGCCTGGTCGAACTTGAAGGTCTCGTCCATCAACTGCTGCTGTTGCTGCATCAGCTTGCCGAGCTTGTCCATCTGCTGGCGCATGGCGTCGTTCTGCTCGCCCATCTGCTGCTGGCTACGGCCAGCCTGCAGGTTGTTCATCATGCGCTGCAGTTCCGAGAGCATCTGCTGTGCCTGATCGCGCGCGCCCGAGCGCGCCAGATTCTCGATCTGGTTCATCATCTTCTCGAGGTCCTGCTGGCGCAGGATGTTGTTCGGGTCGAGCTTGCCGGTCATGCGTGGATTTTTCATCGCCTGCTCGGCGAGCGCCTGCATGTATTCCTGCATCGCCTGGCGCAGTTCCTGCATCAGCTTGGCGATTTCCTGGTCCGAAGCGTTGCGCTCCAAGGCGTCCGACAGCGCCTGCTGGGCTTCGCGCAGGCGCCGCTCGGCAAGCGACAGGTCGCCGTCCTCGATGCCGAGCGCGATCTCCCAGAGGTATCCGGCGGCATCGCGCAACATGTCGTCGTTATAGGCGAGCGCCA
The DNA here is from genome assembly GCF_014852195.1 of Ensifer sp. ENS08. NCBI lineage: Bacteria > Pseudomonadati > Pseudomonadota > Alphaproteobacteria > Hyphomicrobiales > Rhizobiaceae > Ensifer > Ensifer sp. ENS08. The sequence continues at coordinate 166,524 of NZ_JACVBF010000013.1, forward strand.
TCCGGGTGCGCGCCGATTTCAACAGCAGGAAATGAGTGAGGTTCGGGATCCAGTCCTCGGCAAGCGAGGTGACGGCGTCGTTGAGGTCGATGGCGCGCGGCAGGTCGTTGGCATTGAGCGCGAAAACCTGACGCTGTTCGGCGACGGCGCCGGCGAGCGGCTGCGAGAACTGGCGGGCAGGCAGGATCATGTCGTGCGGCGGGCTGCGGCCTTCCTGTCCGGCAGCATCCCGGGCGACGAGCGTCACCGCTACCCGCTTGCCGGCGAGCGGATGCTCGCTGAGGTTTCGGCTGGTCGTGCCCTTTGCCTCGCGCGCGTTACGGCGCGGCAGATCGAGCCGGTATTCCGGTAGCGGATAGAGCGCGCGGGCCCCTTCTGCCGGTTCGTCGAGCGGCTTGATCTCCGCCCAGGCCTGGGCGATGCCGTAATCGTCGTTGGCCGTAAACGTGATTTCGAGCGCCGCGTTGATGGTCGGATGGGGGATTCCGTCAAAGGCGATCTGAGGCACGCCGTCCGGGGTGATCTTGAACGCCCAGCGCTGGCTGCCGACGATAAGTTCGCCATCCTTGACGACCTTGTAGACGTGGTTGCGCACGGCATTCGGACTGCGTGCCGGCTCCGTTGCAACCATTTCGGCGACCTTCGGGCCGGCATCGTCCACTTTCGGCTTGCTCTGCTTTTCCTCGGCCTTTTCGCCGGCCACCGGAATGGCGATCGGTTTGCTCCCGCCGGTTTCCGCGTAGCGCACTGGCGCGTTCGCACCGGCGCCGGTGACCCGTACGGTGATGTCGCTGAACTGCGGGATGGTGATCGCCGCGGCGTCTTCATTCACGGCAGCGGCGGCTTCCGGCTTGCCCGTCAGGAAGATTGGCGCCCGCCCGGTATAGGGCGGCGGCGTTACCCAGGCATCGACGCGGATATTGGCTGCTTCGATCGACGTCTGCGGCAGCCGGAACGCATCACTCAGCAATCCGGCGCGGTTGGAATAGGAATAGGCAAAGGCGACGCAAGCGAGCAGCACAGGCACGGCCCTGAGCGCGAAGGGATCGTGCCTGGCGATATCGGGCCGCGGCAGGCCAGTCTCGAGGGTGCCGATCATGCGAGCCATGCGCGCCTGGTGTTCGCGCCAGAGCGCCTCGCCCAGAGGGGTGTCGGTCGCGGGGCGATCGTCCTGGACGCGGATGGCCTGATGCGGCAGCGCATTGCGCTCTTCGAGCATGCGATCGGCATCGGCATTACCGGGAAGCCGCAACCGGCTGAGCGGTAAGAGAGAGGCGAGGAAGGTTAGCGCAAAGGCAAAGAGCGCGACCGCATGTAGCCAGAAAGGTGCAGCGCGAAAGAAGCCGAGCCAGGCGAAGGCAAGAAACAGAAGGGCGATCGCACCGGGCAGAAGGATACGCGGCAGGACCTGCTCGGCGACCAGCACCGCGCGCGCCAGCCATCTCTTCAGCGCCAGAGTTCTCGAAAACGGCTTCGGTTGTGGCGTTTCATCCTGCCGGAATTGCGTCATCCGCCCAAGTTTCCTTTCGGTCGCCCATCAACGCTTGTGGCTGACCCAATGTAGTGAGGCGACGGCCGAGCTCAAAAATGCACGCAACTTCGCCTATCCCGCTTGCGTTCAGGATACCATCGTTTGTGGCGAAGACGAGGGCGCAAACACAATCGTGATCGGCCGGGCGGCCGATCCACAGATTGTCGTTGTCGCGCCCGGACGGGTCAGTCGAGCCAGTCCGGCACCGAATCGAGACCGATCAACGCGTCATATTCCTGGCGCGGGCGAACGACGTGGAAACGGTCGCCCTTGACCAGAACTTCCGGGATCAGGAGGCGTGAATTGTAGGTGCTGGCCTGCACGGCGCCGTAGGCGCCGGCCGAGCTGATGGCAAAGAGATCGCCAGGCTTCGGCATCGCCATCTCGCGGTCGAGCGCCAGATAGTCGCCGGTTTCGCAGACCGGGCCCACGACGTCGGCGCGGATGCGCGGCGCGTTGGCGGCGGAAATGCGGACCGGGCGGATCTCGTGATAGGCCTCATAGAGGGTCGGGCGGATGAGATCGTTCATCGCGCCGTCGACGATGACGAAGGTCTTGTCGCCGCCGTCCTTCACGTAGATGACTTCGGTCACCAGAATGCCGGCATTGCCGACGATCAGTCGGCCCGGTTCGGTGACGATCTTGCAGCCGAGCGACTGCAGCTGGCTCTTGACGATTTCCGCATAGGCGTCCGGCAGCGGGGGCGGATTGTTGTCGTCTTTGTAGGGAATGCCGAGGCCGCCGCCGATGTCGACGTGATCGATCGAGTGGCCGTCGGAGCGCAGCGTATCGACCAGTTCGCGCAGCAGCTTGAAGGCGTCGTCGAAGGGCTGCAGCTCGGTGATCTGGCTGCCGATATGCATGTCGATGCCGGTCACCTCAATGCCGGGCAGCGTTGCGGCATGGGCGTAGACCGCACGGGCGCGCTCCCAGGAAATGCCGAACTTGTTTTCCTTCTTGCCCGTGGAAATCTTGGAATGGGTCTTCGCGTCAACATCAGGGTTGATGCGGAAGGACACATGGGCGCGCTTGCCGGCACGAACGGCGCGCTGGTTCAGGACCTCAAGTTCCGGCTCGGACTCGACGTTGAAGCAGTAGATGCCGGCTTCCAGTGCGAGATCCATTTCCAGCGGCGTCTTGCCGACGCCGGAGAACATGATGCGGTTTGCCGGGATGCCGGCCGCCAGCGCCCGGCGCAGCTCACCGCCAGAGACCACGTCGACGCCGGCGCCGAGGCGGCCGAGCGTCTTCAGTACCGCCTGGTTCGAGTTGGCCTTCATCGCATAGCAAACCATCGCATCCACATCGGCGAAAGCCTTGGAGAACACCGTGTAGTGGCGCTCGAGCGTGGCGGTCGAGTAGCAGTAGAAGGGTGTGCCGACGGCGCGGGCGATATCGGTCACCGGCACATCTTCGGCGTAGAGAATTCCGTCGCGGTATTGAAAATGGTTCACGTCACGCAGCTCGGCTTTGAGCAATTCCAGGAAAGTGCGAAGCGACTTCCGTTCGGAATTGCGTAATTTCTACTAGAGGAGGGGATCGAGCAGGAACGAACGCTCGTCTGCTTTTTCCTTCTGCTCGACAGTTCCTGCCGGCGCCTTGGTGTTGATCGGCGCGGTCGAGCCGGGGCGATCGAGGTCGCCCTTGCGTCCACAACCGACAAGAACCAGCCCGGGGATCGCCAGCAGAAGTGCAAGCCGGGCCGCCTTCGTGAATGTCATCGTGATTTTCCTTCGCGGGAACTGATGCAGGTGCGATGTCTTACCGATTTTTCAGGCACTTGTGCACCCTGTTTCTGCGGGCGAAGAGCCGCCCGCAGCGGGCTTGGGAGCAGATGTCTTAGTTGCGGGCGCGCCACCAGGCGATCTGCTTGCGAACCTCGTTGGGCGCCGTGCCGCCGAAGGAGGTACGGCTGGCCACGGAGGCTTCGACCGTCAGGACATCGAAGACCTTCTCGGTGATGTCGGCGTGGATCGACTGCAGGTCGGCAAGCGAAAGATCCGCGAGGTCGCAGCCCTTCTGTTCGGCAAGCGCCACGGCGCGGCCGGTCACATGGTGGGCGTCGCGGAAGGGCAGGCCCGCCTCACGCACCAGCCAGTCGGCAAGGTCGGTCGCGGTCGAATAGCCGGAGCCGGCGGCGGCCTTCATGCGATCGCTACGGATGGTCATGTCACGAACCATGCCGGTCATGGCGGCGATCGCCAGCTCGAGGCTTTCGGCTGAGTCGAAGACCTGTTCCTTGTCTTCCTGCATGTCCTTGGAATAGGCGAGCGGCAGACCCTTCATGACCGTGAGCAGCGCGATCAACGAACCGTTGATGCGGCCGGTCTTGGCGCGCACCAGTTCAGCGGCGTCGGGATTCTTCTTCTGCGGCATGATCGAGGAGCCGGTCGAAAATGCATCCGACAGGCGGATGAAGCCGAACTGCGGCGTCGACCAGATGACGATCTCTTCGGCCAGCCGCGACAGGTGCGTGGCAGTGATCGAGGCCATCGACAGGAATTCGAGCGCGAAGTCGCGGTCCGAGACCGTGTCGATCGAGTTGCGGGTCGGGCCGGCAAAGCCGAGCGCCTTGGCGGTCATGTGACGGTCGATCGGGAAACCGGTGCCGGCAAGGGCGGCGGCGCCGATCGGGCTCTCGTCCATGTGCTCGATGGCGTGACGCACGCGCGAGCGGTCACGGCCGAACATCTCGACATAGGCCATGCAGTGATGGCCGAAGGTGACGGGCTGCGCGGTCTGCAGATGGGTGAAGCCGGGCATGACGGTATCTGCATGTTCCTCGGCGCGGTCGAGGAAGGCGGCGATCAGCGCCGTCAGCGCTTTCTCGGTGCGCTGCAGCTCTTCCTTGACCCAGAGGCGGAAGTCGAGCGCCACCTGATCGTTGCGCGAGCGGGCGGTGTGGAGGCGGCCGGCAGCCGGACCGATCAGGGTCGCGAGCCGGGCCTCGATGTTCATGTGGATGTCTTCGAGGCGGCGCGAGAACTCGAACGCACCACTTTCGATCTCTGACAGGATCGTGTTCAGGCCGTGAACGATCTTGTCTTTGTCGTCGGCCGAAATGATGCCTTGATGCGCCAGCATCGTCGCATGCGCTATTGAGCCGCGGATGTCCTGGGCATAGAGCTTCTTGTCGAAGCCGATCGAGGCATTTATTTCCTCCATGATCGCGTCCGGACCCGAGGCAAAGCGACCGCCCCACATCTGGTTGGAGGATTTCGTCTCGGAATTGCCGTCAGCCATGAAGAATGCCCGCCTTGGAGAATGAAATGCCCGACCAGAAGAAATCCCCCCCGGCCGTGAAACTGTTCGCGCTCGCCGCCCTGTTTGGCGTGATCGTCGGTGCGGCAGCGGTATACGTGAAGGAGACCGGGTCTGGCAATGGTGAGGCAACCGAAACGGCCTCCGCCAGTTGCCCGCTGACCTCGGCCAAGGTCGCTGCGCTGACACCCTTCATGAAGGGGCAGGTCGCCGCGATGTCGCCGGCGTCGTCGCCGCGGCCGATCGCGCTCGACTTCAACGGTCCGGACGGCAAGCCGACCAATGTCTCGGCCTTCGCCGGCAAGACGCTGCTCGTCAATCTCTGGGCGACGTGGTGCGTTCCCTGCCGCGAGGAAATGCCGGCCTTGAACGCCCTGCAGAAGTCGCTCGGCAGCGACAAGTTCGAAGTGGTGGCGATCAACATCGACGTCGGCGACGACGAGAAGCCGAAGGCTTTCCTCGACGAGACGGCCGTGCACGAGCTTGGCTATTATCGCGACGCCTCGATGGGCGTGTTCAACAACATGAAGAAGGAAGGCCTGGCCTTCGGCCTGCCGGCAACCCTGCTGCTCGACGACAAGGGCTGCCTGATCGGCTCGATGAACGGCCCGGCCGCCTGGGACAGCGACGACGCCAAGGCGCTGATCAGCGCGGCGCTTGCTCCTGCTGCGGGAAGCTGAAGGAGACTAGATCTGGACAAAGAAAAACCCGGCGGATCGCCGGGTTTTTCTTGTCAAATGCTGACGGAATTAGCGGGTGGGAACCGGCACTTCGCCGCGATAATCGTAGAAGCCGCGTCCGGACTTGCGGCCGAGCCAGCCGGCTTCGACATATTTCACCAGCAGCGGGCAGGGGCGATACTTCGAGTCCGCAAGGCCGTCATAGAGCACCTGCATGATCGACAGGCAGGTGTCGAGGCCGATGAAGTCGGCAAGCTGCAGCGGGCCCATGGGATGGTTGGCGCCGAGCTTCATGGCGGTATCGATCGCCTCGACACTGCCGACGCCTTCATAAAGCGTATAGATCGCCTCGTTGATCATCGGCAGCAGAATGCGGTTGACGATGAAGGCCGGAAAATCTTCGGCGACCGTCACGGTCTTGTCGAGCGTCGCGACGAATTCCTTGGCGGTCTTGAAGGTCTGTTCGTCCGTGGCGATGCCGCGCACGAGCTCGACCAGCTTCATCACCGGAACCGGGTTCATGAAGTGGATGCCCATGAAGTGCTCGGGGCGATCGGTGGCGGAGGCCAGGCGCGTGATCGACAGGGACGAGGTATTCGTCGCGAGAATCGCTTCCGGCTTCAGGATCGGACAAACCTGACCGTAGATCTTGCGCTTGATCGTTTCGTCTTCGGTGACGGCTTCAATCACAAGATCGGCCTGGGACAGGTCGTTGATATCGGAAGAGCCCTTGATCAGGGCAAGGGCTGCCTTGCGGGCCTCGTCGGTCATCTTGCCGGAGGAGACCTGACGGGCAAGGTTGCCGTTGACGGTTGCAAGGCCCGCTTCGATCCGTTCGGCGGCCAGATCATAGATCTGCACCTTGTATCCGGCGATTGCCGAAACATGTGCGATGCCACAGCCCATTTGCCCGGCACCAATAATTCCGACCGTCTTGATCATCGCGGCGAACATCCATCTTCAAGGGTTGGCGGCAAGGCCGCCATCAGACACGCAAACCGGGCCGGTTTGGCCGGCCCGGTAGATTGTTAATGCCAAGTCCCCGCTTTTGCCAGCCCTTTTCATGGGTGCGGAGGGTGGCATCGATTTGGGCTTACAGCGCCTTCTGCAACTCCGGCAGAGCGTCGAAGAGATCGGCAACCAGGCCGTAGTCGGCGACCTGGAAGATCGGCGCCTCTTCGTCCTTGTTGATGGCGACGATGACCTTCGAGTCCTTCATGCCGGCGAGGTGCTGGATGGCACCGGAAATGCCGCAGGCGATGTAGAGATCGGGCGCAACGACCTTGCCGGTCTGGCCGACCTGCCAGTCGTTCGGAGCGTAACCGGCGTCGACCGCAGCGCGCGAAGCGCCGACGGCAGCGCCGAGCTTGTCGGCCACCGGCAGGATCACTTCCTGGAACTTTTCCGACGAGCCGAGCGCACGACCGCCCGAGATGATGATCTTGGCAGACGTCAGCTCCGGGCGGTCCGACGACGACAGCGCGTCGGCGACGAAGGAGGAAACGCCAGGGTTGGCGGCAGCCGAGACGGTCTCGATCGCCGCCGAACCGCCTTCAGCGGCAGAGGCGAAGGAGGCGGTGCGCACGGTGATGACGCGCTTGGCTTCGGTCGTCTGCACCGTCTGGATGGCGTTGCCGGCATAGATCGGACGCAGATAAGTATCGGCCGAGACGACCTCGATGATTTCGGACACCTGGGAAACGTCGAGCAGCGCTGCAACGCGCGGCATCACGTTCTTGCCGACCGAGGTGGCGGCGCTCACGATCGTGTCGTAGCTGCCAGCGAGCGAGACGATCAGGGCAGCGAGCGGCTCGGCAAGGTTGTTGGCAAGCGAGGCGTCGTCGGCAACGAGCACCTTGGAAACGCCTGCAAGCTTGGACGCCTGTTCGGCAGCCTGCTTCGCGCCGGCGCCGGCAACGAGAACATGCACATCGCCGCCGATTTTCGAGGCCGCGCTCAGCGCCTTGGCGGTCTGGTCGGAAAGGTGGTTGCTGTCGTGGTCAGCCAGAAGAAGAATGGCCATGATGATATCTCCCTTCCTTAAATCAGAGCACGCCGGCTTCGGTCTTGAGCTTTTCGACGAGCTCGGCGACCGACTTGACCTTGATGCCGGCCTTGCGGCCCGACGGCTCCTCGGTCTTCAGCACCTTGAGGCGGGCAGCGGTGTCGACGCCGAAGTCGGCCGGCGACTTCTTGTCGAGCGGCTTCTTCTTCGCCTTCATGATGTTCGGCAGCGAGGCGTAGCGCGGCTCGTTCAAACGCAGGTCGGTGGTGACGACGGCCGGCAGCTTGATGTCGATGGTCTGCAGACCGCCGTCGACTTCGCGCGTCACGGTTGCTTTGCCATCGCCGATCTCGACCTTGGAGGCGAAGGTGCCTTGCGCCCAGCCGAGCAGGGCCGACAGCATCTGGCCGGTCTGGTTCGAATCGTCGTCGATTGCCTGCTTGCCGACGATGATCAGGCCCGGCTGTTCAGCCTCGGCCACACCCTTGACGATCTTGGCGACGGCGAGTGGCTCGACCTGGTCTTCGGTCTCAACCAGGATGGCGCGGTCAGCCCCCATGGCGAGCGCCGTGCGCAGGGTTTCTTCGGCCTTGGCCGGACCAACGGAAACGACGACGACCTCCTCAGCCTTGCCGGCTTCCTTCAGCCTGAGCGCCTCTTCGACCGAGATTTCGTCGAACGGGTTCATCGACATCTTCACGTTCGCAAGCTCGACGCCCGAACCGTCTGCCTTCACGCGGATCTTGACGTTGTAGTCAACGACCCGCTTCACCGTCACAAGTATTTTCATGGATTCTTCCCTCCAAGAGCTTTCGCAGGAAAATGCGCCTTAACGGAGCCGCCTGATTGTCGGTTGGCGACATCGATACGCGTTTTTTCTCCAATTACAATCGCTGTGCATGGCGCTAAATCGATATAATCCCGAGATTTGGAATTACGTTTACGTACACGTAAGAATGATCGATGGCAAGTGGCTTGGGGCCTGAAGCAGCACCGTCCCGGCAGGGCCGGGCGCGCTTCAGGCAAGCCATTGAAATAACGGATCATCCTCGTTGAAAGCTGGCGATTGCCGGTGTCAGGATCCGGTCTGGCGTCCCCAGGGAACGGGCGGTCTTGTCGCATCTGACGACGGCTGTTGGCTTGCGGTGACCGGTTCGGCCTTGTGCCGGACGGCGCGCGGCGTGACGATCGTGCGGTCGAAGAGCGGCACATCGCGGCGTCGCAAAATGACAACCAGAACCAGGCCCGCGACGATGCCGCCGACATGGGCGCTCCAGGACACGCCGCTGCCGGGATCGACGACCAGCATGAAGAACTGCTGGCCGATCCAGAAGGCAAGCGGAATGGCGGCCGGCAGCGGCAGCGGGATGCGGAAGAAGACAAGCACCCAGACGCGCACCTTCGGGTGCAGCAGGAAATAGGCGGCAACGACGCCGGAGATCGCGCCCGATGCGCCGATCAACGGCGCCTCGGAGGCCGGGTCGAGAAGCCCATGCGCCAGTGCGCCTGCAGCCGCGCAGAGAAGATAGAAGGCGAGATAGCGGAAGTGCCCGAGCGCATCCTCGACATTGTCGCCGAACACCCAGAGGAACAGCATGTTCATGGCGAGGTGCATGAAGTCGCCATGCAGGAAGGAATAGGTGACGAAGGTGAAGCCGTCAGGGACGACGACGAGCGAGGGATCGAGCTGCGCGTAGTCGAAAATGAGCGCCGGAATATAGCCGAAGCCCAGCAGCGCGGCGTTGGCGAATTGCTCGGAGGCAATCGGTCCAGTGATCAGCCAGACGGCAATGTTGATGACGATCAGGCTGATCGTGACGTACTGGACCTTGATGTGCTTCAGGGTGTTCGTATCGTGAAGCGGTATGAACATGCGGTCTCCCGAAGCACAGGTTATTGCCCGTTTCTCCCGCCGAATCTCGATCGGGCGCGACGATGCGCGAGCCGACGTTATCTGTTTTTTCCGGGAATCCAAAGGACGTCGGCTTGACCTTTGTCATTTGCAAAGCGCGCCGCGACGAACAGGAAATCCGACAGGCGATTGATATAGGCGATGGCTTCCGTGCTGACGACTTCACCCTCGATCTGGGCAAGGGCCACCACCTGGCGTTCCGCACGGCGTGCGACCGTGCGGGCGACGTGGAGGGCTGCGGAGGCGGGGCTTCCGGCCGGAACCACGAAGGAGCGCAAGGGATCAAGTTCGGTATTCAGCCGGTCGATTTCGGTTTCGAGCCAGGTCACCTGCGCTGCGACGATGCGCAGCGGTTCGTATTGCGGCGGCTCGCCGGTGTCGGGTGTTGCGAGATCCGCGCCGAGATCGAAGAGATCGTTCTGGATCCGCATCAGCGCGGCGTCGAGATCGACGTTGCCGGCCGTATGCTGCCGAGCCAGGCCGACGAAGGCATTGGTTTCGTCCACTGCGCCATAGGCATCGACGCGCAGATCGCTCTTCAGCCGGCGCGGGCCGGAGACGAGCCCGGTGGTGCCGTTGTCACCCGTCCGGGTATAGATCTTGTTGAGCTTCACCATGGGCGGACGCAGTCCTCTAGCGCAATTTCAGGAACGGTGTGGAACGGTTGTCCGTTCGGAATTTGTCAGGTCGGACGGCCGCCGCCGGTGATCCAAAGGGTCACCATGATGAGCACGATCGCGATTGCCTGCAACAGCACACGCGCCTGCATCAACTTGTTGGACGTGTTGCCGCTGCCACCCTTTGCCATGTTCACGAGGCCGCGGATCAAAACGATCACAACCAGGCCCATGACGAACAGGGTCAAGCCGGTAAAGAAGCTGGACATCGAACTCTTCCTTGCAATTCTGCTTCAGCCAAGTCGGCCGATGATGCGATAAAACAGTGCCGCCGGCAGGAGCTTCTTCAGAAGCGCGCCCTGTCTGGCTGGCCTTGTTACAATATAGTGCGGTTTCGGTTTCTTTGCTGTCAGTGCGTGCTTCAAAACCGCATAAACCGCCTCCGGGCCGAGCTTTCCGGCCGCGGGTTTGCTTTCGCCTTTCAGGCGCCGCATCTGCCGCTCGTATTCGACGCGGTGCACCGAATTCTTGAGGTCGATGAAGCGCTCGATATAGGTGACGGCATTGGCGGTGAATTTCGATGTGATCGGCCCTGGCTCGATCAGGCTCACCTCGATGCCGCTGCCGGCCAGCTCCATCTTGAGGGTGAGGGACAGGCCCTCGATCGCAAACTTGGAGGCGTTGTAGGCGCCGCGCCAGCGATAGGGCACGATGCCGAGGATGGAGGAGCACTGCACGATGCGGCCGCTGCCGCGCGCCCGCATCGCGGGGATCACCCGCCGCGTCAGGTCGTGCCAGCCAATCACGTTGGTCTCGAGCTGGAGCCTCAGCGCCTCGGTCGGCAGATCCTCGACCGCACCCGCCTGGCCATAGGCGCCGTTGTTGAACAGCGCGTCGATGCGCCCGCCGGAAAGCGCCAGCACCGTATCGGCCAGGGCAGCGATGCTCTCCGGCTTGGTGTAGTCCATCAGAAAGGTCTCGATGCCCTCGCTTTCAAGCGATTGCCGGTCCTCTTCCCGGCGCACGGTCGCAAAGACCCGCCAGCCGTCGGCATGAAGCGCGCGTGCGCAATGGGCGCCGATTCCGGAGGAGCATCCGGTGACAATGATTGTGGGGCGATCCGTCATCCGGTCGAATCCTGTAGAAATCCTGCCTCGGTTTCCCATATTCATCGGCGGGATACAATTGAATTGCGCAAGCCGGAACCCGCCAGCGTTGTCGCCGTTGGGGTCATGCGAAGCCAAGGAAACGGCGCCGAGACGGACGTACTGATCGGGTAGTCCCGGCGCCTCGTAGGATTGGAATGGAATGCCAGCGTTTATACGCATCACCTGGAAAGTCGTGTTCGATGCGCTCTGGCACTTCAGCCTCGACGACGGTTGGGCGATGGCGAGCCATGTGGCGCTGTCGTCGCTGCTCGCCGTCTTTCCCTTCCTGATTTTCGGCACGGCGCTCGGCAGCTTTCTCGGGGCCGACCAGTTTGCCGAAACGGCGGTGCATCTGATTTTCGATGCCTGGCCGGAATCGATCGCCAAGCCCATCGCCGACGAAATCGTGCGGGTGCTGACGATCCCGCGCGGTGGGCTCTTGACCGTTTCGGTGCTGGCCGCCGCCTATTTCGCCTCCAACGGCGTCGAGGCGCTGCGCGTCTCGCTCAATCGCGCCTATCGAGTGACCGAGAGCCGCTACTGGTACGTCACTCGGCTTGCGAGCCTCGGCTTCGTGCTTGCCGGCGTCCTGATCCTGGCCGCACTCAGCATTCTGCTCGTCGCCGTGCCGCTGGCGGTGCGTTATGCCGGACAGTGGCTCCCCTGGCTTGGTGGCGTGCTTGCGACCGTCGACAACTGGAGCCTGCCGCTCGCTCTCATCGTGCTGACCAGCGGATTGTTGGTGTCCCATCTCTGGCTGCCGGATGGGCACCGTAAAGTGATCGACGTTTTGCCGGGCATCGCGCTGACGCTCGTTTGCTGGACGATCGGCGCTTATGCCTTTGCTTCGTACCTCGCGACCTTCGCCACCTATGTGTCTACCTATGCTGGCCTGGCGTCGATCATGATCGTGCTGGTGTTTCTCTACATGATCGCTGCAATCTTCATCATTGGCGCCGAGATCAATGCGGCGATCCTCAAATACAGGGTCAAGAGCATGGTGCGGCGCAGCTTCCAGCTGCGCAATGGCAACGACGCGACCCGCGAGGAGCAGGACCTAGCCGATTAGCGCGCGGATTTCCTCCGCCGTGCGACCGGCGGCGCGGAAAGCGGCGATGCCGGTATCCTGGTTGCTCTTCGACAGCTTGCGCCCATCCGGGCCGAGGATCAGCCGGTGATGGTGATAGAGCGGTTCCGGCAGATCGAGAAGCCGCTGCAGCAGCCGGTGCACGGAGGTCGCATGATAGAGGTCGCGGCCGCGCACCACATGGGTGATGCCCTGCAACGCGTCGTCGACGACGACGGATAGATGGTAGCTTGACGGCGCATCGGAGCGCGACAGGATCACGTCGCCCCAGGCGGCGGGGTCGGCGATGATGGTGCCGGTTTCGTCCTCAGGACCATGGCCGCTCTCGGCCCAGGTCAGGTGGTCTTTTCCCAAAAGCGCGATGGCCTTCTCCATGTCGAGCCGCCAGGCATAGGCCTTGCCGCCCGCGGTGAGAGCCGCGCGCTCGGTTTGGGGCAATTCGCGCTCGCGGCCGGGATAGAGCGGGCTGCCGTCCGGATCGCGCGGCCAGGTCTGGCCGCCGGCTTCCGCATCGGCAACGGCGGCCTTGATCTCGCCGCGGGTCATGACCGAGGGGTAGATGACACGCAGCATGTCCAGGCGTTGAAGCGCCGACGCGTAGGCGTCGAGATGTTCCGATTGCCGGCGCACCGGGCGCTCCCAGTCGAGGCCGAGCCAGGCAAGGTCTTCGAAGATCGCCGCCTCGAATTCCGGGCGGCAGCGGGTCTGGTCGATATCCTCGATGCGCAGCAGGAAACGCCCGTTCGCGGCCTTCGCCATGTCATGGTTCAGCACCGCGGAAAGCGCGTGGCCGAGATGGAGCAGCCCGTTGGGGCTCGGGGCAAAACGGAAAACGGGTGGCGTGTCAGGCATGCTTTCCCTTTGCCATGGAAGGGGTATAAAAATCATCCGCTTTGTGGAGGCGTCATGCGGATCATCCGGACACATGAGGATATCGAGGCCGGGCTGTCAGGCCTGGTGATGCTCGATGCGCGCCTCGGGCACGTCGTTGCGAGAGCCGGCCCGGTGCCGCTCCGGCGCACCGATCCCGGCTATCGCGGCCTTGCCAGCATCATCGTCTCGCAAATGGTCTCGAAGGCAAGTGCGGCTGCGATCTGGCGGCGCATGGAAGAAAAGCTCGGCGAGGTCACGGCGGCAGGCGTCAATTCGCTGAGCGACGAGGATTGCCGGGCGATCGGGCTGTCGCGGGCGAAGGCCGAGGCGCTGAGGCGCGTGGCCGAGGTGGTCGTCAGCGGTCAGATCGATCTCGACGCGATCTGCAACATCGAAGGATCGGAGGCGATCCGGGAGCTGACGGCGATCAAGGGGGTGGGGCGCTGGACGGCGGAAGTCTATCTGCTCTTCTGCGCCGGTCATCCGGATGTCTTTCCCTCCGGCGACGTCGCGCTGCAAAACGCGATCGGTCACGGACTGGGCCTCGAACTGCGCCCGAGCGCACGTGAAATTGATTCGCTCGCCGCTTCGTGGTCGCCCTGGCGCAGCGTCGCCGCACGCCTCTTCTGGGCCTATTATTCACAGGAAATGCGTCGTGATGCTGTTCCTGTGACACCTTGAAGGAAAAAGCGAATCCAGCGCACGCATTTTTGTTTCCGGCTTCACAATCCTGTTGCAACGGGCCTAATATAGAAGGTGCAGATGCCGAATCGATCAGGAGAATACGCTTGACGATTGCAGTCTCACCACAGGCCTTGCCGGCGCTCGTCTTGAACGCTGACTATAGGCCGCTGAGTTACTACCCCTTGTCGCTTTGGTCCTGGCAGGACGCGATCAAGGCCGTCTTCCTTGACCGTGTAAATATCCTTGCCGAGTACGAACATTCGGTGTCGTCTCCGAGCTTCTCGATGCGACTGCCGAGCGTTGTTTGCCTCAAGAGCTACGTGCAGCCCTCACGCCACCCGGCCTTCACCCGGTTCAACGTGTTCCTGCGCGATAAATTCGAATGCCAGTATTGCGGTTCGCCCGACGATCTCACCTTCGATCACGTGGTGCCCCGCGCTCACGGCGGCCAGACGACCTGGGACAATGTCGTCGCAGCCTGCTCACCCTGCAATCTACGCAAGGGCAGCAAGCTGCCGAAGCAAGCCGGCATGTTCCCGCACCAGAGGCCTTTCCAGCCGACGGTGCAGGACCTGCACAACAACGGCCGGCTCTTCCCGCCGAACCATCTGCATGAAAGCTGGATGGACTATCTCTACTGGGACGTCGAACTGCAGCCCTGACGCTGTTCGTGCCTTCTTGCCGGATCTAAGCCCAAAGCGGGGTCAGGAGAGGTGCGTGCGCTCGCGAACCCCCTTGTCGGGGCGTTGCCTGTTTCCCGAGAGCGATCTGGGATCAGCGCGCCTTTGCCGCACCGCGCAAGGCGATTGCTGCGAGGATGAGGCTGGCGATCACATTCCATCCGGCAAAGGAGAGCCCGAGCACCCGCAAGGAGGCTTCAGTGCAGGACGGGCCATGCTTGGAATCGAGATCGCCCAGCAGATCACCGACATTCGACGAAATCCCTTGCGCGGTCGTGGCGCAGGTGGACGGTCCTTCCCAGAAGCCCCATTCGGCGCCCGAGTGATAGACGCCCATGCCGGCGCCGACCAGCATCAGGATGCCGACGATGAGAAGCAGAGTGCGTGTCGTCCACGCCGGCAGTTTGAACGCGCTCGTGGCGATTGCCAAAACACCGACCGGGATGCCCCAGTAGTAGGGATCGCGCTGCAACAGGCAGAGCGCGCAGGGAATATAGCCACCGACATGCTCGAAGCCGAGCGCGCCGCCCACGGTCGCCGCCATGCCGAGTGTTACGATAACGGCGATCAGCAAATGCTGGCGGGATTGGGTGGCGGCGTCGATCATCTATACCTCGCGGGCGGCAACTCGAAACCGAGGGATGCCGCAGTGCAAACTGGATGGCGCCTTCTTAGGCAGGATCGTGCGCGCTGTAAATCGCAGCGGCTGTGAGCGGCCCGCACGCTTTCGTGATTGTTGGTCGTGCATCCTGAAAATGATGGTTGACCACGGCGAAATCCTTCGTGTAAATCCGAGCCGCTGATATCGCACTTCCCTGAGCCCCATTGGCGGAATTGGTAGACGCGCTCGACTCAAAATCGAGTTCCGAAAGGAGTGCTGGTTCGACCCCGGCATGGGGCACCACCTACACCTAACAGCTATTGTTTTTGTTGTCTTTTTTTGCTGTTTTTGTCCCACATTTTCCAATGTCAAAATGTGTGGGACAAATTTGTTCATGATCCGTGCGTCAGATTGCCCCCTTGTCGGCTATGGGTGAGTTTGTAAGGCGAGTTGAGGCGCGGTTCGGCCCTAAGCGGCGATAGCCCGAATGATCTCCGCATGATTGATCACCTCCGAACGGCTCTTCAAAAGAACCTTTGACCCAGCGCAGGCTTCGAACAGCTTCTCATGCCCGGCATAGCTGGTTGAAGAGTTTTCGCGCTTCCGATACTCGCGTACCCACTTGATCAGTTCTTGGAAATCTTCCTCACTGCCTCCGCCTTGGATGCCTCGGGCAATAATATTGGCGACACAATCTTCTTCGGGCAAATCGATCCAGATCAAGCTTGTCACCCGATGCAGAACAGCATTGGCAAGCCATCCATATACGCCTTCCATCAGCCAACTCTCGGCCTTGCCGGCTTCGACGACTTCATCGAAAACCAGTTGATTGTCTCGCGCGACACCGTACTGGCCGGAAGCCCAGCGGAGATCGTCAAGGTGGATTGCAGGACGTCTAAGGATGTCGCCGATCTCGCGGGCCAGCCAAGTCTTGCCTGTCCCGCCATTGCCGAAGATTAGTATCCGCTGAAGGTGTTCCATTTGGGTCAGATCTCTTTTAGACGACGGGCGCGATCGCTTCAGACTTTGACCGCTAGCCCTCTCCCGGAATGAGCTTGTGCATCGCACTTGCCGCCATCTGTTTGCGGCGGGCTTTCTTGGTGTAGGTCGTCGTCTGGTTCTTTGTGGTCCAGCCGAAAATTGCCATCAGCTCTTCATCCGTGGCGCCGTTCTCGGCGGCGATCGTGGCGCCGGCTTTCCGCAGGCCGTGAGTGGTGCAGTGGAACAATCCGGCCTGGTCGCACCAGTCCCGCATCTTGTTGCCAAGGCCGTTCGTTGTGAATGGTTTGCCAAACTCGGTGACGAGGAAGGTCAGGTTGCCAGTCGGGCACTCGTCGATCGTCTTTTGCAGCTCCGGCAGCACCGGAATGTCGACGATGACGCCGCTCGACTTGCGCGTCTTTTCCGGACGGATCGTCAATTGGCCATTGCGAATGTGCTGGAGGCCGACAATGGAGAGACTATCGAGGCGAAGGCCGGTGTAGAGCGCCAGGTGAAGCATAAGGCGCGCCTTCGTGCCTGCGCCGTGTTTGGCCTCGTACTGGCGCACCTCGTCGACCGTCCAAGTGTGGAAGCCGTCGCCGGAGTGCAAAAGCTTGATCTTCGCGGCCGGGTTCATCTGCGCGAGGTCGCTTTCAACGGCCCACGCGAACAAGGCGGAGATGGCCTTCTTCACATCGTTGCGCGAACCGGGTTTGTCTCGTACGGCGTCGCGGATCTCGACGACATGGCGCTTGCGCATGTCAGCGTATGGTAGGTCGCCACATCGAGCTGAGCCGAACTTGTAATCGCAGACCTCCTCGAAGATGGTCGCCCGTCGCGCCATGACGCCGGCGCTGATGGTTGCGCGCCGCTTGTACTCCGCATAGAGCCAATCGACGGTTCCTTCGGCTGGATCTCGTTTTAGCGTCACAACGGCAGGCGGCGGCTCTGCGCCTTCAGGCACGTAGGGAATTCCAAGGCGGGCGCAAGCAACTTCCTTGTCGAAAGCATCGGTACCGGGTGTCTCTTTGAGGCGGACTTTCTTCCGGCCCGGCGCGCGGAAATAGTAGCGCGCTTCTCTGGTGCGCCAGTCGCGATCAAGGCTCACGCCCTTCTGCAGTTTGTCATCAAGCCTTTTTGGCATTGTCGAAAGCGTTCCCTTGTGGTCGCAGCTCGTCGGGGTCTCGGCTCATGCCGGCTTTGTGTGGTAGCGCGCGAAAGCTCGCCCAAAGCTCGTCGACATCCCATATGTTTCGCCCGAAGAGCACTCTCGGTTGTGGCATGGTGCCAACTTCAACGGCGCTGTCAAACAGAGACACGCTGATGCTCAAAAGCAGGGCCGCCTGCTCACGCGTGACGCCAAAGGGCGGAAGGCCTTGCGGAAGCAGGGCGGAGCGGCGAGGGCGCGTGTCGACGGCCGTCGTTTCTCGGCTCATTGGGTGATCTCCTCGCATTCGAGCGCTGGCCCGCCGTTGTGGCCGATCATTGCGGCTTCGGCGCGCGCCTGGTCGCGGCGCTTCTGGTTCTGCTTGTGCGTCACCAACTCCGTATGTTTGGGGTTCGGATTAACGCAGAGGCGGTTGCGGCATTTGTGGTCGAGCTGCTTCTTGCCGGGGATGTAGCCGTGTTCGTTGGTCCACATGACCAGATGCACGGCTACCGTCTGGCCGCTTAGGTTCATCCGCGGATAGTTCTTTCCGCGGCCCTTGCTGCCCGACGTGGGGCCTTGCCAGATCCAGCAGCCGGTTACGGGGTCGACGACGACCCTCGCCATGATCTTCTCGCGGATCTCCTCGCGGCGGCTCATCATCATCCGTGCCGCCTCCAGAGATCGAAATCCGCGCGCAGTTGCTTCCAACGCTCGGCGGCGGCGGGATTGTCGTTTAATTCCCTCCGGGACGAAATCGCGAGGACGGAGCGCACGCGCGTCGCTGCGCGGTCATTGGTCAGGGGAGCTTCGAGCCCGTGCCTTTCTTCGAGATACTTCTTGAAGGCCGGTTCGGCGCATTTCATTGAGCATTCTGCGGCAAAGTCTTTCGGCTTTTCCGCGCGCTGCCCGGAGTTCCGGCGCAGCCTGACGATTTCGCCGAAGGCGTACTGCAGGAGGAAGTCCATTGCGCGCATGTAGGTCGGGGCATGGGACATCAGGCGTCGATCTTCGAAACCGCACGACGGCAGGATCAATGCGATCGCCTCGACTTCGCCGGTCATGGGCTCTTTTGAGCAAATTTCGTTCTGCCCGTGTTCGGGATCGTAGAATTCGCACCATTCCTCGCTCGCGAGGCCGAGCAGCTGGCGGGCGTCGCGATACTTCGCCTTAGCAAGCTCAAGGTTCACCGGCGCTCCTCCAGAGAGATCTCGCGGAGACGCGCCGGGAGTTCGGCAGGATCGTCGTCGCCCTTGCATTCGAGGCAGCGGTCGACGATCTCGATCGCCCGAGCGAGGGCGTCTTGGAAGCCTTTTCGATAGGCGGCGCCGCGGCGGCGCTTCGGATCGCTGGTCATGCCGCTTGCTCCACGGCGGAGAAGCGAGGCTTCATAATGCTGAGCACGTAAGTCTCACCCGGCACGCCCACAGGCCGCACAAGGACGCGCGCAGCGTCAGCCGTAGTGTGAAGGTTGATTTCCGGGCTGTTGACGCTCTCCAGCATCTTTGACAGCTGCAGGCCGTTGAGGCTCAGTTCCAGATCTGCCGGCGCCTCTATCTCGCCCGGAAAGGCATCGTGGGCAGAGCCACCCTCGCGGCTCACCATGTCGATGTTCACGTGGCCATCGCGTGTGCGAATGAACAGGGCGTCGGCCTTGGCATCGTCGATCATCACACAGACGCGTTTGATGGCGGAGGACAGCGCATCCATTTTCACGCCAATTCGCGCATCGCCGGGCGCGGGGATTACGCGCTCGTACTCCGGATAGATGCCGTCAATGAGTTTGGTGGTGATGGTCACGCCATCGAATTGCACCGCCAGGATGGCATCCGTCGCCGCTATGCGAGCTCCTTGGCTGGCCCCATCGAGCAGCTTACGGATGCTGTCGGCGGCGCGTGGCGGCAGGATGACTTGCGGATACGAGTTTCCCGGCTTCGGGAGGGCAGGGCAGCCGCCCGTATGCGCGACAATTCTTGCGAGGCTCAGGCCGTCCGTGGTCGCCACCACCATCCCATCGCCGCCGCGCTCCCCGTGAAGGCAGTAGCCGGTGAGATAGGGCCGGTCATCGGCCTTGTTGAGCGCAAAGCTCGCCTTGTCGATTGCGAGGGCCAGAGGCTTGCCTGCGATGTCGGTCCAGCCAAGTTCTCCCTTGATCGGGATAGCCGGAAAATCCTGCGCCGGCAGGAAGGGAACGGACAAGCGCGAATTGCCCGCCGAGATTGAGATGCTGTCCTTGCTGCGGCCGGGACCGAAGCTGACTTCGGCGTTTTCCGGCAGGGTCGCGAGAATCGACTTGAATTTGTCGGCCGGGATGGCGAACGGGATCGGATCGCCGATCGAGATTGCTTCGCATTCGGCATCAATCTGCAGATCGAGATTGGAACCGCGCAGCCGAACCACATCGGTCATTGGCTCCAGCAGGACATGAGAGAGGATCGGGATCGTGTTGCGGGTCTCGATCGCACCCATCACGCGTGACAGCGCCTGGTGCAGATTGGAGCGGTGGAGTGTGAACCAGATTTCGGCCATGCGGTTAGCCTCTCGCGCTCGTGAGGAGATCCGCGACTGCCTTTGCGTGAGACGGGGGCGCAAGCCCGAACTCGCGCGAGAATTCGTCCATGGCGGCCGCAATGTTGCCCTCGGCCATGTAGCGATAGACGCGCTCGACCCACTCCGGCGCCGGAGGCTCGAAGTCCTCCAGCGTCCTTGGCGTGTCGTCATCCCCGTCAGCCAGAGGGAGGTCCGGTTGATTGGAAACGGTCACATCTTCGGCGATGCGCTCAAGGCTCGGATTGCGGATGTTCATGCGGCTGCTCCTTCGCGGATCGCGGCGGCGTTGATGTCGGTGGCGTAGGGTCGGGTTGGGTCGTCGAGCCAGAGGGCGCAGAGGTCGTGAGGATCGACGCCGTGGCGGCCGGCGATCTCCTGGAAGCTCTCGGTCGCGTTGGTCATGCTGCCTAGGCGGCAGTCGACGACGGCGGCAGCGAGACGCGTGCCGTGGGACTGGCGGATGGTGTCGAGCCAGCCGGTTCCGATTTTAGTCATGGCGAGAGGGTCCAGAAGAAGGCCGCGAAAAGGATGAGGCTTGAGGCGATGGCGGCGAGCGCGCCGCGCACGATCCAAACAGGCTTGTCGTTTACAGGGGACGGCTGCGGATCGTGGCGGCGGGCTCTCTTCGCCATGGCCTTACGCCGCGTTTGCCATGGCGGTGGCGAGTTCGCTGGCCTTCGGGCCGAACAGGCGGATCTGGTCAGGGGTGAAGTTGTGGCGCTTGAGATCCTCGGCCGTGCAGCCCTCGCCAACTTCGACCATGGCTTTTGCCATGCGCTGGAGGGTGTGCCGAGTTTTGATTCCGCCGTTCGGTTGCATGTGTGTCTCCGTTCTTGAACCGGGTGAAACCTCCCGGCGACGCGGAGATTGATGCCAATCTTTCCCGCGGTCGCCTTTAACGAGGCAAGCGAAAGAAAGCACGGCTTAAATCAATTTGCAAGCTGTACTTTAAAAGTGGGCTTTAACAAAAACGATTCGACAAGCGGTATGAAAGAATCAATATTGCGAACGAAAAGAGAACAAAGGAGGTTTGATGGAATGTTGCCAGCGTCCGACCCAACCCTAGGTCAGGTATCGTCTCTCTCTATCGAGTGCGGAGATTGTGGCCATTCACGATGGCGGAAGCCAAAGGAGCTGTACGGTCGGGGTGTCGGGCCAATGACCTCGGTTGCCCAGTTGGGTGCACGTTTGCAATGCTCCTCGTGCCGGGAAGAAGGCCTTCCTGGCAAGACAATTTCAATTCAAGTGATGTTTGTCTGCGACTCTGATCGCGTCCGCGTCGAGGCGGCTCGGCTCAATAGCCGAGAAGCTCGCGCAGCGGGATGATCCGCCAAAGGTTCTTGATGCGATACGCGTCAAAGGTGAGTTCGGTCGCGGGATTGTATTGGATGCACACTAGCTCCGATTTGGCTCTGCGCGTCATGCGCTTCACATAGGCTTTTCCATGTGATTCGCCTTCGTCGGGGTACATTTCGATGACTACGTCATCTCCGGGCACGGCGTGGCGTCCGCCGCAGTAAATCAAGTCTCCGGGCTCGTAGCGGGGGACCATGCTGTCGCTAATCACGTGGAGTGCGAACACTGAGCGGAGATGGGCAATGCCTGGCGGGCGGCGAACGTAACCCGAGACTTCGCCATTCAGCGTAAAGTCTCCGTCGTCTCCACCGGCTGCAACCCCTAGCACTTCCACATCGAGTGGCCCGGTTGGAGCTGGGCCCCGCTCGCCGACTATCTCCGCGTCGGCCAGTTCGAGCGGATCGTCTACGCCAAGGTAGGTTAGTTCGCCTCGGCTGAGCGCGACCGGATCTAGTTTAAGTAGGCGCGCCACTGCCTGAAGGTTATCCATCGACAGGACATTGGCGCCGCGCTCCCAGTTGCCCACAGCTCCGGTGCTAACATCGGCCGCCTCTGCGACTTCGCGCATGACCAGTCCTCGCTGTTTGCGGGCTGTCCTGATCGCGGCGCCAATTTTCTTTGCAAGTTCGCTATCGTTCATACGCGCATTGAAAGAGGAACTTTCATCGCGCGTCCATTTAAGTGTAGCTTGCATCTGTTTTAAAGCTGTGCTTTTACTGCTCGCCATGGAACACTCACTCTCAATTGAATCGTTGGATCGTGCGAGGAAAGCTGTCGGCGGTTCGTCGGCTCTTGCCCGCAAACTCAACATCACGCCGCAGGCGGTGTCTCAGTGGAAAGAGGCACCGCCCGAGCGTGTTCTTGCGATTGAACGAGAGACTGGCGTTTCCCGACACGATTTGAGGCGGGATGTCTTTGGACCCCCAGTGGGTGCCGAATGAGAAAGTCACCATCGCAAGGCACGATAAGCGCGGGCTTCCTCCCTCCCGTGCGCCTTGCCACCTGGCAGGGGCGCGCGTCTGGCCTGCGCGTCCCTGCCGCTGTTTTCCCATCCGCCTATCCATGCGGCCCTCCCTGAGCTGACGGCCTGAATCTCTCACTTCCGAACCTTTCCCACCACGGGAAAACCCGACCGGATTTCCCGGCGCGGGAAGCGCTTTTCATTGCCTTGGAGGCAGCTAATGACCGTTTCCGAAACCTGGAATTATCGCATCAAGGCGGCACAGCGAGATCTGATCAAGCGCGCCGGCGGCATCGAACGCGTTGCAGAGATCACCACGTTTTCGAAGAGCCAAGTCGGACGCTGGAACAGCTCGACTGAGTCGGATCTGATGCCGCTTGCTGCAATCGTCGTCTGCGAGGCCGATACCGGCGTCGCCCTGGTTACCGCCGTCATGGCGGAAATCAACGGGCGGCGGCTCAGCGACCCCGAGGAGGAAAAGCGCGGCCAGACGAGCGTGTTTGCAACGTTCGCCGAGGCGAAGCGACACGACGCCGAACTGACGCACAGCTTCTCGCTCGCCATCGCGGACGGCTACGTTTCCGCGGCCGAGGCCGATGTGGCCGACCGCAAGGCCGCAGCTCAAATCAACGCGCTGACGGAGTTTCGGGCGTCGCTCGCAACGATCAGGGCGCAGGGCGGCGGTAAGGCCGCTCTGCGTGTCGTCGGCGGTGACGGCGAATGATTGGCGACCTCCCGAAGAACTTAGGCGAGAAGGCAGAGAGATTCATGTCCGCGGCGCTGGCCGAAGGCGTGCTGGTCGTCGGGACCGAGGGCGACATGAAGACCTGCAGAAACCTCAACAGCCGGGGACTGCTGCGCCGCCACCCAAAAGACGCTTGCATCTGGTATCCGACCGAAAAAGGCTACGAGCTTTCCGGAATAGATCGACCGGTTTCTGTCGCCGAGCTTGTGAACCACAGGGGCGAAGCCGTCGCCCTTCACGCGGCCAATCATGCTCAGATCGCCGTTGTCGAGCCGATCGCCATCGAAGGCGGTGGTGGTGGCGTTGTTTTGTTCACGTCACCGCCTTGCGTGCATTTTTCCAAGCCGAATAACGAGCCCCCCGCAATCGCCGTTCGCGCCGACGAAAACGACCTGTTGGCGACCGTCGAACGGGCGCGCGGTGCGCTGACGGAAGACGACGTTCGCCATGCGCTCGTGCTTTCGGGCGGTGCCTACGAGGAAGCCAAAGCAGCGGCGAACTATGCCGAGAAGGTCAAGGCCAGCAGGGAACTGATCAAGAAGTTTCGGGCGATTCAGGCGGATGCGTTGAAGGTCGAGACCTATGCGACCATCCGGCTTGCGGAGATCGTGGACGCTGCGCAAGGGCGCGGAGAGGTGTCGGGCAAGGGGCGTCCGAAAAATGTCCAGACTGACGACATTTTCAAACTTGAGGAAATCGGCGTCGATCGCCGCGCACTTCACCAAGCGCGAAAGCTGCGCGATGCCGAGCTAAAGGCCCCCGGTATTGTCGAGCGCGCCATTGCTGATCGGATTGAAGCGGGGCTCGCGCCTACGCGTAACGCTATCCGCCACGCAATCGGCACGCGTTCAGCTTCGAGGGACGAGAAGGGCGACCAGCTTTACGAGACACCGATCGAGGCTATCCGAACGTTGCTGGCGCTCGAAAGCTTCTCGGCGACAGTCAAGGAACCGGCAGTCGGCAAGGGCGCGATACTGCGTCCGCTGGAGGCGGCGGGCTACGAGGTGATGATTGCGGATCTCGTCGATCGTGGCGTTGCTACGCGACACGGCGAGTTGCAGCAGGTTGGTGATTTCCTGCTCTCGAAGGCTGGCGGCTCAGAGGGCGCCGATATCGTCACCAACCCACCTTATGACGATCTGGCAAACACCTTCGCCGCCCATGCGCTGCGCGAGCACAAGCCGCGCAAGATGGCGCTGTTGCTCAACTGGAACTTTGCAGCCGGATTCGCCGATCCAAACCGGGTCTTCGTCATGGACGAGAACCCGCCATCCCGAATCTATCTGTTCAGCCGCCGCCTGCCGATGATGCACCGGGACGGATGGAGCGGCCCCGAGGCGTCAAGCCAGATGAATACGGCGTTCTTCGTTTGGGAGCGCAACGACGACGGAACCTACGGAGACGGATTCCCGCGCATCATCCGTGTTGACTGGAAGCAGTTCGAGACCGCCAAGGCTCTCTTGCCGGGGGCAGGCGGGAACATCGCCCCCATGTCGTTCTCCGCGCCATCGCAGCCTGACGAATTCGCCCGCGAAACACCGCGCAAGACGCTCGATAAGCGCGTCAGCGAGGAGCGGGATCGTGCGCTCAATTGGCTCAATGCTCAAACGGAGCCCTTCGACATCGGCGCCATGCGCCGAGGCGTCGGTGTTCGCGACCTGGTGGCCGGTGCCCTGCTAGCCAGCTTCGAGGCAGATGGGCTGATCGTTCCAGATGGTGAGGGGCGATGGCGACCCGCCATGGGGAGCGCCCCGTGACGTCGCTCCTCGTCGAAGATCTTATAAGGGCTGCCGATAATTGCGAGCGCGCCCGCTGGCTTCTCACTGTCCCTGCCAGCGTTCTCTATCGCGACCAGTTGTCGATCCGGTCACTTCTGGTCCGCGCCAACCTTCGCGAGGGCCTCACCTACCTCGCGACCGAGATTGCCGCCTTGTGTGCGGTACGTGAGCCGGACGGCACGCTGAAACCCGAAATCACCCAATCCCGCGAGATCGCTCGCACCGAACTGCTCGCCCTTGTCGGCGAGCCCGCTACCATGGAGGCCGCGAATGTTTCGAAGTGACCTTTTGGCCGAGATCAGCACCGCCGCCATGTCGGCAGTTTGGACTGACGTTCCGATGATCGTCGACAGCTTCGCGGGTGGCGGCGGCGCGTCGACGGGTATCGAGATGGCGCTTGGCCGATCCCCCGACATCGCGATCAACCACAATCCCGCTGCGCTGGCACTGCATGCGGCCAACCACCGCGAAACCGAGCACATTTCGGAGAACGTCTACCAGATCGACCCGCTCGACCATATGCGAGGCCGTCATATCGGGCTGGCGTGGTTCTCGCCTGATTGCAAGCACTTCTCCAAGGCCAAGGGAGGCAAGCCTGTAGAACGCAACATTCGCGATCTCTGCTGGATTATCCCCGGCTGGGTAGAGCGTATCCAGAAGAGCGGCGGCAAGGTCGACGTGATCATTATGGAGAACGTCGAGGAGTTCAAAGATTACGGCCCACTGGTGGAGACCGAGCGCGGCCTGATGCCGGATCCCGAGCGCAAGGGCGAGCTGTTCCAGAAGTGGTGCGGGAAGCTGCGGCGACTTGGCGGCAAGATCGAGTTTCGCGAGTTGAAGGCCTGCGACTTCGGTGCGCCGACGATCCGCAAGCGCCTTTTCGTCATCATCCGCTTTGACGGCCAGCCCATCGTCTGGCCTGAGCCGACGCACGGAAAGCCATCCGATCCTGATGTCATCGAAGGCAAGAAGCTGCCCTGGCGCACCGCCGCAGAGTGCATCGATTGGACGCTGCCGTGCCCGTCGATCTTCGATACGCCCGCCGAGATCTGGGGCAAGCACCAGCTTCGGGCTGTCCGTCCGCTCGCCGACGCGACCATGGCCCGCGTCGCTCGCGGTATGAAGCGCTACGTTCTCGATGCCGAGCAGCCTTTCCTTGTGAATCTCACGCATGGCGCTCGGCTTGAGCCGCTGGATCAGCCGTTCAACGCGATCACAGGCGCTAACCGTGGTGAGAAGGCTGTTATCGCGCCCTCCCTGATATCGGTGGCTCACGGGGACAGCGGCGGACGGCGGGAGTACCCGCTGAATGAGCCGCATGGTGTTGTGACTGCTGGAGGGATCGGCCACGCGGTGATCGCGCCCCATCTGATGACCATGCGGAACGCGGGCAAGCCGTTCAATGGCGCTGACGAGCCGACCCACACGATTACTGCCGGTGGCGCTGGTCTAACGCTGGTTGCGCCGGTCCTGACGGCTGCGCAGCAGGGCGGCTCTATCCGGTCCGTCGAAGATCCTCACCACACGATCACCGCGAGCAGCAAAGACCAGAACGCCGTTATCGTGCCTACGTTGGTCGGCTGCGGTGGCCGGGCGGGGCAGAGCCGGCCACGGGGCGGCGACGAACCGGCGGCAACCATTACGGCGAAGGCCGATGGCTGCGTTGCTGTCGCGTTTATGGCGCAGCACAACAGCGACAGCCGGCGCGACGGTGGCGTCAATCCTGGTAGAGCTGCCGATGAACCGCTATCGACGGTCACGCAGACCGGAAGTCAACAGGGTGTCGTATCAGCGTTTGTCGCTCGCCAGTTCGGCACGTCCACCGGCCACGGAGTGGACGTTCCGGCGGCGACGGTGATGGCAGATGGCGGCGGCAAGTCGCAGCTCGTGACGCCCTATCTGCAGGCCTACTACGGCACGGGCGAAGGGCAGCACGAGACAGAACCAATGCGGACGGTCACCACCAAAGACCGTCACGGGCATATCGAAGCAACGATTGGGGTGCCCCCTTTCACCGATGCTCAGGCCGAACGGGCGCGGCAGGTCGCGTTATTCATGCGGGCGCATGGTTTCTGGGACGATCGCGAGTTCGTCACCGTCGAGATCGGCGGGGCGACCTTCATTATCGTCGATATCGGCATGCGCATGCTGACACCGCGGGAACTCTACAACGCGCAGGGCTTCCCACCGAACTACATCATCGACGGAGCGTGGGACTACCACACAGGCGCGTCGGTCTGGCGCGACTTCTCCAAGTCCGTGCAGGTCTCTTGCGTCGGTAACTCCGTCTCTCCCCCGGTCGCGCGCGCCCTCGTCGCGGCCAATTGCGGTCACCTCGCGGTGCAGAGGGCAGCAGCATGAACTGGTTGGATGAAGGCTATAGGGACGTATTGATGTGCGGTAACGTAGATGTGGGCGCGATCTATCCGCCCGTGCGAAGGGCCAAGGTTTGGCGCTGGCGGATCTGGGTGACCGAGACGGGTCATCCGGCCTCGGGCTCGGAGCAGTCGCGGAGCGGCGCGATTCGTCAGGTCGAGATCCGGTTCAAGGGCTTCTTGGGCGCGGCGCAGCTCGCGCCGGTAGGCGGTGCAGTGTGAGCATCGCTATCATGTCGCAACTGTTCAAGGCGCACCTCGGCTCGGCTAATCGCAAGATGCTCGCCGTTCGCCTGGCCGACTTCGCCGACGACGAGGGCAAGGGCATTTTCCCTACGATCTCGCGCCTGTCTGTCGAGACCGAGCTTTCCGAGCGCACCGTGCAGCGCATGCTCGCATCCTTCGTGGATGAGGGGCTATTGCTTGTCGTGAAAAAGGGTGGAAATCGCCCCGGCGAGGCGACGCGCTACGACTTCAATATGCCTGCCATCAACCGGCTTCCCCTCGCCAAAGCGGTCGCCGAGGGGTGTCATGGTGTCACCCATGACACAGTGACACCCGTGTCAACGGCGACAGCTATGGGTGACACCGACGACAATTACGGGTGTCACGGTGACACCCAAACCGTAATAGAACCACCAATAGAACCATTAGAGAGAGAGGGTGCGCGCGAAGAGCGGGAAGAAGATCGGAAAGAGCTTGAGCGTCGATACAAGGCTCTGGAGATCGGCCGTCATCGCAATCCGTGGCCGAACGTCCTCAAGTCGTCGACCAAATGGGGCTTCGACCAGTTCGTCAAGCTCTCGCCTGAGGATCGTCTGCTGGCCGAGGAGCGCCGCGACGCTTATCTGGCTGCTTGCCCCAAGGTGAAATCCGGCGAGCGCAAGGGCGAGGCCGATGCCGCCCCGCTCGGCGTCTACCTGAGGGATCGGAAGTTCATCGACGTTGCCGCGATCGTACCGAAGATGAGCGCCCCCGAGAGCGTGAACGTTGCGCCCTTCGGTCCGCAATGGGCAGGGCTTCGAACGTTGGCGCTCCTCAACGGACCGGTTGCGATCGCCATGCCCGAGGACGCTCGTCAATCTGCCCGCAACATGTTCGAAACCCTCAGCCGCACCAGCAAAGCGCGAGCGCAAGCTTACCTAGCTCGCAAGGGCATCTGGTGGGACGGCAAGGATCTCGTGTTCCCTGTCGACTTCGAGGGCACAGAGCATCGCCGTCGCTTGCTGGAGACTGGCTATCCCGAGGCCAACAGGCTCAACGATCTGGCGGCCGAGCGTGGCTCAGAGAAGGCCGAGGCATGGTGTGCGGTGTTCTCCGATCTGTGCGAGGCGGTGCGCGTTGGCTGCGAGATGTACGGGCGTTGGCGCGATCATTATGCCGCGATGAATTGGCCCTTCGTGGCTGATCCCGGCTCGATGCGCGTCGTCTACTTCCCGAAGGGCGGGCCGGAAGGCCTCGACGAGTTTGAAACCGCCGCTCGTGCGGCAAAGGCAGAGGAGCGGAGCGTTGATGATGCAGCATAGGGGCATGATTGGGACACCGCTCGCGACCGAACCGAGAGACGGTTTCAGGGATCGCATACGGCGAATCGCAGCAAGGAATTTGAAGGCAGCCTCAATGAAAGTGACCGAAATGAACCCTGAAAACGCCCGCTGGTACTGCCTGCACGTCTTGCGCGGTAAAGAATTCGATGTGGAAAATGCACTGACGGCGGCCAATGTTGAGGTCTTCTTGCCTCGCGAGAAGATCGTTTCTGTACGAGCCGGCAGGAAAATCGAGGCCGAAGTGCCGCGATTGGCGAGCTATCTGCTGGTTCGCCTGGTGCCGTCAGCGGAGGCGTTTTCAGCGCTTCGAAACCAGAAAAACGTTCTCGACTTCGTTGGCGGTGCTGCGGGCTATCACGTGATCAAGGATAGCGATGTGGCTGTTTTCAGGAGCAAAAACCCGCTGCGTGTCGCGACGGACAAGAGCATCGGGCAGGGCACTGAGGCGGATATCGTGTTCGGCCCGTTCTCCGGGTTCAGGTGCATTGTGACGGCGGTTAAGTGGTGCCGCGAGGCGAAGGCCAGCGTTCGTATTGATGTGCAGGGCAAGGCTTTCGACATTGAGAGCATGCCTCTTGCGTATTTGAAGAAGTTATGAGAGTCATTCTCCCAACGGACGAGCCGGAAGACGTACCCCTCCGATCCCCTAGCCTAGAGCTAGGGCAGAGCAGGCGCCAGCCTCAGGGACCAACGTTCACCAGCCCCTTACCCTGACCGCCTCCAAAGCGAGGCACCGACTCAGGGCCAGTGCGAAAGCTATGACCAGATGACAGGCGGCCGAAAGGTCGCCTTTTTTCGTTTAAGGGTTATGGGCAGACTCTCAACACTCAAGCCACGGCTGACGACGCTGGGCTCACGAATCGCTCGGCCGGAAGGTGAAGCAGCTCGCCTCGCAGAGCGCGATCGCAACGTGACCTGGCGGAAGTGGTACAAGACGGCGCGTTGGCAGAAGCTGCGCATGCAGGTGCTGAAGCGTGATCTCTTCACGTGCCAGATGGTGGGATGCGGACGCATCGAACCCAACACCTCTCAACTGGTCGCTGACCACAAGATCCGACACCAAGGCCACGAGCAGCTGTTCTGGGATGAGGGCAACCTGCAGTGCCTTTGCAAGCCGTGCCACGACAAGCTCAAGCAGAAAGAGGAACGGCGCAGCTTCGGTCCGTAAATGCGGAACGCCGCTCGACGGCGAACCGGAGCGGCGTTCTCAAATAAGGAGCGGGATTCGAACCCGCGAGACGCTTTCACGTCTGCCTGAGTATCAGTCAGGAGCCTTCAACCACTCGGCCACCCTTCCAGACTGCCTGTGAAGGCAGGGATTGCAACCCTAGGGTCGCCGCGACCGGGACGCAAGGGGGGTGGGTCAAAAGTCTGCGGGCCTCCGGCGCCTAGACCCGCGTCCCCCTCATTCAGAGATTTTATTTCCGTCATGAGCGAGAAATCTGACCTGGAAGGCGAAGAGGGCTTGGAACTCGACCTCTTCGGCAAGCCGATTGCGCCGATCAAAGACAGGCGTGGTCGGCCGAGCTACGCAAAAGTGGCGGAAAATCAAGAGCTTGTGACTGTCCTGCGGTGCGCAGGTTGGAACCATGAGCGGATTGCCCGCTACATCGGCTGCGACGAGAAGACGTTGCGCAAACATTTTTCCCGCGAGCTCGATGCGGGTGCGGACATTGTCGAGGCCGAAGCGCTGATGGTCACATACAAGCGCATGCGCCAAGGCAACTCAGTTGCGACGGGCCGAATTCTGGATCTGGCCGACAAAGCGCAACTTGCAGCGCCTCAGAGGCGTCAGCCCGCAAAAGATCCAAAGCCAGAGAAGCTGGGCAAGAAAGCCCAGCTCGATGAAGACGCCAAGACCGGCCATCAGAACAGCGACTGGGGAAATCTCCTGCAATGAGCCTCGCCGTTAGTCCGGAAGCGCTGGCAAGCAGCTGGAATTTTGCTTGCCCGGATTGGTTTGAACGGCTTCAGCAGGGGCGTTCAATCATTCCGGACCTGCCGTTAGACGAAGCAAAGGCGGAACGTGGCCTTCGCATCTTCGAGAAGCTTCGGGTTCCTGACATCGACGACAAGCCGTCGCTCGGCGAGGCTTGCGGTCCTTGGTTCAAAGATATCGTCCGAACTGTCTTTGGCAGCGTAGACGACGATGGCGTGCGCCACGTGTCCGAGATCTTCGCCCTGGTCGGCAAGAAGAACTCGAAGACTACATACTCCGGCGGTCTTATCGTCACCTGTCTGTTGGCGAACAAGATCCCGCGCGCCGAGATCCTGTTTGTCGGCCCCACGCAGGAAATCGCCGACGCCGCTTTTCAGCAAGCCGTCGGGATGATCGAAGACGACGAGGAGGGCTACCTTCAGAAGCGGTTTCACATTCAGGATCACAAGAAGGTCATCCGCGACCGGGTTACGAAGGCCTTCATCAAGATCAAGACCTTCGACATGAAGGTTATGACTGGCTCCAAGCCGGTAATCGTGTTGCTCGATGAGCTGCACATTATGGGTAGTATCAGCTATGCGACGCGCGTCATTCGACAGATCCGCGGTGCATTGGTTCGGCGCCGAGATAGCCTTTTCATCATCATCTCGACCCAGAGTGACGAGGAGCCCGCCGGCGCATTCAAAGCCGAGCTTGAGTATGCTCGCGGTGTCCGCGACGGCCGGATCACCGGCAACATCCGCATGCTTCCCATTCTCTACGAATTTCCGGAGGCAATGCAGATCGACGAGGGCAAGCCGTGGATGGATCCACGGAATTGGCATCTCGTTATGCCGAACCTCGGAAGGTCGCTCCACCTCGATAGCATGGTCGCTGATTTCGAGGCGGAACGAGAGAAGGGCGACGAATCCATTCAGATATGGGCCTCTCAGCACCTCAACGTGCAGGTCGGGCTGGCCTTGCATGGCGGGCGGTGGATCGGTTCGGACTACTGGCCTGGTGCGGCCGATCGGCGCATTACGATCGAATACCTCTTGGAGGTCTGCGATTGCATCGTGGGCGGCATCGACGGCGGGGGATTGGACGACCTTTTAGGCTTGACCCTTCTCGGGCGTCACAAGCTAACTCGACAATGGCTGTGGTGGTCGAGGGCATGGGCGCAGCCGGACGTTCTTCGCTTGCGAAAGGAAATCGCCGCGAGGCTGACCGACTTCTCCGACGATGGTGACCTGGTCATTTGCAAAACGCCGACACAGGACATCGAGGATGTCGCCGCGATTTTGGAGCGGGTGTGGAATATTGGCCTGATGCCTGAGAGAGGCGCAATTGGCTTGGACCCGCAAGGCGTTGCAGCGATGGTCGATGAAATTACGAGCAAGGGCATTCCGGATGAAGCCTTGGTTGCGGTTTCGCAGGGTTATCGTCTGTCCAGTTCCATCTGGGGCGCAGAGCGCAAACTGAAGGACGGCACGCTCAAGCATTGTGGCTCAAAGATGCTGTCCTGGTGCGTGAGCAATACCAAGGCACAGCAAGCCGGGAACGCGGTGATCATCACCAAGCAGGTTTCCGGTAAAGCGAAGATCGACCCCGTGATTTCGGGCTTCAACGCAATCTCACTCATGAGCCGCAATCCTGAAGCGGCAGGCGCCGGGCCAGATATCGGCGATTTTCTCAAAGAAATGGCGGCGCAGGGATGAGCATTTGGACAGGCCTATTCAGCAGGCGGAATGTTAAGCTCTCCGGTCGCGATGATGCGGAGACGATGCGGGCAGCGATGGGTGTCAGCAGCGCGGCCGGCAAATCGGTCACGCCCGATACCGTGTTGCAGCTCGCGACCGCGTGGTCATGCATTCGGCTCCTGTCGGAGACAATCGGAACGTTGCCGCTGCTTACATACCGGCGCAACGGCGAGGCAAAGTCAGTGGCTCCGGATCTTCCGCTCTATGGTCTGTTGCATGACAGCCCGAATGCCGATCAGACGGCGGCGGAGTTTCTTGAGGCCATCGTCGCCTGTCTGTGCCTTTGGGGCAATTTCTATGGCGAAAAGCAATTCTTTGGTTCGAGGCTGGTCGCTGTCGACCAGTTGAAGCCGGACCTGATGCGTGTCCGTCGCAACAAACAAGGCCGGCGCGTGTACTGCTACAGCGGTCCTGACGGCTATCGAGAAATGGACGAGGAAAGGGTTTTCCACGTTCGCGGTTTCGGGGTTGGTGGCATCGTTGGCCTATCGCCCATCAGCTACGCCCGTCAGACGATGGGAACCGCGCTGGCGGCAGACGAAACGGCGGCCGAAACGTTCCGCAATGGCCTGCAAATCTCCGGCTTCATCAAGGAGGCGGCCGGTACCAAGTCGACATCGGCGCAGCGAAAGGAGCTTTTGGAGCTGTTCAACGGCTTCATGGGATCTTTGAACGCCGGCAAGGTCATGCCCCTGCCGCACGGATTTGACTTCGCCGGCATCAGCATGAACCCGGAAGATGCGCAGCTGCTTCAGACGCGCCGATTTCACGTCGAAGAGATTTGCCGATGGTTCCGCGTGCCACCCTTTATGATCGGTCACACGGAAAAGTCGACGAGCTGGGGAACCGGACTCGAGCAGCAGATGATCGGCTTCCTGACGTTCTCGCTCCGGCCGTATCTGACGCGGATCGAGCAGGCGATCAAAAAGCAGCTGATCGGTCCATCTGAACGGTCAACCATCTTTGCCGAGTTCAATCTGGAGGGGCTGTTGCGCGCCGACAGTCAGGGCCGAGCAGCGCTTCTGAGCGCCTTGGGGCAAAACGGCTTCCTGACGCGCAATGAAGGCCGCGCCCTCGACAACCGGGCTCCGATGCCCGGTGGCGACATGCTCACGGTGCAATCCAATCTTCTGCCCCTCGACCAGCTCGGGCGGCAAGATCCTGCCAGTAATCAGGTCCGGTCGGCGATGTTGAGCCTGCTGTTTGGTGGGAGCCTTGAAGAGGTGATCGACCAGCGCCTGAAATCAATGATGGGCCACAACGGCGGTCCCGCACTCGACGAGGAATGACCACCATGAAAACCAAGGATTTCAGCCTGCAGATCAAGGATCTGTCGGAAGACGGCACCTTTGAGGGGTACGGCTCCATCTTCGGGAATGTCGACAGCTACGGCGAGAAGGTTATGCCCGGTGCCTTCATCGAGAGCCTGGCTCGTCACAAGCGCGATGGAACCTCTGTCGTGATGCTTTGGGCGCACAATCCCGAAGAGCCGATCGGCGTTTGGGAAGATCTGGCCGAAGATGCAAAAGGCCTTTGGGGTAAGGGCCGGATCATCCGCTCGATACAGCGCGGCAAGGAGGTCTATGAACTCTTGAAGGCCAAGGCCGTTCGCGGACTGTCGATCGGCTATCGCGAGATCGAGCACGAGAAAGAAGACGGCATCAGACTTTTGAAGAAGCTCGATCTCTGGGAGATCAGCTGCGTCACTTTCCCGGCCAACCGCCGTGCTCGCGTCGAGGCTGTGAAATCGGAACGCATGGATGAATTCGCTCGTCGCCTTCGCGACGGTGATCCCATGCCTACCAAGGAATTCGAGGACATCCTGCGAGAGGCAGGCGTCCCGAAAAGCATGGCCCTCGCGATCGCCTCGCATGGCTATGCAAAAGCCATTCGGAGTGACTCCGAGGGCGAGGCGAACCCCGCAACAGACGCTGCCATCAAGGCTCTTCACGACGCAGTGAACAGCTTTCGCACGCGCTAACTACAGGAACATCTCTATGACGATGAAATTCAACCGGGCGGTCGCGCTCGGCGCCTTCGTGTGCCTTGCCCTCGCCGCCGTCTTCGCAATCACGCTTTATGGCGTTGATCTCTCGACCCTGCATGCACCTGGCCTTATCGCCGCTTCGGCCGCAGCCGGCGCCGGCGCTGATCTCGAAGGGCTGGCCCGCGACCTGAAGGCGGCTGCCGATGAGGTCAAGAAATCTGCCGAACTGACCAGCACCGAACTCAAGAACCTCGGCAAGGTGACGGAAGATACCAAGAAGGCTGCCGACGAGGCGCTGATCAAGCACAACGAGCTTTCGGCTCGCATGACCGAAATCGAACAGAAGATGGTGCGCGGACCTGGCGGACCGGAACGCAGGAAGTCGATCGGCGAAATGGTGACCGATCACGACGACTTCAAGCACTTCGTCAAGTCGGGCGGCAAGGGGCGCGTTTCGATTCCGGTCAAGGCGATCATCTCCGCCCTGACCACCGATGCGGACGGCTCCGCTGGCGATCTGATCGTTCCGCAGCGTGTTCCGGGCGTCGTTGCCCCGCCGCAGCGTCGCATGACCATCCGCAACTTGATTACGCCTGGCAACACCGCTTCCAACGCGATCCAGTACGTCAAGGAAACCGGCTTCACTAACAATGCTGCTACCGTCTCGGAAACGGCCGGCACGACCAAGCCGCAGTCGGAGATCAAGTTCGATATCGTGACCGCGCCCGTCGCCACGATCGCCCACTTTGTGCTCGCCACCAAGCAGATCCTCGACGATGTTCCAATGCTGCAGTCGTATGTTGACGGTCGCCTCCGTTACGGCTTGGCCTTCGTTGAGGAAGCGCAGCTTCTGATGGGCAGCGGAACGGGCACCAATCTGAACGGCATTTATACGCAGGCCTCGCCCTATGCTGCGCCTGTTCAGATCCCGGCGGGCGTGACGAAGATCGATGTTATCCGCCTCGCGATGCTTCAGGCGTTCCTGGCGGAGTACCCGCCGAACGGTGTCGTTATGAACCCGGTCGATTGGGCGACGATCGAACTGCTGAAGGATACCACTGGCCGGCACATCATCGGCAACCCGCAGAACCAGGCCGAAGCGCGGCTCTGGCGCTTGCCGGTCGTCGAGACGCAGGCGATGACGGTCGACAAGTTCCTGACCGGCGCTTTCGATCTCGGCGCACAGATCTTCGACCGCGAAGAGGCCAACGTCGAAATCTCGACGGAGGACAGCGACAACTTCCGCAAGAACCTCATCACGTTGCGTGCCGAGGAGCGCCTTGCCCTCGCAACCTATCGTCCGGAGGCCTTCGTCAAGGGCGACTTCTCCGACGCGATCACCGCCAGCACGGCGCCCTGATCGCTTCTGTTCATACCAACGGGCGGGCAGTGCCCGCCCGTTTCATGAACAGAAGGAGAAGTGCCATGAAACTGATAGCCAAAGACAGCTTCTACACGGACGAAACCAAACACGTACACGGCAAGTCCGAATTCGAGATCGAAAGCGACGCTGCTGCAAACGATCTGATCAAGAAGGGCCTCGCCGTCGAAGCGACCGACGAGAACCGCAAGGCGCTGCTGGCGCCGAAGAACAAGGCCGAGCCGGCGCCGAAGAACAAGTGATTTCCGACCGAGGTGCGCCCAATGTCTCTCCTTGTAATAGAGCCTCCTGTTGCGATCGTCACTTTAGCGGAGGCAAAGGCGCATCTCGTCGTTGAGCATGTCGAGGATGACCTTCTCCTTGAAGGCTTCATTCGCGCCGCATGCCGGTGGATCGACGGTCCCGACACCTGGTTGGGCCGTGCGATCGGCCTTCAGGTGCTGGAATGGCAATTGCAAAGCTGGCCTTGCAATCCACTGACGCTGCCTTGCCCGCCTGAAGTGGAAATCGTTTCGATCAAGTACATCGATCCCGATGGTGTCGAGCGCACCTTGCCGTTCTCTGAACCGCTGTATCTTGAGAACCTGCCGGCGGTTCGTGGCCGGCCGGGCGATATCAAGATCCGCTATCGCGCCGGCTATGGTGTGCGAAGCGAGGCAGATGCGAATGCGTGGGTGCCTGCTGCACCTCCAGATATCAAGGTCGCCGTCCTGATGCTTGTAGCTCAATGGTATCGGCATCGCTCGCCGGTGGTTACCGGCGAAACACTTGTACAACTCCCTTTTGCCGTTGAGGCGCTTTTGCAGCCATATCGAACCTTCAGCTAGGAGGCCGTCATGCGTGTTCGTTTTACGGGCGACTTCGACTATCGGCCGACACCGCAAGTCACGGTGGCCTATCTCGCCGGCATGGAAATGACGGTCAAGCGCGAGTGTGCCGAGCAGGCCATTGCCGCGGGCAAAGCGGTGAAGGTCGCGGCTAACCGCAGGGAGGCGATCGATGGCGAACAGGTCGGCGGGTGATCTCTATCACCGCTACGCGTTCGATCAGCGCGGGCTGATCGACGACAGCGCGGGAAACACCGTCGGCAAGTGGATCGAGCGCTTCGATCGGCGGGCCGGCGTCATCAACCTGCGGGGCGGCGAGGCTGTCATGGCCGGTCGCCTGCAGGGCAAGCATGTCCAGATTGTCTTTGTTCGCGCCTCCGACCAGGTGCTGCAGGTTTCGACGGAATGGCGCATGCGGGACGTCAGAACCGGGGCGTTCGTCAACGGGAAATGGACGGGTGTTTCCTACAACATCCGAGAGATCACCCGCTCCGACGACCGCCTCTGGCTGGACTTCCTATGTGAGAGCGGGGTGGCTGACGGATGACGAAGATCCTCAATCTCGCCAAGCTCGACAAAAAGCTGAAGCGCCTGCCGACAGTTGCCAAGGATTTCATCCGGACCGAAATGGGCAAGGTTGCCGACCAGGTCGTTGAGATGATGAAGCGCCTGGTGCCCGTCGAGGATGGCGTGCTGCGCGATAGCATCGGCTGGACGTGGGGCAAGGCACCGAAGGGTGCTGGCATCGTCGCCACGGTGAAATCGAAGATGGGCGATGATCTTACCATCACCATCTACGCCGGCAGCGTCGAGGCCTACTATGCACGCTGGCAGGAGTTCGGCACGCAGGACCAACCGGCGCAGCCCTATTTCTATGTGAGCTGGCGAGCCAGTCGCAAAGACGCGGTGCGTCAGGTTCGGAAGGCCTCACGGCAGGCTGCGAAAAAGGTGGCGGCATCATGAGCGACGCATCGTTTGAGCTTCAGGTCGCCATCGTCGCGCGCCTGAAAAACGACCCCGCGCTAACGGCACTGATTAGCGATCGCGTCTATGATCACGTGCCGCGAGATCCGGCCACGAACAAGGTGACGGCCACATTTCCGTACGTCTCGCTTGGTCCCGACCAGGAGCTTCCGGAGGCCGCCGATTGCGTTCGGGCCACGGAATTTGTGTTGCAGATCGACGCCTGGTCACGCGAGCCGGGTTTCCCGGAAGTCAAGAAAGTGGCGCGCGCCGTCGAGGATGCGCTTCACGAAGTGGACTTTCCATTGCCGGGAAACGCGATGGTCTACTTTGAATATGATGGTCGCCGCGTATTCCGCGACCCTGACGGCCTGACATCTCAGGCGGCAATGACCTTCCGGGCCGGCATCGACAAGGCCTGATCCTCGCAAATTCGGCATTTCGCCAACCTGCCCGATGGGCGGGCAATTCCGCTTGCCATCAAAGGAGGTGGCATGAAAGAGACCGCGTCCGCTGAGAGAACGGATCACTGAGATGCAGGTGATGATTGAGGGACAGCCACGCTTCCGGCCTTTCGGCTTATCCTGTTGGGGTTTTGGAGATCTCAA
>NZ_JACVBF010000014.1:0-201478 GCF_014852195.1 Ensifer sp. ENS08
TGCCCTTGAACTCGAACTTGGCGATCGCCCAGGCGGCGGCCACGCCGAAGACGAGGTTGAGCGGCACGGCGATGGCGGCGACGATCAGCGTCAGGCGGATGGCCGAAAAGGTTTCGGCATCGCCAAGGGCCAGCACGAATTCCGTCACGCCCTTGCGCAGCGCCTCGGTAAAGACGGCGGCGAGCGGCAAAAGCAAAAACAGTGCGACGAAGGCGAGCGCCGTGATCGTCAGCGTCAGTCGGGCAAAGCGGCTTTCGGAGGTGGCGGCGGCCAGTTCCGGCAGGGCGGCGCGAGGGCCGGAAGCCGGACTGAGACCGGGACTGGGTGCTGAGGCGGCGGTCAGGTCATGCGACATAGACATATCTCCGCCGGCTCCAGGCCTGGATCGAGTTGATGAGGAGCAGCATGGCAAACGAGATCGCCAGCATGACCGCGGCAATCGCTGTCGCAGCCGCATAGTTGAACTCTTCGAGCCGGATGACGATCAGCAGCGGCGCGATCTCCGAGACATAAGGCAGGTTGCCGGCGATGAAGATCACCGAGCCGTATTCGCCGACACCGCGGGCAAAGGCGAGCGCAAAGCCGGTGAGGCCGGCCGGCAGCAACCCTGGCAGCAATACCCGGCTGATCGTCTGGAAGCGGCTGGCGCCGAGGGTGGCTGCAGCTTCCTCCACCTCCTTGTCGATCTCCTCCATGATCGGCTGCACGGTCCTGACCACGAAGGGCAGGCCGACGAAGATCAGGGCAATGACGATGCCGGCCGGGGTGAAGGCGATCTTGAGGCCAAGTGGTTCCAGGAACTGGCCGATCCAGCCGTTCGGGGCATAGAGCGTCGTCAGCGCAATGCCGGCCACCGCGGTCGGCAGCGCAAAGGGCAGGTCGACCATGGCGTCGATCACCCGCTTGCCAGGGAACCGGTAGCGCACCAATACCCAGGCGAGGATGACGCCGAAGACGAGATTGATAACGGCGGCGATAAAGGCCGTGCCGAAGGAGATCTTCAAGGCATTGAGCGTGCGCGGATCAAGCGCCAGCGCCACGAACTGCGCCCAGCCGAGCCCGCTGGCGCGAAACACCAGTCCCGACAACGGGATCAACACCATCAGAACCAGCCAGCTCAGCGTGATCCCGAGCGACAATCCAAATCCAGGCAAAACACTCGGCTGGCGAAATTGCCAGGGTGCAGTCTTCGTCGCATCCGTCAATGGCACTACCTTTGCAGTCTTTACGCGGCACGATGAAACGCGCTTCGCTCGAGGGCTCGGCCCGGCGCGACGCGAAGCAGCGCGCGCAGGCAGGCTCGCCGGCTGCGCGCGCTGTTCAGGTTTTATTGGCCCGGCTTGTAGAGCGTGTCGAAGACACCGCCGTCGCCGAAGAATTTTGGCTGGGCTTCTTTCCAGCCGCCGAAGTCTTCGATGGTGACGAGCTTCAGTTCGCCGAACCGCTTGATATCGGCCGGGTCTGCCGCTGCCGGCTTGAACGGCCGGTAGTAGTGCTTGGCCGCGATCTTCTGGCCGGCATCGCTGTAGAGGTAGCCGAGATAGGCTTCCGCCACCTTGCGTGTACCCTTGGTGTCGACGTTGCCGTCGACGAGCGCTACGGGCGGCTCCGCCTTGATCGAGATCGACGGCGTGACGATCTCGAACTTGTCGGGGCCGAGTTCCTCGAGCGACAGGTAGGCTTCGTTTTCCCAGGCGAGCAGCACGTCGCCGAGGCCGCGCTGCACGAAGGTCGTCGTAGCGCCACGCGCGCCGGTATCGAGCACCGGCACGTGCTTGAAGAGCTCGGTCACATATTCCTGCGCCTTGGCGTCGTCACCGCCATTGGCGGAGCGGCCATAGGCCCAGGCAGCGAGGAAGTTCCAGCGCGCGCCGCCCGAGGTCTTCGGGTTTGGCGTGATCACCTGGATATCGGGCTTGACCAGATCGCCCCAGTCCTTGATGCCCTTGGGGTTGCCTTTGCGCACCAGGAACACGATCGTCGACGTGTAGGGCGCGCTGTTGTTTTCGAACTTCGTCTTCCAGTCTGCCGGGATCTTGCCGGTTTCCTTGGCGATCGCGTCGATGTCCGCTTCGAGCGCCAGCGTCACGACGTCGGCCTGCAGGCCGTCGATGACCGAGCGGGCCTGCTTGCCCGAACCGCCGTGCGACGTCTGGATCGTCACGGTCTCACCGGTGTCCGCCTTCCACTTCTCGGCAAAGGCAGCATTGAAGTCCTTGTAGAGTTCTCGTGTCGGATCATAAGACACGTTCAGGATCGTCGTGTCGGCAAACGCAACACTTGCAGCTCCCAGCTGCAGGCCTCCGAGCACGATTGCCAGTCCCACCATTCCGGTAATTCGTCCAAAGACCATTTCGACCTCCATTGGTTACCAGATAAAACTATCAATTTTGTCGACTG
The DNA here is from genome assembly GCF_014852195.1 of Ensifer sp. ENS08. Classification (NCBI taxonomy): domain Bacteria; kingdom Pseudomonadati; phylum Pseudomonadota; class Alphaproteobacteria; order Hyphomicrobiales; family Rhizobiaceae; genus Ensifer; species Ensifer sp. ENS08. Next base: position 2,401 of record NZ_JACVBF010000014.1, read on the forward strand.
CTACAACGTAAACCGATGACGCCAGAAGCAGCTATGGGGAAATGTCCTATCGTTTTGTCGGGCTTTTCGGGAACGGTTTGCCTGCAACCGCCTCCGCGACCGCGCCAAACCAACGACAGAATACATGGAGAGCGCGAAGCGGCTGTCCAGAAAAAATGCGCGGCGGCGGAAATATTTGGCGCGCATCTGCGAGGAGGCGACGACGGCCGTGCTCGGCCGGCTGAACGCCGAAGGCTTCCTCGGTTACTGGTCGGCGGCTGCCGGGGACGAAGCGGCCGACTCTCGCGACCGCGGCTATGCGGACAGGCTGGTCGGGGCGGAAAAGGTGGTGTTTTCGAGGATGCTGACCGAAGCTCCCTGGGAGCGCACGCGGATCGCGAATGGATCGGTGATGGACGTCGTTTCAGACCTCAAGGCGTCCGGCGAAGGTGACATTCTCGTCAACAGCAGCGCCAGCCTCATCAAGTCGCTCCTTTCGGCCGACATGATCGACAGGCCCTATCTGCTGATCTGCCTGGAGATTGCAGGAGGTGGCGCGCGGCTCTTCGAGGACGGCCTGCCGGGCACGACGTGGCGCGTTGCGCACCAGGAGACGGGTGAGCGGGGCAAGATCGCGCTCGTTTATGACCGGGTCCGCTGAGCGCGGAGCGTCAAGAGTGGCGGCGCGGCAAACGCGCCGCTCAACTATGGCGACCGGCTAAAGCACGTGGCCGCGCGCCACTACCGGCCAGATATCCTTCAGCCTGTCGCCTTCGACGATATGGACGGCGTCGAACATGTTGGTCACGACGCAGGCGTGGTTCGGCACGATCCTCAGCTGCTCGCCGACCTTGAGCCCGATTGGCCCGTCGGTGACGAGGCGGCCGTGTTCCTCAGAGAGCTGGTCGATGCGGATGTCGTCGCGGCCGAGCACGTGGCCGTAGCCGGTGAGGCCGAGTAGATCCGAGGTCAGCACCTTGCTGCCGGCATCGATGATGGCGCGGTTCTCGGAGGGGACCGAGACGACGGTCGCAAGCACCGTCAGCGCGCACTCGTCCCAGCCGGCGACGCCGCGCGAAACCAGCGAGCGGTCGTTGTAGATATAGGTTCCGGGGCGGTATTCGCTGGCAACAGGCGCGCCGTCGGCATGCATCATGCTCGGCGTGCCGCCTGAGGTGATGGCGGGGACAGTGATGCCGTCGGCCTCGATCAACTGCTTCGCCTCGCTCATGAAGGCCTGGACCTTCGCCTGGCCGTTGACGGGCGGATAGGTCATCAGGCCGCCGAACACGAGCCCCTTTGCCTCTTCGATCCGACGGGCGAGCTTGGCGGCCTCTGCCGGGGAGCCGACACCGCAGCGATCGGCGCCGGTGTTGCATTCGACAAGCACGTGCAGCGGCTTGTCCTTGTCGGCGAAATAGCCGGCGAGCCCGTCGATGACCGTTTCGCTGTCGGCGACGACCGAGAGCGAAACGCGGTCATTGAGCCGCTCCAGCCGCGCCATCTTGGCGTCGCCGAGAATGTTGTAGGTGATCAGCACGTCCTTGATCCGGTCGCTGCCCGCAACCATCGCCTCCGCCTCGGTGACCTTCTGGCAGGTGATGCCGATGGCGCCGGCTTGAAGTTGAAGCTCGGCCATCTGCGGCAGCTTGTGCGTCTTGATGTGGGGGCGCACGCGAATGCCGTGCTCATCCGCATAGGCCTGAAAGCGCTCGATGTTGCGCTTGGCAATTTCAAGATCGACGAGAACGGCCGGGGTTTCGATCGGCAGGGGCATCGCGACTCAACTCCTCTTGGGCGGCGCAGGATCGGGGCGAAACTACCTCAACTGCCCTTGACAAGATATGACCGCGGGCCTTTGATACGTCAATCCATTATTCAAGATTATGATGCATAGTAATAGAATAATGGTGGGGAGGCTAAAAAAGGGAGGAATGAAATGAGCAAGACCGTTTTTGCAGCGGCTGCCGTCGCAGTCATGGCTATGGCCGGCTCGGCCTTGGCCCAGGAGCCGGCGAGCAAGCTGGACGAAGTTATCGCCCGCGGCCATCTGGTCATGGGCACCGGCAGCACCAATGCGCCGTGGCATTTCAAAAGCGCCGACGACAAGCTGCAGGGCTTCGATGTCGACATGGGGCGCATCATCGCCAAGGCCCTCTTCGGCGATCCGGAGAAGATCGAGTTCGTCAACCAGTCGTCCGACGCCCGCATTCCGAACATCACCACCAACAAGGTGGACATCACCTGCCAGTTCATGACGGTGACCGGTGAGCGCGCGCAGCAGATCGCCTTCACCATTCCCTACTATCGCGAGGGCGTGGGCCTGATGCTGAAGGCCGACGGCAAATATGCCGATTACGCTGCGCTCAAGGCCGGCGGCTCGTCCGTCACCGTATCCGTCCTGCAGAACGTCTATGCCGAGGCCATGGTGCATGCCGCCTTGCCGGAAGCGACGGTCGACCAGTACGAGTCCGTCGACCTTATCTATCAGGCGCTGGAATCCGGTCGTGCCGACACGGTCGCCACCGACCAGTCGTCGCTCGCCTGGTACATGACGCAGAACCCCAACCGCTACAAGGATGCCGGCTACGGCTGGAACCCGCAGACGTATGCCTGCGGCGTCAAGCGCGGCGACCAGGACTGGTTGAACTTCGTCAACACCGCACTGCACGAGGCGATGACCGGCGTCGAGTTCGATTTCTATGCGAAGTCGTTCAAGACCTGGTTCGGCAAGGACCTTGCTCCGCCGCAGATCGGATTCCCGGTCGAGTACAAGTAAGCCTCTCCGGGGCGATCCCGCCGCCTGCGGGGTCGTCCTGCGTCCTTCGGCATGGGTGGCTGAAACATGGGCTACACTCTGAATTTTGCCGCCGTCTGGCGCTCTTTCGATCTTCTGCTCGAAGGGCTGGCGCTCAGTCTCGGTCTCGCCTTCGCGGCAATCCTTGCGGGTTGCCTGATCGGTCTCGTCACCGCTTTCGGGCTGGTGTCGAAAAACCTGTTCCTGCGCAAGCCGGCCGGCCTCTATGTGACCGTCATCCGCAACACGCCGATCCTGGTGCTGGTGCTGTTCAGCTACTTCGCCTTGCCGCAGCTCGGCGTCAGGCTCGGCAAGATCGAGAGCTTCGTGCTGACGCTGGCGATCTATTCCGGCGCCTATCTCGCCGAAGTCTTCCGCGGTGGGCTGCTTTCAGTTCCGCCGGGGCAGCGCGAGGCGGGGCTGGCGATCGGGCTCACGGAAATGCAGATACGCACCTCGATCATCCTTCCCTTGATGCTGCGCAACGTCCTGCCATCCTTGAGCAGCACGATGATCTCGCTGTTCAAGGACACTTCGCTTGCAGCCGCGATCGCAGTACCCGAACTGACCTTCGAGGCGCGCAAGATCAATGTCGAGACCTTTCGGGTGATCGAAACCTGGATCGTTGCGAGCTGCCTCTATGTCGCCACCTGCTCGGTATTGGCCGCCTTGATGCGCGCGGTCGAGCGCCGTCTCTCCGTGCCGAGGTGATCGCCATGGATTTTCCAGCATTTCTCGACCAGCTCTGGCTCGCCCGCATTCCCTTGCTGAAGGGGCTTGGTGTCTCGATCTCGATCTCCTTCCTGTCGATCGTCGTCGGAACGGTGCTCGGCGTCTTCGTCGGCCTGGCGCTCACCTATGGCTATCGCCCGGTGCAATGGGTCGTGCGCGGCTATACGGATTTCATCCGTGGCACGCCGGTGCTGGTGCTCGTTCTGGCGAGCTACTATGTGCTTAGCACCGTCGGTATCGATCTCGGGCCCTTCCAGGCCGGCATCCTGGCGCTCTCGGTCTTCTGCAGTTCGCATGTCGGCGAACTCGTCCGCGGCGCCCTGCAGGCGATCCCGAAGGGGCAGACGGAGGCGGCGAAAGCCATCGGCCTGACATTCTCGCAGACCTTCGTCTACGTGCTCGGGCCGCAGGCGTTGCGGCAGGCGCTGCCGGCCTGGGTCAATACGGCGGCCGAGATGGTCAAGGCCTCGACGCTTCTGTCGATCATCGGCGTCGCCGAGCTTTTGCTTCGCACCCAGGAGCAGATCTCCCGCAGCTTCATGAGCCTGGAGTTCTATTTCTTCGCCGGCTTCCTCTATTTCGTCATCAACTACAGCATCGAGCGCTTCGGCCGTTACGTCGAACGCAAGACCGCTGTCCCATCCTGAGGCTTCGGCTCCGATGACCCAGACACTGCTTGAAATCCGTGACCTCCACAAACGCTACGGCGCCGTCGAAGTGCTGAAGGGCGTCGACTGCACCATGGCGCAAGGGGAGGTCATCTCCATCATCGGCTCCAGCGGCTCGGGCAAGACGACGATGCTGCGCTGTATCAACATGCTGGAGGAGTTTCAGGGCGGCTCGATCCGCATCGACGGCCAGGAGATCGGCTACGAGACCGTGGGCGGCCAACGCCGCCGCAAGAAGGAAAAGGAAATCGCCCGCCAGCGGGCGATGACCGGCATGGCCTTCCAGCAGTTCAACCTCTTCCCGCATATGACCGCGGCCAGAAACATCATGCTCGGCCTGATGAAGGTCCGCGGTATGGGACGCGATGAGGCGCGGGCGGTTGCCGAGAAATGGCTGGACCGTGTCGGGCTGCTCTCACGCATGGATCATTATCCCGGCCAGCTCTCCGGCGGCCAGCAGCAGCGCGTGGCGATCGCCCGGGCGATCGCAATGAACCCGAAGCTGATGCTGTTCGATGAAGTGACCTCGGCGCTCGATCCCGAACTCGTCAACGAGGTGCTGCAGGTGATCAAGGGGCTTGCCGAAGACGGCATGAGCATGCTGCTCGTCACCCACGAAATGCGCTTTGCCTATGAGGTCTCGACGCGCGTGATCTTCATGAACCAGGGCCGCATCGGCGAAGAGGGCAACCCGAAGGAAATGTTCGTGAAGCCGCAGACCGAGCGCCTGGCGGAGTTCCTGAAAAGCTCGTCCTTCAATTGATTTAGGGCCTATGATCGGGCCGGCCGCCGCGAGAGCGACGGCCGGCTGTTGTTTGTCGCGAAAGGCTCAGCCTTTCGCCAGCGACCGGCCGCTTTGCGGATCGAAGAGATGCAGCGCATCGGCCTCGATGCTGAATGCGCGCTCGTCGCCGGCCAGAAGCGAACTGCGCGGCGGCAGGCAGGCGGTAATGCGCTGTTCGCCGATCCGCGCCGTGGTGACGAGCTCGGGGCCCGTGAGCTCAACCACTTCGACGCGCGCCTTGAATTGCGGCGCGGCCTCGTTGCCGGCGGCCAGCCGCAGTGCTTCAGGACGAATGCCGACCTTGACGCGCTGACCATCGGAGACCAGGCCGCGAAAATGGGGCGGCAGGGCGATTGCCTGATCACCGCCGGCGATCGTCACCGTGCCTTGCGCAACGGTCGCGTCCAAAATGTTCATCGGCGGCGAGCCGACGAAGCCGGCGACATAGAGCGTGGCGGGCCGGTCGTAGATCTCTTCCGGTGTGCCCAGTTGCTCGATCCGGCCGTCGCGCATCACGGCGATGCGGGTTGCGAGCGTCATAGCCTCGATCTGGTCGTGTGTGACGTAGACGACGGTCGTCTTCAACATCTGGTGCAGGCGCTTGAGCTCGGTGCGCATTTCCATGCGCAGCTTGGCGTCGAGGTTGGACAGCGGCTCGTCGAAGAGGAAGACCTGCGGATTGCGCACCAGTGCGCGGCCGATCGCGACGCGCTGCCGCTGGCCGCCGGAGAGCTGGCTTGGCTTGCGCTCGAGCAGGTTTTCGATCTGCAGCAGTTTTGCCGTCTCCGCCAACGCCTTTTCGCGCTCGGCCGAGGGGACCTTGCGCATTTCAAGGCCGAAGCCGATGTTCCGCGCGACGCTCATGTTCGGATAGAGCGCATAGGACTGGAACACCATGGCGATGTCGCGGTCCTTCGGATGCGCGCCGAGAATTGAGCGCTCGCCGATGCGGATGTCGCCGCCGCTTGGCTCCGCCAGTCCGGCGATGATGTTGAGAAGCGTGGACTTGCCGCAGCCGGATGAGCCGAGAAGGACCAGGAACTCGCCGCTTTCGAGCGCGATGTCGATGCCCTTCAGCGTCTCGACTTCGCCATAGCGCTTGTGAATGTTCTCAATCGCAAGTGCGCTCATGCGCCGGTCTCCTGAAGGTAGGACGAAAGCGGTTGGCCGTAGCTGCGCGGCAGGGTGGAGATCGCCTCGGAAGCGATGGCGACGCCGGTGCGCAGACAGGCTTCGAGCGGCATCTCGGCGGCAAGTGCCGCGAGGAAGCCTGCATTGAAGACGTCGCCGGCGCCGATCGTATCGACCACGGTGACGACGGGTGCTGGCGACGATGAAAGGCGGCCTTCCGCGTCAATGGCGATCGCGCCGTGTGGTCCGCGCTTGACGACGACGATCGCGCCTTCGGGCATATGTTTTCGGAGTTCGCGTGCCGCTTCGGCCGGGTCGGCGACACCCGTCAGCGTCGTCGTTTCGACCTCGTTGAACAGAGCCAGCCGGCAGCGCTTGAGCCAGCCGATGGCCGCCGCACAGTTCGCCTCCGTCCAGCCGTCAAGCGGCCAGCCGGTGTCGAGGGCCACCGCAATGTCGTGCGCATCGGCCCAGTCGAAGAACCGGTCGTAGTCTGCCGTCAGCGCGTCGGTCAGGAATGAACCGGTCAGGAGCGCGTAACCGCCGCGCAACTGCTCGCCGTCGAGCATGGCGCGGACTTCCTCGAAGCTTAAGAGTGGCAGGTGCCCGCGCGTGGTGAAGAACGTGCGCTCGCCGTCCGGATGGGTGATGCCGACCGAGAGGGTGGTTCCGACAGTCTCGACCGGCCACGCCTTCGACCGCTCGGGAAAGGCCTGCCTCAGCCAGGTGCCGAACTGGTCGTTGCCGACATTGGCGGCGATCGCATAGTCGACGCCGAGCGAATCCCAGGCAAGCGCGCTGTTGCCGGCGCAACCGCCGACGCGCAACTCGTCATGGTCGACGATGATTTCGGTTCCGGCCTTGGGCCAGGGGGCCGCCGGCCCAAGAATGAGGTCGACATTGGCGTTGCCGACGACGGCAAGAGGACGCATCGTTATTCGCTCCGGGTAATCTTGGTCGAGCGCACGGGAGTGCCGGCATTTTCGACGCGGGCCGCCGCAAAGGCGATCATGAAGGACTGGGCAACCGGCAACATGGCGAAGATCGCCGCCAGGCCGGAAGCCGGCGCAAAGGGAATGGTGTTGACGCCATCGATTGCCGCCTCACCGGAAGCGTCGAAGACGATGACCGGCGAACCGGCTTCGGCGGCGGAGATCGCCATGGCGCGAACGAGCTCGGCGGTTGCATCCGTTCCACGAAAGAGAACGACACCAACCGAAGGGCCGAGCATTTCCATAGGCCCATGCCGGAGCTGGCCGCCTTCGAGCGAGAAACAGGGCAGGCGCGAGAGTTCGGTCAAGCCGAGACCGATCGCCTCGGCCAGTCCCTGCAGGCGACGGCCCGAGGTGACGACGGAGCGAACGTTGCTCAGGGCCGCAAGCGCTGCGGACGTATCCGGCGATTGCGGGTTTTCCAACGCGGAAAGCGCTTCGCCGGGGTCATCGCCGAGGGCTGCGAGGACGGAGAGGTGCAGGGCGAAGCTGATCGTCAGGCTGCGGGTCGCGGCAAAGGCCTTTTCGGTCCCGCCGACGCCGACCAGCGAAGGCGCGCTCTTTGCCAGGAAGGAGCTCCCCTCCAGCGTCAGCCCGAACGTATGGGGCGTTCCGCCATTGGTCTCGGCGAACCAGCGCAGCACCTCGGCGCTTTCACCGGACTGCGAAGTGATGAGGATCGTCTTCTCCTCGATCGACAGCGGCTGGCCGAGCTGCTCTGAAAGCGGCAGGGCGACGGCGTCGATGCCATGAGCGCGGTAGAGCGGTTCGACGGCGCGGCCGACCGCATGCGAGCCGCCCATGCCGAGCAGCAGGAGTTTGCCGGTCGCTTTCAGCGAGCGGGCAATCTCTGCGGCGCGCGGTGCTGCGCCGCGGACGGAGGCGACCGCATCGGCGGCCTGGCGCGCCATTTCACGATCGATTGCGGCGAGCCCTGCGGGGCGTTCCGAAGTGGTCATGGCCGTCATCCCTTCACACCGCCGCTGGTAAGCCCGGAGATCAGGGCACGTTGCATGACGAGGCCGATCAAGACCGGGGGCAGGGCGGCCAGCACCCCGGCTGTGGCGATCAGCCCGTAATCGGAGACACGGCCGCCGGCGAGATCGGAAATGGCAACCGTAAGCGTCTTCGCGCGCAGGTCCGACGTGAAGAGCAGCGCGTAGAAGAATTCGTCCCAGGCAAGCAGGAAGGCAAAGAGTGCCGATGTCGCCATGACGGGTGCTGCGAGCGGCAGGGTGATGAGCCGCAGGATCTGGTCGAGGCGGGCGCCGTCGATCATCGCCGCACTCTCGATTTCCTTCGGAATGGAGTCAAAGCCGGATTTCAAGAGCCAGGTGGTGAAGGGCGCGAGGATGGTGAGGTAGACGAGCGCCAGGCCGAACACCGAGTTCAGAAGCCCGAGATAGGCAAGCCCCATGTAGAGCGGCACGGCGAGCGCCACCGGCGGCAGCATGTAGGTGGCGATCACCGCATAGAGCGACCAGGAGACATTTGACGTGCGCGATACCGCCCAGGCTGCCGGAATGGCGACCGCGATTGCTGCCAGCGTCGCCATGCCGGCGACCTTCAGGCTGTTGAACAGCGAAGCGGTGAAGGCCGCACCCGCGCTGTTCTCGATCGTCGACAGTAGCAGCCGGTAGCGCGAGAGGTCGATTTCCTCCGGCCACCAGTTGAGCGGTTTCGCCGAGAGGTCGGCGGCCGACGAAATGCTCATGACGAAGAGCCAGAGGATCGGGGCGAGAATGATCGCCGCCAAGAGCAGTGCCGCCGCATAGACGAAAACGGTAAAGATTGGGCTTTGGCGTTCCATCACGAGGCTCCCGCGGCTTTGCGCACCATGGCCGCGTAGGCAACGGCGAGCACGGTGACGAGCAGGGTGACGATCAGCGCCAGCGAGGCGCCGGATCCCGCCCGCTGGAAGGAGAAGGCTTCCTGGTAGACGAGGATCGACAGGGTGCGGGTGCTGTTGGCCGGACCACCGCGCGTCATCACCCAGATGAGGTCGAAGACCTTGAAGGCCTCGATGGTACGCAGCACCAGCGCTACCAGCAGCGGGCCTGCGAGATAGGGCATGATGACGTAGCGAAAACGGTTGAAGGGGCCCGCGCCGTCGACGAGCGAGGCAGCGGTGATATCTCGCGGCACGGCCTGAAGGGCTGCAAGCGCGATCAGCGCGACCAGCGGGAAATTCTTCCAGCAATCGGCGACGATCAATGCCGTCAGCGCCGAGCCGGGCTCGCCGAGCCAGGAGCGGTATCCGTCGATCAGGCCGATCTGCGTCAGGGCGGCGTTCAACGCGCCGTATTCCGGGTTGTAGATCAGCCGCCAAAGTGTGGCGTTGACCACGGTCGGTAGCGCCCAGGGCAGGATCATCAGGGCTCTGAGCGCCGTGCGGCCGCGGAACTGCTGGTTGAGCAGCAGCGCTGCGAGCACGCCGAGCACCATTTCGGCGGTAACCGAGACGACCGCGAACCAGGTCGTCGTGATGAATGCACGCAGGAAGTTCGAGCCGCCAAGCATCTTCGCATAGTTGTCGAAGCCGACGAACGCGCCTTCCGTGCCGACGAGCTTGGCGTCGGTGAAGGAAAGCCTGACCGTGTCGATCAACGGCCAGCCGATGACGGCGATCATCACCGCCAGCAGCGGCAGCATGAGCAGCCATGCGCGCGTTGTTATCCAGGTGCCGGACATAGGATGGAAACCTTCTCGGGCCTAGGGAGCCCCGTCATGCTATCGCATATTGCCCCGGACCGTAATCGACCCAAGCGAATGATGCGCCAAATCAAAGTGTTAAAGCGTGGCAGCGCTGCCGCCGATTCCCGCGGTCCCCGGGCGGTCTCCCGCCCGGGGCTTGGGAGGGCGGCTCAAAGGCCGCTGTTTACGGCCGCCGTCTTCAGGGCGTCTTCGGCCGAGGCCTGGCCGAGAAGCGCTTCCTGGATCGCCTGTTGAAGGGCGGTCGAAAGCTCCTGGTACTTGGGGGTCGTCGGACGCGGATACATGGCAGCGAGGCCAAGCTTGGCGGCGCCGATCAGCTCTTCCTGGCCCTTGGTGACGCTGGCGTCCTCATAGGAGGAGGCCCAGATCGGCAGGCTGAGCTTGGCGTAGGCGTTCTGCGTCTGCTGCGAGGTCATGTAGACGATGTACTTCCAGGCCTCGTCCGGGCTCTTGCTGGTCGAGGTGACGCCGAGGCCCATCGAGCCGTTGACGGCCGAGACTTCGCTCTTGCCGGCCACGCCCGGGGCCGGCACGACGCCGACCTTGCCCGCGACCTTGCTTTCCTTCGGATCGTTGGCGAGGTTGTACATATAGGTCCAGTTGAGCGCGAAGGCGGCTTCGCCGTTCTGGAACACCTTACGCACGTCCTCCTCCAGGAATTCCTTGGAGTTCGGATTGGTGAGGCCCGAGGTGTAGCTTGTCACCATGTAGTTGAGCGCATCGAGACCGCCGCCGGTGGTAAAGGCCGGCTTGCCGCCGTCGATGAACTTGCCGCCATAGGCGCTGACGAGCGTGGTGTAGTCGCAGATCGCGGCTTCGGCCTGCGACCAGCTCCATGCGATCGGGGTTGTGAGCAGGCCCTTGTCCTTGATGACCTTGGCCTGTTCGGCAAGCTCGTCCCAAGTCTTCGGCGGTGCCTTGATGCCGGCCTTCTCCAGGATTTCCTTGTTGTAGAACAGGTACTTGGTGTCGAGGATCCAGGGCATGCCGTAGCGCTTGCCGTCGTATTCGACCGTGGTCCAGGCGCCGGGCAGCACGCCGGACTTCATCTCGTCGGTGATGCGGTCGCTGACATCGACGAGCACCTTGTTGGCGGCATATTCGGCCGGCCAGATCACGTCGAAGAGCACGACGTCGTAACCGCTGCCGGAGCCCTGTGCCAGCACGGTCTTGTCGTGCAGGCCTTCATAGGGAACGAATTCGAGATTGACCTTCACATCCGGGTTGGCCTTGGTGAAGGCCTCGGTCATCGCGCGCACATCCGCCTCGCTATAGGCGGCCTGTGCCATGAACAGTGCGTTGAGTGTCGTTTCCGCATGCGCGTGGCCAGCGAAGGAGACGCCGGCAAGGGTCGCGCAAAGCAGCGTCGTTCTTATGGATTTCAACATTTCCATCTCCCAATGACAAAAGCGTTTCAGATTTCCCGGCATGCCTTATGTGGCACGCCGCATGCGAGAAGTCCGCCCTTCACGAAGCGGCTTTCGACATATCAATTGGAGCGCTCGCGGTGGTCCTGCCGCCGCTGTCGTTCCCCCGAAGCTCTTTTCGGCCTCTAATAAGTCAATTGTCTTGACTTATTTTTTGTTCAATATTCTAAGAGTGTCAAGAGGGGTTTTTGGATGAACGATATGCGCCTGATCCGGGCGAAGAGCGGCACCAATCAGGAGGGGACGAGCGCGCATAACCGCCGCGTCATGATAGACGCGTTGCGGCTGAACGGGCAATTGTCCCGCGCTGACCTCGCCCGCGCAACGGCACTGACGAAGCAGACCGTTTCCAACATCATCGAGGATCTGGAGCGCGACGGGCTGGTCGAGTCGCTGGAAGCCGTACGCAACGGCCGTGGGCAGCCTTCGACGCCCTACCGGCTGGTGCCGGAGGGTGCGTTCGCGATTGGGCTGCAGATCGACCGGCACGTGACGCGTACGATCGCGGTCGATCTCGTCGGCCGGGTGCTCGCCCGCGGCGAGGCCAACCTACCGGCCGGCGGACCGGCGACCGGGGTCAGGACCATCCTTGAGCTGATCGAAAAGACCCGCCGCGACCTGACGGCGCTTGCGCCGCATTCGGAAGATCGCCTCGTTGGGCTTGGCGCGGCCATGCCCGGTCCCTTCGGCGTGGAGGCCGATGCCGACGACCCCTGGATGATGGCGGCCTGGCAGAACTTTCCGCTGCTCGAAACCCTTGCTGCCGGCACCGGGCTCGATGTCGGTCTGCAGAACGACGCCGCCGCAGCCGCCACCGCCGAGCGTATGGTCGGCGCGGCGCATGGCGTCGATCATGCGATCTGCATTTACTTCGGCTATGGCCTCGGCGCGGGCCTGATCCTCAACGGCGAACTTTATCGCGGTGCGAACGGCAATGCCGGCGAGATCGGCATGATCCTCAGCCTGCCGCGCGGCGCCAGCTCGGACGAGCGCATGCCGCTCGAACACCGCGCCTCGATCGCTTCGCTGTGCAAGCTTCTGGACCTCGACCCCGCCGATCCGGACCTCTATGCACGCATCGATGCTGTGGCAGAGAGCCCGGACCAAAGGCTGCTGCGGTGGATCGATGCCGCCGCCTTTGAAATGTGCGCGGCCGTCCAGACGCTGGAAACGATCTTCGACCCGCAAACGGTGATCCTCTGCGGTGGCCTGCCGCCGGGCCTTGCGCGCCTGCTGGCGGACGCGATGATGCCGCTGCTTCCGTCGATAGCCGAACGGCGAGACCGTACACTTCCTCGGCTGCAGGTCGGCTTCACCGATCCTTGGGCGGTGGCGATCGGCGCTGCCGCCGAGCCGATCAGCCGGACCTTCGATCCGCGCTTTTCCGCGATCCTCAAGACCCGGGCTGGCGCCGCCATCTGACCGCCGGCTTTCGACGATCAGGTCCGGGGTTCGTCCAGACGGGCGAGTTCCGCAAACTCGGTGCCGAGAAAATCGAGCAGGGCGCGGACGGAGGGAAGCAGGCCGCGCCGCGACGGGAAGGCAGCATGAATGATGCCGGCCTTCGGCGCCCAATCGGGCAGAACGTCCACAAGCGTGCCGTCTTTCAGGTCCTGCCGCACGACCATGGTCGGCAGCTGGCAGATGCCGACGCCGTTGAGCGCGGCGAGCCGCAGGGCCACCATGTCTTCGGTTACGAGGCGTGGCCGATGTCGGACGATCGCGGTCGCGCCGTTGGGACCGTCGAGCCGCCAGTCGTGGCTTTGGCGGTCGGGGTTCCAGGCAAGGCTCGGCAGGCCGCCGAGATCCGCCGGTGCCGGCGGGTTGCTCAAACCGGCAAGCAGCCTGGGGCTGGCGACCAGCCTTTGTTTGCTCTCGGCGAACCGCTTTACGACGAGATCGCTTTCCTCGAGCGGCGGGAAGCGCACGCGGATGGCGACATCGATGCCTTCACGCAGAACGTCGACGCGGCGATTGGTGCTTTCGAGCACGACCTGCACCTTCGGCCGCGACGGTGGCGGCATTACGCCGTCGCCTCCGAACTGCAGCGCACCTGGCATCGCGACGACGCCCAGCAGTGGGCCGAGATCTACACCAAGGTCTTCCCGGAATATCAGCTGCTGATCGAAAGCTACCTCAAGGCCCAGCAGGTCGAGAAGGATCAGGAACAGCTGGACTCGCAGCGCGGCTAAGGCCCGCGTCGGGCAAGCGAATGAAGCACCCACGGCAGATATTCTGCCGTGGGTGTTTTGTCTTGGCAGTCAGCGGCGGTCGATTTCCAGAATGGTCTGGAACAGGACCTCGGCGCCGCGGGCACACTCCTCGGGCGCGGTGTATTCCGCCTCGTTGTGCGAGAGCCCGTCCTTGGATGGCACGAAGATCATGGCGGTCGGGGTGATCGTCGCCATATGGGCGGCATCATGCCCGGCACCGGAGACCATGTCGGTCGCCGAATAGCCGAGCGCTTCCGTGCTGGCGCGCACGGCGTTCACGATCGCCGGATCGAAAACGACCGGTGCCTTCGACCAGATGTGATTCAAGGCGACGCCTGGCCCAGCCTTGCGGACAGCGTCTTCAAGGGCCGCTTGCATCTGATTGAGCCCGGTCTCGGACGGATGGCGCATGTCGATCTGGAGTCGAACGGAACCGGGCACGACATTGCGCGAATTCGGACCCACCTCGACGAAGCCGACGGTGCCGACACCCGGCGGGTTTTGACGGGCGATGTCGCGGACGGCAAGGACGACCTCGGCCGCCGCAACAAGTGCATCGTCGCGCTGCGCCATCGGCGTGCTGCCCGCATGCGCCTCCGTGCCCGTGATAGTGACATCGAACCAGCGCAGCCCTTGGATGCCCGTGACGACACCGACCTCGGTCGCCGACGCTTCGAGCAGCGGCCCCTGCTCGATATGGAGCTCGACATAGGCGGCAAAGGAAGCCGGATCGATCTTGGCCTCGCCGCGATAGCCGATCGCATCGAGCGCCGCACCGACCGTGACACCTTCGCGGTCGGTGCGCGCCTGGGCGTCATCGAGCGCCAGCGCGCCGGCAAAGACGCCGGAGCCCAGCATTGCCGGCGAGAAGCGGGAGCCTTCCTCGTTCGTCCAGTTGACGACCACGAGCGGATGGCGAAGCCGGGTGGCGCCTTCCTTGAGGGTGCGCAGGATTTCGACACCGGCGAGCACGCCGAGGATGCCGTCGAAGCGGCCGCCCTGCGGCTGGGTATCGAGATGGCTGCCGACGGCGATGGCCGGCAGCGACATGTCCTCGCCGGCATAGGTCGCAAAGATGTTGCCAATTGCGTCGACCTCGACCGTGCAGCCGAGCGTGCGGCATTCGGAAACGAACCAGTCGCGGACCTGCCGGTCCTCCTCGGTCAAAGTCAGGCGCGTGACGCCGCCCTTGTCCGCAGCGCCGAAACGCGCGGTCGAGATGATGTCGGCCCACAGCCGGTCACCGTTCGTCGCCGGCGTGTTGATGCGGGTCGTTTCGCTGCGCATGGCTTCGGTGCTCATTTCTGCTGCTCCGGCGCGTCCTTGTTGAGCCGGTAGCGGAAATCGCAATGGGAGGCGCCCTGCATTACCGTCTGGGTGCGCTCCAGCGTAATGCGCGGGTCGTAGCCGGTGCAGAAGACGCCGTCGCGGTTGCAGGACAGCAGGTGTCCGATGTGGCCAAGCCCCATCTCGCGATAGGTCTCGGCGTAGCGACAGCGCTTGACGTTGTAGTGGAATTCCTCGTCCGTCGCCTTCGTCACCTCGATGACGAGCGCGTCGTCCTGGGTCCAGAGATCCTGAAGTTCCTGGAAGGTGCGCAGGTTGGTTCCGCCGGGTGTCTTTGCGGCAAAGGTCCGGCCCGCCTCGATCGCGGCCTTGGTGATTGCCTTATCGAGGATCGCCTGGGCGCGCTCCTCGCCGATCTCCTCGCGCATCGCCTCATAGATCGGCGCGATGATGCCGGCCTCGATGCGGCGGCGCGCGAGAATTCCGATCTCGCCATCCATCGCGACGCGCGAATCGGTGTTTTGGTTGTCCGTCTTGTCCATGCAATGCCTCCCTGTCTGCCTCGGGGCAGATCAACAGAGAACAGGATACTACGCCGGGCATGCTGCTGTGTTGCAAATCCGTGCCGGAAAGATTCCTTCAGGCGCAAATACTTTGCGCCATTCCGTCGTTGTGCAGGAAGCAATCGCGAGCCTGCCGACGGATCATGAGCGGCAGGGGTGCCAGCCGGGAACCATTAGCGCTACGCGTTTCCCCAGGCAGCGCCCCTTGAACAGGTTCCCGGGCGATAGGCACGTTCAGGGAAAGCGCGATCGCTGCGGCGACAAGGCCGAGCCCTCCAGCCGCCTGAACGCCAAGGGCGGGAATGAGAACGAAAGAAACAGCCAGGCACCCGGCGATCGCGCCGAGCGTATTGGCAGCATAGAGCCTGCCGCCCTTCGCGGCGACGCTACGTTAGCGATTCAACTTCTACCGGCGGGTGTCCGCGGGTAAGTACGTAACAGTTACGAAGGTCGGCGACGGCGGGTAAATCAGGTCCGGCCCACGGCTCCGAAGCGCCTTGGCGGCGCGGCCTCCAGGCCGGGATTGAGGTCGGGCAAGTCCGATGTCGGGCCGCCGCCATCGGCGGAGGTTTCCGAAAGCCAGCGCTGTCTTGCCACCTTCAATCCGCCGCGCAACCGGAGGAGATCAGGCCCGTCCTGATGGGAGCCGCCGCTGCCGTAGCGGCTGCGGCGATAATCGGCAAAAGCGTTTGCCGTCGCCGGGTCGGCGAACCTGTCGAGCCAGCGCGAGAGCGGCGTGTTGCCGGTCCGGCGTGACCAATGGTCGAGCGCCGTCTCCAGCCGCATGGGGTCGTGATCCCGACACGCGTCGAGCACGTGGCAAAATGCCGTCGCCTCGGATTGCGCCCTCTGCTCGAGCGCGGTTTCCAGCCGGGTTTCGAGGCGACCGAACAGATTGGCGGCCAGCTGGATAAGCGCCGCGAGAGCGGCGATCGATGTCGCGATGCCGAGCCACCACAACCAGTCGAAAGGTTCCTCAGCGGGCGGCGGCGCAGGCGGGGCGAGTGCGGGCGCAGCCGCTGGGGCAGCGTTGACGCTGACGGTCACGCCGCTCGCCTCGGCCGTCTGCATCGATCCGCTCGCCGGGTCGAACCAGGGCAGGCTGATCGCTGGAAGCGCGTAGGTGCCGGGCTTTGCAAAGACGTAGGTTGCCACGTCCTTGCGCAGTCCCGCCGTGATATCCCCGCGTGACGTGCGCTCCTCCGAAAGCACCGGATCGTGCCGGTACAATTGCACGTCCGCCGGGGCGTCGAAGGTCGGTTCGGGTATCATCATCGGTGCGAGGCCGGCCGCGCGAATGGTGATGGTCCGCACCAGGGCATCGCCTGCCTTTAGCCCCGCGGGATCCCGGTCGAAAGACTGGGTGAGGGTGATTTCTCCGGCGGTGACGCCGGCCTCTCCGCCTGCGCCTTGCGGAACGGCTTCGACCGTGAACTTGAGCGAAGGCAACGTCACCTGACCCTTGCTCATCTGGCCGGGTACGGCGGCATAGCCGAACGGAATGACGGCGGGCGGCAGTACGTAGTCGCCTGCCGCCTGCGGGGTGATCGCGTAGGTTTTGCGGATGCCTGAGAAGGCCTCGCCGTTGACGGTCTCGTTGAGGTTCATGCCGCGTTCGTCGGGCATGGTGACGACAGTGCCGGGAAGATCGAACAGAGGAAACTGCGGCGGCGAAAGGAAGTAGTTCGGCACGAAGACGTCGACGTCGACCTCGATCTGCTGGCCGGCATAAATCGGCGCCTTGGTCGTGAGCGTCGCGCGGGCAAAGGGATTGGCGGCGAAGGCCGTGCCTGCAAGCCAAAGCGACAGGCCGAGGAGCCAGATGATCTGCCGCGGCAGGGCGGCGAGGGCTGTCACGGGGCCGCCTCCTTTGCTTCGATCGCAAATTTTCGTGCCAGCAGTTCGGCCGGCGACACCTGGATGTTGCGCATCCACATGTCGGCCGTCTGCGGTCCCCCTTGCGTGGTGGCTTCCGTTCCCTTCTTGCCCTTGTCGTCGAACTGGACCTGGTCCGGGTCAATGCCCGCCTGTTCCTGCTGTGCGTCCTGTTCCTGCTTGTCCTTGTCGGCCTTGCGCTTTTTGGCGATCTCGAGGTTCTTTTGGGCGTCGGTCCAGTCGGGGCGGCGCTTTAGCGCCTGCTCGTAGGCGGCGATCGCCTCCTCGGCCTTGTCGAGGTGCAGGAGGGCATTGCCCTGATTGTAGTAGCTTTCCGCCGTATCGCTCTCGGCAAAGGTGTCGATCGCATCCTGGAAACGGCCGGCGCGGTAGAGCGCTGCGCCGCGCCAGGCGGGATCCGCGAACGTTTCAGAGGCCCCCTGGAAATCGCCCTGTTCGAAGGCGCGACGGCCCTGCTGGTCCGGAGTGAGCCAGAGGTCGATAAAGCGATTGTCCGCCGCCTCCACCCGTTCGCTGCCCATGAGCGAAGTGGCCGCGAGCAGATAGACCGCCCAGCGTATGGTCCAGCCGCGTCGGAACCAGAAGAGGCCGAAGACGGCGATCGGAATCGTCAGCCACCAGCCGAGATCGTACCAGCGCGTCAGCCCTTCGGCCGTCTTCGCTGCAAAATTCGTCTGGATGCGCCTGATGATCCAGCTGACGTCGGCGTCGTCGGATGTGACCGACGCCACCTCGGCCTTGGATGCGGACTGCAGCGCCTTGAGGCCGTCGACATCGAGCTTCGCCCTGACATGCGCGCCGGTGGCGTCGGTCAGGAACCCGCCGTCCGCCGTCTTGACCGGACCGCCTTCTGCCGTGCCGATGCCGAGCACCATCAGCGAGTTGCGCCCCTGATACCCACCGAAGGCCGGGAAGGCGGAACGCTCGACGCCGTCGGTCATGAACAGGATGGTGCCAGGCACCGTTTCGTTGGCGAGCGCTTTTTCGACCTCCTGCAGGGCCTTGGCTGTGTCCTTACCCTCGACGGGCATGATCTGCGGCGACAGCGCGGCGAGGTAGGATTTGACCAGCGCGGCATCGTCGCTGAGCGGCAGCACCATGTGGGCGGAGCCGGCATAGGCGAACAAGGCGGTGCGCGAGCCTTTCCTCCTGTCGAGAATGTCCTGGACCTTCAATTTGGCGCGTTCGAGCCGCGTCGGCGAAACATCGGTCGCGTTCATCGTCGGGTTGAGGTCGATGGCGATTGCCAGAGGTGCGGTGTCCTCGACGAAGGGCGGCCGTTCACGCTGCCAGGTCGGGCCAGCGGCTGCGATCGCCGCAACGGCGATCAGTGCGGCGGTGACGTGCACCGGCTGGAAGCGCCGTTTCCCGCCCTTGTCGATCAGCAGGTGATCGAGCAGATGCGGTGCGATCATGTCCTGCCACTGCGAGCGGACATCGCCGCGCCGGGTAACGAGGTAGATCAGCAGCGGGACGGCGGCGAGCGCCAGCAGCCACAGCGGCCGCAGAAAGTGAAAATCGGCGATCATGGCGCTGCCTCCCGGCGCTGACGCCGGTCACCGAGCGAGGATAGGAGCCACATGACGGCGTGATAGGCGAGCACCAGCAGGAGTGCCGCACCCAGCGGATAGTAGAACAGCTCGATGCGCGGCCGCCAGGAGAGCGTCTTCTGGTTTGCCGGCGTCAACTGGTCGAGCAATTGGTAGATGTTCTGCAGACCGGCCTGATCCTGGCCGAAGAAGTAGCGCCCCTTCGTCGCTTCGGCGATCTGCTGGAGTGCCGCGGTGTCGAGCTTTTGCTCTCCTTGAGCATTGGGATCGCCGATGCCGACCGTGTGGATCACCACCTTTCGCTCGGCGGCGATGCCGGCGGCCTTGTCGGGCGGCATCTTGCTGGCGGTGTCGTTGCCGTCGGTCAAGAGGATCATCACCTTGTCCGGCGCGGTGCTGGCGTCGAACATTTTGATCGCCAGCCCGATCGCATCGCCGACGGCGGTGCGGGGACCGGCCATGCCCGGCAGGCTGTCGGCCAGCATCAGCTTGACGGTCTTGTGGTCGAGCGTGAACGGTACCAGCGGATAGGGCGCATCGCCAAAGGCGATCAGGCCCAACCGGTCATTGGGCCGCCGGTCGATGAAGTCGGCGACCACCGCGTGCACCGCTTCGGCGCGGGTCTGCAGGTTGCCGGCGGGATCGCGAAAGTCGCGCGTGTCCATCGACTGTGACAGATCGATCGCCAACATCAGGTCGCGCTGCGGTTCGACCTTCTCGATCGGCGGCTCGACACATTGCGGCCGCGCCAGCGCCAGCACGATCAGCGTCCAGCAGATGGGTGCGATCACCTTCTGGCCGAGATTGGTTCTCGGAACGACGGAGCCTTCGGTCGGACCGAGATTGGCCGCCGCGGTGATGTCCTTGAAGAACGGCACCCTGACGGCGGCGGACTGCTCGCGGTATGGCGGAAGCAGCCACCAGACAAGGAAGGGCAACGGCAGAAGGATCAGTGCCCAGGCGTGGTCAAGCACGTACATGATGCGCCTCGATCCAGTGCCGCGCTGCCGCGATGTAGGCCTTTGCCTCAGCCTCCGGAACCGCGGCGAGCGCCTGGCTGCCACGATACTCGGCTTCCTCGAAAAAACGCGCAGAGGCGATCGGAAAGACAGGGCCGCCGGAATGAGCGTCGAGATATTTGGTCCAGCCGGTGCCGTGCAGGCCGGCAATGGCTTCGCGTGGCCAGATCGAGAGCGCGGTCCGCTTCAAAAGGACAGGCAGGGCCGCGAGCGCCTCGCCACGCGATCCGGTGGCGGCCAATCCGGCTTCTATCTTCCTGAGGTCGGCGAGCGCCTCGCGGCGGTAGCTGTTGGCCTCCCAGCGCCGGTACCAGCGCCAGCAGGCAAAGGCCGCCATGAGAAGGATAATGCAGCCGAGCACCGCCCACGCCTTGGTCTGGGGCATCATCGAGACAGGCTGCGGCAAGGCGATATCCGCGAGCTGCCGAAGGGCGGCGTCGAGCATCGGATCTTTCGCAGGTGCCGCCGTCGCCATCATCGCCTCCGCTGCCGGCTGGCGAGTTGGCCGAGCATGGTGCGCAGCTGCGGGGCCACCTCTTCCGCCGCAGAGATCGGCAGCATGGGCAGGCCGAGCTCCTCCTGCCAGGCGCGCAGCGCTCGCCCGCGCTTGCGGGCAAAGCTGTCGATCGCCTCGCGCACATTGCCATGGCCGAACTGCACTTCGGCCTGAAGCAGCCCGCCGCTAAAGACGATATCGCCCTTGCGCGGCAGTTCGAGCAGGAAGGGATCGTAGATCAGAACGCAGATCACATCGTTGTGGGCCGAAAGCTTCAAAAGCATGTCGCGGGTTTCGAGGCTGTAGCCGTCGAAGTCGCTGACGACGATGATCAGGTGATCGTGCCGGGCGATGTTGGCGACGGTCGTCAGCACGACGTCGAGCTGCTCGGCTCCATGCGGCGCCTGCGAACCGGCCTGCAGTGCGGTATTGTGGCGAACGATGCTGTCGGCGAGCCGGATCACCGCTTCGCGGCTGCGGTATGGGCGCGTTTCGGTCACCTCCTCGTCGCCGAAGACGAAGCCGCCGACACGGTCGCCAAGGGCCAGCACGCGCCAGGCGGAGAGCGCTGCCACTTCCGCCGCGGCGACCGACTTCATCGCGCGGCGGCTGCCGAAGAACATGTTGATGCGCTGGTCGACGAGGATGAGGGCCGGCCGGTCCTTCTCTTCGTCATAAACGCGGACGACCGGCTTGCCGGTGCGCGCCGTCACGCGCCAGTCGATGGCGCGGATGTCGTCGCCGGGCAGGTAGTTGCGTAGTTCCTCGAAGGAAAGTCCGCGGCCGCGCATGCGTGATTCGTGACGGCCGGCAAGCAGGCGGCGCACCGGCGCCTTGCGCAGGAACGTCAGGTCGCGGGCCATGGCTTCGAGGCCGACAAGTGCGTCCACCGAGGTGTAGACGCCGGTGGTGTCGGCGGTGCGGGGCTTTATGATGCCGCGTGAGCGGGCGAGGGCCGGCAGGGATATGGCCATCGGCGAACCTCCATCCTCAGGCGACCGCGACGAGCTCGACGATGCGGTCGATCACCTGGTTGGCGGTGGTGCCGCCGGCATGCGCTTCGTAAGAGAGCACCAGGCGATGGCGAAAGACATCGTGCACGGTCGCCTGCACATCGTCGGGCGTGACGAAATCGCGGCCGTTCAACCAGGCGTGCGCCCGCGAAACCTTATCGAGGCCGATGACGCCGCGCGGGCTCACGCCGACCTGAAGCCACTTGGCCAGATCCTTGTCGACCTTGTCGGGATAACGTGTCGCCATCACCAGCGCTACGATGTAGTTCTCGATCGCTTCGGAAACGGTGATCGCCGATATTTCCTTGCGTGCGGCAAAGACCGCGTCCTGGGCAAGCTTCTCCGTCGCATGATTGTTGGACTTGGCGTTGGTTTCCTCCGAGCGCACGAGCCGCATGATGTCTGCCTCTGAGGCTGCGTCCGGATAATCCACCTGGATGTGCATGAGGAAGCGATCCAGTTGCGCTTCGGGCAGCGGATAGGTGCCTTCCTGCTCGATCGGGTTCTGGGTCGCCATGACCAGGAACAGATCAGGCAGCACATGGCTCTTGCCGCCGATCGTGACCTGGCGTTCCTCCATCGCCTCGAGCAGCGCCGATTGCACCTTGGCCGGCGCCCGGTTCACCTCGTCGGCGAGGATGAGATTGGCGAAGATCGGCCCTTCCTGGAACTGGAACGCGCCCTTGCCGCCCTCGGAAAAATAGATCTCGGACCCCGTGATGTCGGCGGGCAAGAGGTCGGGCGTGAACTGGATGCGCGAAAGCTCCGCATCGAGGTTTTTGGCCATGCTCTTGATCGCTCGGGTTTTCGCAAGTCCGGGCAGGCCCTCGACCAGCAGATGGCCGTTGCTGAGCAGCCCCAGCAGCAAGCGCTCGATCATGCCCTCCTGGCCGATGATCGCTTCGCCGATGCGCTTGCCGAGTTGTTGGATATCGTCGCGTGCACCCATGAAGTCCTGCTCCCTTGCCCCGCCGGCAACATCAGTCGTCATGAACTTTCGCGAGAGCTTATTGTTAAATCAGGCCAATTGGAAAGAACGTAACAGTAACGAAGGCCTGAGCGGCGATGGCGGATACCTCTTGTGGCACGCGGCCTGCGCCCCGAGGGCTTTGGGCGATTGCGTAACGGTTACGTACTTTGGGCAGCGGGCATTTGGCGCTAACGTGTGCAGACCGTCCGCGCGCGTGCTAGCCGACGGTGCCAAGGGAGATCAGAGCCACATGCAAATGTCCCCGAAAATGCCCCTTGTCGACGAAACGCCGGCGGCGATCAGCGCCCGCGAGCAAATCTGGATCGAGGGCGGGACCTTTCTCATGGGTTCGGACAAGCACTATCCGGAGGAAGCGCCGGCCCATCCGGTGAAAGTTGACGGCTTCTGGATCGACGTCACGCCCGTTACCAACCGGCAGTTCGCCGCCTTCGTCGAGGCGACCGGCTACGTGACCGAGGCGGAGAAGACGCCCGATCCGAAGGACTATCCGGGCGCGCTTCCGGAAATGATGCGGGCGGGTTCAGTGATCTTCGACCCGCCGAAGCGGGTGACCAGCAACAGTCCTTCGCAATGGTGGAACTTCAAGTTCGGCGCCGACTGGCGGCGGCCCTATGGGCGGCAGAGCAACATCCGCGGCAAACTCGACCATCCGGTAGTGCAGGTCTCCTACCTCGACGCCAAGGCCTATGCCGCCTGGGCGGGAAAGGACCTGCCGACGGAGGCCGAATGGGAGTTCGCCGCGAAAGGCGGGCTCGAAGGCGCGGAATTTGCCTGGGGGGACGAACTGGTGCCCGAGGGACGTTTCATGGCAAACACCTGGCACGGCATGTTTCCGACGGAAAACCTGAAGCCCGACGGCTTCGAGCGGACCTCGCCGGTCGCGAGCTTTCCCGCCAATGGCTACGGCCTCTACGACATGATCGGCAATACCTGGGAATGGACCAGCGACTACTGGTCCACCCGCCACCCTGCGCCGGCGCAAAAGAGCTGCTGCATACCCGCCAATCCGCGGGGCGGGGACCGGGAAGCGAGTTTCGATCCGCGGCAGCCGACGATCCATATCGCCCGTCGCGTCGTGAAGGGCGGATCCCATCTCTGCGCGCCTAACTATTGCCGTCGGTATCGTCCGGCGGCGCGTCACGCGCACGAGGAAAACGCGGCGACGACCCATATCGGGTTCCGTTGCATTCGGCGGCCCTGATCCGGCCGGAGGACTTGAAAACCGTTCCGCCAGGAGGATGGATGATGACGGCAACAGCGATGCGTTTGGGGTTCGTGATGGACGAAAGGACTTGCAAACCGCGGCGTCGCGCAAGGCTCGCTGGCCTGCTGCTCGCGTTCGTTGCGGGCTTCGCCTCACCTGTTGCCGTTGTGGCGGCCGATGCGCCGGCCGACATTCTGCCCTCGTGGAACGATGGCGAGGCGAAAACCGAAATCGTCGATTTCGTCACACGGGTCACCAGCGAGGGCAGCGCCGATTTCGTGGCGCCGGCAGAGCGGATCGCCGTCTTCGACAATGACGGCACGCTGTGGACCGAGCAGCCGAACTATTTCCAGGGCATGTTCGCCATCGACCGCGTCAAGGCGATGGCGCCCGAGCACCCCGAATGGAAGGACAAGGAGCCTTTCGCATCGCTGCTGAAGGGGGACATGGCAGGCGTTGCCGCCGCCGGCGAAAAAGGCATCGTCGAGTTGGTCATGGCGACCCATGCCGGCATGACGACGGACGCGTTCACGAAAACGGTCACGGATTGGTTCGCGACCGCCCGGCATCCGCGCTTCGATCGCCCCTATAACGAGATCACCTTTCTGCCGATGCGCGAGTTGCTCGATTATCTCAGGGCAAGCGGCTTCAAGACCTATATCGTCTCGGGCGGCGGCATCGAATTCATGCGGCCGATGACCGAACAGATGTATGGGATCCCACCCGAGCAGGTGGTCGGCAGCAGCATCACGACGAAGTACGAACTCGACGGCGACGCGCCGGTGCTGATGCGGGAGCCCAAGATCGACTTCATCGACGACGGTGCCGGCAAGCCGGTCGGGATCAACACCTTTATCGGCCGCCGCCCGATCTTCGCTGCCGGTAATTCCGATGGCGACTATGAGATGCTGCGTTGGGTAACGGCGGGGTCCGGCCCGCGTTTCGGCATGATCGTTCACCATACGGACGGGGAGCGCGAATGGGCCTATGATCGGCAATCGCCTGTCGGCAAGCTGGACAAGGCGATGACCGAGGCCGAGCAGCGGAACTGGCTTCTGGTCGATATGAAGAACGACTGGCGCAAGATCTACGCCTTCGACAAATAGGTGGCTGCACGGCTGGCGCCGTGCGCCTCAGCGATCGATGTCGGGGCGAGGGCCGAGTGCTAAGCGCGACTTTAGCGCGGGGCCGTGGTCGACTATCGTCGCGCGGACGATGGTGCTCTTGCTCGTCTTTCCCGCCGCGGAACATCTCTCAACACCGATCGCGATATCGCGTGTGCCGCCTGTGCGGCTGCTGACGGCCCGAATCATGGGATTCGAGGCGAAGATTGCCAAGGTGCCGGCAATCCGGACCAATGTTACTGTTACGTACTTCCGAAAATCGGCGTTCGTGCCACTTTTCGCTCAGGGGAGAGGTAAGCGAGGGTCGGATTGGCCACAAGCACCGACCGGCGAGCCGGCCCCCCGCCCGCAACGGTGTCTGGTCGTCGCTGACACCTTGGGGAATGCAAAGGCATGAGCATCGATTGTCGTTCAAACGGATGGTAAACCATGCCCAGCGCAGCCTCTCAACGGGGACTACTGAAGCTTATGCTCAGGCTGCCGGCTCTGCGCGGCCAGTTGCAATTGCTCTGTGCCAAGAACCAGTCCCTGGAAAGCCTCTGCGAAGCCTATGAGGAAGCGAGCTCTATGCTTGACCGGCAAAGGCGTCTCGCCCCTCTGGATCATTCGATGATCTCGGAGTATGAATTGATCTGTCGCGAGATCGAAGAAGAGGTCATTTCCGTCTGTATCGCCGATACGGGGACGTGAGCGTAGTCCGTTGTGATTAACAAATAGCTCGCTTGAGCTTGTCAGAGCGACGAAAACCCCACAAGAATTCTATGGGAATGATCGGGCGTTCCTGTTCCAACTTAAAATGATTCAATTCTTCGATGAAAATATTTTGTGACGGTGCGATATTCTTCTTTCCGCCACAGAAGCTCTCGTCTAGAGTTCGCCTCGCGTTGCACTCTCTTTGGGGTTGTGGCAGTTGGGAGCGCATCATGGAAGCCAGCAGAAATGCGGGTCAAACGAACTGCATTGCCGTTGCAGAATGCGAGGCGCGAGCCGCCCTTGAGCGCATTCTTGCCGACAGCCAGTTTCACGCGACCGAGCGTCATCGCAAGCTGTTGCGGTACGTGGTTGACGAGTTTTTCGCTGGCCGTTCGGGCCAGGTGAAAGCCTACACGATCGCCATTGACGTCTTCGGACGGCCCGCCTCCTTCGATCCTGCGACCGATCCGATCGTGCGTGTGGAAGCGTCGCGCCTGCGCG
Source organism: Ensifer sp. ENS08 (assembly GCF_014852195.1). Classification (NCBI taxonomy): domain Bacteria; kingdom Pseudomonadati; phylum Pseudomonadota; class Alphaproteobacteria; order Hyphomicrobiales; family Rhizobiaceae; genus Ensifer; species Ensifer sp. ENS08. The sequence continues at coordinate 28,176 of NZ_JACVBF010000014.1, forward strand.
CGGCCCTGGCGCAATATTACGAGGCGCTCGGCGAAAGAGCGGAGCTTCGCATCGAGCTGCCGAAAGGCAATTACGTTCCGCAATTCGTGATCAGCGGTGAGCCTTTGAGAGGGGTGCTCGAGAGCACGACGCCGGTTGCTGAGGCGGCAGCCGAGCAGCCCATCGAGCTCGCGATTGCGCCTGCCGTTCTTGCCCGCAAATGGCGCCCGCTTGCGGGCTTCGCGGCACTTGGAACCGGCGTGGCGGTCATGGCCGGGGCCTTCTACGTGTCCATTGCCGACCACCTTCCCTGGCAGCCGGTTTTCTCGGCCAAGCCGACGATCGTCGTTGACGTGCCGACGCGGCAGGGTGCCGACGACGACGTGCAGAAGAAGGCGGGTGACTATCTGGTCCACGCACTCTCGCAGTTTTCCGCCGTCCGCACCCTTGCGCCGGTCTCGCCCGCGGGTGTCGACGTGGCGTCGATAACCGGGTGGGTTTCGTCCGCGCCGCCGGTCAAGCTGCAGGGCAGCAAGGAATACAGGCTTTCCATCGCCTACAGCACCGACGAGCGCCGGCATGAGGTCTCCTGGCAGGTGATCGATGTGCAAAGCAACGAGGCGTTGAGGTCCGGCAGCTCGAAGGTGGCGCTCGACAGCGGCGACGCGCAGGAAATACAGGAAAAGCTGCTTTCTCGTCTGGCCCTTTCGCTTGCCGGCGAAGAGGGCGTCATTGTCAGTCTGGAGGCTGCGCGGCAACTGGTGACGCCGTCGATCGGCTTCGGCTGCGTGCTTCAGGCGGATGTGGCACTGGCGCGGATCGACCCTGAGGGACTGGTTTCGGCCCACGGCTGCCTTGAAAAATCCGTCGCCTACCAGGCCGCCGACGCCGATGTTTTGGCGAGCTTGGCGATGGTGTTGGTGGCAACCGGTGAAGCGAGCGCCGCGCCGACGGTGGCTGAGCGTGCGCTGAAGCTCGCCGACAAGGCCGTTGCGCTGGCACCGCAATCGAGCCAGAGCTACGTCGCCCAGATGCAAGCGCGCTTTGCAGCCGGTGACAGGGAAGCGGCGTTCATTTCCGGTCGGCGCGCGGCGGCACTCAATCCGCTCGACGACGCCATTCCGGCGCGGCTGGGTCTGCTGCTTTTCGTCAGCGGCGCCTATTCGCAAGGGGTGAATCTGGCCCGTGTGGCGGATGCCGGCAGCGAGTATCTTCACCACGATGCCGCGCTGACCCTGGCGCTCGAAGACTACCGCAGCGGCCGCTACCGCGAAGCGCTGAGGCGCGCACGCGAGCTTGCCAATCCGGCGGACATGGCGGTCAATCTCCTACGCGTGGCAGCGGCAGGCCAACTCGGCCTGACGCGGGAAGCGACCAGCGCTTTGGACGGATTGCGCCTGAACGAAACGCGCGCGTCGCAGTCGTACGATACGGAATTGGTCGCTCGAGGCTACGCGCCGGACCTGATCGCGTTGCTTGATGACGGTCTCGCCAAGGCCGGCTTCGCCCAGCAGTAAGGCCGGGCCCGAGCCCCTTTTAGTTTTCGGCGGCGACCCGGATCACCAGCTTGCCGAAATTGCGGCCGTCCAGCAGACCGATGAAGGCTTCCGGCGCATTCTCGAGCCCGTCGACGATGTCTTCGCGGTAGCGGACTTCGCCGCTTTTGATCCAGCCGGCCATCTCCTGATAGAAGAGCGGCCTCTGATCGGTAAACTCGCGCTGGATGAAACCCCGGATGAGCAGGCTCCGGCTGAGCACTTCGCGCATGACGCCGGGCAACCGGTCGCTCCCGGCTTGCGCGCCTGCGGGCTGGTTGTAGTGCGCAATCAGGCCGCAGACGGGCACGCGAGCGAAGTCGTTCAACAGCGGGAACACCGCATCCCAGACATGACCGCCGACATTCTCGAAATACACGTCGATGCCTTTGGGGCAGGCGGCGGCGAGCTGTTCGGCGAAATCAGGCGCGCGATGATCGATCACCGCGTCGAAGCCGAGCGTGTCGCGAACGAAGGCGCATTTGTCCGCACCGCCGGCGATCCCGACTGCGCGCGCACCCTTGATGCGGGCAATCTGCCCGACCGCCGAGCCGACGGCGCCGCTTGCAGCCGCCACGACGACCGTTTCGCCCGGCAGCGGTTTGCCGATCGTCAGCAGCCCCGCATAGGCGGTGAAACCGGGCATGCCGAGAATGCCGAGTGCCGTCGAAAGAGGTGCGGCCGCCGGATCGAGCTTGCGCAAGTCAGTACCACGCGACAGCGCATAGCTTTGCCAGCCGGAGTGGGAAAGAACGAAATCGCCGTCGCTGAAATCCGGGTGACGCGAGCGGAGGACGCGGGCGACCGTGCCGCCCTCCATGACAGCGCCGATCTCCACCGGCTTGGCATAGGAGCGGCCGGCATTCATGCGGCCGCGCATATAGGGGTCGAGCGAAAGGTAGAGGATCTTCAGGAGAACCTCGCCTTCCGCCGGCTCCGGGATAGCCGTTTCGACGACGCGGAAATCGCTCGGCACCGGTTTTTCGGATGGCCGCGCGGCAAGCAGGACCTGGGTATTCTTGCTCATAGTCTTTTCCTCCTGTGCGTGTCCCGATGCCCCGCGGCGGCTGACGCGCGACGAGAAGCTCTTTTCGCATGAAACGAAACAAAGGCCTACAGACGAGTTTTGAGCCACAAACGGCTCCGCGGGCTCGCCCCTGCGGACGAGCCCGCGGAAAATGCGAAAGCGTCTTACGCTCAGGCGGCGTCGATCGCTTGTCTGAGATCGGCGATGATGTCGTCCGAATGTTCGATGCCGATCGAAAGCCTGACATAGCCGGGCGTCACCCCGGTCTTTAGCTGGTCGATCTCCGACAGCTGCGAGTGCGTCGTCGTGGCTGGATGAATGGCCAGTGAGCGCGCGTCGCCGATATTGGCGACATGGTAGAGCAGTTTCAGCCCGTCGATGAAACGCCGTCCCGCCTCGCGACCGTCCTTCAGCTCGAAGCCCACGAGCGCGCCATAGTGGCCGTTCAGCAGATATTTCCCGCCGCGCGCTTTTGCCTCGCCATCCTGGAACTTCGGGAAGATCACCCGCGCCACCTTCGGGTGGGTGCGGAGGAACTCGGCCACCTTGATGGCATTCTCGTTGTGCTGCCGGATCCGGAGCGGCAGCGTTTCCAGACCCTGGATGAACTGGAATGCGTTTAGCGGGCTGATCGCGGCGCCGAGGTCGCGCAACAGCACCGCGCGGGCGCGCAGGATATAGGGATGAAACGCGATCGCGGCCGCTTTTTCGAGCCAGGTCTTGCCCTGGTAGCTCGGGTCAGGCTCGTGCAGGTTCGGATGGCGCGCCTCATGCTCGTGCCAGGGAAACTGGCCGCTGTCGATGATCGCGCCGCCGATCGAGGTACCGTGCCCGCCGATGTATTTTGTCGTCGAATAGACGACTACCGCAGCGCCGTGGTCGAAGGGCCGGATCGTCAGCGGGGCCGCCGTGTTGTCGACGATCAGCGGAATGCCGAAGCGCTTGCCGATCTCGGCGACCTCGGCGATCGGAAAGACTTCGAGCTTCGGATTCGGCAGGGACTCGGCATAGTAGGCACGTGTCCGGTCGTCCGTCGCCCGGGCAAACGCCTCGGGATCAGCCGCATCGACGAAACGAACCTCGATGCCGAAACTTTTCAGCGTGGCGGCAAACAGCGCCCAGGTGCCGCCATAAAGGCCGGCGGCGCTGACGACGTTGTCGCCGGAGCGCGCAAGGTTCAGGAGCGCGAAGGCCGATGCCGCCTGGCCGGAGCCAAGTGCCAGCGCGGCTGCTCCCCCTTCGATCTCCGCCAGCCGCTGCTCAAACGCGTCTTGCGTCGGGTTGGAAACGCGGGTGTAGAGATGCCCCGGCGCCTCCAGCGCAAAGAGCTTGTCGGCGCCGTCGGTGCCGGGCAGTTGATAGGAGGTCGTCTGGTAGATCGGCACGGCGACGGCGCCGCTTGCCGGATCGAAGCGATAGCTGCCGCCGTGGAGCGCCAGCGTTTCGGGATGCAATCGCCCGCCGGCTTTGCGCAGGCCGTTCGGCGTCTTGATCTCGACTGCCGGTTCTTCCGGCTTCTGATGGATCGTCATGCCATTTCTCGTTGGCTCTCAGGTTGATCGGCGCTGTCCGGTTGATCAGGCGGGCATAGCCGCCTTTGGCTGCTCCAGCAGGTCTGCGTGGTGCGCGGCGGCGACATCGGGGTGCGAGCGCAGCCGGGATTTCAGCACGTTGCGGCCGACCTCGTGGAAGAGCGGGTTCTGCGGATCCTGGGTGACGCCGCGGACCTCGGCTGCAAGCTGTGGCGGGAGATCGAGCACCGGGATGGTCGAAGCGAGATTGGCGCCGAGGAAGAAGGCGACCGAGAGCCGATCGCCGCCAGCTGGCGGCGTTACCACCCGGTGGATGTTGGCGAGCAGATAGCCGTTCGATGCCAGTTCCAGGAGTTCGCCGACATTGATGACGAAGGTGCCGCGCTTCGGCGGTGCGTCGATCCAGCCGCCCTTGCCGTCGTCGACCTGCAGTCCGCCGACCACGTCCTGCAACAGGATGGTGACGAAGCCGCCGTCCTTGTGGGCGCCGACGCCCTGATCGCTTTCGGTCTTGTCGCGGCCGGGATAGCGGATGATCTTGAGCAACTGGTTGGGGCCATCGCGATAGATCGGCCCGAAGACATCGGGCTTCTGCCCGAGCGCTTCGGAGAAAATCTCGATCAGCCGGATACCGAGCCCGGTGACGGCTTCGATATAGCCAAGGATCGCAGGCTTCAGTTCCGGCAAGGCGTCCGGAAACTGGTTCGGGCCGACAAGCCGCTTCCACGGCGCATCGCCGGACGCGATATTGAGGCTCTGGCGCTCGGGACCAAAGTCGACCTGTTCGCGCCAGTCCTGCGTGCCGCGCGTGTATTCGAGGCCGGCGCGATTGTAGCCGCGGAAGTGCGGCGACTTGCGCATCTCGATCGCCCGCTTGTCGTCCTCCGGCAGCGCGAAGAAGCTGCGCGAAAGCGAGAGAATGCCGTCGATTTCGTCCTGCGGGATCCCGTGGCCCTCGAGATAAAAGAAGCCCACCGAGCGGGCAACGCTGCGCAACTCGTCGAGCGCTGCGGCCCGCTCGGGGTGGCCCGCCGCAAAGCGCGAAAGGTCAAGGACGGGCAGGGTTGGATTTGTCTTGCTCAAGCCGGTCTCCCTTTGTCGTTCAGGCGGTGGGCCAGTCGATAAGGCCCTGCGCCGGTTCGCACATGATGGGAGAAGCCTAACCGGAGGTGGCTCGCTCACTCAATATTGTCTATGGAAATTATGGACTAAATTTCAACGAAAGCGCGAAGCGGGCTTTCGAACGGAACTGGTTTGCGGGGAATATCCGTCCCGGCCGTCTGTTTTACGGATTCCCTGAGCTGTCTCATGCGGTGCGAGAGCAACGATCGTTCGGCGACGAAATCCGCTTGCGGCGAAACGCGGGGAGCGGCAGACGCTAGGCCTAACAACGACCAAAACCCCGCTTCGCCTTCGGCCAAACGGGGTTATCTTCGTGTCATCGCTCAATCGCAAAGCCACCGGTCCGCGCAGGCGGACCAATCGCGGGATGACCGCAATCCCAAAAGCGGCGTGGAACTCAGCAGCGGCCGAGGCTCGGGCGCGTCAGCAACTCGTTGGTCAGATGCGCTCTCTGGCTGCCGCAGTCCTCGGCCTCCTTGAGCAGCGATGCGAGCGCGAGTTCGAGACAGTATTGCACGCCTTCGACGTTGAGGGTCTTGGCGGAGTCGCGCGCATAGGTGACAAGACGAGCCAGTGCCAAGAGCTCCTTTTCCTTGTCTTCCGGTTCTACTGGCACAGCAAATGAAGATAGCATGATTTTCCCCAGCTTCCTTTGGATCCGCAGATCCAGCCCACCGTGGCCAATCATAGCGTGACTTCGCGGCATTGCGCGTGACATGAGCGTGACACACGTTGTATGTGAAAACCACATCCTTAAGATGAAGCGTCAGGTTGACCGAACAACCTCTTCCACATGCTGGTAGAATTGAATTTCCAGCCTTGCGTTGCAACCGTCCGTTGGGTTGGCGTGTGTCGCAGTGCGTCCAGTAAATGTCGCGCGTCGATGCCCTTCTGGTCGACATATTCGCGCGCGAGCAGCGCGGTGAGACGGGCGGGGTCCGTCCCCGCCGGCAGTGCAACGCGCGCGACGATGCCCGCCCAGTTGCGCTCCTTGTAGAACATGGCGGACGCCGTCGCGCCCATCGATGCGATGAGCGCTGGGGCAAGGGCTTGGGTCTGCGAGAGGCGCTTGAGTGTCGCATCGACGTTGACCAGCGGGAGTGTCAGCGGCAGATAGCCGAGTTCGGCCGGGCCGTGGATCAGCGCAACATCGGCGTCGTCCACGCGGGCTCCTTCGGCGTATTGCCGGTAGATCTCGCCAATGCCGACCATGCCGAAGGGCGCGCATTCCGCCGCGCGCAGCGCGCCCATGCTGGCCGCGCCGAAGACCTGCACGCCCAGCGACAGCGCATAAAGGATTTCCTTGTGCCAGACGGGCGCAACATTCTCGAAGTTGCCGTCGATAAGCCCGATCGCGGTTGCACCGCCCTCAACTGCGCGCAGGACGTCGCCCTGAACGGCAGGCGGGAGGATTAGGACGCTCTTGTCCGCCGCGTTTCGTGCGTCCGGCAGCGTCGGGCCAACAAAGACAACGTTCATCCGGCCTCCAGAGCACGGGCGAGCGCGCGTTCTCCGAAGCGACGCTTGCGCAGGCCGTCGGGATTTTCGAGGGCCGGAACGATGACCTTGACCACCGAGAAAGGTGCAACGCCTTCCATCAGCGGAACGACGACAACCGTCCGGATGCCAGCCGCTTCAAGCCGCAGCAGTACGTAATCGAGCAGCGCCTGAGGCCCGGCCGGGGCATCGGGGGCCGCCACGCTTGTCCGGAGCGGCACGGCGGCAAACAGGCCTCGCGTTTCCTCGGGAAGGTCGCGGGTGAAGGTTTCCGGGAACACATCGTCGCGGGCGCCGCTGATATAGGTAAGCCGCGACTGGGCGGCCTCGGTCACGGCACGGATGGCGGCGCGCCGCGCCACGGGGTGGGCACCGTGGCCGATCGTGACGTCGTGATAACGCGGCTGCCTGGCCGAGAGAATGCCCGCTTCGGCGAGGGTTGCGGCATAGCAGGGGATGCCGATGTCGCTGGTCATGTCGAACAGGCGCAGCTCCAGGTCTGAAGAGGCGATCCGTTTCGTAAGGGCATCGAGGACAGGATCCTCGAAACTTCCCGGATCGATGCAGCCGCGGTGCTTGCCGTTCAGCGGCAGCATTCGCCACAGCGTTTCGGCGTCGCGCTCGATGCGCTCGAGCAAGCCGTGCAGGGTCGCCTCGGTCTCGGTGTTGCCCGAGGCCAGGCCATCAGAGGACTGCCAGTAACGATAACCGACGATCGTCCGGTCGAGGATTGTCGCTTCGCGCGGGACCCAGGTGGTTGCGCCGTCAAAGAGGTCGAAGCCACGGAGCCAGTCGATCGTTTCGTCGTTCTGAAGGTCCGCTTGCCCCGCCGAGATGAGCCCCGGCAGATGCAGCGTTCGATCGCCCGTTTCGGAAAGAGCCCGGCTGGTGGCCGTTCTTGTCGCGGCCGACGGCGCGCAGGCCACAGCCCGCTCGATCGCCTCCATGGCCGCCGAAACCTTGGCGTCAACGTCGGTGATGCCTTTTCCCTGGTTGATGACGATCGATCGGGCGTTGGGCGACACGGCGCTCCAGACGGGAATGCCGAGCCGGTCGAGGCCGGTCAGCCGCGCAAGCCGGGTGACGCCGAGCGCCGGCAGGGATGCCTCGATCCGCCGGAACGTTTCTTCTGGCGGGCAGGCGCGATCGCTGTAGGAAAGCGGCTCGGCCGCCGGACGGCTGGAATGCTCGTCCGACGGCCGGCCAGTTTCAGCGGCTTGTGCCACGCGTGGATTAGCCGTCCATGAACCCGCCGGAAACGGAGCCGGACGAGGCCGCAACCACGGCGAGATTGACGCCCTTGTGCACCATTGCCCCGCTGTTGTTACGCAGGTCGTTGGCCGCAGCCAGCGGCCCCTGCGTCGGCGTTGCGATCTGCGAGACCGTGCCCGCATCCAGATCCGCAACCCAAAGCCGGTTGTCACCCGCCAAACCGATCACCACTACTTTTGCCATTTTCCCCTCCTGGCCGTTGCTGATGTGAGAAATCAGAAGCCCGCCTTGCGCAGGCCCTCGCAATAATGAACGCGCTGCCATTCTTCCCTAAAGGGAACGATGGTCATCCACTTGTCGAGATCAAAGTCCGGATGCACGTCGAAAGTCTTACGGACGAACTGGCGCGCTTTTTTCCGGTTGCCGAGCATGCCCCAACTTGCCGCCGACAGCCGGTCGGCAGGGGTCGGATCGCGCATGCGCTCGATATAGGCGATCGCCTGCTCATACTGGCCAAGCGAGTAGCTGGCGCCGGCCGCGGTCCAGAAATATTCGTCCGGCGCAATCGGGTTGAGATCGATTGCTGCCTGGATCTTGCGCAGGCCACCCTCGGGGCGCGAAGCTTGCACCAGCGTGTCGGCGTAGCTCGCAATCACGTTGGCGTGCTGAGGGCTCAGCGCCTCCGCCTTGTCATGGTATTCCATGCTCTCGTCGAACTGTCTCAAGTAGAGCTTGACGACGCCAAGCTCGCGATAGCCCGTTGCCAGCGTGTCGTCGGCCACCACCGCATCGCGCGCATGCCGTTCCGCAAGCGCCAGCAGCTCTGCGTCGCCGCGGGCTGTCAGCAGCCACTCGAAAAAATAGCTGCGGGCGAGCCCGCTCATCGCCGGCGCAAAGCCGGAGTTCTCATAGAGCGACTGGCGGAAACTCTTGCGCGCGCGCCGCAGCTCCGGAAGGTTGAGCTGCTTGAGATAGCGCTGTCCGAGCAGGAAGCTGCGGTAGGAGCCGACATTGGTCTCGTAGGTCTGGCGATGGGTCTCGTTACGCTCCACCTGGTTGGCGATCGCCAGTGCGATCTGGCGGGCAATTTCCCGCCGTGAGGCCATCAGCCCGTCGCCATCGAGATTGAAACGGTCGGCCCAGATCACTTCGTCATTGGCAAAGAAGATCAGTTGCGTGAAGAGCGTCAGCCGGCTGCCTTCGTCGGTCAGGCGCGTGTCGAGAATGTAGCTGATGGCGTGCTTCTGGTAGGTGCTGGCCTTGTCTGCCTGCAGGCTGATCTGTGCGGCCGTGTAGGGCGCGATCACCGAAACCGAGCGAAGCGCGCAAAGCCCGATCGTCACGTCCTCGATCAGGGCGCTTGCAAATTGTGTTGCCGGACTGTCGACCGCGCCGTTGTTCGGCGGCAGAAGGACGACGCGCGGCGGGCGCGAGTCGGCAGCCGACTCCGACGTCGGCGCGATTATCGTCGAGACCGATCGCAATTCCGGCCTGTTGATCGCGATCGCGCCGCCGCCATTCGAGACAGCCCGTGCCTCCAGATGGTTGCCCTCAAGCTGAAACGCCTGGGTCAGGATCTTGCGCACGTCCTCGTCGAGCGGGTTGCGCTCGAGCAGCCGGGTCGCTGCCGCCTTGACCAGCTTGCGATGATTGTTCGTCGCCTCCGCTGCCGCAAGAAGCAGGCTTTCGCGCAGCAGCGCCATATGCTCGCCACGCTGCCGCTCGATCCAGCCATGCAGCGCCTGGCCCTGGGACTTCAAGTCCTTGAGGAAGTCATCCTGGAAGGTTTCGACGGCCCACTGGAGACGGGAAAGTGGATCGCCCGCCTCACGCCCGATGGTATCGAGGTCGCTCTTGAGCCGGCTGGCGTCGAAGCGCACGGCCGACGGCGAGAAACTCAGGAAGTGACAGCCGAGTTCTTCCTGGCGCGCGCTGATGCGGGAGACCGTCTTGCGCAGATTGACGAAGGCCTGGCTCGGGACGATCTCGTCCCAAAGGAGCTTGGCGACATCGTTTCTTGACTGCTCGCTGTGGCCGCCGACGATCAGATGACACAGGATCAGCAGACCCTTTTCGGGAAACGCTACCTCACGCCCGCCGTTATCGACGAGCCGCAAGCGCCCGAGGGTCTGCAGTCTGAATGTCATCCGGTCATTCCTGTCGGGCGCGGGTGCTTAGCCGTGCAGGTCCTGAGCGTGGCTCGTGCTTGAGCGGGCGGTCTCGGTCTCCGGCGTCTGGGCAACGGCGGCGACCAGCGAGATGATCTTCTTGCGCAGCACCGGGTCCGTGATCTTCAGGAAAGCGCGGTTGAGCGCGATGCCTTCCTTCGACGAAACGAAGGACGAGATTTCGCTCGGCTCGCGCGTTGTGTCGCCGTTGCGTGCGCCGGCAGGGTCTTCACCCTCCTGGAAGAAGAAGCTCGGGTGCACGCCGAGGATATCGGCGATCGCCTGCAGACGGCTCGCGCCGATGCGGTTGGTGCCTTTTTCGTACTTCTGTACCTGCTGGAATGTGATCCCGAGACCGTCGGCCAGCTTCTCCTGGCTCAGTCCGGCCATCAACCGACGCATCCTGACGCGGGAACCGACAAAGACATCGATCTGGCTGGGGGCTTTCGTGTTCACTTGTATTTCCTCCGCACGTAGGAGTGGTCAAATCATACATATGAGTTTGCTTGAATAAATGACTCTATGCAATCACTACGGGCTAAAACACAGAGATTTGCGACGCTTTAATGATTTTACCCGGGGAGACGGGATAGCGACCGTCGCGATCGGGACAGAAGCGGGCAACCTGAAGGACCGGGGAGGGGTGGTGAAACGGCATGCGCCCCTGCGGCGCTCCGAATCGTTCCGGTATGCGGCGTTTGCTGCGGCACGCTCCGCTCCGTTGCGTCTAACTTCTCGGCGACCCGTTACGGTCGCCGTTACTGTTACGTACTTGCGCTTTGGTGATGGGCAAAGATGTCTATGGCTCAACCAGTTCCGGTGCCAGCTTCGGCTTCAGTCGTTGCGGGCGCTGGTCGGCCGCCCGGGATCTCGGAGAACCGTAATGCGCAGACTGACACTCGCCTTCATCCTCGTCGCGATTGCCGCGGTTCCGGCGCAGGCCGGGCCGGCAACGACGAGCGCCTCACTCAATTTCCGGGAAGGACCGGGAACCGGCTTCAACAGTCTGGGGACGATCGCCGAGGGAACCGAGGTCGATGTCAAGGAATGCGACGATGCGGGCACCTGGTGCGCGGTAAGCTTCAATGGCCAGAACGGCTTCGTGAGCGGCAAGTACCTGAACGATGCCGATCCTAAGGGGCTCGGTTGGCCGCGCGCCTACAAGACCGATAGTGGCGCGACCATCACGCTCTATCAGCCGCAGATCAACGCCTGGAAGGATTTCACCGAACTCGATGCGCTGATCGCCGCTGAATACAAGCAGTCCGACGACGCCAAGCCGATCTTCGGCGTGGTTGGCGTTACCGGCAAGACCGATGCTGACAGCGCCTCCGGCCAGGTCGTCGTTTCTGATATCAAGATGACCGAGATCAACTTCTCCGTCCTCGACCGGAAGGAACTGGCGGATCTGACGCTCGAGGTCGGCAAGCTGATGCCGGTCGAGACGATCACCGTTTCGGAGGACAAGCTGACGGCGAGCCTCGCCGACTACCAGCGGCTCGGCAATGTCGACGGGCTGAAGGCAGACGCGCCGCCGATCTTTATCAGCAAGAAGCCGGCGATCCTGGTGCAGACCGACGGCAAGGCCGTGTTTGCCCCGGTCAAGGGCGTCGAGGGCCTCTCCTTCACGGTCAACACCAATTGGGATCTGTTCAAGGTCGAGGCTGACGCCACCTATTACCTGCGCAACGACAAGTCATGGCTGCAATCGAAGGATCTCGCCTCGGGATGGCAGTCCGCCTCGTCGCTTCCCGACATTCTCAGCAAACTGCCGGACGATGACAACTGGAAGGATGCCAAGGCGGCGATCCCGCCGCAGGCGGACAAGGTGATCGTGCCCGACGTCATCTATTCGGACAAACCGTCGGAACTGCTCGCCTTCGACGGTGAGCCGAAACTCGAACAGGTGCCGGGCACCGGTCTCAAGGTTGCGACCAACACCGAGAGCGACGCCTTTTACCGTGACGCTGACTCAAGCTGGTACATCCTCGTATCCGGTCGCTGGTTCGCGAGCACCGCGCTCGACGGCCCCTGGACCTTCGCGACGCCCAAGCTGCCGCAGGACTTCCAGAACATTCCGCAGGATGCCGCCTATTACATGGTGCGCGCGTCCGTTCCCGGTACCTCCGAAAACGCAGAGGCGCGGCTGAAGGCGAGCATTCCCGAAAAGGCGCGTGTCTCGCTCGATGGCTCCGTCACGGTGGACGTCGCCTATAGCGGCGACCCGAAGTTCAAAACGATCGACGGGACGTCCCTGACCTACGCGGTCAACACCAACGAGACCGTCATCAAGGTCGGCGACAAGTATTTCGTGCTCAAGGACGGGGTCTGGTTCGTCGGCGATGCACCGACCGGGCCGTTCGCTGTGGCAAAGGCGGTGCCGGACGAGATCTATACCATCCCGCCGTCGTCGCCGATCTACAATGCCACCTATGTGCGCATCTACGATACCGAGCCCGACGCGGTCTGGTTCGGCTATACGATGGGTTACCTGGGTGCCTATCTCGCCTGGGACACCTTCGTCTACGGCACCGGCTGGTACTATGACGACTATTGGGATTACGGCTGGGCCGGTGGCGGTTACTGGCCCTATTATCCACGCCCGGTAACCTATGGGGTCGGCGCCTTCTATAATCCGGCCATCGGTACGTTCGGCCGCTATGGATATGCCTACGGGCCCTATCGCGGCATTGCTGCCGGTGCGGCCTACAATCCGCGCACGGGCACCTATGTTCGCGGCGCGGCCGGCTACGGACCGAACGGAGACCGCGGCTTCGTCGCCGCCTACAATCCGCGCACCGGCAACGCGGCGATGGCTCGCGGCGGACATAACGTCTACGGAAGCTGGGGCACCGCGGCCGTCAAGCACGGGTCCGATTTTGCCCGCATCAGCGGCGGCTCGACCGCCAATGGCGCCGGCGTCAATTGGCGCACGTCGGACGGGAACCATGGCTTTGTCGCCGGCGGCAAGGGCGGCGACGTCTATGCCGGCCGTGACGGAAACGTGTATCGTCGTGACGACGGACAATGGCAAAAGCGTACGCCCGACGGTTGGCAGCCAGTCCAGAAGCCTTTGATCCAGGATAGGACCAAGGCGGGCGAGCAATTCTCCGCCAATCATCCGGATGCAGCGGAGAACATCAACCAGAGGATCGAGACGCGGCAGCAGGCCGGCCAAGGTGTGGCGCAGGCTGCCCGCGAGCGTGCCCCCGACCATCTGGCGATCGACAATATCGGCCGGCAGCTCGGCAACCAGCGCAGCTTCGAGCGGCAGTCGTTCGGTCAGCGGCCGCTGAATTTCCCGACCGGTGGCGGTGGCGGCTTTGACCGCCCGGGCGGCTTCGGGGGCGGCGGCTTTGACGGCGGCGGTTTCCAGGGTGGTGGTGGATTTGGCGGTGGGGGTGGCTTCCATGGTGGAGGCGGTTTCCACGGAGGCGGTGGGTTCCACGGTGGCGGTGGCTTCCGTCGCCGCTGACCGCGTCGCATTTGGCGTTGACGCAACAGCCCGGTGGTATGTTAGCCTTTGTAAAGATTGGGAGTCGTGCCGGTCGGGGGACGGGCATGTTCGTCGGGGGTGATGAGAATGGGCTGTGTCGGGTCGTCGGGTCGCTTGCTTATGGGGCCGGTCTTCGGTCTCGTGGCTTTTCTTTCCGCTGTTTTCGGGCTGGTTTCGCCAGGGCTGGCGCAGCAAGCCGCGCCGGCGGCTCCGCCCGCAAAGGTCCAGCAGCTGATCCAGCTTCTCGATGATCCGGAAGTGAAACAGTGGCTGTCGACGAAACAGGCCCCGCCCGCCACTGCGGCCGAAGCTCCGGCCGGAACGCCCGCAACCGGTGTCGTGGCGCGTTGGACCGCCGAAATCAGGCGTCATCTGACCGGCATCGGCAACGCCGTGCCGCGTGTCCTTCCGGAGATGCAGGCGGCGCGCCAGCGCCTTTCCGGCGACATGGAGAGCCATGGCGCCGCTCCCATCCTCAAAGGGTTTTTCCTGATCCTGGCGATCGGCTACGGCGCCGAATATCTCCTGCGCTGGCTGCTCGGACGCAGCCTGAAGGGGGCGGTGCTGACGGGGCCGGCCCGCACCATGCTCACACGGCTTCTGCCGCTTATCGTTTTTGCGGCTGCCAGCATGTCGGTGCTGGCGATCGCCGACTGGCCGACGCGGCTGGAAACGACGATCGCGCCGCTGCTCGGCGCCTGGATCGGAGCACGCCTTTTGATGATCATCGCCTCGGCGGTCCTGACGGGGGGACCGGTCAACGAGGGGAATGCGGACGGGCGAGGCGGTTACCTCTCGCTCACGCCCGATGAGGCCAGCTTCTGGCACCGGCATGCCCTATGGCTGATCGGTGGGGGGGCGCTCGTCTGGGGTGTCGGCGACGCGATGAGCGCGTTGTCGGTTTCCGCGGACGTGCGCAATCTCATCACCGCGCTTCTTGGGCTCGTGGTCCTCGCGCTCGGGATCCTCACAGTCGTGCGGCGTCCGGTGGGGGCCGTTGTCGGTTCGCGCCGTATCGTCGGCAACGTGTTCCTGGTTGCGTTCCTGATCGTGCTTTGGCTGCTTTGGGTCGCCGGCATGGACGTGCTGTTCTGGATCGGCCTTTACGTGATCGGCTTGCCGCCGCTGCTGCGTTTCACGAGCGCCTTTACCAAGACGATGCTGGATAGCTCGGCAGAGGACGATGCGCGCGTGGTGCGCAACATCTTCATCGAGCGCGGGGCACGGCTGCTGGTCATCGCGCTTGCCGCCGGCTGGCTGGCGCTCGTCTTCAAGGTCAGCGCCACGTCTATGATGCAGGACGACGCCTTCAATCGGGTGTTCCGCGGCGTCCTGGCGGGTATCGTCATCCTGCTGGCTGCAGATCTGGTCTGGCAGCTCGTCAAGGGTTTCATCAACCTGCGCGTCAAGCAGGCCAATCACGCGACCGAGGATCCGGCCGAGCGCGCCCGCAACACCCGCCTGATGACGTTGCTGCCGATCCTGCGTAACTTTCTGGCAGCCTTCATCGCGATCGTAGCCGTGCTGATGGTGCTCTCCGGCCTTGGGGTGGAAATCGGCCCGCTGATTGCCGGCGCCGGTGTCTTCGGCGTGGCGATCGGCTTCGGCTCGCAGACGCTGGTCAAGGACGTCATCAGCGGCATCTTCTATATGATGGACGATGCCTTCCGGATCGGCGAATACATCCAGAGCGGTAGCTACAAGGGCACGGTCGAATCCTTCAGCATTCGCTCGGTCAAGCTCCGGCATCATCGCGGTCCCGTGTTCACGGTGCCTTTCGGCTCGCTCGGCGCGGTGCAGAACATGAGCCGCGACTGGGTGATCGACAAGTTCCTGATCAACGTTTCCTTCGATGCCGACGTCGCCAAGGTGAAGAAACTGGTGAAGGGCATCGGCGCCAAGCTGCTCGAAGATCCGGATATCGGGCCGCTGATCCTGGAAACGGTCAAGATGAAGGGTGTCGAGAACTTTGGCGACTACGGCATGACCTTGAGTTTCGCCATGAAGACGAAGCCGGGGGCACAGACCCAGGTCCGGCGCCGGGCGCAGGTGATGATCAAGGAATCCTTCAAGGAAAACGGCATCAACTTCGCCTCGCCGACCGTGCAGGTGGCGGGCGACGAGCAGCAGCAATCCGTCGCCGCGGCCGCCGCGACCCGCGACGCCATCGCCAAGAAGAATGCGGCCGCCGCGCTTGGCGAAGGCGGTCCGCCGCAGGAATAGCATTTCGGCAACAGGGTTCTCGGGCTGGGGGCTGACATGAAACGCGTTCTCTTGGGGCTGCTGCTTCTCGTGTTCTTCACGGGAAGCGGCGCCTTGGCACAGTCGAATGAGCAATTCCTTCGCTCGATGTTCGTCCCCCACAAGGACGACTTCGACGGAATGGAAAAGCGGCGCGTGATCCGCATCATCGTGCCTTTCAGCAAGACCATCTATTTCCTCGATCGCGGCCAGCAATTGGGCACGGCCGTCGACTTCGGAACGGCGCTCGAACACGAACTCAACAAGGGGAAGAAGAAGCAGATCGACAAGATCCGCGTCGGGTTCCTGCCGATGCCGCGGGCGCGTCTGCTCTCGGCGCTCGAAGAAGGGCTTGGCGATATCGTCATGGCCAATCTGACGATAACCGAGACGCGGCTTGCAAAGGTCGATTTCACCGCGCCGCTGTTCGACGAAGCCAAGGAGGTGCTGGTCACCGGCCCTTCGGCGCCGGCGATCACAAGCGTCGACGATTTGAGCGGGCAGGAACTGCATGTGCGCCGATCGAGCAGTTATTACGAGCACCTGGCGGCGCTCAGCGCCGGCTTCGAAGAGGCCGGTCGCGCGCCGATCACGCTGAAGGACATGGATGAGAACCTCGAGGACGAAGACGTCCTGGAGATGATCAATGCCGGCCTGCTGCCCTGGACGGTCGTCGACAAATACAAGGCGGACATCTGGGTGAAGGTGTTCACCGACCTCAAGGTGCGCGACGACATCGTCGTTTCCGACCACGGGGAGATCGCCTGGGCGATCCGCAAGGACAGCCCCAAGCTTAAAGGTGTGCTCGACGACTTCGTCAAGACCCACAAGGTCGGGACGACCTTCGGCAACATCCTGAGGAGCACCTATTACAAGGGCGACAAGATGCTGAAGCGCGCCTATGCGCCAGCCGATGTCGAACGTTTCAAGCAACTCGTGGGAATCTTCCGCACGCACGGGAAGACCTATTCCTTCGGCCACCTGATGCTGATGGCGCAGGGCTACCAGGAATCGCAGCTCGATCAGTCCCGCCGCAGCCACAGGGGCGCGGTCGGCATCATGCAGTTGCTGCCATCGACCGCTGCGGACAAGGCCGTCAACATTCGCGGCATCGATAAGGACGAGAACCTCAACGTCGAAGCGGGCTCGAAATATCTGCGCTACCTTGTCGATACCTACATCGACGACCCGGCCGTCACGCCGAAAAACCAGATGCTGTTTGCCTTCGCGGCCTACAATGCCGGACCGGGAAACCTGCGCAAGTTCAGGGCCAAGGCCAAGGATATGGGGCTCGACCCGAACCTCTGGTTCGGCAATGTCGAGAATGCGGCGGCGGCGATCGTCGGGCGCGAGACGGTGCAATACGTCAGCAATATCTACAAATACTATGTCGCCTATAGCCTGCTCTCGGAGCATGATACGGAAACCACGGTCGAGAAGGCCGGCAGCACAGGGGTGGCTGCAACGCCTTAGCGAACGCGGCGGCGCGATCTGGCCGCGCTGGAAGAAGAGAAACGAAACAAGGAGTGGCAGGCACGGAGCGGTCCACGGACGGCGATGGGGCTGCCAGGTGATCATGGTGAAAAACATCCGCAGCCTTGGCGGGCTGTTTGGTCTGCTTGCTCTGTCCGCGGTGACGCTTGCGGGCTGCACGACGCCGGACCTGGAGCCGATCCCCGGCAGCATCACCTATGGCGGGCAGCCGCGCACGAAGCTGACGAAGGCGCCCGTCGGCAGCATCGTCCCGCACCGCTTCACGAGCGGCAACAGCTTCGTTCAGGAAACCTATGTCATCGAGCCGGACCGTTCGCTGAAACTGATCCGCCGGGACTACTACGATTTGCCGATCGACCGATGAACCGCTGGCGGTCGGGCCTGGTATCCCCTTGGCTGCAGACGGCGGCGCGGACGCATGCTTTCCTCTCCCGCGATCCCACCGGAAAGCGGCAAGCTCCCGGCGCGGTCGGTTGACAGGCCGCCGCGGAGAAACGATAGCTCGCTGCGGATGAAGATCGCCTTTTACGCACCGCTGAAATCCCCAGACCATCCCGTTCCTTCGGGTGATCGCCTGATGGCGCGCATGCTGGTTGCAGCACTCCGTGCGGGAGGGCACGAGGTCGCGGTCGTCTCGGACCTGCGCAGCTTCATGGCGGCCGCGTCGGACGTAGATTTTCGTGAACTGGAGCAAGCGGCGGCAGGCGAGATCATCCGCCTCCGGCAGGGGTGGATGCGCGACGGCGCCCCCGATCTATGGTTCTGCTACCATCCCTACTACAAGGCGCCGGACCTGCTCGGTCCTTCGCTTGCCGCCGAATTCACCATCCCCTACGTGACGGCAGAGGCCTCCTACTCGGCGCGGCGAAACGAGGGCGTGCGCGCGATCGCCCAACGCCACGTGCTCCAGGCCATCGAGCAGGCGGCAGTCAACATCTGCCTGACGCGCCGGGACCGGGATGGCCTGCTGGAGGCCGCGCCCGACTGCCGCCACGCGATGCTTGCCCCCTTCATCGATGCCGCCCCTTTCGTGCCGGGCGGCGGAAGCACGGATGACCTCTGCCGCATGGTCGTAGTCGCCATGATGCGCAGCGGCGACAAGCTGGACAGCTACCGCATGCTGGCGCAATCGCTGACACACATCGCCGATAGCCGCTGGACCCTGACGATCGTCGGCGACGGTCCGTGCCGCGACGAGGTGCAACAGGCCTTCTCGGCCTTGCCGTCCGACCGGCTGGACTGGCTCGGCGAAAGGAGCGCTGCCGATCTGCCGGCTATTCTTGCCGGCAGCGACCTCTACGTTTGGCCGGGCTGCGGCGAGGCCTATGGGCTTGCCTATCTCGAAGCTCAGGCGGCGGGCCTGCCAGTCGTTGCGCAGAATACCGCCGGCGTGCCGGAAGTGGT
The DNA here is from genome assembly GCF_014852195.1 of Ensifer sp. ENS08. Taxonomy (NCBI): domain Bacteria; kingdom Pseudomonadati; phylum Pseudomonadota; class Alphaproteobacteria; order Hyphomicrobiales; family Rhizobiaceae; genus Ensifer; species Ensifer sp. ENS08. The sequence continues at coordinate 46,883 of NZ_JACVBF010000014.1, forward strand.
CAGGGACGGCGAGACAGGGATCCTTACGCCCGACGGCGATGCCACCGCCTTTGCGGCGGCGATGCGCGCGCTGATAGAGGATCCGGTCCTTCGGCGGAGATTGGGTACGGCTGCCGGACGGTTCGTCCACGACGAACGTTCCTTCCCTGCCGCGGCGCGGCGGCTGCGCACGATATTTGACGAGCATCTGGAGGCGACGGCATGAGACGACCCCATTGGCAGCAGCTTGCCGTCGCGCTCGACCGCGTGGCCGCGTCCGGTCGACAGGTTGATTTCTGGCTGCGGGACGACGACGCCGCCGAGCCGACGGCAGCACTCGACCGCCTGTTGTCGCTGGTTGACAAGCACCTGGTTCCGGTGGTCATCGCCGTGCCGCCCGCGCTGACGGGCGAGGCGCTTGCGCGCCGCCTCGATGGACATGCCGGCGTCAGCGTCGCGGTGCACGGCTGGGCGCACCGCAACCATGCTCCGCCCGAGGAAAAGAAACAGGAACTCGGCGCGCACCGGCCACGCTCAACGGTTCTCGATGAACTCACGGAGGGTTACGCGCGTCTCCAGGCGCTGTTTCCGCGCAGCTTCGTGCCGATGCTGGTGCCGCCGTGGAACCGGATCGACGGCGCGCTTCTGGATGACCTGCCCGGGGTCGGTTTTGCGGCGCTGTCGGTCTTCGGTCCGGAAAAACCCTCGCTCTTCAAGCTCGTCAACACCCATGCCGATGTGATGGATTGGCAGGGAACACGCGGCTGCCGCGAGCACGCGGCGATTGTAGCAGACATCATCGCCAGGCTAAGGCAGATCTGCGGTGACGATGAAAAGAGGCGGGATCAGGCCGGGCGAACCATCGGAGTGCTCACCCATCATCTGGTTCACGACGCCGGCGTTTGGTCCTTCATGGAGGAGCTCTTCACGCTTACGGCCGCGCATCCGGCCTGTCGCTGGCGGACCGGAGCCGATCTCATAGCTTAATGATCCTTTCGCTGGCGGAAGCGTAGTTTGGCCAGCTGCCGCGACAAACAGTAGGGACGCTTGCCGCCATGTCAGGGAGGCGCGGCCGTCGGATGCGACGGCCCATGTTTTGCTGGAACACCACCTCAGCCGCTACCGGGTACGACAGTGTCGTCATCGTTGTCCGGCAGCAACCCTGAGCCGGGGGTCTTGGTCTTGTCGGTCAGTCGATCCTTTGCATGAGGACCTGCGGTTGGAAGATGCTGCCCACCCGACGGATCCTTGCCGGTTTCCTCGATCGCCTGCTGGGCCTTCTTGTCCTTGCTCATGCGGCGCTCCTTCTTTGGAAAGAAGGAATCCACGAGGCGTGAAATAGTTCCGGCCCGAATTTCGGGTAAAGGACATCCCGACGCGATTTCAGATGCTCAATCGAGCTCGACGATCTGTCCGTCGCGGGCGGCAAAGGCGCCGGGGAATGTCGCCTGGACATCGCGTTCCATGGCGGCCAACGCCTCATCGGTGCGCGACGGATCGTGGTGGAACATGGCGAGCTGCTTGACGCCGGCGGCCATCGCCAGTCGTGCGCCATGCATGCCGGTCGAGTGTCCGTAACCCTGAAAATGCTCCATCTCGCTTTCGAGATAGGTGCAGTCGTAGACGAACAGGTCGGCCCCGGCGATCAGTTCGAGCACGCCGGGATCGAGAACGCCCGGCTCGTGCTCGGTATCATAGACGAGCGCGACGGCGCGGCCATTCCATTCGATCCGGTAGCCGACGCAGCCACCGGGATGATTGAGGCTCATCGTGCGGATGGTGACGCCGGCACGCGGGGTCAGCACGTCACCGGGTTTGAAGTCCATGCCGTCGAGGCTCGCTTGACAGATGTCGGGATCGACCGGGAACCACGGCGGGCGCATGAAATCGCGGATCATCTCCCGCGTGGTCATGGTGCCGTGCAGATGGCCTGACCAGAAGCGCACCGAATTGCGACATTTGTAGATGGGTTTGAAATAGGGAAGACCGATAATGTGGTCGTAGTGGCTGTGAGTGAAGAATAGATCGAACTCTTCGACACCTTCGGCGATCAACGCATATCCCGCCTCGCGCAGGCCAGAACCGGCATCGAACAGCAATACGTCCTTACCGCATCGAATCTCGATGCAGGATGTATTTCCCCCATAGGCGACGTACTGTTGGCCGGAGACCGGCAAACTTCCTCTTACGCCCCAGAACCGCACTCGAAAGTTGTCGTCACGCATTCAGTTTCGGCTTCACTACGCACACTTGGATCATTTTGATCCTTGTATGACTGTTAAACAAGCACAGATGGCCACACCCCTGCAATGCCGTGGGTCATTATTTGGAAACTAACCTTCGCGTCGCCAAGTTCCGCTCCGGCCCGATCCGCTTCTCGCACAACCACTAGGCCGCCGAAACGGACAGAGGTGTCCCCCTGGTAACAGCCAACGAAACTTTTTGTTGCGCTCCTGCGTGAATTATCTGACGAACGTTAAGGGAGAGCGAGATCGAGGCGCTGATGGCTGAGGCAATGGAAGGGCGATTTTACGATAGCGTGCCGCTGTTCGCCGCCTTCGAAGGCGTCGCGGACGAAGCGAATTACCGGCCGTTGCCGGACGGCTGGCTGCTTGCCGTGGCCGATATCGTCAACTCGACCGGTGCGATTGCCGACGGCCGCTACAAGACAGTCAACATGGCTGGCGCGAGTGTCATATCCGCCCTGATGAACGTGCTCGAAGAAAAGACAATGCCCTTCGTATTCGGGGGGGATGGCGCCTTGGCGGCGCTGCCGGCATCGATGGCCGACAGGGCCCGCGACGCGCTGGCTGCAGTGAAAACCTGGGTGGCGGAGGAACTTGACCTTGAGTTGCGGACTGCGCTCGTTCCGGTCAGCGACATCCGCCAGCACGGGCTCGACATGCGTGTCGCCCGCTTCAAGGCCAGCGACGAGGTTTCCTACGCGATGTTTGCGGGCGGCGGGGCAAGCTGGGCCGAGGCGGCAATGAAGGCCGGGCGCTATCACGTCGCGGCAGCGCCTGCCGGCAGCCGGCCGGACCTGACCGGCCTTTCATGTCGCTGGAACTCGATCGAGTCCTGCCACGGCACGATCGCCTCGATCATCGCGGTGCCGGGGGCGAAGGGCAACGGACCGGAGTTCCAGGCGCTGATCGCCGACATCGTCGCGCTTGCCGACGAGGAAGATCGCGGCGGGCACCCCGTTCCCGAGCTTGGGCCGACCGCGCGGCTCTCGTTCCAGGGGATCGACATCGAGACGCGTGCGGCCGCTCCGCGAGGGCGACGTTTCCTGAAACGTTGCATTATCACCGTGCAGACGCTGGCACTTTTCGTCTGCCTTCGCATGGGCTGGAACTTCGGTCCTTTCGATACGAACCGGTATCGCCGCGACCTTGCCGACAACACCGACTTCCGTAAATTCGACGACGGCCTGAAAATGACGATCGATATCAGTGCCCCGTGCCTCGAACGGATCGAGGCGCGGCTGCAGCGGGCAGAGGCAGAGGGCGTCGGACACTATGGCCTGCACCGGCAGGATTCGGCGCTGATGACCTGCATCGTGCCGACGCCGATGACCCGCGACCACATACACTTCGTCGACGGCGCCTCTGGAGGCTATGCGGTGGCGGCGAGCAATCTCAAGGCCGCGCTGGCGCGCAACAAGGCTACTCAACCCTTTGCGGGTGGCGCCGGCTAGCTGTTGTGGCCACAGGGATGCGCACGACCGTTGCGCTATGCCTTGATAATGTGGCTGCCCGTCAGGCCGTTTCGATGGAAGACGTTGCGGGTATCGACGACGAGCGGCGCCCACTTGGCGAGGGCTGCGTAGTCCACCTGGTCGTGGTCGGTGGCGATCAGCACGGCGTCGAACGCCGCCACCGTGGGCTCGTCGAGCGTCACTGAACTCCGGCCCTTCAGAGCGGCATATTCGCGCGTCGGCGGGATCTCGGTAACGTAGGGGTCGTGATAGGCGGTGTGGCCGCCGCGCTCCTCGATCAGTTCGATCAGGCGCAACGATGGGCTCTCGCGAATATCGGGAACGTTCTTCTTGTAGGCGAGGCCGATGACGAGAACGGTGGAGCGGCTGAGCGCCTTGCCGGCGTGCCGGTCCAGCGCCTCGGCCAGTCGGCTGACGACGTGGCGCGGCATGGCCGAGTTGATCTCGCCGGCAAGCTCGATGAAACGCGTCGGCAGTTCGTATTCGCGCGACTTCCAGGTGAGGTAAAAAGGGTCGATCGGAATACAGTGGCCGCCGAGGCCGGGGCCGGGATAGAACGGCATATAGCCGAACGGCTTGGTTTTGGCGGCCTCGATCACTTCCCAGACGTCGATGCCCATCGCCTCGTAGACAATCTTCAATTCGTTGACGAGCGCGATGTTGACCGAGCGGAAGATGTTTTCGGTGAGTTTCACGGCTTCCGCCGTGGCGTTGGACGAGACCGGAACGACCGTCTTAACCACGGAAGCGTAGAACGCCTCCATCAGCTTTGCCGCCTCGGGGCCGTCGCCGGCGACGACCTTCGGAATGCTCACGGTCTCATAGACCGGGTTGCCCGGGTCTTCGCGCTCGGGTGAAAAGCCGACGAAAAATTCGGCGGCGGACTTGAACCCGGTTTCCTCGAGGATGCTGCGCACGATGCCATCGGTCGTACCGGGGTAGGTGGTCGATTCCAGGACGATGAGCTGCGCGGGACGCAGGGTTGCGGCGATCGCGCGCGACGTCTTTTCGACAAAGGAAAGGTCCGGGTCGCGATATTTGGTCAGGGGCGTCGGCACGCAGATGATGATGACGTCGCAGCCGGACAGTTCGAGGAAATCCGTCGTGGAACGGAAACGGCCAGCACCGCTCTCCCGGGCAAGGACAGCGTCCGAGACCGCCCCGATGTAGGACTTGCCCGCATCGAGCGCGACGATCTTGCCGGGATCGATGTCGAAACCGATGACGGAATAGCCCGCGCGCGCTGCCGCAATCGCCAATGGCAGGCCGACATAGCCGAGCCCGATGACGCCGACCTTGGCGCTCCGGTCGGAGATGGACGACAGCAGGCTTTCGAAATGAGGTGAGGTCAAGTTTCGGTTCCGGATCTCGTGGACAGACAGGCGCGGCGCGCGAACATGTCGTGGTTTGTTGGAGAGAAACAAGCCCCAAGTCAAGCGAGGCCCGGTACCAGTGCTGCTGGCACGCCGTTGAGCCGGCTATCAAATCTTCGTGCTGCAACAGGTCGGAAAAATCTTCGTTCGCCTCTGGAAATTGGCTGCGCGCGTGAATATCTGCAACATATAAGTGCCGCATTCCGGGTGCCTGCACGTCATCGACGCCGGAATCGGTTGGAGCATTTTCTTAACGGGCACGGCTCATCATCATCCACCGCGAACATGAACCGGCAAATTGCCGGGGCGTTCGCCGTCTCCGGATGCTGACGCGGGACGGTCTGTCATGCGAGGACGCGAAATGGGCCCGACGAACGACAACGTATCCGAAATCCTCATCGACAAGGTCGCCGACTGGCTGATGCGCACATCGCTGAGCGACGCGCCGCTGGAGACGATCGTCAAAGGCTTCTGCGAGCGGCTGGCGGCCGCCGGCCTGCCGCTGATGCGCGTCCATCTTTCCTTCTCGATGCTGCACCCGCTTTACGATGCTCTGGGTTTCACCTGGGTGCGCGGCAAGGGCGTGGAGGTCAGCGGCCTTCGGCACGAGGAACTGGCGCTTAATCCCGAGCGGTTCCTGCAGAGCCCTTACTATTACCTGCTCAACAACAATCTCGAGCATGTCCGCCGGCGCATCTACCAGGATACACCGTCCGAGTTCCCGATCTTCGACGACCTCAAGGAAATGGGGGCGACGGACTATCTGGCCTTCATGCAGTCGCTCGGCGCCGATTCCGGCCATGGCATGGTCGGGTCCTGGACGACGGATCGGCACGGCGGCTTCACGGACGATGTCATTGGCGCGCTTTTGAAGCTGCAATACCATCTGGCAGTCGCGGCGAAGATGGCGGTGCTCGGCAAGCTCGCCGACAACATGCTGACCACCTATCTCGGCTCCAGCGCTGGCCGGCGTGTGATGAGCGGCCAGGTTCGCCGCGGCGACGGCGAGACCGTGCGCGCCGTCCTCGTCATGGGCGACATGCGCCGCTCGACGATGCTGGCGGAAAAGGAAGGGCGTCAGTCCTATATCGAGACCCTGAACACCTATTTCGATGCAATCGCAGCCCCCTTCAATCGCAACGGTGGCCATATTCTGAGCTTCGTCGGTGACGGCTTCATCGCCGTCTATCCCTGTGGGCGCCACAAGGAGCCCTCGGAATTTGCCGCCCGCGAGGCCTTTGCCGCCGTGCGCGCGGCAACCGCACGCATGGACATGCTGAACGGCGAGCGGCGCAAGCAGGCACGCGATCCGATCGGCTACGGCATCGGTCTGCATGTGGGCAACGTGATGTTCGGCAATGTGGGCCTGCGCGACCGGCTGACGTTCTCGGCCTTCGGCTCGGCCGTCAACGAAGTCCAGAGGTTGCAGAACCTGACCAAGAAATACGCCCACAGCGTCGTCGCGAGCGAAGCCTTCGTCAATTATTGCGGCGGCGACTGGACGGCCCTCGGCCAGGAAAAGCTCCGCGGCGTGCGGCAGAAATTTACGATCCTCTACCCCAACGACGCTGCCTTGCTCGCAAGGGCCGATGAACGCTTCGACGACGTGTTGCAGGATGGACTTTCCGAGGCGGAGCATGTCATGCTGCTTCATCGCAATACGCGTCCGCTCCAGCCGCCGCGCGGCCTTATCGACAAGATGCTTCAATAGGGGGAAGAATGTTTCGCACCGTCCTTTTCGTCGCTTCCATCGTCATGGCCGGGAGCGCGATGGCGCAGCCATGGGAAACCAAGCTTTCCGACGACTTCGAGGGGCGGGATTTTGCGCCTGAGGGCGGGCTCTACTATCGCGAGAACTTCGAGCAGACCGCCGGCACGGTGGAGTTTCAGAACGAGGTCAAGCATAACGGTAATGGCGCGCTCAAGCTGAGCGTCGTTCCGACCTGTCCCGATTCGCTCGACGGTTGCAGCGAGCGGGCCGAGATCTGGGAAAAGACGGCGCTGCGCGTGCCATACGACCAGGGCGTCTGGTATGGTTTCGCGGTCAAGTTTGCCGACCCGATCCCGAATGAGGACCATCGTTATCTGATCGCCCAGTGGAAGCGCGAGATCGATCCGGGTGCCGAGGGCGATTTCAGCCCGTTCCTTGCCTTGAGGCTGGAGGCCGGCAAACTTTTCGCCACTGTGGAAACGAACTATATCGCGCCGCTCTGGGCCGGTCCTGAGGGGAAGCCGGCGAGCTGCAAACCGGGCGAGATCCCCGTATGGGGGCGGCCGGGCGTCAACCAGATGCGCATGCTCGTCGCCGCAGACAGCAACTGGGAGCTGATCGACGGCAGTCTCTTCAATGCATGCACCGATGCGATCAAGGTGACGAACCACGGCAATCCGTTGCCCGACCCGAAGTCCGGCTGGATCGATTTCGCGATCTACACGCTGCCGGGAGCCAATGGCACGGGTCGCATCGAACTCTTCGCCAACGACAAGCCGATCATCACGGTGACGGGCCATATCGGTCACGACGACAAGGGGCTCGGCAAGAACCAGTACTTCAAGTTCGGCCCCTACCGGGCGGCCGATACCACCGACTGGACACTGTTTTACGACGACTTCAGACGCTCGGCCAATTGCGCCGACGTGTTGAAGGGCGGTCCCTGCCCTTCGTTCTAACCATCTGAAGATGCAGGTGGGTATAGCCTCGTCTGCAACCGGGTGTGCTGGACAGCCCTTGGAAGCTGCGCTAGTCTTTTTTTAGAGGCGGCGGATAAAAAGCAATGAGGGAAGCGTGCTGCTATGACATCTGGGGCGGACCTGCTTCGAGTTGAAGGTCTGCGGATCACATTCTCGGTGCTCGGCGGCGAAGTTCAAGCCGTCAACAACGCGAATTTCAGAATTTTGCCCGGCAAGGTGACGGCGCTCGTCGGCGAGTCCGGATCGGGGAAATCCGCAATCAGCCAGGCGGTGATGGGCATCTTGCCCAACGTCGCCAAGGTTGGTGGCAAAATTTTGTTCAACGACCCGACGACGGCGGCAAAGCCGATCGACCTGCTCTCGCTGGAGCGGGAAGGGGAGGAGATCCGCAGCCTGCGCGGCACGCGCATCAGCAAGATCTTCCAGGAGCCGATGACATCGCTGTCGCCGCTCCACACGATCGGAAATCAGATTTCCGAAGTGCTGAAGATCCACACCGACGCGGAAAAGGCGGAACGTCGGGCGCGAACGGAAGAGCTGCTCGGCTATGTGGGCTTTGCCAATCCGAAGCGCGCCTACGACATGTATCCGTTCGAGCTTTCCGGCGGCATGCGGCAACGCGCGATGATTGCCATGGCATTGATCTGCCGGCCGGCGCTGTTGATCGCCGACGAGCCGACGACAGCGCTCGACGTGACCGTTCAGGCGCAGATCCTGAAACTCCTGCGCGAGCTTCAGGTCAAGCTCAACATGGCCATGCTGCTGATCACCCATGACCTTGGCGTCGTCGCCAATATGGCCGACGAGGTTGTGGTGATCTATCACGGCCAGATCGTCGAGGCCGGTCCGGTCGAGGCGATCTTCCGCAACCCGCAGCATCCCTATCTCAAGGGCCTGATGGCCGCGGTTCCGCATTTCGACATGAAGCCCGGCGAGCGGCTGAAGGCGCTGCGCGAAGTGCCGGTCAAGGCTGGAACGCTGCTCGGGACATCGGCCGCCGACCGGCGCACCGGTCCCGACGTGCTTTTGTCCGTCCGCAATGTCTCGAAGACCTATGGAACGCGCAAATCGTCCTGGTTCGGTGGTGGCGAAGATACGCTGCATCGCGCCGTCGACGATGTCAGTTTCGATATCCGCCGTGGCGAGTGCCTCGGCCTCGTCGGGGAAAGCGGCTGCGGCAAGACCACCGTCAGCAAGATCTTGATGCGGGCCGTCACGCCCGACCAGGGCTCGGTGATCTTCGACAATGGCGAGGGGCCGGTCGATGTGCTGAAAGTGCAGGGCGACGACCTGAAGGCCATGCGATCCAAGATCCAGATGGTCTTCCAGGATCCGGTCTCCTCGCTCTCGCCGCGCATGACGGTCAAGAACATCCTCAGCGAGCCGCTCGAGATCCACGGGCGCGGAACGGGCAAATCGCGCGAAGAAACGGTGCGTTCGCTGCTGCAGGCCGTCGGTCTCGACCAGCGCTTCATCAATCGGTACCCGCACAGCTTCTCCGGTGGCCAACGCCAGCGCATCGGGATCGCGCGGGCGCTGGCGCTGGTGCCGGAGCTGCTGATCTGCGACGAGCCGGTGTCCGCGCTCGACGTCTCCGTCCAGGCGCAGATCCTCAACCTGCTGAAGGACCTACAGAAGGAACTGGGACTGACCTGCCTTTTCATCTCGCACAATCTGGCTGTTGTCGACTATATGGCCGACCGCATCGCCGTGATGTGCGCCGGGCGTATCGTCGAGCTGGCACCGCGCGAGGTGCTGATGCGCAATCCTGTTCATCCTTATACCAAGTCGCTGCTGGCGGCGGTTCCTTATCCGGATCTCGACCGGCCGCTGGATTTCGAACTGCTGAAGGACAGCGAAGGTTCGGACATGCGGCGCTGGGGACCGCAGTTCCGGGACGATGATGCCGGCGACGCGCTGATCCCCGCGGATCTCGGTGGTGACCACATTGTGCTGGCACGCCGATCCGTGGATGCAAGGGAGTTGCGGCCATGATCACCCGCCGAACTGTACTGGCATTGCTTGCGACCGTGGCTCTGCCGACGCGGCTCTTTGCAGCTGCAGGCGAGCCCGCATTCTGGGAAAAGCAGATTGCCGACGGCAAGCTGCCGCCGCTGGCCGAGCGCCTGCCGAAGACGCCGCGAGTCATCAACGTCGCGGCCATGGGGCGCCAGCCCGGCAAGTACGGCGGCGAGGTGCGGATGCTGATCGGCAGCGCCAAGGACATCCGCCTGATGACCATCTACGGCTATGCCCGTCTGGTCGGCTTCGACGAAGCGCTGAAGATCGAAGCGGACGTTCTCGAAAGCTTCGAAACGGTCGAGGACCGCATCTTCACCTTCCACATCCGCGAAGGCCACAAGTGGTCCGACGGCACGCCGCTGACGTCGGAGGATTTCCGCTATTGCTGGGACGACGTTCTCAACAACGAGAAGCTGAGCCCGGCCGGGCTGCCGACGGCGCTGGTCATGGATGGCGAGGCCGCCAAGTTCGAGATCATCGACGAACGCACGGTGCGCTATTCCTGGTCGACACCCAATCCTGACTTCCTGCAGAAGCTCGCCGGCGCCCAGCCGATGGTGGTGGTGATGCCGTCGACCTACCTGAAACAGTTCCATGAGAAATATCAGGAAGAAGACAAGCTCAAGGCCCTGATGAAGGAGGAGCGGGTCAAGAAATGGAGCCAGCTGCACATGCGCATGGCCCGTTCCTACCGCCCGGAAAACCCGGACCTGCCGACGCTGGACCCCTGGCGCAACACGACGCCGCTTCCGGCCGAACAATTCGTCTTCGAGCGCAATCCCTACTATCATCGCGTCGACGAGAACGGCCTGCAGTTACCCTATATCGACAAGTTCGTGCTCAGCGTCAGCTCGTCTGCGCTAATCCCGGCCAAGACCGGCACCGGCGAAAGCGACCTGCAGGCGACCGGTATAGACTTCGTCGACTACACCTTCCTCAAGGATTCCGAGAAGCGCTATCCGGCGAAAGTGCTGCTGTGGAAGAAGACGCAGGGCTCGCGCCTGGCGCTGCTTCCCAACCTCAACTGCTCGGATGCGGTCTGGCGGGCACTGCTGCAGGATGTGCGCGTTCGCCGCGCCCTGTCGCTTGCCATCGACCGCACCGAAATCAACAAGGCGGTGTTCTACGGGCTGACGAAGGAGAGCGCCGACACGGTGCTGCCCGAGAGCCCGCTCTTCCGGCCCGAGTTCGCCAATGCCTGGGTCGCCCACGATCCGGAACAGGCCAATGCGCTGCTCGACGAAGCGGGCCTGACCAAGAAGGACAGCGACGGCATCCGCATTCTCTCCGACGGCCGCGCGGCGCAGATCGTCGTGGAAACGGCCGGGGAAAGCACACTCGAGACGGACGTGCTGCAGCTCATCACCGACTACTGGCAGAAGGTCGGGATATCGCTCTTCATCCGGACCTCGCAACGCGACACGTTCCGCAGCCGCGCCGTCGGTGGCGAGATCATCATGTCGATGTGGTTCGGCATAGACAACGGCGTGCCGACGGCCAGCATGAACCCCGGCCAGCTTGCGCCGACCGCGGACGACCAGCTGCAATGGCCGGTCTGGGGGCTGAATTATCTTTCCCACGGCGAAATGGGCCAGGCCCCGGACCTTCCGGCAGCCGTGGAACTGACGGAACTGCTGCAGCGCTGGCGGCATTCGGCCGAAGACGCCGAGCGGACGGAGATTTGGAGCCGGATGCTCTCGATCTACACCGACCAGGTGTTCTCGATCGGCATCGTCAACGCCTCGCTCCAGCCGATCCTCGTGGCAAAGAAGCTGAGGAACGTGCCCGACACTGCGCTCTACGGCTTCGACCCCACGTGCTATTTCGGTGTCTACAAACCCGACACCTTCTGGATCGAACAGGAAGCCTGACATGCTGCGATATATTCTCTGGCGTATCGCGGCGATGGCTCCGACCCTCCTCATCATTTCCGCTCTTGTCTTCACCATCATCGAACTGCCGCCAGGAGATTACTTCGAAAGCTATGTCGCCGAGATCAAGGCGCAGGGCGAAGGCGTGGACATGGAGCAGATCGAGGCGCTCAGGAAGGAGTACGGCTTCGATCAGCCGCCGGTCCTGCGCTACGTCTATTGGCTCGGCGGCATGCTGCAGGGCGATTTCGGCTATTCGTTCGAGTACGAGCTTCCGGTGAGCGCGGTCGTCGGCGACCGCCTTTGGCTGACGATCCTCGTCTCCTTCGTCACCATCATCTTCACCTGGCTGATCGCCTTTCCGATCGGTATCTACTCGGCGACCCATCAGTATAGCTGGGGAGACTACGGCCTGTCGCTGATGGGCCTGATCGGCATCGCCATCCCCAACTTCATGCTGGCGCTGATCCTGATGTATTTCGCCAATATCTGGTTCGGGATTTCGATCGGCCATTTGATGGACCAGAAGTATCTCGCTGAACCTATGAGTTGGGAAAAGGCGAAATCGATCCTCGAACACATCTGGATACCGGTCATCATCGTTGGCGCGGCGGGAACCGCCGGCATGATCCGGCGCCTGAGGGCCAACCTGCTTGACGAGTTGCAGAAGCAGTATGTGGTGACGGCACGCGCCAAGGGCCTTTCGCCGATGCGCACGCTGGTGAAATATCCGCTGCGCATGGCGCTGAACTTCTTCATCTCGGATATAGGTTCGATCCTGCCGGCGATCATCTCCGGCGCGGAAATCACCGCGATCGTGCTTTCGCTCGAGACCACCGGCCCGATGTTGATCAAGGCGTTGCAGAGCCAGGACATGTATCTTGCCGGGTCTTTCTTGATGTTCCTGGCCTTCCTGACGGTGATCGGCGTGTTGATCTCCGACATCGCGCTCGCCATTCTTGATCCTCGAATTCGGCTGCAAGGCAGGAGCACCAAGTGACGTCATTTCTTCCGGCGCCCGGCGAGCCCATGCCGCACTACGTATCTACGGCTCCGTTCGACCCCTATTCCGTCGAGGCGATGACGGACGAGCAGGTGCGCGTCAACCAGGCTTCGCAGCTGCGGCTGATGTGGTGGAAATTCCGCCGTCACAAGCTGGCGCTTGCGTCCGGCGTTTTTCTCGTCGTGCTCTACCTGATGATCGTCGTCTGCGAGTTTCTGGCGCCCTATAACCTGCATACCCGGAATATGGACTATATCTATGCGCCGCCGCAGGCGGTGCATCTCTTCCATGAGGGCAAGTTCGTCGGTCCCTTCGTCTACGGCCGCACGATGACGCTGGACATGGATACGCTGAAGCGCAACTACGCCGACGATACCAACGATGTGCAGCCGCTTCGCTTCTTCTGCCGCGGCGACGGCTATCGCTTCTGGGGGCTGTTTGAAAGCAACGTGCATTTCGTCTGCCCGGCAACGGGCGGCGAGGCCTTCTTCCTCGGAACGGACCGCCTCGGGCGCGACGTGCTGTCGCGCATCATCTATGGCGCGCGGATTTCGCTGACGATCGGCCTTCTCGGCATTACCGTCAGCTTCGTGCTCGGCATCGTCATCGGCGGTCTTGCCGGCTACCACGGCGGCGTCTTCGATCTCATCGTCCAGCGTGTCATCGAGGTGTTGCAATCGATCCCGAGCATACCGCTCTGGCTGTCGCTGGCGGCGATCATGCCGGCGACCTGGAGTCCAATCTTCATCTATCTGGCGATCACGATCATCCTCGGCCTGCTCGATTGGACCGGGCTTGCGCGCGCTGTCCGCTCGAAGCTGCTGGCCTTACGCGAGGAAGACTATGTGCTTGCGGCCCAGCTTATGGGCGCAAGGAGCAGCCGCATCATCGGCCGGCACCTCGTGCCCGGTTTCATGTCGCATCTGATCGCCACCGCGACCATCTCTATTCCCGGCATGATCCTCGGGGAAACGGCGCTCAGCTTCCTTGGCCTCGGTCTCAGGCCGCCGATCACCAGCTGGGGCATTCTGCTGACGGAGGCGAAAAGCGTCAGCGTCATTGCCTTCTATCCCTGGCTCCTATTTCCCACAATTCCGGTCATTCTTGTGATTTTGGCGTTCAACTTCTTGGGAGATGGGTTGCGTGACGCGGCGGATCCCTACAAATGAAGCCCGGTTTGACGCAGCCACACGGCCCGCGTGAAACGGTTCATCGTACCCTGAGTGAAAGGTTTCTTGCATGATGCGGCGTTTTGAAGATGCCCGGATCCTCATGTATAGCCATGACACGTTCGGGCTCGGACACCTCAGGCGCTGCCGCACGATCGCGCATTCGCTGGTGGAAGACTATCGCGGCTTGAACATCCTGATCATTTCCGGGGCGACGATTGCCGGCGCGTTCGACTATCGCGCGCGCGTGGATTTCGTGAAGATCCCGAGCGTGATCAAGCTGCATAATGGCGACTACACCTCGCTCGACCGCCATATTGAACTCGATGAAACGCTGAAGATGCGCCAGGCGATCATTCGCCATACGGCAGAGACCTTCAAGCCGGACATCTTCATCGTCGACAAGGAGCCGATGGGCCTGCGCGGCGAGGTCGAGGAAACGCTGACCTATCTGAAAGCGCACGGCACGACGCTCGTCCTCGGCCTGCGTGAGGTCATGGATGCGCCGCACCTGCTCGAGGCAGAGTGGAAGCGGCGCGATACCATGCGCAAGATCGAGCAGTACTACGACACGATTTGGGTCTACGGCCCGCCTGATTTCTACGACCCCCTGACCGAACTCGACGTGCCGCCCGCGGTGCGCGAGCGCATGAACTTCGTCGGTTTTCTGCAGCGCAGCGTCCCGCGCGAGGAATTGCCGGGTCATAAGCCTCAGGGCGACTACATCCTCGTCACCACCGGCGGCGGCGGAGATGGGGCGGACCTGATCCACGACGTCATCCATGCCTATCAGCAGGATCCGGAGCTCACGCACAAGGCCCTGATCGTGCTCGGACCCTACATGCCGGTCAAGAAGCGGGAAAAGCTGATCCGCAAGGGCAGCAAGATCCCCTATATAAAGATCATCGAGTTCGACAATCGCATGGAAGAGCTCATTGCCGGTGCCAAGGGCGTCGTCGCCATGGGCGGCTACAACACCTATTGCGAAATCCTCTCCTTCGACAAGCCGGCGCTGATCGTGCCGCGCATCCAGCCGCGCGAAGAGCAACTGATCCGCGCGCGCCGGGCTGCCGAGCTGGGGCTGATCGAGATGCTCCTGCCGGACGAGGCGGAGGATCCGTTACGGCTGGCGGCGGCGCTGAGGGCGCTGCCCTATCGTGAGCCACCGTCGAAAAGCAGCGCCAACGGCCTGCGGCTGGAAGGCCTCGTGCACATCTCCGAAATCGTCGGCAGATGGCTCGACCGGCCGTCGAGCGACCACCTGAACATCGTGAAGAAATCGAGCTGAAGCATTGCCGACAGACCGCAAAATTGCAGTCGTGCTGAAGGGCTACCCGCGTCTTTCGGAAACATTCATCGCCCAGGAACTGCTTGGCCTCGAGCGCGCCGGGATCGAACTTGTCCTGATCTCGCTTCGGCGTCCGACGGACGGCAAGCGCCACCCGGTGCATGACGAAATCCGCGCCGACGTCCACTATCTGCCGGAATATCTGCATGAGGAGCCGCTAAGGGTTCTGCGCGGGCTCGTGCGCTGTCTGCCGAAACCCGGATTCTGGCGCGTCCTGGGTCTGTTCCTCAAGGACCTGCCGCGCGATTTCAGCCGCAACCGCTTTCGCCGGCTCGGCCAGGCGCTGGTGCTCGCCTCCGAATGGCCTGGACAGCCGCGCTGGCTGCACGCGCACTTCATCCATACCCCTGCTTCGGTGACGGCCTATGCCAGCGTGATCGCTGGCACGCCCTGGACCTGTTCGGCGCATGCAAAGGACATCTGGACCTCGCCCGACTGGGAACTGTCCGAAAAGCTCGGCCTTGCGCGCTGGACGGTAACCTGCACACGCATGGGGTACGAGCATCTCCGCAGCCTTGCCAGCGACAAATCGAGAGTACATCTGAGCTATCATGGCCTCGACCTCGACCGCTTCCCGCATTTCGACGGCACGCATTCCAATCGCACCGGTTCCGATCCGGCCGATCCCGTCCGCATCGTCAGCGTCGGCCGTGCCGTTGGAAAAAAGGGCTACGACGTGTTGCTGAAGGCGCTGGCCAAGCTGCCGGCAGAGCTTCATTGGCGGTTCGAGCATATCGGCGCCGGCGAACTGACCGGCCAATTGAAGACGCTCGCCACGGAGCTCGGCGTCTCCGACCGTATTGTCTGGAAGGGCGCGCTCGACCAGACCGATGTGCTTGCGCACTATCGGGCAAGCGACATCTTTGCGCTCGCCTGCCGGATCACCGCGGACGGCGATCGGGACGGGTTGCCGAACGTGCTTGTCGAAGCATCGAGCCAGCGGCTGGCCTGCGTCTCGACGGCGATATCCGGCGTTCCGGAGCTCCTTGAGGACGGCGAAAACGGCCGTGTCGTTCCGTCGGAGGATCCGCAGGCACTTGCGGTCGCGCTTGAGGAACTGATCCGCAATCCGGCACTTCGCCACAGGTTCGGCGATGCGGCCGAGCGGAAGGTTCGCGGCCAGTTCGACCACCACACCAGCATCGAACAGCTCGCCGGCCTGTTCGCCAGCGAATGGAGAGCCGCCTGATGTCCGCACGTCGCGTCTTCTTCTACGTACAGCACCTGCTCGGCATCGGTCACCTGGCGCGGGCAAGCCGGATCGCGAGCGCCTTGGCGGCCAAAGGCTATGACGTGACCGTCGTGACGGGCGGCAGCCCGGTGCCGGGGTTCCCGGCAAACGATGTGAAACACGTGGCCCTGCCGCCGGTGCTGGCTGGCGACAAGGGGTTTAGCGGACTTGCCGATGGCGAGGGAAACCCGGTCAGCGAGGCTTTCAAGCAAGAGCGCCGGGACCTGCTGATTGAGGCATTTCTTGCCTGCAAGCCTGACATCGTCATCTTCGAAGCCTTCCCCTTTGGCCGCCGCCAGATGCGTTTCGAGTTGATGCCGCTGCTGGAGGTGATCGAGAAGCAGGAGCCGCGGCCCCTCGTTGCCGCATCGCTGCGCGATATCCTGCAGGAGCGGACGAAGCCCGGGCGCGCCGAAGAAACCCTCGACGTTGTCAGGGCGCATTTCGACCTCGTGCTCGTGCATGGCGATCCCGCCTTTGCGCGGCTCGAGGAGACCTATCCGTATACGGCGGAGATCGAAGACAAGATCGTCTATACCGGTCTTGTCGCCGGCCATGCCCCTGAACCTCCGGCTGAAAGGTTCGACGTCCTTGTTTCGGCTGGCGGTGGCGCGGTCGGCAAGGAACTGATCGGCGCGGCACTACAGGCGGCCGGGCTGCTTGCGGGCGACCTGAAATGGTGCCTGATCACCGGGCCGAACCTGCCGCAGGACGACTATGATGGCTTTGCCGCCGCAGCGCCCGAAAACGTGCATCTGTTCCGCTTCCGCAAGGATTTCGCGAGCCTTCTGTCGGGTGCGCGGCTATCGGTTTCCCAGGCCGGTTACAACACCGTCTGCGATATCTTCCGTGCCGGCTGTGCGTCGCTGCTCATTCCCTTCGTCGCCGGCGGCGAGACCGAGCAGTCGACGCGCGCCGAAAGGCTCGAAAAGCTCGGCCTTGCCGGCGTTCTGCCAGAAGCGGACGTAACACCGGAGAGGCTGGCCCGCGACGTCGAGACGATGCTGGCGCGGCCAAGGCCGGAGATCCCACCGCTCGACCTGAACGGCGCCGCTAGAACGGCGGAGATACTGGGGCTTCAGGCGGTCCGCTAGCCGTAGTCGGTGGTGCCCATCGGTCTCCGCTGAAGGCCGCCCTTGAGCGGAACCACCGAAATAGAAAAGTCGCTCGGCAAACCAATGGTCGGACGACCATTCGTCTATCTGCCAGTATGTACGGAGCCTGGATATTTTCCTCGCGTTCTGCGTGTCCCGGCTGGTTGTCTCCGGAATGTCATGTTAGTGAAATCAATAATACTGATTCTGAATATACGCAGTGCATTTCCACCGAACGATAACCTGGGTTCCTGTTTGCACTAAACTCAAGGTCTTGCCAGGACTGGGTCATACTCTTGGCGAAGAGTTTCCCGCACGGCTTTCCTGCCTTGTCTACCTCCCCAGCATCCGCCGGCCTCTCGCGCACGGCTTCGCCGGTGCGCTGCAGCGGCGCCGGCTGGCGAGCGTGGAGGCAGCGGGGCACCCGCGGTGAACGGCGGCCGCAGAGCAATGCAAGGGGATTTCGGCGCGTCGAGCGCGTAAGGCAGGAGGGGCAGTTGAGAAATCTGATCGCGCTGTTGATCTCAGTGACCTTGGCATTGGGGGCCGGGGAGGTAATGCTGCGCATGTTCACGCCGTTTCCGATCGGAACGCAGTCGCACCGAAGCATCGACGAAAAGTATGGCTATCGTCTCGATCCTACCCTTTCCGGCGTTGACGAGGACGGCTTCCGCGACCCGGCAGGCGCACGGCAGGGCTTTCAAGTCGCCGCAATCGGCGACTCGATGACCTATGGCAACAACGTCGAAAGCGGTCAGACCTGGCCGGCCGTCTTCCAGGCCATCACCGGCGAACACACCTACAATTTTGGTGTCGGAAGTTACGGCATCTACACCTACCACGCGATCGTCCACGACGCGCTGGCAAATGGAGCCAAAGGCGCGATCGTCGCCATTTTCCCAGGCAACGACTTCGCGATCGTTTTTTCGGCATGCGATATCATGAACGCGCGTTCCGACTTCTGGCTTGCAGAGCAGGCACGGCTTCACCTGCAGGCTCTCTTCAGTCCGACCGGAAGCCATACGCAATGCACCAAGGCGCGATCGGCGAGCATCAAGACGAAGCTTTTCGAGAACGTCGCGCTTCTGAGCGCTTATCAATATGCGATAAAGGACCGTGTGACGAGCTTGTATGCGCGCTTCCTTGGCACGGGCAGCGATGAAGCGTCCGAATATTACCGGTTCCCGGACGGGATCACACCCGTGTCGAGGCGCTATGTGGATGATGCCGGTCGCATGAGCGATTTGGCCTCGTCCGAGACAGCGGCGATGTTTGCGGACTTTGAACGCTTTGCGGCCGATTGGGCCGCGCAGGGACGGGGACGGGTAGGACTGTTGCTGATTCCGTCCAAGGAGCGTGTGGTTTTCGAACACCTTCGGCGCGGTGGCCAGCTGGCGGTTGCCGATCCCGCCTTCATCCGCAGTGTCGAGCGTCAGATCGCACTCGAGGACAAAATTCGGGAGGTCGCCGGCCGGCTTGATCTGCCGTATCGTAGTGCGGTGGATGCAACGACCGACGCCTTGCGGGATGCGATCCTGGCCGGGCAGCGCTTTTATCCTGATAACGACGGACATCCGTTTGAGGCAGGCTACAAGGCGTTCGCGGGAACCGCGTCGTCGCTCTGGAACGAGATGAAAACAAGGGTCGCCGAGACGCATAACTGAACGTCGGGGGGGCGGCGGTACCCGTGGAGGCCGAAGACAGACAACGGTGCCGGAGCGCACGGGTGCTGTCCCGGCAAACAAGTGCGATCTCGATCGGTTCAGACCGTGCCGATCAGCATGAAGCGGGTGTATTTTTTAGTCGGCAGCGCGCCGGCGAACTCCACGGTCGTCAGTGCCGCCTGCTTGGCGAATTCCTCGACCGAGGCCACGCAGTTGATATGCGTCGGCTCGCTGAAATAGTCGTTGGACTGGAGCAGCACCCGCGTACCGGCCGGAATGCGATCGAGCCATGCCTTGAGGTCTGCGATATGCTCGCAGCTCGTATTGATCACCACGTCTGCCGCGAGCGCCGCGTAGTCGATCGCATACATGTCCGCCGTCACGGCATGAAACTTGTCCGGAAAGGCCGCGTTCAGCGTCCGCGCCACCGCTTCGACGTCCGGATCGATGTCGAAGCTGTCGACTGCCGCCACATCGAAGCGCTGGTCTTCCAGCAGCATGGCGCCGAGAATGCCGTACCAGCCGCCGAGGATGGCGATCTTGCCGTAGGAGGGGCCGGCCACCTCAAAGAGCGTATCGCGCGCCCAGACCTTGCAGGCAACCTGCTTGTGGTTGAAGGCATTGGCGATGTGGGCGTCTGGATGTTTGGCGATCACCCGGCCGATCCCTTCGATCAGCGGACTGCGCGTATAGGCGGCGATGCCACGCGCGAGATCGAAGGCATGCTCGTACCAATCGTTGGTTTGGCAGGGGGGATGGCTGGTTTGTTTCATGCGGTCGTTGTAAGCTGCGCATCGAGCGAGTGCAATAACGGCGTGTGCTTTCGGGAGCGTCGACCTCTGCCGGTTGACTTCAAGGCCGCCTGTTGGAAACCGCGTCCATTGCAGATTTCCCTCGCACCTGCATAATCGATCAACCGGATTCGGCGCCGGGCGGAATATGCAGGCGTCCCTTCAGGAGCGTGCCTTAGGGTACCCGTCCGGAGGTGTCGCCGAAGAGTGATGCGTGCTGGGGACATATGGCAACCCGGCCCGCCAGCAGCAGTCGTGTTCAATAAGGTCCTATCGCCAGTAACATGGAACCACGCCTTTCCCGCTATATCTGGACCCACACGCGCAAGGACCAGCTTTGGATCCTGGTTGTCGTCGCGCTGTCGATGATCCCTTACTTCCTGTCGTTCGATCTGCCGAAGCAGATCGTCAACGGGCCGATCCAGGGCGATGGCTTCGACAGTCCGGAGGCCACTCAGGCCTTCCTGCCGATATCCTTCGACCTGCCGTATTTGGGCACGTTCAACGTCTTTGACGGCTTCCAGCTCGGCCGCGAAGGCATGCTGCTCGCCCTCAGCCTGGTGTTCCTGGCGCTGGTGGTGGTCAACGGCCTCTTCAAATTCTACATCAACACGTTCAAGGGCCGGCTCGGCGAGCGGCTCTTGCGCCGCATCCGTTTCGAACTCGTCGACCGGGTCCTGCGTTTTCCGCCCAGCCATTTCAAGCGGGTGAAGCCCGCCGAAATCGCGACGATGATCAAGGACGAGGTCGAGCCGCTCGGTGGTTTCACCGGTGATGCCTTCGTCTCGCCCGCCTTGCTCGGCGGCCAGGCGTTGACGGCGCTCGTGTTCATCCTGCTGCAGAGCTTCTGGCTCGGGCTGATCGCAACGCTGATCGTCGCGGTTCAGGCGGTCATCATTCCGCGCATGCGCAAGCGGCTTCTCGTGCTTGGGCGCGAGCGGCAGTTGACGGCGCGCGAGCTTTCCGGCCGCGTCAGCGAAATCGTCGACGGTATCGGCGCGATCCGTGGCCACGATACGTCGAACTACGAGCGCGCCGACATCGCGGCGCGGCTCGGCCGGATCTTCAAGATCCGCTACGACCTCTACCAGTGGAAATTCCTCGTCAAGTTCATCAACAACTTCCTCGCACAGGTCACGCCCTTCCTGTTTTACGCGATCGGCGGCTATTTCGCCCTGCAGGGTCGCCTCGACATCGGCCAGCTCGTCGCTGTCATCGGCGCCTACAAGGACCTGCCGGGTCCGCTGAAGGAACTGATCGACTGGGACCAGGCCCGTCAGGACGTCCAGGTGAAATATGCGCAGGTGGTCGAGCAGTTCAGCGTCGACACGCTGCTCGATCCCAAGGTCCAGGCGGTGGCAACCACCGCTGCCGTGCCGCTCGCAGGCCCGCTTGCCGCCGTCAATCTGACGGTGATCGACGATGGCGGCTCGACGCTGCTCGACCACGTGTCGCTGCAGGTCCAGCCCGGCGAGAAGGTGGCGCTGATGGGCGGTGGCGAAGTGCTCGCCGAGGCCTTCGGCCGGCTCGTCTGGCCGGCAAGCGGCAAGGTGCTCGTCGGGGGCCAAGACATCTTGGAGCTGCCGGAATCGGTGACCGGCCGACGGATCGCCTACGCCTCGTCCGACGTCTACGTCTTCCAGGGCAGCCTCGGTGACAACATCCTTTACGGGCTGAAGCATGCGCCGCTCACGGACGAGATCTATGAGGGCGAGCGTGCGACGCACCGCAAGTGGGAGGTGACCGAAGCCCGGCTGGCCGGAAACCCGTATCTCGACGTCAACAGCGACTGGATCGACTATGGATCCGCCGGGGCGAACGGACCGGACGATCTGCTCGTGCAGATCCGGCCGGTTCTCGACGCGGTGCTTTTGACCAACGATGTCATGGCGCTGGCCGTGCGCTCGACCATCGATCCCCACGAGCATGCGGAGTTCGCCGCCGGCATCGTCGAGATGCGCAGTGCGCTCCGGCAGCGTCTCGAAAAGGAAAAGCTCAGCGACCTCGTCGTGTTCTTCGAGCCCGGGACCTACAATGTCGAGGCGACGATCGGCGAAAACATGCTCTTCGGCACCATCACCGATCAGGTGATGTGGGCAGATGCGCTGGAGAACCATCCGTTCTTCAAGACGATCCTGCAGCGGGTCGGCCTGCGCGACACCTTTTATGAGATGGGCATCGAGATCGCCGAGAACGTCGTCGAACTGTTCCGCGACCTGCCGCCGGATCACCCGTTCTTCCAGCAGTTGACCTTCATGACCGCCGAGGAAATCCCGGTCTATGAGGCCATCCTCCAGAAGGTACGCACCAAGGGCAAGGGCGAGGTCTCCGAGGACGACCAGATCAAGGTGATCAGGCTGTGCTTCGATTACATCGAGCCGCGGCACCGTTTCGGTCTTTTGACCGACGAGGTCATGGCGAAGATCGTCGCCGCCCGGCGCGAGTTCGACGAAGGCCTGCCGGCCGATCTCGCCGGGATGATCGAGCACTACCGCCCGAACCGATTCATCGCGTCCGGCAGCATTATCGACAACGTGCTCTTTGGACGTATCGGTCACAAACACGCCGACGGCTCGGAGAAAATCCGCGCGATCGTCCGGGATCTCTTCGAGGCGGGCGGTCTCTACAACGAAGTGCTTGCTTTCGGCTTCGACTTCAATGTCGGCGCCGGCGGCAAGCGGCTGACGGCCGCGCAGCGGCAGAAGCTCGACCTTGCGCGCGCGCTGATCCGCAATTGCGATTACTACATCTTCAATCAACCGCTCCTGGCGCTCGACCAGCGCGTCCAGGAACAGGTCGTCCGCAACGTCTTTGCGATGCTCGATCAGGGCGGGCGCGATCCGGCGGTCATCTGGGTTCTCGCCAATCCGGCGCTGGCGGACCTCTTCGATCGCGTCGCCCGGTTCGAAAACGGGCGCCTGCTGCACGACGCCAATGTGGATGAACGACCTGACTACAAGGAAATGGCATCTTGATGTAATATTAATGTGAGGGCGCGAGCATATGGTCCCGCCGCGATGCGGGAGGCAAGTTGCCCCCGACGGGAACTCGGAGACACGGATTGTGATGTTGCTCAAAGATGAAGTCGAAATGCTGCGCCGAATAACCCTGTTCTCGGGATTGCCGCCGGCAAAGCTGAAACTTCTGGCCTTCACGTCCGACAGGGTCATGTACAGCGCCGGCGAAGCGCTGTTCTATCAGGGTGACATCGGCGACGCGGCCTATGTCATTCTTTCCGGCAAGGCGGAGGTGCTCATCAATACGGCGGGTGGGCCTTTCAAGATCGCCGAAGTCGAGCAGAATTCGATCGTCGGCGAAATCGCCATTCTCTGCAACACGCCACGCACCGCGACGGTGCGCACCAGCACGCCGCTCGAGGCCCTGCGCATCCGCAAGGACGATTTCCTCAAGCTTCTGGCCGACTTCCCCGAGATGGCGGTGGAAATCATGCGCGTTCTCGCCGACCGCCTCGCGCAAACGACGGCGGAGCTCAGCGAGGCCCGCGGTTCGATGGAGCCGGTGGACGCCTGACGGCGGCACCTCCTTTGTACGGGCGAACCTTCCCGAAAATGCAGGCGGCGATGTGCCGGGGCAGCCATTCGCCTCGGACATATGAGCCCTTCGCAAAATCCATTCCGCTTCGTCCGGATATGGGTTAGAGAAACGCCATGCGTTCGATCACCTATTTCCACAAGACCGTTCAGTTTCCCGACAAGCCGGAAAAGAAGCGCTTTTTCGCGCGGCTGCAGAACGGCGACTGGGAGCCTTGCACGTTCCAGAACATCGCGCGCCTGGTCGACGCCAAGACGACTTTCATCGACATCGGCGGCTGGATCGGCGTGACGCCCTATTGGGCGGCGCAGATTGCCGACAACGTCATCACGGTCGAGCCCGATCCTGTCTGTTTCGGCATCCTCAAGGAAATGCAGCCGGAGAATTGCGGCGAAGTGCGGGTCATCAATGCAGCGCTATCGGAGGATGACGTTCTCGTGCTGCATTCCGTCGGTGGCGGTTTCGGCAGCTCCGAAACATCGGCCCTGATCGCCGACGACGACGGCGAGGCGATCCGTGCGCGCACCGTGACGATCGCAGCCCTCCAGGACATGGCGCGGACCGAAAGGCTCTGTTTCAAGATCGACATCGAAGGTTACGAGTATCGCGCGCTGGACCAGTTCCGCACGATCGATCGGATGCGGACGGCCGGCGTGCTGCTGGCGGTTCATCCGCAGATCCTGTTTGCGTCGCTGACGGGCTCCAGGCTGTCGCGCGTCCTTCGCACCATGACCGCCACTATCGGATTGATCCGTAGTCTGAAGGGCTTCCGCCTCGACAATCCCTCGGCAATCTGGACGGCGCTACGCAAATCGATCGCGCGCCGGGAGTTTCGCGGTTTCGACCTGCTGTTCGTGGCGCGCGAGGGTAGCCGCTAAGGAGCCTTTGGCGGCTCAAGTCCTTTCATGCATGAGGACAAGGACGGTAATGTCCGGGCATCCGCCGAGAACCGAAACGATCCTCGGTTCGGTTAACCATGCCCCCGCTTAAAGTTAACTCTTCGTTTCAAAATGTTACTTCCGGTGGTATAGGTTCGCTGCTGCTATTTCCTGGTTTTGGTTGTGGCGCGTCGCGGAGGGCGGTTGCATGTCCTGGTTATACGTTGCCGGTGTCGCCTATGGCCTGACGGCGTTTTTTCTCGTGGGGATGACCTACCTTGAAGGATTGCAGGCGCATGCACCTTGGAACATGTACCGCGTGGCCGGGCTTCTGGTCTGCGTTTTCTGGCCGATTCTGTTTCTGTATCTGATGCTCAGGATGGCATCGAAAAGACGAATTCCGGAGCGCTGACGGCAAGGGCCAGCGGCGCTTATCCTCAACGCGGCGCCTGAACGGCGGTATTTACCATACAACTAGAAAATGCCGGAGATTAACCCATGATTCCGTCATGCGGTTTATGGTCCGGCAGTGATCGAACGGTGTGAAAGTATCTCGGCATGTGCGGTTACGGTGGCTATTTCGGGTCGGTCCCGGATGCGGAAATCCTTCTCAAAAGGATGGCCTCTGCGATCGCGCATCGTGGCCCGGACGAAAACGGCGTTCTTGCCGCACCGGAGGCCGGGCTCGCCCATGTACGGCTGTCGATCGTCGGTCTCGGCGACGGCCAGCAGCCGATGTCCGACGAAACCGGCGACCTTTCGATCGCCTTCAACGGCGAGATCTTCAACTACGTCGAATTGCGCGAGGAACTGCGCGCCAAGGGGCGGCGGTTCCGCACCGCGAGCGACACCGAGGTCATCCTGCATCTCTACGCCGTGATGGGTGAGGACTGCCTGTCCGTCCTCAACGGCGATTTCTCCTTCGCGATCTGGGATAGACGCCGTCAGCGCATGGTGTTGGCGCGCGACCGCATGGGCGTGCGCCCGTTGTTTTACACGACCCATGCCGGGACATTCTATTTCGCCTCCGAAATCAAGGCGCTGCTCCAGGTTCCCGGCATTTCCGCCGAACTCGATCCCGTTGCGCTCGACCAGATTTTTACCCTTTGGGCGCCGATCGCGCCGCGGACCGGCTTTCGTGGCATTCACGAGCTCGAGCCGGCTCACCTGATGATCGTCGAGAAGGGCAAGACGTCGATCCGCCCCTATTGGCAACTCGACTATCCGGACCACGACGCGCCGCCGCTGTTTGCCGATGAGCGCAGCGCGGCCGAGGAACTACGCGCCCTTCTTACCGATGCGACCCGGATCCGCATGCGGGCCGACGTGACCGTCGGATCCTATCTCTCGGGCGGGCTCGACAGCTCCATCGTCTCGGCGCTTGCGGCCGGAATGGCGCCGCAGGGTCTGCGCACGTTTTCCGTGACGTTTGATAGCGTCGAACACGACGAGAGCGCCTTCCAGATGGAAATGGCGAAGGCGCTCGGCACGCATCATAGCGCGGTCGCCTGTCGTGCCGGCGACATCGCGAAGGTCTTTCCGCAGGTCGTCCGTTTCGCCGAACGTCCGATTATCCGCACGGCACCCGCCCCGCTTTACCAGCTCTCGGGTCTCGTGCGCGAGCAGGGATTGAAGGTCGTGCTGACGGGCGAGGGCGCCGACGAGGTCTTCGCCGGATACGATATCTTCAAGGAGGCGCGGGTGCGCCGCTTCTGCGGCCGCCAGCCCGGTTCGCGAATCCGGCCGCACCTGTTCCGCAAGCTCTACCCCTATCTGCCGGGCCTGCAGCAGCAATCGGCGGAATATCTCGCCGCTTTCTTCGGCGCCGGCGACGTGCCGCACAACGACCCGCTGTTCTCGCACCGCCCGCGGTTCAAAAGCACGGCCGCGACCAAGATTTTCTTTTCTCCCGACCTGCGCGCCACGCTGAAGGACTACGACGCGGCCGAAGATCTGGCGAGCCGGCTTCCTGCTGCCTTCGGTCGCTGGCATCCGCTGCACCAGGCGCAGTATCTCGAAAGCCGTTTCCTTCTGCCCGGGTACATTCTCTCCAGCCAGGGCGACCGCATGGCCATGGCGCACGGGATCGAAGGACGCTTCCCGTTCCTGGACCACCGCCTCGTCGAGTTCGCGACGCGTCTGCCGCCGGAAATGAAACTGAAGGGGCTGGTGGAAAAACACATCCTGCGCGAAGCGACGAAGGACCTGCTTCCGCCGACCATCGGTCAGCGCACCAAGCAGCCCTACCGCGCGCCCGACAGCCATTCCTTCACCGGCGCCGGCGAACTGGAATACGTTCGCGATGCCATGAGCGAGACACGCATCGGTGACAGCGGTCTGTTCAATGCCAAGGCCGTGAGCAAGCTCTACGAAAAATGCCAGTCGCAACCGACCACCGGCTTTAGGGACAATGCCGCCTTCGTCGGCATCCTGTCGACGCAGCTCTGGCTGCAGACCTTTACCGGCACCAGCATCCGCGCCGCTCAAGCGGCCTGAAACCCATTGGGAAAGGAAATGAAATGACGGAAACCATCAAGGACAAGGTCAGGGCCTTTGTCATCGAGAACTTCCTGTTTGGCGATACCTCGTACGATCTCGCCGACGGCGCCTCTCTGATCGAGAACGATATCATCGACTCGACCGGCGTTCTCGAACTCGTCGCCTTCATCGAAGACCAGTTCGGCATCGCCATGGCCGACGCCGACATCGTGCCGGCGAACCTCGATTCGCTCGCGCGCATCTCGGCCTTCATCGAGGCAAAGGCCGGAGTGCCGGCCACGGCCTAACCAAGACCCGAGGGCGTTCCATGCGGTTCGAGCAGTTTCTCATCGGCAATGCGGCAAGGCATGCGGCCAAGACGGCGCTGGTCACAGATCGCAAGCGCCTCAGCTACGGCGAGTTCGACGATCTGTCGAGCCGGCTGGCGGCCGCGCTGGCAAAGGCAGGCGTCAAGCGCAACGACCGCGTCCTCGTGTTCATGGACAATTGCTGGGAGGCGGCCGTCTCGATCTTTGCGATCCTGAAGGCCGGCGCGACCTTCAGTCCGATCAACGCATCGACCAAGGCGGACAAGCTCGCCTACATCATCGACGACTGCGAGGCGGCTGCGATCCTGACGCAGGCCAAGTTGATGCCGGTGGTGGCTGACGCCCGGGCGCAGAGCAGCGGCAAGGCGGATATTTTCGTCGCATCGACCGCGGCGCCCAATGGCCAGTCGCCCGCCGGCGCGGTGCCCTTCGAGGGCTGCCTGTCGGCGGAGGCGACGCCGGTGCCGCATGGCGGCATTGACGTCGACCTGGCGATGCTCATCTACACGTCGGGCTCGACCGGCCGCCCGAAGGGCGTGATGATGACCCACCGCAACATCGATGCAGCGTCGGAATCGATCACCACCTATCTGCGCAACGAGCACGACGATATCATCCTCAACGTGCTGCCGCTCGCCTTCGACTATGGGCTCTACCAGTTGCTGATGGCGATCAGGCTCGGGGCGACGCTGGTGCTCGAAAAGTCCTTCGCGTTCCCGCATGCGATCTTCGAGCGTATTCGCGAGGAGGGCGTCACCGGCTTCCCGCTGGTGCCGACGATGGCGGCGATGATCCTGCAGATGCGCGACCTTGAGCCGGGTTTCCTGCCGAGTCTGCGCTACCTCTCCAACACCGCCGCCGCCCTGCCGCCGCCGCATATCGCCCGCCTGCGCGAGCTTTTCCCGGGCGCACGGCTCTATTCGATGTACGGGCTTACGGAGTGCAAGCGCTGCACCTACCTGCCGCCGGAGGAACTGGATCGCCGGCCGGGCTCCGTCGGCATTGCCATCCCCAACACGGAAGCCTTCGTCGTCAACGACGAGGGCAGCCGCGTGCCGCCGGGCGTTCCTGGCGAACTCGTCATCCGCGGGCCGCATGTAATGCAGGGCTACTGGCGCAACGACGTGGCGACCGAGCGCATGCTGCGGCCCGGGCCGAACCCTTGGGAGAAGGTGCTCTATACGGGCGACCTTTTCCAGACGGACGAAGAGGGCTTTCTCTATTTCGTCGGCCGCAAGGACGATATCATCAAGACCCGCGGCGAGAAGGTCGCGCCCAAGGAAGTCGAGACCGTGCTCCATGCCCATCCCGGCATTGCCGAGGCCGTCGTCATCGGCATGCCGGATCCGGTTCTCGGCCACGCGATCGCTGCCCTTGTGGTGCGCACGGATCCTAACTTGACCGACAAGGACATCATCCGCCACTGCACCCGCCACCTCGAAGATTTCATGGTGCCGAAGATCATCGAATTCCGCACCGAACTGCCGAAGACGGATACCGGCAAGGTCAGCCGCCGACTTGCCGCCGAGACGATGGAGCCTGCACAATGAACATCAGAACAACCGGGGGCAATGGCCCGTTTTCGGCCGAAGCCCTGACGATCGACTACGCGGCCGAGACCGATCGCATCGTTTCCGCCTTGCGCGGACAGTTGCGCTCCATGAAGAAGCGCGGTCTGGTGCTCGGGCTTTCGGGCGGCATCGACTCCAGCGTTTCCGTGGCGCTTGCGGTGCGCGCGGTCGGCGCCAAGAACGTCTTCTGCCTGTTCATGCCGGAAAACGACTCCGATCCGGAAAGCCTGCGCTTCGGCCGGCTGGTCGCTGAAACCTTCGGCGTCGCGGCGATCGTCGAAGACATCGGGCCGACCCTCAAGGCCATGGGCTGCTACGAGCGCCGCGACGCCTTCATCCGGGAACTGGTTCCGGACTATGGCGACGGGTGGGCCTCGAAGGTCGTCATCGCCAACGCGCTTGAGGGAGAAGGCTACAACATCTCCTCGCTGGTCGTTCAGAGCCCGGAAGGCGTGCAATCGAAACATCGCATGCCGCCCTCGGTCTATCTCGGCGTCGTTGCGGCCACCAACATGAAGCAGCGAACTCGCAAGCAGGTCGAGTACTACCATGCCGACCGGTTGAACTTTGCCGTACTCGGCACGCCCAACCGGCTGGAATACGACCAGGGCTTCTTCGTCAAGAACGGCGACGGCGCCGCCGACGTAAAGCCGATCGCCCATCTCTATAAGTCGCAGGTCTATGCGCTTGCCGCCCATCTCGGCGTTCCCGCGGAAGTTTGCCGTCGCCCGCCGACGACCGACACCTATTCTCTGGAACAGACGCAGGAGGAGTTCTATTTCTCCCTGCCTTACGACCGCATGGACCTCTGCCTTTATGGCCTCAATCACGGGATCGAGATCGAGGCCGTCGCCAAGGCGGCCGGCTTGACCGTGGTCCAGGTCGAAAGGGTCTGGGCGGATATCGCCGCCAAGCGCAAGGCGACGCGCTACCTGCATCTCGGGCCGCAACTGGTGCAGCCCGTGGAGGAAATTGCCGGCTATTGAGGCCTGGCCGCACCGCCGGCCATCGTCAATCGAAGCTGCCGCCGATCAGCCGGCTCCAGTATTCGCCGGAAATGCCGTTGAAGAAGCCCTGTCCGTCGCGGCAGGCTTCGACGATGGTCTGGTCGCGCGAATGCACAACGGTCGAGGCGACGTGCACGAAGGCGATGCGTCGGCCGAGCATGGCTTCCATCAGCGCCGGTTGTGTGCGCCCGCGCAAACCCGCAAGGCCACGTCTCGACGCCTCGTCGACCAGGCAGTCAATGACCGGCCCGGCCTGCCCTGGCCGCGCCAGGATCTGCAGTACCCGACCGATTTCACCGGCTTTGACGTAGTAGGCGAATGCACCGACCACGGCGCCCGTGCGCGCCGTCACCAGCGCGTAGGCGAGTTCGCCCTGCTCGGGCTTCTTTTCGGCATCGGCAAGGACGTGATCGAGCTGGCCGTCACTCCATTCGGGGCGAAGCGGAAACGGCGCGGTGAACTGGTCGACGACGGCCGCAAAGCCGCTGCGGTCCGTCTCGGTCGCGGTGAAGCCGGCCGGTGCCGCCCCCGCCTCGGGCAGGGCGGACCAGCGCTGCTCGCCCTGGCCCATGCGCTTGCGATAGAACCTGTCGAGTGCGCGCGCGAAGGGGGCGGCGAGCCGGGCGGGCTTGATGCGGTTCGAGGCGACGCTCAGGCTGAAGGTCGCCGGACGGATGACGCGCACCCAGTCGAGGCTGTATTGCGGCAGGACCACGCCGCGAAGCCGCGTCCACATCTGCACAGAGACTTCGCTTGCTGTCTCACTGAAGGATAGATCCTGCGGACCGGCGAGGAAGGCCTTCATGAGGCGCGCTCCGGCCAAGGGGTCGCTTTCCCGGTCTTCCGCCATCAGCGATCCGCAGATCGCGGCGCGCAAGTGCCGGCCGTTCAGTGTCATCGGCAGCGCATTGACGCCGACGAAGCCGGTAATCCGACCCTCGTCGTTCACATGCACGAGAGGTCTGATTTCCGGATCGCAGCCTGGCCCGTGGAGATAGAGTTGCCGCATATAGTCGGCAAGTGCTGGCGAAGCGGTCCGCTCGTCACGGAACACCCGCTGGAACATTCCGGCGACCGCTGGAACGTCCGCGTGGTCTAGCGAACGGATTTCGCTCATCGGGCCTGCACTCCGGCGCCGGCCTCTACCGGGCCGGCGATTTTCTGAACGATGGCGACGCGCGGCTTGCCGTCACGGTCGGATGCGAAGGTGACCGGTGCATAGGCTTTCGCCCGTGAGAGAAGTGCAGCCGCCTGCCGCTCCTGGCCCTCGCCGAACTCGAACAACAGCCAGCCTCCTGGTTTCAGGAAGGCAAGCGCGTCCCGGATCAGGCGCTGGTGTATGGAAATGCCGTAGGGGCCTCCGTCGAAGGCCTCGCGCGGCTCGTTGTCGAGCAGATGCGCGCGGTCCCCCTCCAGCCGGCCGGTCGAGATATAGGGTGGATTGCAGACCACCATGTCGATCTTGCCCTGGAGATCGTCGCCTTCGAGCGCCGCAAAAAGATCGCCCTGCCGGACAAAGACGCGCGAGCCGAGGCCGAGCCGATCGACGTTACGTCGGGCAAGCGCCACGGTGCTGTCCGTCAGGTCAGCGCCCCAGACACGCGCCGACGGGATCTCGCTGGCGATACCAACGGCGAGGTTGCCGGAACCGCAGCACATGTCGATGATGGTGACGTCGAGGGGCCCGCCTTCAAGGATCGATACGGCTCTTTTTCCAAGAAGCTCTGTTTCTTCCCGTGGAACCAGGACGTCGGGCGCAAGTTCCAGTTCGACACCCATGAAGCGGTGCAGTGTTGCGGCCTGGTCTTCGGTCGGTCGGTCGGTCTGATTGCTGTCGTTTTGCGCCACGGCCACTCCTCATGTCGCTGGAAAACTCTGTAGACGTGCGGACCGCAGCCTAGTGCAATTGAGTAAACGGAAGCTGAAATACAATTGCCGCGAGCACGTTAACCGCGCAATCATTTCTGCCTGTTACCGTGCGCGTGATCAGAGGCGGGTGCTCGCTGTCATTGAACGCATCTTGCGCGTAACAATGACGGGTTGAGATCAAGGGCAGATCGGAATGGCTTCGGAAGGTGTGAAGGAACGCGCGCACAAACCGTTCCTCTCGATGATCATATCCTATGCTGCATCCGGCGGCAGCCTTGTCATTGGCTCGGCTGCGCAGCTTCTGACCTTTGCGATCCTCGCGCGCTTTCTCGGCGTGCATGAATTCAGTGTCTTCGTCGCAATCACGGCCGTTGCCAACATCGCGGTTCACCTTTGTGGTCTCGGCGCGATGGAGTGCCTGGTGCGCCGTGTCGCGCGCGACCGGGGCATGTACCCGCAGATGCTCGGCCACAACATCATTCTGACCTCGATCAGTGGCGTGCTGCTGGTGTTGCTCGGCGCAGCGGTGTTGCCGTTCTTCTTCACGCTTTCGCCCGATCCCGCGGCCAATGTCGCGGTGATCACCTTGATGCTCGTGACCAACATCATCTTCGTGCGGGTCATCGTGCTGGCGGAGCAGATCTTTCTTGCGCATTCGAATTTTGCCTCGGCCAACAAGGTGGTCGTCGGTTTCGCCCTGGCGCGCACCATAGCTGCAGCGCTCGCCTGCATCGCCTTCGGGGTCGCGACGGTGGCCTCCTGGGCTGTGTGGCAGTTCGTATGCCATGTAATCGTGGCCCTCGGCTGCTGGCGAGCGGTCAAGGGGTTGGGACGCCCGACCTATGGCATCGTGCGGGAAGAGCTACCGCTCGGGCTCTATTTTAGCATCCCGTTCATCCTGCGCGCGGTCCGGCAGAACGCCGACCTTCTGGTCCTGAGCCTCGTGGCGAGCGCCGAGGTCATGTCCAGCTACAGCGTCGCGCGGCGCATGCTGGAGAGCAGCTATCTGTCGGTTGAGGCCTTGAACCGGCTGATCTATCCGGGTTCGGCAAAGGCAACGGCAGCCGGCCTGCACCACGCCTTCGAGCGCGTGCGCAAGGTTCTGTTCGCGGCCACCTCGATCAGCATTGCCGCGGCTGTTGCTGTTTTCGTGCTGGCGCCGGTGCTGCCCTATCTCTTCGGCAAGGACTACGTCTCCCTCGTTTCCTTCGTTCGCATCCTGTGCTGGGTCGTGGTGCCGCTCGCCATGTGGTCGGTGGCGATGGAGGCCCTTGGTGCGTCCGGCCACCATCCGGCGCGCGCTTTGGTCATGGGCCTTGGCAGCGTGCTTGGTGCGGCACTCACCGCCTGGGCGACCTGGTGCGCACCGCCGACAGGCACGTTTATTTCCTTCTACGTGATCGAGACCGCGATGGTGATCGTCTCATGGGCGGTCTTCCTGCGCTTCGTGCGGCGCGATCGGGAACAGGCCGGCGCGGCCTCCCTGTCGACGGGGGTGGTGCATGGAGGTTGAGCTCGGGAAGATCCAGGCCGCACGGTCGTCCGGACGGGAAATGCCCCGGATGGGCAATGTGCGCGCCATGGAACCCCGGGATATCCCAGCCGTCAGCAGCATGTTCACCCGGATCTTTCGCAAGCGGGAGCAAGAGGCGAGCGCGGAGCTTCAGAACTATGTCGAGACCATCTTTTTCGGCAGCCCGCTTTATGCGCCGGAACACGGCAGCATCGTCTACGACGACGGGACCGGCGGCATCGGCAGCGCCATTCTAGCGATTCCCATGGAGTTCACGGTCAACGGCCGCCGAACGGTGGCGAAGCTTCTCTGCGCCTTCATGTCCGAGGGCAAGGCCGGTGCGGTCGGCGCCGCCTGCCTGGCGCGCGCCATGCGTGCGACACGGCAAGACATGTGTTTTTCCGACAACTCGTCTCCGGTCAGCGCCGATCACTGGGTCGCTGGTGGTGGCGTCGTGCTGCCGATCCAGAGCCTCGACTGGCGCCGCTCCTTCCGGCCGTTCAGAGCCTGGGGGCTGACGGTTGGCAGGCAAGTGCGCCTGCTCAGATCCCCGATGCTCTCCGAGCCGCTTGCGCTTGCGGACCGGCTTTTGCGCCGCCGCCGCCCGCGCACCAAGCCCGATCCCGTTGCCGGCTGCACGACGCACGCCATTGATCCCGCTGCCTTCGTCGATCTCGCAGAACCCATGCTGCAGCGATTTTCCGTCAGGCCGGTCTGGTCGCGCAGCGAATTCGACTGGCTGGTGATGGTCGCGCGACTGAACACGCCGCTCGGCGAGCTTCTCTGCCGCGAGGTCCGGGATGAAAGCGGGCGCGTCATCGGCGCTTATCTCTACTTCGGCAAGGCCGGCGAGCGGGCAACGGTGCTCAACGTCGTCTGCGAGGCCGGCCGTGAGTTCGCCGTCACCGCACAGATGTTCCATGCGCTTGACGCCGAGGGTTACGCGCTCGCCGTCGGCAGCTCGCAGCCGTTCCTCATGAATGCGATCTCGCGCCAGAGATGGCTGTCCTTCCACCATCGCGGCTATTTCTGCATGGTGACGCGGCATGCGGATCTGAAAGACGCGGCCCAGCGCAACGATATCTATGTGGGCGGTCTGGCATCGGAGAGCTGGAGCCGGTTGTTGACCGACTTCTGAAGCGATGGGTTAAGCGGCAATCCTGCCGTTTAACGGAATATTCACCGTACAACCTTAATTCTGCGCTAGAAGGCGGCTCGCGGGGTCACGATCTTCGCGTCTTGATGGGCGTGCGTGAGGGATGCTTATGTATAGGCCGGACGAGGCCGGAAAACAGGGGGCCAGCCAACCGGCACGCGAGCAGCGTGCACCGGTCGAAAGAGGCTCGCTGCTCGATCTGCTCTCGTCAGACCTTCACGAAGCGAAGTCTGGCGCTGACGGTTCGGCAACAGACAGGCCCGCCGAAGTCCAGCATCAATCCAGAGATATTCCGAAAGCCTCGCCCCATCCGGCTGACTTGGTACCGCCCGTGTCCAGAGCGGCCGGCGCGCCTCGCGACAGCTATTTTCCCGGGTTGAGTGGCCTCAGCCGGATCGGCGTCGACGATATCATCGGCTGGTTGCGCGACGGGCTCATCTGGATCGTGCTGGCGCTCGTCCTGTGTGTGGGGGCCGCGCTCGCCTATGCGATGACGGCGACGCCCCGCTATACGGTCTACACCGATATCGTCGTCGATCCGTCCAACCTCAATGTCGTCAGCGATGACGTCTTCACCACCAATCCGCAGCGCGATGCGCAGTTGCTGGAAGTGGAAAGCAAGCTGCGTATCCTGACGTCGCGCAATGTGCTGTCGCGGGTGATCACCCAGATGCGCCTCACCGAGGACCCGGAATTCGTGAAGCCCTCGGCCTTCAGTTCGCTGAAGAACCTCTTCTCGACGAAGGCGGAGCAGCAGGCCGGAAACGAGCTTGCTGCCATGCGGGCCTTGTCGGAGCGGGTGGAAGCCCGGCGCGAAGAGCGGTCCTTCGTGGTGGTGATGAAGGTCTGGAGCGAAGAGCCTGCGAAAGCGGTGACGCTGTCGGATGCGATCGTCGCGGCTTTCGAGCAGGAGCTGTTTCAGTCCGCCGCCGAGAGCGCCGGTCGCGTCGCGCAGAGCCTCAACGCCCGGCTCGACGAGTTGCGCCACAACGTCACCGAATCCGAACGCGCGGTCGAGGATTTCCGCCGCAAGAACGGGCTGCAGTCGACCAATGACGGCCAGCTCGTGAGCAATCAGCTTTCGAACGAACTCAACACCCAGGTTCTCGACGCCCAACAGCGCTTCATCCAGGCCGATACCCGCTACCGGCAGATGAACGACGCGATAACACAGGGGCGGACCGCAAGTGCATCCGAGTTTGAATCCGTCAACATGACGAACCTGCGAGAGCAGTACAACGTGCTGCAGCAGCAGATCGCCTCCATGCAGCGCACCTATGGGGAGCGCCATCCCCGCCTCGTCAATGCGCGCTCGGAGCGTGCGAACCTGGAATCGGCCATGGACGACGAGGCGCGCCGCATCCTCGATCGCGCCAAGGCGGACATGGACCGGGAGCAGCAGGCCTTTTCGGCCTTGCGCGCCAAGGCGAGCGACGAGAAGTCGAACGTGTTCTCCGACAACGAAGCCCAGGTGCAGCTGCGAGACCTCGAAAGGGACGCGCGCGCCAAGGCTGCCATCTATGAGACCCACCTGGCACGCGCCCAGCAGATCACCGAACGCCAGCAGATCGACACGACCAATGTTCGCGTGATCTCGCGCGCCTTGCCGCCGAATGCGCGCAGCTGGCCGCCGCGCACCGTGGTTCTGGTGGCCGGCGGCGGTTTCCTGGGGATTATTCTCGGCATATCCCTCGCGCTTGCCCTCGGTCTGTGGAGATACATCCGTCGTCCGCAGCCCCTGGCGCCGTGAGAGGACGGCCATCGTGCCCGATCTCGGCGGCAGCCCGGCCAATTCTGCAGAAACCTTGAGGGTCCGCGTCGGGACCTTCCTGTTCCTGGCCATTTCCATCTACTACTGGATCCCCTTTCATTCCTTCGTCGACCTGACCAAGGAAAGTCTGCTGGAACCGGGCGGCGACAATTCCAGCCGGCTGAACCAGATCGTGGCACTGCTGCTGTTTGCAGGCGCCTCCTGCTACGGTGTGCTGCATCCGATGCGGCGTGGGCTTATGCAGCCGCGGGTGCTGCTTGCGATCCTGCTTTTGTGGGTGCTCTTTGCCTGCCTGGTCTCCGCTCATCCGGCCAACGGCATCAAGGCGATCATCCTGACGACGATGGTTGCGGTCAACGCCAACGTCTATCTGCTGCTGCCGGCCAACGAGCGGCACTTCGCCAAGATGCTGGCGGTCTCGACGCTCGTCATGCTCGCGGTTGCCTATTACGGCGTCCTGTTCAAGCCGCTTCTGTCCATTCACCAGGCCAACGAAGTGCTGGAGCCGATGCATGCAGGGCTGTGGCGCGGCCATTTCCGTCACAAGAACGAAGCGGCGGTCGCCATGGTGCTTGCCTCGTTTCTCGGCCTGTACGTCCTGCGCCGGTGGTCGAAGCTTGTCGGCCTGACCATCGTTAGTCTGGCCTTCTTCTTCCTCATCCATACGGGAGGAAAGACCTCGACGGCGATGTTGCCGGGCATTCTGCTTCTGGCGTGGCTCTTCGAACATGTGCGCTTGCTGCGCATCCCGATCGCGATCGGCGGCGTGGCCCTGTTCAACCTTTTCGCCGTCGGGTCGGCCGTCTTCCGACCGCTCGGCGAATTCGTCTCGTCGCTCGGCATCGACGCGACCTTCACGAACCGGGCCGATGTCTGGCGCTTCGCCTTTTCGGTGATCGCCGAACAGCCGTTTATCGGGCGTGGCTTCAAGGCCTTCTGGCAGACCGAGGAAGTGGTGTTCAGCGGCGGTGGCATCGAGACCTGGGCGGTTCGTGCGGCCCATGCGCACAATTCGTATCTCGAGACGCTTCTCGTCATCGGCATTCCGGGGTTGATCCTCACGCTGCTTTGGTTGGTGGTGCTCCCGCTCTATCATATCTCGCGCATTCCGCCGGCCCGGCAGCACAGCGACCTCACGCGGCTGTTCCTGCGGATCTGGCTCTATTCGATCTACAGCGCCAGCCTTGAGGCCTTCTTCTTCGATGGTCCGAATGTGCTCTGGTTTACCTTGCTTTTCGCGATTTGCGGTTTGCGCCTGCAGTCCTCGGCAGCGCTTGCAACCGAACCACGCCCGCTTGCACAAAGGATGGTGGCGCATGCCTAGTTTTTCACAGGCTCTGTCGAGGGTCGACGGCCTTGTCGACCGCGTCGCCAACCGGCTTATCTGGCGTCTCGCGTCGAAACCCCGTGATGTCATAACCGACGCGCCGCTCGTGTCCTTCACCTTCGACGACGTGCCGGACACAGCACTTCACAATGGCGCCGCTATTCTCGAACGTCACGGCGTGCGCGGCACGTTCTACATCGCCGGGGGGCTTGCGGGGCGCGTCGAAACCGATCGTACCCTGATCTCGCCCGAGGGCTGCGCGGATCTCGCCCACCGGGGTCACGAGGTCGGCTGCCACACCTTTTCCCATAGCAAGATCAGGCGTTTGGGCGGAAGTGGGCTTGCCCGGGATCTCGACCGCAATGCCGCCTATCTCAGGCAAAGCGGCGTCGGCCCGGCCGCGACCAACTTTGCCTTTCCCTACAACGCCGCCTGGCCGCTGGCGCGCCGGGAGTTGGCGCGCCGCTACCGCACCTGCCGCGCGGCCGGCGAGGGCATCAACCGCACGGCCGTCGATCCGCTGATGCTGAAGGCCGTCGAGATCCGGCAGCCGGAGACGGACGCGCAGGCGCTCACGGGCTGGATCGAAGATGTCGTCGATCGGCCTGGCTGGCTCGTGTTTTTCACCCACGACATCGCCGCGCGCCCGACGCCCTATGGCTGCACGCCCGAGACCTTCGAGAACCTGGTTCGCTACGCGGTTGAGAAGGGCTGTGTCGTGTTGCCGGTCGAGCAGGCGCTCGACAGGCTCGGCTGGTAGGAGGACGCATGTCGCGGCAGGGAAACGGCGGCAACAGGCTGCTCGCCATCAACAATTACTTCTATCGCCGTGGCGGCGCGGAGGCGGTCTTTTTCGACCACATGAAGATGTTCTCGGACATCGGCTGGGACGTGGTGCCCTTCGCCATGCAGCACGAGGATAACGAAGCCTCGCCATGGTCCGAGTATTTCGTCTCCGAGATCGAGTATGGTCGGCGTACCAACCTCCTGCGCAAGGTGGTGCAGGCGGCGAGCGTCATCTACTCGCGCGAAGCGCAGAAGAACGTCAGCCGGCTGATCGAGCGCGCGCGGCCCTCCGTCGCCCATGCGCACAACGTCTACCATCATCTTTCGCCCGCGATCTTCTCGACGCTGAAGGCGGCCGGCATTCCGGTCGTCATGACCGCCCACGATCTGAAGCTCGCATGTCCCTCCTACAAGATGCTGCGTGACGGTGCCGTCTGCGAGGACTGTCGCGGCGGGCATATCTACAACGTCTTGCGTCATCGCTGCATCAAGGGGGAGACGACGCTGAGCGCGGTCGTGCTCGCTGAAACCATGGTCCACCGTGCGCTCGGTCTCTACCGCAACAAGGTGGACCGCATCGTCGTGCCGAGCAAATTCTATGTCGAGAAGCTGGTCGAGTGGGGCTGGCCGCGCGAACGGATGGTCCATATCCCGAACTTCGTCGATGTCGACGGCTATTCGGCCGACTGGGTCGAGGGCGACTATTTCGTCTTTGCCGGACGCCTGGCCCCGGAGAAGGGGCTGGCGACGCTGATCCGCGCGGCGGCCACATCGGGCCAACGGCTGGTGATCGCCGGAACCGGCCCCGAGGAAGCGATGCTGCGCCAGTTGGTTGCGCAAACCGGCGCCGACGTGACCTTTGCCGGCTATCTCTCAGGCCAGTCCCTGCATCGTCTGATCGGAGAATCCCGGGCGCTGGTTCTGCCTTCCGAATGGTACGAGAACGCGCCGATCAGCGTGCTTGAAGCCTATGCTTTGGGGCGACCGGTAATCGGCGCCTCGATCGGCGGCATTCCTGAAATGATCCGCGAGGGTGAGACGGGCATGACCGCGATTTCGGGCGACGCCGATGATCTCGCCCGCGTGCTCTCGACGATGGCCGGTCTGCCAGTTGCCGAACGCGCTGCGATGGGTGCTTCGGGTCGACACTGGATCGCCAGTGAGTTCTCCGCGGCCGCCTATCGTGAAAGAACGGTCGACCTCTACTCCAGGCTGGGAGCGGTCTGATCTCGTCCGGCATTAACGTTACGATACAATTTGTAGTAACCTGGGCTCGCCCTATGGTTTTCAGTCATTTATATAAGGGGTGAATGAAATATCTTGGCGATGATTAAGTATATCGCCCTAGTAAACGGAACGGGCAACCTTCGAGGCGACACATGAGCAGAAAGCCTGATGTTTCGCGAAGTCATCGCCAGCAACAGCCGGTGATTGCGCAGGAGATGGTGCAGACCGGACTGTCGGACGGAGCCGGCCGGTTGCCTCGGCATAGCGCGGCGCTCGCAGGCCGGCAGCATGGCCACCCCGTTCAGAGCGGCGCGCTGGCCGCGCGCGGCGAGCGCAAGCGCGTGATGATGCTGGGCTTGCGCGGCATCCCCAACGTTCAGGGCGGCGTCGAGAAACACGTCGAAATGCTGGCGAGCAAGCTGCTCGGATACGGCTGGGACGTCGAGGTGGTCGGACGTCGTCGCTATCTGGAGGATCGTAACGCCTACGCCTGGAACGGCGTCGACGTCGTCCCTCTCTGGGCACCGCGCCGGATGGCGTTGGAAGCCATTGTACATACCTTCCTCGGTGTCTGGCT
This sequence comes from Ensifer sp. ENS08, assembly GCF_014852195.1. NCBI lineage: Bacteria > Pseudomonadati > Pseudomonadota > Alphaproteobacteria > Hyphomicrobiales > Rhizobiaceae > Ensifer > Ensifer sp. ENS08. The sequence continues at coordinate 86,878 of NZ_JACVBF010000014.1, forward strand.
CGCCGCCTGGCGGCGCCCGGATGTCCTGCACATTCATGCCATCGGCCCCGCGCTGATGACGCCGCTTGCGCGCATGCTTGGGCTCAAGGTCGTGGTGACCCACCATGGCTACGACTATGACCGGCAGAAATGGGGCGGTTTCGCCAGGCGCACGCTGAAGCTCGGAGAGCGCCTCGGCATGCGGTTCTCGAACGGACGCGTGGCGATCTCGAAGGACATCGCCGAGACGATGCATGCCCGGCACCATATCTCCATGACGCTGGTCCCGAACGGCGTCCAGGTCACTCCGCCGACCGGCGAGGCCGGCATTCTCGCGGAGTTCGGCCTGGAACGGCGGCGCTATATCCTGCTCGCTGCCCGGCTGGTTCCGGAAAAGCGACAGCTTGATCTCATCCGCGCTTTTGCCAAGTGCGACTTGGCCGATATGAAGCTCGTTCTTGCCGGCGGCGCTGAATTCGAAACGCCCTACGTCAAGGAGGTGAGGGCGCTTGCGCGCGACGTGCCGGGCGTCGTGCTCACCGGCTTTCAGACAGGCGACAGGCTGGCGGAACTCTTCGACAATGCCGCCCTTTTCGTTCTGCCGTCCAGCCACGAAGGCATGCCCATTGCGCTGCTTGAGGCGATGGCCTACGGGCTGCCGGTCCTTGCAAGCGATATCGTCGCCAATCAGGAGATGGAACTGGCGCCCGACGAATATTTCCCGTTGGGCGACATCGACGCGTTGGCGTCCGGTATCGTGGAAAAACTCGCAGCCCCGCTCAGCGACGAGGAGGTGCGCGAGCGTGCGGCGCACGCGGAAGCCGCCTATAGCTGGACAAATGTGGCACAAAGGACCGCGGCGGTGTATAGCGCGTTGCTGGCGAAGTAGCCGGACGTTCGCGTCCGCCGTGTCGCCGGCCGGAGCTTGCCCCGTGCGTTCACCAGGCACCGCTCACCTCAAAAATGCGGCCGCGCCCCCGCAACGCGATGAACGCGCAGGCGCCGTCGCCGATCGTTCGATGATTGCCGTGCCTCGCACGCCTCCTGGAAGACAAGCCGACAATGACTATCAAACGCGCCGCCAGCCTCTTCGCATGGATCCTCTTTGCCGTGATCGCCTATTCGACGATGTCGCCGCTCGACCTGCGGCCCCGCATCGGGCACCTGGTCCATCTCGAACGGTTCGGTGCCTTCGGCCTGCTGGGCCTGCTGTTCGCGATCGCCTATCCGAGGCGGCTGGGGCTCGTGCTGGTTCTGGTCTTTGCGACGGCCATCGGCTTCGAGCTGCTGCAGATGGTCTCGGCCGATCGCCACGCACGCGTGACGGATGTGATGGTCAAGCTTCTTGGCGGCGCCTGCGGCGTCTTTGGCGGCTGGTTCCTTCATCGCTTTCGCTTGCCGCTGCTGCGACTGCTGGGGCGGTAAACCAAAACGCAAAATATCGCCGATAAGATCGGCGGCAACCGGAGCAGGCCTGCGCTCCGTCGAGACTGGGGGATCGCGTGGCAGTATCCGTCATCATCAAGACGCTGAACGAAGAAAAGCGCATCGCCGCGACCATTGAAAGCGCGCTGAAGGCGCTCGAAACCGTTGGCGGCGAGGTCATCGTCGCCGATAGCGGCTCCAGGGACAGGACGGTGGAGATCGCCTCGCGCTATCCGGTCGTGATCGCACAGATCAGCCCGCCGGCACTTCCGAGCTGCGGCATCGGCCCGCAACTCGGCTTCCAATACTCGCGCCACGCGCATATCTGCCTGCTCGACGGCGACATGTTGCTGGACGACGATTTCCTCGAAGTGGCGGAAGCGTTCCTCGCCGAAGACCCCGAAGTGGCTGGTGTCACCGGCCATGTCCAGGAGATGCTGACCTCAAACCTCGAATTCTCCCGCCGGGTCACACGCAATTCACCAGAAAACCGGATCGGCGCGATCGACCGCATGAATGGGGGCGGCCTCTATCGCCGGGCGGCGATCGAGGCGGTCGGTTACCTGTCGGACCGTAATCTGCACGGCTATGAGGAGTTCGACCTCGGCATCCGGCTCAGAAGTGCCGGCTTTAAGCTGCATCGCCTCGACCGACGCTTCGTCCAGCATTTCGGCCACACTGACAATTCCTATCGCCTGCTCGTGCGCCGCTGGAAGAGCAAGTATCTGTTCGGCATCGGAGAACTGCTGCGCGCCTCGCTCGGCCAGCCCTATTTCCTCCAGCTCGTCAGAGAGCTGCCGGAGCTCAAGCTTTGGGCGCTGGTCTATCTCTGGTGGGCGTCGTCGCTTGCGATCCTGCTGTTCGTGCCCGATAAACTCCTTGCGCTCGGCATCGTTCTTGCGATCCTTGCCGGCGTGGTCGGGCTGATGAGCCTGCGCAAAGGCGGTTTCAGCATGGGGCTTTATACCGTCGTCGCCTGGTTCTTCCATGCAGCGGCGCTGCCGGTCGGCTTCTTCCGGGCGCGCCGAAAGCCTGACGCGCCGATCGAAAGCAAGCTGCTCGGGGCCCCGGCATGATGCGGCGGCCATTGCTGGTAGCCGCGGCAGCGCTTGCTGCTGTCTGCTCGCCGGCGCAGGCATCGGACCAGTGGCTTGCCGTGCGGGAAATTTCCCTCGAGTTCGAGGCTGGCAGCCCTCTCGATTTTTCGTCTTTCCTGCCGAACGGCACGATCGATGCGGATCACCGCCTGGTCGCCGGTGCCGGCGGGCGGCTTGCCTTCGCGAAGTCGCCGGACAAGCCGGAGCGCATGCTCTGCGCATCGCTTGCCTGGAGCCCAGCCTCCGGCGGGTTTCCAGATCACGAAACGGCTGACCGCTACGCCCGACAGCTGGCGATGCGCGGCTACAATCTCGCCCGGCTGCATTTCGTTGATGGCAGCCTGATGTTCGGCCGGGACCGCGACTTCGATTTCGACCCCGAGACGCTCGACCGTGTCCACTACCTGCTGGCGGCGCTGAAGAAGAACGGCATCTACTGGATGATGGACGGCCTCTCGTCGCTGCGCGGCGTTTATGGCGGTTTTGACGATCGCTGGGACGATGGCGGTAACCTCAAGCTCGAGCTGTTTGTCGACGAGCGGGCGTTCGACCACTGGAAGCGCATGCAGGAGATGATCCTCGGGCGCGTGAACCCCTACACGGGCGTGGCGCCAATCCGCGACGATGCGCTGGCGGTCGTCATTCTCGCCAACGAGAACGGGATGGAGTTCGACACCGTCGTGCACGATCGGCCGGGCAAGCCGCCCTATGATCCGCAGCTTGCCAAGCCGTTCAACGTGTGGCTCGCCAAACGCTACGGATCGACCGAGGCGCTTGCCAAGGCGTGGCCTGACCTCCGCCCGGACGAGACGATCGAGGCGAGATCCGTGGCGCTGCCGGCGGACCGCTACGTCCCTGCTCCGCGGCTGCGCGACCTGCAGGCCTTCTTCACCGAGACGGAAGAGGCCACGACCGCGCGCATGAGCGAGGTGCTCCGCAGGCTCGGCTACCGCGGCTTGATCAGCAACTACAACAACTGGCCGACGGTGCAGGCGTCGCTCAGCCGCCGCGGCCTCGAAGCCGTGACCATGAATACATATCACGACTGGGTCAGCGGCTACGCCCCGGGAAGCAAGACGACGCAGGTCAGCTCGATCGCCGACGGTGTTAATTATATCCGCATGATCGCGGCAACGCGCTGGCTCGATCGGCCGTTCCTCGTCAGCGAATACGATCATCTGTTCTGGAACCGCTACCGCTACGAGGCCGGGCTGGCGATGCCGGCCTATGCGGCGCTGCAAGGCTGGGACGCGCTTTGCCGACATGGCCATGGCCCGATCGTTCTTTCCTACGGCGAGCCGTTCCCGCACAAGAAGGCGATGCTGCCTTATGCCATCGCGCTCGATCCCGTCGCGCGCGCCGGCGAGACGCTGTCGGCGCTTCTCTACCGCCGCGGCGACGTGGCGACCTCAGCCGTCACCGTCCCGTTTGCGGTACGTGGCGAGGAGGATCTTTCCGACGACATGCAGGCCCGCGAACCGGAACGCCTGACGGACCTGGCGTTGGTCGGGCGGATCGGTCTTGAACTGAACCGGCTCGGCGATGTGCCGGCGGTGAAGCAACCGCGCCAGCAAGACAGCGAAGGGATACTCGGCAGCCTGCGCCAAAGCGGCGCGCTTTCTGATGAAAACGGTACCAGCATCGATACCGGCATTTACCAGAGCAGCACCGGCGAGATCCTGTTGAACCGCTTTGCCGGACAATTGCGCGTCGTCACCGACAAAACGGAGGCAGCCGCCTTCTCGACGCTGCGAGAGCCGATCGATCTCGGCCTGCTCAGGGTCGAGCGGGCCGATGGCAATGGGCTCGTTGCGCTCTCGGCGCTCGATGCGGATGGAGGGCTCGCAAGGGGCCGGCACCTACTGCTGATCTTTGCGACCGATGCACAAAACACCGGCATGGCGTTTCGCGACACCGAGGAGAAGGTGATCGAGGACTTTGGGCGGCTGCCGGTTCGGCTGCGTGAAGGCTATGTCGATCTGACGTTGGCGCGAACCGCAAAGAACTGGAGCGTTTCGCCCGTGGGCCTCGACGGCAAGGTGCATGCGCCGGTAGCGCAAGGCACGGGCGACGTCGCCTTCCGGCTCTCCAACAATGGGCCCTTCGGCCCAACCACCTATTTCCTCCTCGAATTGCGGTAAGGAGTGGCGCGGCACATCGCTGGATCAATGAATGGCCACGATGTCAGTCTATGCTCCGCCCCTTTCACGTACAGGAGGTTGAGATGAGAATATCGGAAGCCATGCATCCCGGCGCTCGCTGGATCTCTCCCGAAACCGATCTGAAGACAATCGCGCGTATCATGCGCGACGAGGACATCGGTGCGCTGCCGGTCGGCGAAAACGACCGCCTGATCGGCATGGTCACGGACCGCGACATTGCCTTGCGCGCCTTTGCCAACGGGCGGGACCCGGCGTCGATGACGGCGCGGGACGTGATGACGAGGGATATCGTCTATTGCCGCACGGACGAGACGATCGAACATGCCGTTCATCTGATGGAGGCCAAGCAGGTGCGGCGTCTGCCGGTGATCGACCAGGACAAGCGCATGGTCGGTATGCTGTCGCTGGGGGACGTCTCCCATGCGGGCAGCCAGCAATTGTCGGGCGAACTCGCCAGAGCCGTCACGGCCCACCACGTCTAAGGTCGGGCTCTACAGGGTGCGGCGCCTTTAAGAGGGCGCCGCAAGCCGTTTCGTTTGGGGCCATCAGAACCGGTAGCTGATACCGGTGCCGATCAGCCACGGATCGAGCTTGACCTTGCCGCTGACAGCACCGGCGCCGGGCAGGGTGGCGTTGACCTCCGGTTCCAGGAACAGCTTCTTCACGTCGAAGTTCAGGCCCCAGTGGTCGTCGAGCTTGATGTCGACGCCCGCCTGCAGCGCCACGCCAAAGGTGTTCTTCAGGTTGAAGCTGGAGAAATCGCCGCGGGGCCTCTCGTTGTAGAACATCGTGTAGTTCACGCCTGCGCCGACATAGGGCTTGATCTCGTCGGTGACGTTGAAGTGGTACTGTAGCGTGAGCGTCGGTGGCAGCAGCCAGGCCTTGCCGATCTCGCCGAGGCCGGCGATCGAGCCGCTGCCGCGTGCCGTGTGTGGCGTCGTGCCGAGGATCAGTTCGGCGGCGATGTTGTCGGTGAAGAAATAGGTGATGTCGAGTTCCGGCACCACGGAATTGCTGACGCCGACCTTTTCGCCGTCGAGCGCGCTGCCGTTGAGATAGAGCGTGCCCTTGTCGTCAGGCAGGACAGCCAGTGCGCGGCCGCGGATCATCCACGGGCCTGGCTCGCTTGCGAGAGGCATTTCTGGTGCCGCGACCGCGCCCGGCTCGGAGAGATCTGCCGCCGTCGCGAGCGCGAGCGGCGCCGCAAGCGCGGCGAAAAGGACGGCAGATGGCAGAATGGCGCGAGTAGGCATGATTTTCCGGACCCCCAGAAGAAGTTGAACATCGCCGGTCAGGGCGTTGGCGGCAGGGATTCTGCGGCCGACGGCACTATGCTCAACAGGGCGTCTCAGCGGTTGTCTTGGATCAATGCGCGCGCGAATCACCAAGCCCTTGGGGATAAAGGTGGATTCGGCTGAAGATGCGATATCCGCGCCAATCCCCTGTCAGGCGGGCATGCGCGGAATGCTGGCAAGAAGACGCTGTGTGTATGGGTGCTTCGGGGCGGCCAAAATGTCGCGGGTCTTGCCGCTCTCGACCACCTTGCCGCGCTCCAGAATGACCATCTCCTCGCAGAGGGCCGCGACGACGCCGAGATCGTGCGAGACGAAAACCAGCGTCAGCTTCTCGGCGAGTGTCTTGAACAGCTCGACGATGCGGATGCGGGTGGAAAGGTCGAGCGCGCTGACCGCCTCGTCGGCGAGTACGATCTGCGGTCGCGCGACGATGGCGCGGGCAATGGCAATGCGCTGGCGCTGGCCGCCGGAAAACTCGTGCGGGTAGCGGTGGAGTGCATCGGCAGGAAGCCCGACCGCTTCGAGCGCCGCGGTGACCGCCCGCGTCCGGTCACCCGGGATCCGCAGCGACCGCAGCGGCTCGCCGATAATGTCGATCACTCGCTGGCGCGGGTCGAGAGAGGAATAGGGGTCCTGGAAAACCGGCTGCACGGCACGGCGATAGCGCTGCATGAAGGCGCTGCTGCCGGTGTCGAGGATCTCCTCGCCGAAGCGAATGCTACCGCTCGTCGGGCGAATGAGCCCGAGCATCAGTCGCAGCAGCGTCGTCTTGCCCGATCCGGATTCGCCGACGAGACCGACGCTCACTCCCGGTCGCACCGATATCGAGACGTTGTCGAGGGTGGTCTGCTGGCGGGAATAGCCGAAGCTGACGTTTTGAAGATCGAGCATCATGATCCGGTTGCTCCCAGCGCTTCGTCGAAGAGACGGGCGGCCTCGACCAGCGTCTTGGTATAGTCGTGCTGCGGCTTGCCGAAGACCGAGCCGACCAGTCCCTCCTCGACAGCGATACCGTTCTTCAGCACGAGGACGCGCTCCACCACCTGGGCAACCACGGGCAGGTCGTGGCTGATGAACAGAAGCGCCATGCCGGTCTCGCGCACCAGCTGGTCCAGCAGCTTCAGGATCTCCGCCTGGGTCGTGACGTCGAGCGCGGTCGTCGGCTCGTCGGCAATCAGGAGCTTCGGGCGGCAGGCGAGCGCCATGGCGATGGCGACGCGCTGGCGCTGGCCGCCGGACACTTCGTGCGGGTAGGAATTGATGATGCGGTCGGGCTGCGGCAACGCCACCTTGTCGATGAGGTCGCGGACTTCGCGTTGGACCGCCTCCTTCGTTGCCTTGCCGCCGTCCCGTTCCAGACGCCGGCGAACGGGCTCGGCGATCTGTCGGCCAATCTTCATCAGCGGATCGAGCGCGGTCAGCGGCTCCTGGAAGACGACCGCTGCGGCCACGCCGCGCAGCCGGTTCATCACCCGATCTGTGGCGCCGACCACCTGTTGCCCGTCGAGCGTGATCGAGCCGGCGACAGTGATCGACGGCGGCAGCAGGCCGGTCGCTGCCATTGCCGTCATCGATTTGCCGGAACCGGACTCACCGATCAGGCCGATGCGTTCGCCGGGCCGGATTGAGAGGGAAAGGTCAGAGACCAGCGGCTTGTCGCCGGCGCGGATGTCGAGACCCTTGATGTCGAGAAGCGTCATCGCGATCTCCCCCGTGTCGGATCGGCGATATCGCGCAGGCCGTCGGCTAGGAGGTTCATGCCGATGACGAGTGCGACGAGGGCGATGCCCGGCGCGATCGCGCCGATCGGCGCCGTATAGACGGTCCCTTGCGCTTCCTGCAGTAGCCGTCCCCAGGAGGCGTTCGGGGGCGGCGCACCGAGCCCGAGATAGGAGAGCGACGCCTCGGCGATAACGGCCAGGCCGAACTGCAGGGCGAAGTTGACCGAGAGCGTCGGCCAGATGTTGGGAAGCACATGGCGGAAGACGACTCCGGCCCAGGAGGTTCCCGATGTGCGCGAGGCGACGATGTAATCCTGCCGCAGCACCCGCTTGGCAAGGATGCGGGTCAGCCGCGCGACGATCGCCGAGATGGCAAGCCCGAGTGCCAGGATCGCCGACCAGAGACTGGCGCTGTCGCTTGCCGCCACCACCAGCATGGCAAGCAGCAGGGTCGGAAAGGCGATCAGGATATCGAGCGTCGCGGCCATCACGTCGTCGGCAAGGCGCGTGGCGAAGGCTGCGAGAACGCCGAGGCTGACGCCGATCGCAGCCCCGATCACAACCGCACCCGTGCCGACCAGCAGCGCTGTGCGGGCGCCGATCATCAGCTGGGTAAGCAGGTCGCGGCCCAAGCGGTCAGTGCCGAGCCAGTGCAAAAGCGACGGCGCTTCCAGTCGTCCGCCTGAGGCGTTCAATGGATCATAGGGCGTCCAGAAGAGCGTCAGTACCGCAACGGCGACGTTGAGGCCGACGAGCGCAAGGCCGACGGTAAGCGCCAGCGAGCGCCGGCGCTTCGGCGCAGAAACGGATGTACCGATCGAGGTCATGCGTTGCCTCCGACGGCCCGTTCGCGCAGGCGTGGATCGATCAGCCGTTGGGTGAGGTCGGCGGCAAAGCCGATCAGCAGCACCAGCAGGGTGGAGATGAACAGCACGCCCTGAACGTTCGGATAGTCGCGCTGCTCGATCGCAAGCAGCAGCATCGAGCCAAGGCCCGGCAGCGCGAAGACGCGCTCGACGACGACCGCGCCGAGCAAGGTCGTCGCAAGCTCGATGCCGAGGATGGAAACGATCGGCACGGCGCCATTGCGGATGCCGTGGCGAATGAGCGCTTCGGGGAAGCTGGCGCCGAGGGCGCGCGCCGTTCGCAAGTAATCGCTACCGAGAACGTCCTGCGTCGCCGAGCGCACATAGCGCAGCAGTGACGCGCCCATGACGAGGCCGATCGTCATGACGGGCAGGGCGAGCGCATAGAGCACCTGCCCCTCATTCTGCCAGCCGCGGCGGGGAAAGCCGCCCGAAGGGAACAGCCGGAAGGTGACGGCGAACAGCGTGACCAGCAGAATGCCGACCCAGAAGACGGGGATGGCGATGCCGAGCTGCGAAACTGTCGAGATCAGTCCGCCATACCAGCGATCGGCCTTGACGGCTGAGAGGATGCCGAGCGGAACGGCGAACAGGATAGCGAGCACAAAACCCATCAGCGCCAACGGCACGGTGACCGTCAACCGCGCGGCGATCTCCTCGATCACCGGCTTGCCGCTGACGAAGGACGTGCCGAGATCGAGGCGGGCGAGGCTGCCGGCAAAGCGCAGAAACTGCTGCCAGAGCGGCAGGTTCGAGCCGACCTGTTCACGGGCCTTCTCGATCTGCACGGCATCGGCGCCGACCGAGAGAAGCGCATTGGCGGGGTCGCCCGGCAAAAGGCGCAACAGCACGAACAGCACCACCGCTGCGATCAGCAGCGACAGAAGCAGAATGGCAAAGCGGCGGACGAGATAGGTGAGAATGGCTGCATTCCTTTCTTCTCACGGGATCCGTGATCAGAGAGCTGGCTTTTGCACCAAAAAGAAGAGGGAGGCTAGAGCGTCTCTCGTCTTTGGGAGTGCCTGTGGAAGGCCTGAGAGGTGCCCGGACGAATCGGCGCGAAACGCAATCAGCCCCCGGAACGGATCCAGGGGCTGTCGTTTACGCATCCGGCGCGGATGCGCGCCGGATGGCGATGCCGCTTACTGCTCGCTCTTCTTGATGCCGAAGGCGAAGAACTGCGAGTTCAGGCCGTTCACGGGATAACCGGTGACGGCCGAGCTCGAGACGACGATCTGCGGGTAGAGGTAGAGCCAGTTGCTGGCGGCATCCTCGGCGATGATCGTGTTGGCTTCCTTGAGCTTGGCGGTCTGCTCGTCGGTGTTGGCCGCTGCCTCCGACGCTTTGATCAGGTCGACGACTTTGGGATTGTTGTAGCCCCAGTAGAAGTCCGGATTGCCGTAGAAGACGATGTCGCGGTGATTGACGTGCTCCTGCAAAGTCGCCTGGAAGTCATGCGCCTTGTAGACCTTCGTGTACCACTCGTTGGCGGTGATCACGTTGATCTCGACCTTGATGTTGACCTTGGCGAGTTCGCTCTGGATGAACTGGGCGACGATCGGATGAGGGTCGTAGTTCGGCGTGTCGAGCTTGAAGGTGAAGCCATCGGCAAAGCCCGCTTCCTTCAGCAGCGCCTTGGCGCTCTCGACGTCATAGGCATCGACGGCGGTGAGGTCCACGTACCAGGGGTCCGTCGGCGGAACGAAGGAGCCGATCAGCGTGCCGTATTCGCCCCAGATCGACGTCAGCAGCTTCTTGTCGTCGATGGCGCGGGCGATCGCTTTGCGGACCTTGACGTTGTCGAAGGGGGCGACGCGGTCGTTGAAGGCGAGCAGTTCCTTGGTCGTCGACTGGCCGGCGGTGACGGTGAAGTCAGGATTGTCCTTGAACTGGGCGATCGAGTCCGGGCTCTGGACGCTGGTGATGATGTCGACGGCGCCGGTCAGGAGCGCATTGTTGAGCGCGGTCGCGTCGGTGAAGTACTGGAAGACGACTTCGCCATTGGTCGGCGCGGTCCCCCAGTATTTGTCGTTGCGGATCAGGGCCAGCGACGAGCCGCGGCGCCATTCGTCGAGGCGGTAGGGGCCCGTGCCATCTTCGCTGGCGTTCAGGTCCTTGGCCGCATCGTTGACGATCCAGACATAGCTCAGATTGTAGGGCAGCGAGATCGAGCGGGCAGACAGCTTGACCACCACCGTCTGGTCATCGGGCGCCTCGATGGCGCTGATGGTTGCAAGGCTCTTCTTGCGCGAGCTCTTGGATTGCTCTGCCGTCACGCGTTCGATGCTGTACTTGACGTCTGTCGCCGTCAGCGGATCGCCGGAGTGGAAGGTGACGCCGGGGCGAAGCTTGAAAGTGTAGGTGAGGCCATCGTCGCTGACGCTCTGCTCGGCCACGAGACCCGGCTGAACGTCGCCGGCATCGGTCAGCGTGAACAGCGCTTCATAGACATTGCCGTTGAAGGCTTCGTTGATGCCCTGGCCGGCGCCGGCGGTGTTGTCGAGGTTCTGCGGCTCATAGAGCGAGCCGATGGTGATCGAGGCATTGGGATCGAATTTCGCGTCCTCGGCAAGAACGGCCGTGCTCGACGAAAGAGCCAGCGCCAGCGTGGTGGCTGCCAAGGTTGCGCCGCGCGCCCGGCGGGTTTGCCCCGCGGTCTTGCCAAAGCCGATGATAGTGCCAGTCATGTCCCAAACTCCTGCTTATGCCTGTTGTGCGGATCGCACCGCCGCCCGAATTCTAGCCATCGGACGATTGCCGTGCATCATACTTATTCCCTAGTAATTTAGTGGGAAAATTGATTTCTTTTGTCAGGCGAAGTTGAAATTTGTACCCGCGATTGCGGCGGTTGGGCAGATGCGTGTTTCGCTTTTCATCGCTCGGTGTCGGCGGAGATATATCAGGCAGACTTTGGACGGCCCGTTGGCGCTTGAGGAATTGACGTGAACTCCTTCCGCTGATTGTGAACGCCAGGCGCCAAGCGGAAATCGATTGTCGTTCGCAAATCTTTTCCCTCGAAAATTGCAAAATGCAACGAGTCGACAAAAGGATTCGACAGTCGGGAGATTCTGATATATCGGCTGATTAATCGTTTAATCACGCGATGGCGGAAACCACTGATTTGGCGCGTTCCGGACCAAAACTGACGAGGATTGCCAGAACGCTGGGCGTCTCCGCGGCGACGGTTTCAAACGCGCTCTCGGGCAAGGGGCGCGTCTCCGCCGAGATGGTGGAAAAGATCCGCGCGACCGCTGCCGAGCTCGGCTATGTGCCGAGCCAGGCGGGCAGGGCGCTGCGCACCGGCCGCACGGGTGTTCTCGGCCTCGTGCTTCCCGATATCGCCAATCCGCTCTTCCCGCAGATCGCCCAGGCAATCGAGCTTGCGGCTTCGTCCTCGGGCTATGGCGTGCTGATCGCCGACTCGCGCGGCGACGTCTCGACCCAGACCAAGGCGATCGAGCGCCTGATCGATCGCGACGTTGATGGCCTGGTGATCGTGCCCAGGCGCGGCACGCGCATTGCCGATGTCGGCTGTCCGGTCGCTGTCATCGATACGCCCTCGACGCCGGGCAACACGGTCGCCGCCGACCATTGGGGTGGCGGCCGGCAGATTGGCGAACACCTCAAGGCTCTCGGCCACCGCCGCGTGCTGATCATCGGCAACAATCCCGCCTCGAACGTGCAGAACGACCGCGCCGGCGGTATTCGCTCGGTCTTCGGCGAGGGCACCCATACCGATACGCTCTGGATCGAGCCGTTGGAAAAGGCGGCCGGCAAGGGCTGTCCGCTCGGCCTCGCCGATAAGGTGGCGGAAGGCTACACGGCCTTTGCTTGCATCTCCGATCTCCATGCGCTGCGCGCGCTCACCGAGCTGCAGCGCGCCGGCATCAACGTGCCGGAAAAGGCGAGTGTCACCGGGTTCGACGACCTGATCTGGTCGCCGGTCATCACGCCCGCGCTGACGACCGCGCGCATGGACATGACCAAGATCGCGGCGATCGCCGTCGCAGCGCTCGTGAAGGCGATCAGCGAGCGCGACCCGTCCGATCCCGCGATCGGCGCACCGGTTACGGCGGCGACCTGCAAGGTGCCGATGCATCTGGTCGTCCGGCAATCGGCCGCGGCACCGCCCGCGTCTCAACCCGTTCTTACCACTGCCACCGCAGCTACATCCGTCACCGAAGGAGGACACCAGCCATGAAGAAGTTCTTGCTTGCCTCGAGCGCGCTCTTGCTCGTTACCGCCCCTGTCGCATCCGCTCAGGAAAAGACGCTCACCATTTCCGTCTACGGCTTTGCCCAGGACGCATTCAAGGAACTGGTCTACACCCCGTTCGAACAGAAGTGCGGCTGCAAGCTCGTCGTCGAAACCGGCAACAGCGTCGAGCGCCTCGCCAAGATGGAAGCCAACAAGGCGAGCCCGGTCGTCGACATGGCCGTCGTCTCGATGGCCGACGCGCTTTCGGCCACCCGCGCCGATCTCATCGAAAAGATCGACACCTCGAAGCTCCAGAACTTCAACAAGCTCTACGACCTCGCCAAGGACCCGAACGGCGACGGCATGAGCGTCGGCTACACCTTCTATGCCACCTCGATCGTCTATCGCTCGGACAAGATGGAAGTGAACTCCTGGGCCGATCTCCTGAGCGACAAGAACGCCAGCCACGTCGCCTTCCCGAACGTCACCACCAACCAGGGCCCGCCGGCGCTCTACATGGTCGGCGAAGCCATCGGCAAGAACACGCCTGACCTCAAGGAAGCGATTGCCGCCGTCGGCGCCAAGAAGGACGATATCGTCACCTTCTACGTCAAGTCCTCCCAGCTCGTTCAGCTGATGCAGCAGGAAGAAATCTGGGCCGCTCCGATCGGTCGCTTCTCCTGGGAAGGTTTCACCAAGCTCGGCCTGCCGATCAAGTGGGCAACGCCCAAGGAAGGCCAGACCGGCGGCATGAACGTCATGGTGCTGACCAAGGGCAGCAAGAACCAGGACCTGGCGCTTCAGTTCATGGACTTCTGGCTCTCGACCGAAATCCAGACCGCGCTTGCCGAAAAGCTGGTCGACAGCCCGGCCAACAAGGAGGTGAAGGTTTCGCCCGAGATCGCCGAAAACCTCACCTACGGCGAAGAGACCGTGAAGAACCTGAAGCTGATCCCGTCGGCCGTTGCCCTCGACAACCGCGAAGCGTGGCTGTCGGAGTGGAACGCCCAGGTCGGCCAGTAAGACCAAGCCATTGCGACCTCCACCGGCGGATCGTGATCGCCGGTGGAGACCTGATGCGACGGGCGCGATGAGACGCGCCCAGGAATGCCTTGAAAGGAAGAAGGATGTTCCAGAACCGCGCCGAAGCCCTGGCGCTCGCTCTGCCCGCAGCGGTCTTTGCGGCGATCGTCTTTCTGGCGCCAGTGGTGATCCTGCTGGCGGAAGGCTTTCGCAGCGCCGACAGCTGGTCGCTGTCGGCCTATACGACCTTCTTTTCCGATCCGCTGAACCGCACCGTCTTCCTACGCACCTTCCGGCTCGGCCTGATGGTTACCGTCGTTTCGGCGGTCATCGGCTATGCCGCCGCCTTTGCGATCGTCAATCTGACGCCGCGCAGCAAGGGACAGATGATCGGCCTTGTCGTGCTGCCGCTGATGATCTCGTCGGTTGCCCGCACCTATGCCTGGATCGTCATTCTCGGCCGCACCGGCATCGTCAACCAGGCGCTCCAGTTTGTCGGCCTCTCGGATGAGCCGATCCGCTTCCTCTTTACCGAGACCGCCGTGTTCATCGGTCTCTTGCAGCTTTTCCTGCCGCTGATGATCCTGTCGCTGATCAGCGCGCTTGAAAACATGCCGAAGGATGCGATCCCGGCTGCCCGCGTACTCGGCGCCAACTGGTTCCAGGTGTTTTTCAAGGTGATCCTGCCGCTCACCAAGGAGGGCCTTGTTATTGGTGGTACCCTGGTCTTCACCGGCTCGCTCACCGCCTACATCACGCCGGCGATCCTCGGCGGCTCCAAGGTGCTGATGCTCGAAACGCTGCTCTATCAGCGCGTCACCGTCGCCAACGATTTCGTCGCGGCCAGCGTCATCGCCTTCATCCTGATCGTCATGAGCTTTGCCGCCAATCTTCTTTTGAAACGGCTTGCCACCGCGAGGAACAAGCGATGACACCCCGCGTCTTTTCACCCCTCGTCCTCTTCCTGGTGATCGGCTTCCTGATCGGGCCGTTCTTCATCATCGTCGCCGCGTCGCTCTCCGGCGGCGAGACGCTGGCCTTCCCGCCGCAGGGCTTCTCGCTCAAGTGGGTCGCCAAGGTGTTCACGGTCGAGAGCTTCCAGGAAAGTTTCGCGATCTCGATGCTGCTGGCGATCGGCGGAACGGCGGCCGCTCTCGTGCTCGGCGTTCCCGCCTCCTACGCCCTGTCGCGCTACAAGCTGCCGTTTGGCGAAACCATCCGCACGATCGTGTCGCTGCCAATCATCGTGCCCGGTATCATCGTCGGCCTGGCGCTCTTGCGTTACATCGTTGTGCCCTTTGGCCTCAACATCACGCTGACGCTGTTTCTCGCCCACACCGCGCTGGTTCTGCCCTATGCGGTACGGGTCGTCTCGGCGAGCCTCAACAACCTGCGCTCCGATATCGAGGAGGCGGCTGTGCTGCTCGGCTCCTCGCGCGCCGGCGCCTTCTTCCGCGTGGTGATGCCGAACATCCGCAGCGGCATCCTCGCCGCCTTCATCCTCGGCTTCGTCACGAGCTTCAACCAGGTGCCGGTATCGCTCTTCCTCTCCGGCCCGGGCGTGCGCACGCTGCCGATCGACATGCTCTCCTACATGGAGATCACTTACGATCCGTCGGTCGCCGCCCTCTCCGCGCTGCTCGCCTTCATGTCCATCGGCATCGTCTTTCTTGCCGAACGCTTCCTGGGATTCTCTCGCTATGTCTGACGCCCCCTTCCTCAGCCTTGAAAAACTGACGCTCGCCTATGGCGATACCGTTGCGGTGAAGGACCTCGACCTTTCGATCCGCAAGGGCGAACTGGTGGCCTTCCTTGGGCCCTCCGGTTGCGGCAAGACGACGACGATGCGCTCGATCGCCGGCCTGCTGTCGCCCGCGTCCGGCGCGATCAAGCTCGATGGTGCCGACATCACCCGCGTGTCCGCCAACAAGCGCTCGGTCGGCCTGGTCTTCCAGTCCTATGCGCTGTTTCCGCACCTGACCGTGTTCGAAAACGTCGCCTTCGGCCTGCGGCTGAAGAAGCTGCCGGCCAACGAGATCGAGAGCAAGGTGACCGCCGGTCTCAAGTCGGTCGGGCTTTCGAAGTTTTCCGCCCGCAAGCCGGGCGAACTCTCCGGTGGCCAGCAGCAGCGTGTCGCGCTGGCGCGTTCCATGGTCATGGAGCCGAAGGTGCTGCTGCTCGACGAGCCGCTGTCGAACCTCGACGCTCGTCTGCGCCTCGAAATGCGCACGGAACTGCAGCGGGTCCAGAAGGAAACCGGCGTCACGATGATCTTCGTCACCCACGACCAGGGCGAGGCCCTGTCGCTGGCGGACCGCATCGTCGTCATGCTGAACGGCGCGATCGAGCAGATCGGCACGCCCGAGGATATCTACAACCGCCCGATCTCGCGCTTCGTCGCCGACTTCGTCGGTTTCGAAAACATCTTTGCCGTCGAGGGCGGCAAGCTGAAGGCCGAGAACGGCCCGATCGATCTTTCCGGATCCCTGCCGCCTGACACGGCAGGGCTTGCGTGGCGTCCGCGCATGGTGACCCTTGGTTCAGGTCCTTTCCAAGGCACCGTGCGCGGAGCCTCTTTCTCCGGCAGCACGCGCGAGTACCTGCTCGATACGCCGCTCGGCGCCATCAAGGCGGAAGAGGATGCAGCACTTGCAGCCCGTGAAACCGGTTCTGCCATTGCCTTCGACCTGCCGGTCGAGAAGGCCGCACGCCTCAAGAAGTTCGGGTAAGGTCCGATGGGTGTCTGGATCGATACGGACATGGGGTTCGACGACATTGCCGCAGTGCTTGTCGTCCTTCATGCCGGTGAAGAGATCGACGGCGTTTCGCTGGTTTTCGGTAACACGCCGCTTGACCAGGTGAAGCGCAACGCTGCCGGCGCCGCGCGCGCTTTCGGCTGGGCTTTCCCCATCCATGAGGGGCGCGCCCTGCCGGTGCTCGGCAAGCTCGAAACTGCCGAACGCATCCTTGGCGAAGCCGGCATGCCGACAGCGGGATTGACGCTGCCGGAGGCCGACGCCTTGCCGGTAAGCGACGCCTTTGCGGCACTTTGCGCCTGGCTGGAGCAGGAGGGGCCGAAGCGGATTCTGGCGCTCGGGCCGCTCACCAATCTCGCTGCCCTTTGCCTTGCCCGTCCGGACTTGGCGAGCCGGATCACCGACCTCACCTGGATGGGGGGCGGCGTCACCAGCGGCAACCATACGGCATCTGCCGAATTCAACGCCTTCGCCGATCCGGAAGCGCTGGCGATCGTGATCGCTCATGGCCTGCCGCTGCGCATGGTCGATCTCGATCTCTGCCGCAAGGTCTTTGCCTACCCCGATGACGTCGCGCCGATCCGCTCGGCGGGTGGCGTCCATGCCGCCCTCATCGCCGATCTGCTTGCCGGCTTCATTTCGATCGGCACCAGCCGCGGTCGGCCGGGCATGGCGATCTACGACCCTTGCGCTGCCGTTGCCTTCGTCAATCCGGGCGCAATCTCGTTTCGCAAGGCGCGCATCGATGTCGAACTCGGAGGGACGCTGGCCCGCGGGCGCACCGTCGTCGAAACGCGCGAAAGCCATGCGATCTTCAATGCCGAATATGCCGTCGATGCCCATGTCGAGACGACCAGGGCTCAGATCCTGGGCGCTTTGATGAAGGAAGCGCAGAAGTGAGTTCCATAGAGCAGCCTCAGGACTTGATGGATGCGGCGCTCCGTAGCCGGGCAGTGGCGGCAGCGCGTGGTGCTGAACCGTTCGACGTTCTGATTTCGGGCGGTACGCTCGTCGACGTGGTGACGGGCGAGCTTCGCCCGGCCGATATCGGCCTTGTTGGATCGTTGATCGCAAGTGTCCACGAACCGGGCACGCGCTCCGATGCGGCAACCATGATCGATGCGACGGGCGCTTACGTTTCGCCCGGTCTGATCGACACCCATATGCACGTCGAAAGCTCGATGGTGACGCCGGCGACCTATGCCAATGCGGTGCTGCCGCGTGGCGTGACGACCGTCGTCTGGGATCCGCATGAGTTCGGTAATGTCAACGGTGTGGCCGGCGTGCGCTGGGCCGCAAACGCCAGTCGCGATCTGCCGCTGCGCACGGTGCTGCTGGCACCGTCGAGCGTGCCGTCAGCACCCGGCCTGGAGCTGGCCGGTGCCGATTTCGACGCTGATGTGATCGCCGGCATTTTGAGCTGGCCGGAAATCGGTGGCATCGCCGAAATGATGAACATGCGCGGCGTCATCGACGGTGAGGCGCGCATCACCGGGATCGTTCAGGCGGGGCTTGCCGCCGGCAAGCCAGTCAATGGCCATGCGCGCAGCCTTGCGGGGTCTGATCTCCAGGCCTTCGTGACCGCCGGCGTCAGCTCCGACCATGAGCTCGTTTCCGGCGACGATCTGCTGGCAAAACTCAGGGCAGGGCTTTCGATCGAACTGCGCGGCTCGCACGATCACCTGCTGCCGGAATTCGTCAAAACGATCAAGGCTCTGGGCCATCTTCCTCAGACGGTAACGCTCTGCACCGACGACGTTTTCCCGGACGATCTTGCCCATTCCGGCGGCCTCGACGACGTCGTTCGCCGGCTGGTGCGCTATGGCCTGCCCGCCGAATGGGCGCTTCGGGCGGCAACGCTGAATGGCGCCGTGCGCCAGGGGCGCAACGACCTTGGGCTTGTTGCGCCAGGGCGTCGGGCGGACATCGTGATCTTCGAAGATCTCGCTGATTTCCGTGCGCGCACGGTCATCGTCGACGGCAAGACGATTGCAGACGCCGGACGGATGATCGAGCCGCTCAGCGGCATCGCCGCCGAGACCCTGCGCGGCACGATGAAGATCGCGCCGCTGTCGGAGAACGATTTCCGCATTCCAGCAGATGGCACGAAGGTCCGCGTCGCGACCATCGACCGGCCGCGTTTTACCCAATGGGGCGATGCCGTTGCCGCGGTCGAGGGCGGCTTCGTCGTTCCGCCCGAGGGGACGACTCTGATCGCCGTGGCGCATCGTCACGGGCGCGCCGACAGCCGACCGGCTGTTGGACTGTTGTCGAGTTGGGGCGCCTGGCGCGGCGCCTTTGCAACCACGGTATCGCATGACAGCCACAACCTCACGGTTTTCGGCGGCAATGCGCAGGATATGGCGGTCGCCGCCAACGCGGTGATTGCTGCCGGTGGCGGCATGGCCGTTGTGTCCGGCGGCAAGGTCGATGCACTCCTGCCTCTGCCGCTCGCGGGGCTGGTCTCCGGGGAGCCGCTGGAAGAGGTGGCGGATAGTTTTGCAGCACTTCGCGAAGCAGTCGGCCGCATCGTCGATTGGCAGCCGCCTTACCTGGTCTTCAAGGCCTGCTTCGGCGCGACGCTCGCCTGCAACGCCGGACCGCACCAGACCGATCGCGGCATTGCCGACGTGGCGACGGGCAAGGTCATGGAAAGCCCGATCCTGGAGATCCTTGAAGCCTGACATTCAAAGGCCGCTAAGGCAGAGCGGCCTTTGAAGTCCAACGTCATTTTCGTATGACAGCTTGCCTCGCCCTTCAAGCGCAGGTTCTAAATCCTTGAGATCGCACGCTCCCGCCTGCTTCTTCGCGATGCAAGCGTTACTCGGCGCGTGCCAGTTCCTGCTCCACGAGGGTCGACCAGAAGGTGGCGCCCGGACCGATCGCGTCGTCGTTGAAATCATAGGCAGTGTTGTGGTGCAGCGCGCCGTCGACGGCGGGGCCGTTGCCGAGCCAGACGTAACAGCCGGGCGCTTCCAGCCCGAAGAAGGCGAAATCGTCGCCGGCGGTCGACGGTGGAAATGACGTCCGGGTCTTCTTGCCGAACACCGCCTGAGCGGCGCTCAACGCCCGAGCAGTGGCATCGGCGTCGTTGACGACGGGCGGAATGCGGCGTTCGAATTCGTAGTCAACGGAAATCCCATACATCTCGGCGGTACCACGCGCGAGCCGGCCGATCTCCGTTTCGAGCTGATCGCGCACTTCGGGCGTATAGGCGCGGGCCGTGCCGCCGATTTCCACCATATCGGGGATGACGTTGAGCGCCTTCGGGTCGCCGGCGCGCACGGAACAGGCGCTGACGACGGCTGGCTGTAAGGGATCGACGACGCGGCCGACGATCGACTGCAGCGAGGCAAGGAAGGTGCCGGCGGCCGTCACCGGATCGCGGCCGAGATGCGGCTTGGCGCCATGGGTGCCGACGCCGCGAAAGGTGAGCCGCCAGCTATCCGAAGAGGCAAGCTGCGGACCGGCGACGACGGCCATTTCGTCCGGGTCAAGGCCCGGCATGTTGTGCAGGCCATAGACGGCGTCGCAGGGGAAAAGTTCAAAGAGGCCGTCTTCGACCATGCGTTTCGCACCGCCACGCCCTTCCTCGGCCGGCTGGAAGATGAAGTGCACCGTGCCGGAGAAATTACGGGTCTTCGACAGATGGCGGGCGGCGCCGAGCAACATGGTGGTGTGACCATCATGACCGCAGGCATGCATCTTTCCGGCCTCGCGGGATTTGTAGGGACGGTCGGCGATCTCCGGCATGGCGAGCGCGTCCATATCGGCGCGAAGGCCGATCGAGCGTGTGCCGTTGCTGACCTGCAGCGTGCCGACGACGCCGGTTTTTCCCAAGCCTCGGTGGACCTTTAGACCCGCTTCCTCAAGCCACTTGGCAACGAGATCGCTGGTGCGTACCTCCTCGAAGCCGAGTTCCGGATGGGCATGCAGGTCGCGACGGAAGTCGGTGAGGAAGGTGAGGTCGTCGGCTATTCCGTCTGGCAGGCGCATCGTCAGGCATTCCCATGTTTCATTGCGCGAAGGGCTTGTGAATTCCGCGTGCTTTGCTTGAGCCGCAGCGCCCTTTCGGTTTGATCGAAGTCGCAAACGGTATAGACGAAAACGGCCGGAACCAGAACACCAAGCCGGCCTTTTTGATCGCCTTTCATTTCGGGCGAAAGCGCGCAGACGAGGACCGGACCGATGCAGCCCCACGACTTCTGGCAGGAAATCTACCCGCCGAAAAGCTTCGATATTCAGGCAGGTTATCGCGATTTCTTCCCGGCGTCCCTCGGCGATGGCAGGCAGATTCTCCTGCCGATCCGTCAACTCGCCGACGGCAAACATGCGCTGGCCTCGCTGATCGTCAACCAGGCGAGCTTTGCTGTTGAGGACGCACTGGCAACGGAACTTGCGGCGAAGCTCGCACCCTATGAGCCCGAAGTCGTCGCCGGTCTGCCGACGCTCGGCCTCACGCTTGCGTCTGCCGTTGCCCGCAAGCTCGGCCACAGCCGCTACGTGCCACTCGGGACGTCCAAGAAGTTCTGGTATGTCGACGATCTCTCCGTGCCGCTCTCCTCGATCACCACGCCCGACCAGAAGAAGCGTCTCTACGTCGATCCGCGCATGTTGCCGTTGCTTGAGGGTAAGCGCGTGGCTCTGATCGATGACGTCATTTCCAGCGGTACGTCGATCCTTGCCGGGCTGACGCTGATGGAAGCCTGCGGCATCGAGCCGGTCGCGATCGGCGCGGCCATGCTGCAGACCGAGCGCTGGCACCAGCCGCTTGCGGACCGTGCACCGCATTGGCCGGAGCGTGTCGTCGGAGTGTTTCAAACGCCCTTGCTTCAGCGGGGTGAAGACGACAGCTGGCGCGCCGCCTGAATTTCTTGGCTTCCGCGCGGCAGCGAAGATAGATTTGTCTATCTGCTCGGCACGTTACGAAAGGACTTGCATGCGGTTCATCAATCCGATCCCTTTCGTCCGCGACATCGATCACTCCCGGGAATTCTACGAGAAGATTGTTGGCCTGACGGTTCGCGAGGATTTCGGAAACTTCGTCCTCTTCGAAGGCGGCTTCGCGATCCATGAAGGACGTTCGCTGGAGCGGACCGTCTGGCGAACAGAGTTTGGTTCGGATGAGCCTTACGGGCGGCGAAATCTGCTGCTTTATTTCGAGCACGAGGATGTCGATGCGGCCTTCGCGCGCATTGCGCCGCATGTGGACCTGATCCATCCGGTCGAGCGTCAGGCATGGGGCCAGCGTGTGTTCCGCTTCAGTGACCTGGACGGGCATGCGGTTGAGATCGGAGAGCCGCAGGTGCTGGAATCGCCAATCGGCCCGGAGAACCCCTAACTTATTCAGGCGCTGGCTTCATTGAAAGCCAAGGCGCCCTCGCCGTCGCGAAGGCGTCTTGGATTGTGTGCTCTCTCTTAGAGGGCGAAGCGCGGCTTAGTTCGCCGGCCGGACCTGATAATAAACCGTCGACTTCGCGCCGCCCGCCTTGGCGATGGTGTAGACATCGTACGAGGCCTGCGGATCGTTGCCCATGCCGAGCGAGCCTGAAGGCATGCCGGGAACCGCGATGCCGGCGACATCCGGCTTTTCGGCCAGCAGCTTCTTTACCGCTTCGAGCGGTACATGGCCCTCGATGACATAGCCGTCGATGACGGCGGTATGGCAGCCCTCCATGTCGGCCGGAACCGCAAAGCGCGTCTTGATCACCGACATGTCGGCCTCATCGCGCACCTCGACCTTGTAGCCGGCCGCTTCCATTGCGTCGGCCCATTGTTCGCAGCAGCCGCATTGCGGATCCTTGTAGACGGCCATGGTGCCGGTTGCCGCGACGGCGCCCGTCGCAAAGAGGGTGATGCCCGCGATCGTGCCCGCCACGAAATGCCTGCGTAATACGTTCATCGAACATTCCTTTCCATTCTTGCCTGATCTCAGGATTGTGGCGCCCGGGCCGCGCAAAGTCGACCCGGGCAGTTTGTCGCTGCTACTTGATCTCGGTCACGGTCAGCTTGCCGTTGACACGGTCGGCGACGAATTCGATCGACGCGCCTTCCTTGAGCTTGGCAAGCACCGCGTCATCGGCGCGGAACACCATGGTCATGGCCGGCATGTCGAGGTTCTTCAGATCCTCATGGTCGATCGTCACCTTCTTGGCCTTGGTGTCGATCTTCTTGACCACGCCCTTGGTGAACTCCGCGGCCTGGGCGGGTAGGGAGAAGGTGGCGGTGGAAACAGCCAATGCGAGCGCTGCGAGGAGTTTGCCTACGGTTTTCATGGTTTCATCCTTTCCTGTTTTCTCGGGTTACTTCTTCACGACGTCGAGTCGGCCGTGCATGCCGGCGTCGTAATGGCCTGGCACCAGGCAGGCGAATTCGAAGGTGCCGTCGTTGGTGAAGGTCCAGTAGATGTCGCCGGACTTGCCCGGCTCGAGCCGGACGGCGTTCGGGTCGTCGTGCTCCATGTCGGGGAATTTCTCCATGGTGATCTTGTGTTCCTGGATCGTCGCCTTGTCGTCGAGCACGAATTCGTGGGCGAGTTCGCCGGCGTTCCTGATGGCGAAATGGACCGTCTGGCCCTGGCGAACCTTGATGGTTGCCGGGGTAAAGATCATCTTGCCGTCGTCGGTTTCCTTCATGGTGACGCGGATCGTCTGCGTCGACTTCTTGCTGTCGCCGGGCTCGCCGATCGACACCTTGTCGTGGCCGCCGGCGTGGCTGCCGCTGGCGAGCGCCTGGGAGGAAAGGGCGGAGGCGATAACGAGCGCCAGAGCGAGTGCTGATTTCTTCATCGTAATGTTCCTGATGGATTTGAAAGAGGTCATTGCAGTCGGCCGCCCTCTCACGGTTTGGGCGTGAGCACGGTCTTGGCATCCTTGGCCCGCGTCGGTTCCGGCAATGCGCCGGTCCATTCCCAGGCCTGTGTTCCCGGCGGGTTTTCGTACCAGCCGGGATCGCTGTAATCGCCGGCGGAGATGCCTTCGCGCACCTTCACCACCGAGAACATGCCGCCCATCTCCAACGCGCCGTGCGGACCCCAGCCGGTCATCATCGGGATCGTGTTGTCGGGGAGCGGCATTTCCATTTCGCCCATGTCGGCCATGCCGGCCGTACCCATGGGCATGTAGTCGGGCTTCACCTTGCGGATCTTTTCCGCGACCGATTTCTTGTCGGCGCCGATGAAGGTCGGGATATCGTGGCCCATCGCGTTCATCGTGTGGTGCGACTTGTGGCAATGGATCGCCCAGTCGCCCTCGTACTTGGCGTCGAATTCGTAGGCGCGCATGGCGCCGACGGGAATGTCGATCGACACTTCCGGCCAGCGTGCCTCCGGCCGCACCCAGCCGCCATCGGTGCAGGTCACCTCGAAGTCGTAGCCGTGCATGTGGATCGGATGGTTGGTCATGGTGAGGTTGCCGACCCTGACCCGCACGCGGTCGTTCTTGGACACGACCAGCGGGTCGATGTCCGGGAAGATCCGGCTGTTCCAGCACCACATGTTGAAGTCGGTCATTTCCATGATGCGCGGCACATAGGTGCCGGGATCGATGTCATAGGCATTGAGCAGGAACACGAAATCCCGATCGACACGCATGAAGTTTGGATCCTTCGGGTGCACCACGAAGAAGCCCATCATGCCCATGGCCATCTGTACCATTTCGTCGGCATGGGGGTGGTACATGAAGGTGCCGGATTTCACGAGGTCGAACTCGTAGACGTAGGTCTTGCCGGCCGGAATATGCGGCTGCGACAGGCCGCCGACGCCATCCATGCCCGAAGGCAGGATCATGCCGTGCCAGTGAATGGTGGTGTGTTCCGGCAGCTTGTTGGTGACGAAGATCCGCACGCGGTCGCCTTCGACCGCCTCGATTGTCGGGCCTGGCGACTGGCCGTTATAGCCCCAGAGATAGGCGGTCATGCCGTCGGCCATCTCGCGTTCGACCGGCTCGGCGACAAGGTGGAATTCCTTGATGCCGTTGTTCACACGGTGCGGCAATGTCCAGCCGTTGAGGGTGACGACCGGGTTGTAGTCCGGTCCGCTCGTCGGCACGAGCGGCTTCTGGGTCGCGGCATTGTCCATGCTTGCCGCTTCGGGCAGGCCGGAGTTTGAGGTTTGGGCCCAGGCGGCGGTCGAAACGAGAGCAGCACCGGCGCCGAGGAAGTTTCTTCTGTTGAACATATCTGATCCTTTTTTGATTTAGGGCGGGATGCGTACGGAAAACCGCACACACTTTTCCTGCTCCCGCCCTAGTGTCCGGCGCCGGCTTCCGCTGCCGCGGGCGCTGCCGCGCCTCCAGCCGAGCCGCCCGATCCGCCGCCGTGGATTGCGGTCATCAGATCGGCATCGGCCAGCCAGAAATCGCGCTTCGCGTTGACGGAGAGCACGGTCGAATTGACCTTGGCCCTGACGTCGGCAAGCAGCTCGAAGGTGCTGGTGATCATGCCGTTGTAGCTGAGCGTCGCTTCTTCCTCGATCTTGGTGCGCAGCGGCACGACGTTGTTGCGGTAGTGCCGGGCGATGTCGTAGCGCGAGCGATAGGCCTCGTAGGCTGAGCGTGCTTCCGAGCGGATGTTGACCGCCTTTTCCGCCAGCAGGTTCGCCGAGCGCATATGGGCAAGCTCGGCCTTGCGCATGCGCGCATTGCCGCTGTCGAAGATCGGGATCACGAATTCGAGCTCGAACTGGCCGGTCGTCTCGACCTTGGTGCCATGATCCTCCTTCTCCCGTTCCGCCTCCGCACCGGCGACGAGTTCCAGGTCGGTCACGTAGCGGGTCGCCTCGGTGAGGCTGTAGGACTTGGCCACGGCTTCGAGATCGAGGCGGGCGATCTGCAGGTCGACGCGGCGCTTCAGCGCTTCGGCCTCGATGCTGTCCTTGCGGGCCAGGTTCTTCGGCAGGTTCGGCAGGCGGTTCGGCACCTGGTAGTCGACATCGCTACCCCAGAGACCCATCAGTCGCGTCAGATTTTCCTTGGCAAGACGGGCTGCAAGCCGGGCTTCGGCTGCCTGGCCGGCGAGTTCAGCGTTGAAGACGTGCTCTCGCGCCTGGTTGCCCTTGCCCATGGCGCCGGTCTCACCGAGTTTTGCGGCGAGTTCCGAGGAGGCGTCCGCAGCCGCCTGGGCCTGGTTCAGTTGTGCGACGGTTTCCCATGCGGCAACCGCTTCGATCCAGGCGCGGCGGGTTTCGGCGGCCAGCTGCAGCGTGCTGAGCGCGGCGTTGAGCTGCGCCTGGCGGAAACGCGCGTCGGCGACCGCGATGGTCTTGTCGCGGGTCAGGAGCGCCAGGATGTTGGTGGTGACCAGCCCCTCGATCGCCTTGTAGGCCTGCAGTTCCGGTGTGCCGATCCCGGTCGTGCCGATCGAGACAGTCGGGTTGAGGAACAACGTCGCCTGCCAGGCATCCGCCGACGCGTCGCCGAGATCGGCATAGGCGGCCTGCAGGCCCTTGTTGTTGAGGAGTGCGACCTGAACGGCGGTGTCGGCGTCGATTGTCTTTCGCTTCAGGAGCGCCTTGACCTCGGCATTGACCTTGTCTGCCTGTTCGCGGTTCTGGATCCAGACGCTTTTCTTGGTCGCGGCCGTCGAGACCTTGGCATCCACGGTGGTGAAGCCCGCGTCCTTGGCCGAGTATTCGGTCACGCAGCCGGCGAGCACGAGGGGCAGACCGATGGCGGCCGCGAGGTTGAGCTTGCGAAGCCTCATGACGCGTCTCCCTTGGCGGTCGACTGTGCGTCGTTGAGCGGTCCCCAGGCCTTGGGGCCGGTCGGTTCGCGGCGAGTGTAGCCCGAAATAGGGCTGCGATACTGCGTGCTTCGAATACCGCTCGTGCTATTGGCGGGATCGCCAAGGCTTGAGACCTCGGCAGGCAATGTGGCAGCGCATCCGCCCAGGATGATGGGCAGGAGCGCCATGGAAAACAAACGTTTCATGGTCAAACCTGAAATGTGAATGGCAGAGGCCGGCGATCGACCGGACGAAACCGGGCGAGCCTTGTCGCGGACGGCGCTAGAGGTGGTCGAGCGTCACATCGGACACGCGGAAACCACGGCAACGCTTCGCACCACTGCAGATCCTTCCGTCGGCCAAGACCAACGGAGACCCGCAGCAGCGGTCACGGTTTCACGAAATCAGGCTCTTGGGGGACGATGAAGGCCGTCGAGCTCACCGGGGGTGAGCTGCGGGTGCGGGCCGAAATTGCGGATGGAGCGCGGGAAAGCCGGATGGCTTCCGTCGACATCGCCGAGCACCGCCACGGCGGCGCAGAAGGTCTTGCAACAATCCTTCTTGTCCGACTTGCCGCTTTCTTTTGCCGGCTTCACCTTGCCCTTGTCGAGGCTCGGGCAATGCTCGGTCGCAGCTTGCATCGGATTGGCGGCTGCCTCGATCTGCATCGAGCCGTGCGCGGCCGCATGCATCATGCCGGAGGCGGTGGAAAAAGGCAGCACGGCCAGCGACAAAGCGATCGCCAGCTTCAGCACTATCAGCAAACGCAGATATGTGGTTCGCACGTTCTCCATGATCGATCCGTAGAAACGCCTTTGATTCCTGTCAATGATGCTTGCGCCTGGCGCCGTCACGAATGCGTGAGGCTCAAGGATGCGCACTCGTCGTCACCCGTGCCGCCGGTTGCGGACCGGATCGATGCCGGCCGTACCGAAGCGGGCGGGCTCGGTTGCCTTCGTCGGCGCGTTCGTGGCGTCGGCGAGATCCTCGAGAATGGGACAGTCCGGGCGGCCGTCGCCATGGCAATGGGCGGCGAGATGTTTCAGCGTCCGGCTCATCGCCTTCAGTTCCTCGGCCTTGCGCTCCAGGATCTCGACATGTTCGAGCGCGATCTTCTTCACCTCGCCGCTGGCGCGCTCGCGGTCGCGCCAGAGCGCCAAGAGGTCCGCCATCTGCTCGACAGTGAAACCGAGATCGCGCGAGCGGCGGATGAAGCGCAGCGTATGGACGTCGTTGTCGCCATAGTTGCGATAGCCGGCTTCGCTGCGGTCGGCCTGCGGGATGAGGCCGATCGTCTCGTAATAGCGGATCATTTTCGTCGAGACGCCGGAGGCGCGGGAAGCTTCGCCGATATTCATGATGTCATCCTTTTTACCGTCGTGCGGCCATTCCCTTGAGAATATAAGGGCTCTCCCCGGCTTCCGCCATGCTGGCAATAGCCGGGGAGACGATCGAACCTAGGCCGCCTGTGCTGCGGCAACCGGGCGAAAGGCCCGAAGCCGCAGGGCGTTGCCCAGCACGAAGACGCTCGACAGCGCCATGGCACCGGCCGCAAAGATCGGCGACAGCAAGAGGCCGTAGACCGGGTAGAGCGCGCCGGCGGCAACCGGGATCAGTACCGCGTTATAGGCAAAGGCCCAGAACAGGTTCTCCTTGATGTTGCGGATCGTCGCTGTGGACAGCGCGATCGCATTCGGCACACCCAGGAGATCGC
Organism: Ensifer sp. ENS08; assembly: GCF_014852195.1. Taxonomy (NCBI): domain Bacteria; kingdom Pseudomonadati; phylum Pseudomonadota; class Alphaproteobacteria; order Hyphomicrobiales; family Rhizobiaceae; genus Ensifer; species Ensifer sp. ENS08. The sequence continues at coordinate 114,833 of NZ_JACVBF010000014.1, forward strand.
CGGACATCAGCACCACGTCGGCGCTCTCGATGGCGACGTCCGTACCGGTGCCGATCGCCAGGCCGACATCGGCTTCGGCGAGCGCCGGCGCATCGTTGATCCCGTCGCCGACGAAGGCGACCGCGCGTCCGCCTTGCTTCAGCTTCTTCAGAGCCGCGACCTTACCATCTGGAAGCACTTCGGCGATCACCTCGTCGATGCCGAGCTTGGCCGCGATCGCCTCTGCGGTGCGACGGTTGTCGCCGGTGATCATCGCAACCTTCAGGCCGAGATCGTGCAGCATGCGGATCGCCTGCGGCGTCGTTTCCTTGATCGGGTCGGCAACGGCGATGATCGCCGCCAACTTGCCGTCGATCGCGGCATAGAGCGGGCTCTTGCCTTCCGAGCCAAGGCGGGCCGCCTGGTCGGCGAAGGCCGACACGTCGAGCTTCAGTTGCGTCATCAGGCGGTCGGCACCGACATGGACGGTCCGGCCCGAGACCTCGGCGCTGGCGCCGAAACCGGGGATTGCCTCGAACCTGGCCGGTTCGGCGATCGCCAGTCCCTTTGCTTTGGCTGCGTCGACGATTGCTTCGGCGATCGGGTGTTCGGAGCGGGTTTCCACGGCGGCGACCAGCGTCAACACGGTATCACGATCGAAGCCTTCGGCGGTTTCGAGGTCGGTCAGCTCCGGGCGGCCCTTGGTCAGCGTACCGGTCTTGTCAACGGCGATGACGGCGGCGTTCCGCAGCGTCTGCAGCGCCTCGCCCTTGCGGAAGAGCACACCCATTTCGGCGGCGCGGCCGGTGCCGACCATGATCGAGGTCGGGGTGGCAAGGCCCATGGCGCAAGGGCAGGCGATGATCAGCACGGCGACGCCGTTGACGAGCGCGAAGGTGAGCGCCGGATCCGGACCGAAGACCAGCCAGACGCCGAAGGTCAAAAGCGCAATCGCGATGACGGCTGGCACGAACCAGGCGGTGACGCGGTCGACCAGCGACTGGATCGGCAGCTTGGCGCCCTGGGCCTGCTCGACCATCTTGATGATCTGCGCCAGCACCGTATCGGCGCCGACCTTGGTGGCCCGGAAGGTGAAGGAGCCGGTTTTGTTGATCGTGCCGCCGACGACTTCGCTGCCGGCCACCTTTTCGACCGGAACCGGCTCGCCGGTGATCATCGATTCGTCGACATAGGAGTTTCCGTCGAGGACGCTGCCGTCGACCGGAACCCGGTCGCCCGGGCGCACGACGACGGTGTCGCCAGTCTGCACGTCGGACAGCGGCACCTCGACCGTCTCGCCGTTGCGGATGACGCGGGCGGTCTTTGCCTGCAGACCCATTAGATGCTTGATCGCCTCGGAGGTCCGGCCCTTGGCGCGCGCCTCGAGGAACCGGCCGAGCAGGATCAAGGTGACGATGACGGCTGCAGCTTCATAGTAGACGTTGGCGGTACCGTCGGGCAGAAGGTCCGGCGCGAATGTGGCAACGACCGAGTAGATCCAGGCGGCGGAGGTGCCGATCGCGACCAGCGAGTTCATGTCGGGCGCCAGACGGAAGAGGGCGGGGACACCCTTCTGGTAGAAACGCAGGCCCGGGCCGAAGAGCACCAGCGTCGTCAGCGCGAACTGCAGATACCAGCTTTCCTGCATGCCGATATTGTTCATGACGAATTCGTGCACGCCCGGGATGAAGTGCGAGCCCATTTCGAGCACGAAGATCGGCAGCGTCAAGACAGCGGCAATCAGCAGCGCGCGCGCAAGCTTTCGCGTCTCCTGTTCGCGCTTCTCGCCTTCGCGGTCGACGCTTTCGTCGCCGGTCATGCGCTTGGCGGCATAACCGGCAACGCGAACCGCCTCTTCGAGTGCGGCGGCGGTGGCGATGCCCCTGGTTATGCGCACCGAAGCGCGCTCGGTCGCCAGATTGACGTTGGCTTCGGTGACGCCCGGAACGGTCTTCAGCGCCTTTTCGATGCGCGCGACACAGGACGCGCAGGTCATGCCTTCGATGGTGAGCTCGATCGTGTCTTCGGCCGCACCATATCCGGCATTCTCGATCGCCTTGACGATATCGGCGGACTTGGTGCTGGCATCGAAGCGGACGTCGGCGCGTTCCGTTGCGAGGTTGACCGAGGCCTCGGTCACACCAGGCACGGCGCGAATAGCTTTTTCGACGCGCGCCACGCAGGATGCGCAGGTCATGCCCTCGACGGGAATGCTGGCGCTCACTGCGGCGGCGGACATCGCTTCGAGGTCGTTTGTTCTAATGGGGGTCACAGATCCCATGATCGTGCTCCTTTCTCTGTCTTTTGTCACAACATGGGGCTTCCAACGATGGGAAGGTCAAGGGCACAAAAGAGATTTCTGCACGCCATCTTCAGAGCGGCTGGGAGAGGTCTGCCACCGCAGCGATAATTGCCCGCGATGCACGATGGACGCCGCCTTGACGCAAGCTTGGCCGCGAAGCTCGGCAGGTTTGTCAAAGCGCAGTTCGAATTGCTCCCGGTTTGCCGGCGATCGCAAGGCTGCGACCGTGCTTCGCGTGCCTCTTGCGAGTGAACTGCATCGGATCCATCCTGTAGAAGTTGCGTCCCATAGGGAGGTTAGGATGACGGCTTATAATTGTGTCCGTTTCCGCGTGAGACCCGGTCAAGAGGAACGGTTTGAGCAGCTTTTTCGCAGCGCTGGTCGCGACTTTGAAGGCTTGAGAAAGATGGCGCTCAGCAAGTCAGCGGATGGATCGTATTTCTCAATTGCCGAATGGGAAAGCCTTGAAGCGATCGCTGCGGCACGGCCCATGATGAAGGCGAACCTCGACACGTTCCGCGATACGCTCCTGGAACTCAGCCAGGATCTCGGGGTCACGGACCCGATTTCCGGCGAGGCGATCTTCGAAATGGCGCGTTAGGGCAATGTTGCTGCGCAAGGTGTGACGGCAACAGCTCCGTCGGTTGGTTGACGGGGAGGTCGGCCTTGGCTGCTAAGGTCGCGGACCTGATGACAGTGATGTCGTCGGCTTGCGAACGCGTGGGGCAGCATCAGGACTGGCACGACATCTAGCGCCGGATTTTGGATAGCTTGAGGGCAGAACACTGCGACGAAGGCGCGATGACGGGTTGAGGTCACCGCGGGCAATGGCTATGTCGTGCCGCACACACGCGTCACGAACCATAAGGCCATTCGGAATGATCCCAGACTTTCTCGTTACACATTCCGGTGGTTTCCACGCCGACGAGCTGCTTTCCAGCGTCATCCTTACGCGGCTTTTCCCTGAGGCTCGCCTCGTTCGCAGCCGGGCGTCGGAATGGCTGAAGCCCGGGGCGGACCGCATCATTTATGATGTTGGTGGCCAGTATGATGCCGGGGCCGGGCTGTTCGATCATCATCAGCGCGGGGCGCCGGTTAGAGAGGATGGCCAGCCCTACAGTTCGTTCGGCTTGATCTGGAAGCATTACGGTCGCGCCTATCTGGCAGCGTTCGGCGTTCCCGAGGCCCATGTGGAGGCGGTCCATGCGGCCTTCGATGCGCGCTTCGTGCTGCCGGTGGATCTGGTCGATAACGGCGCGCTCGACCCCTCCGTGGCCGGCCCATTGGCGGGGCTCACGCTGTCGGCGCTGCTGGAAACCTTGAAGCCTGTCTTCGACGAATCCGGCCAGGAGGCCGAGGACCGCAGCTTCCGTCAGGCCCTTTCGATCGCGCGCGCCTTCGTCGAGGCTGGCGTGTCGCAACGCGCCGCCAAGCTGCGGGCCGAGGCGCTCGTGCTGCAGCAGATCGCCCTTGCCGGTGAGAGCCGAGTGCTCGAACTGCCGCGGGGCATGCCGTTCCGCCCGGCGATCGTGAAAGCTGGCGCCGACCACCTGTTGTTCGTCGTTCATCCGCGCGAGAATGACTGGTGCCTGACGGGCATTCGCAAGGCCGATGAAGGGTTTGAGCTGCGCGCCGATCTGCCGGCTGCCTGGGCCGGCCTGACGAACGGCGAGCTGGAGGCGGCTTGCGGCGTGGCTGGCGCGCGGTTCTGCCACAACGGCCGCTTCATCGCGGCGGCAGCGACGCGGGAGGCAGCACTGGCCATGGCCGAGCTCGCCGTCAAGGAAGCAGTATCGGCGGGCAGCGGTCAGGCTTGAGGAAACTGATGAGCCGACGGCGGCGGCTATGGCCGGTGCGTTGTCGGCAGGATCGCCTGGGACGGGTCACGCCGAAAGTGTGGCCCTGAACTTGCTCGGCGATTGACCGTAGGTTTTTGCAAAAATCCGCGAGAAGTGGCCGGCGTTCTCGAACCCGACTTCGAGCGCGATGTCGATCAACGGCGCCTTCGTCTGCGTCAGCAGATGCTTGGCGCGTTCCAGCCGAAACTTCCGATAGACGAGCGCCGGCGACATTTTCGCCTTGTCCATGAACAGGCGTTCGAGCTGCCGTCGGGACAAGCCGACGGATGCGGCCAGCTCCGGGATCGACAGCGTGTTGTCCGTGTGCTGCTCCATGATGATGAGAGCGGCATTCAGGCGTGGGTCGTTGCTCTCGATCGCCAGCGGTTTTCTCGGCTGGACATGAAGATGCGAGCGGGCCTTGTCGATCTGCAGCACCTCGAGCGCATTTCGCTCGGCTTCCTTGCTGATATGCAGGCGCACGATATGGGCCGCCATGTCGGCGGCACTGCTGCCGCCAGCGCAGGATCCACGGGTGCGATCGAGATTGAAGAGACGGTCCGAGCGAACCTTGAGATCGGGGAACCGCTCGCGGAACGCCTGATAATGAAGCCAGCTGACGCAGACGGTGTGCCCGGTCATCAGGCCCGCTTCGGCAAGGACGAATGTCCCTGTACAGAGACCGATCAGAGGCACCTTGCGCGCCGCCGCCTTCTGGAGGAAGCGGACGGTGTCGTCGGCGATCGGCTGTTTGCTGTTGAGCAGGCCGCCGACCACGACGATGTAGTTGAACCCGGCGGGATCAACGAGGTCGGATGTCGGCGCCACCTGCACGCCGCAACTGGAGGCGATGAGATGCCGCGTGTTGCCCAGCACCTGCCAGTCGGCACGGATGCGGCCGGACTTGTCGAGCTCGTCGCTCGCAAGTCGCAGCGTGTCGATGAAGAGCGCGAATGCCGAAAGGGTGAAGGACCGCGCCAGAACGAAGCCGATCTTGAGACGTTCGGGCTGTGTCTCGCTGGATTTGATGGTCGACGTCATGTGCCCTTCATGCTCGTGCCGCCAAGACCTCCCGTTCCCTATCGAGCATGCTCGGACATATCAGGAGAGGTAGCCGCTGGCGGCCGAGACTTGCCTTTCGCTGTCCATGGGGAGCCTGGGTTCCGTTCTTCCGGCACCCCATGGTGTGGCGCGGGAGGTCGACGCCCGGATGAAGGCGTCTTCGTCCGCATCATAACGAAGAGGACGGGCTCAAATTGCTCTCGTCACGACCTGCGCCGCTACGGTTACGAACATTGCGGCCAGTGTCAGCGCCGCACTGAACCGTGCGACCTTCATCCGCCGTTCGCGCGAGCCGCTCCAATCATACCCCATCACTTCCCTCCCTCCCGACCGGGCCAGAACGCGTTTGCTCGGTCTTCCGCCGAACTGCAGGTCTCGCCAAGTCACGGCTTTGAGTTACCCCTCATGCTGCCGCGATGCCGCCGATCGTGTCAAGTTTACCTCGGCGCGAGCAATGTTCAGGTGCCCGTCATAGCTCTGCGCAAAGGCGGCTGCGCAAAGGAATTTGCTGTTCGAGGGCGCAAACCCCCTAGTTGTGCGGGGAGCCTCTTTCCGCCGTTGTGATAGTTTTCTCTTTGGTGTGATTTTTTAAAGGGAGGGCGAAGAATGCCCGGCACATTCTCTACCGCCGACATGGACGTGATCAAACAGCAGCACGAGGATTGGTGTCGCGCGAACGACACCGACCCGAACAGTCCCGCGGGAATAGAGAAAGCCATGCAGATGCTGGTGAATTATGGCGGCAGCGCCAGCCAGCAACCGTCCGCGCAGCCGCAGAAGGTGCGCGCCAAAGCGCGCGCCTGATCTCCGCATCCACCCACGTCATTTAGCGGTCCGCGCCTGTCCTCGATCGCCTTGAACGAAGGCGCCTGGTCATAGTCGGGTGCGTGGGGCGGGCCTCCTCACGCGCCTGTCGGCGGCGCCGTCGCGATCAGGCGTTGCCCCATCTGCTTGGGGTGCGCACGTCAAAGATGCACTCTCCGAGGGTCAGAGGTTCTCCTTGAGGAGGACCTCTATTCTGATCTTGTCCTGTGCGGCGTGCGGTTCGCGAAAATCCGTTCGCGCGCGCATGATGCGGATGGCGCTGCGCACCGCGTGTCCCGGGTCCTGGGCGATGACGGCGTCAACGCTGGCGTCGCGCAGGCCGCGTTCGCTGAAGGGGGTGCGTTCGTGGACGACCACCGTGATCTTTTGCAGATCGGTGAAGGATGCTGCGCCCTCGAGCGGGATCCTGGCCTCGGAACTCAACACGTAGATCGCCGCAACCTCTTGATTGTTTTCAAGGACTCGCTGGAGGATCTGGGTGGCCCTGCGCTCGTCGCCGTGGGTTTCGACCGAGGGCAGACATTGCAGGTGAGGGAACTGTGAATTGACGATATCGTCGAAGCCGAAGCGTCGCTGGATGCTGTCGAGCGACTGCATCGTCTCGGCCACGATCAGGACCTTTCCCGCCCTCCGGCCGACAAACCGGCCGATGATCTTGGCCGCCGTCGCGCCGGCGGCGTAGTTGTCGACGCCCACGAAATCGGCGGTCGGGAGCTTTTCCTGTCCGGACAGAAACTGCACGAACTTGACGCCGCGTTCGATCAGGCGGCCGATCGCGTCGCGCACTTGCGGCGATTCCGGCGCCATCATCGCGATCCCGTCGAATTCGTTCTCGTCTATATCGGCGAGGTACTTGGCAACCTTATGCGGGTCGTCGATCGGGATCTGGACGAAATCGAGGTCGATGAGATCCCCCTTCATCGACACCCGCGCCTCTTCCACCCGGTGGATGAGTTCCGCCAGATAGAGATCGCCGCTCGTCGGCAGCACGAACCGGAACCGGTAGCTCTTGTTGCGGGCAAGGCTGACGGCTGCCGGGTTTCGAATAAATCCAATGCGCTCAATGGCTTCGTTAACACTGCGAACGGCCTTCGGGCTGACATTCGGCCTGTCGTTCAGCACGCGGTCGACGGTTGCGAGGCTCAAGCCCGCTGCCTCAGCAAGATCTTTGGCTGTTGGCCGCATGCGGAACTCCCAGTGTGTATCGTTCCCAATCTACTCCACCAAAATCGCCGCGAAATCAAGAATTGATGTGCGCACCTCAAAAATCGCTTGCGTTGAGGTGCGCACCTCAGTTATGAATCCTTCAGCGAAGAACGCAGGCCCTGAATGCGGCCGCGCCCACCGCTAGTGCCAAGAGGATTTAGGTGCGCCAACCGCCCGGTCAGGGCGCTTTCCTTCTGATGGAGGTCAGAAGGTACAAGGGGGAGGAACCCAATGATGAAACGGATTCTGTTGAGCTCCACAGTCATGGTCGGAGCGTATTTTGCCATTGCGGGTGCGTCCGGTACGCACGCTTCCGCAGCCGAACTGACCCTTTGCTGGGCCGCCTGGGATCCGGCCAATGCGCTCGTCGAGCTCAGCAAGGATTTCGAAGCCAAGAGCGGCAACACGATGAAGTTCGAATTTGTGCCGTGGCCGAACTTCGCCGACCGGATGCTGAACGAGCTGAATTCCGGCGGCAAGCTCTGCGATCTGATGATCGGCGACAGCCAGTGGATTGGCGGCGCCGCCGAGAATGGCCAGTACATCAAGCTCAATGATTTCTTCGACAAGGAAGGGATCAAGATGGACGACTTCATTCCCGCAACCGTCATCGGTTACGCGGAATGGCCGAAGAATTCGCCGAACTACTGGGCTCTGCCGGCGTTCGGTGACGTGGTCGGTTGGACCTATCGCAAGGACTGGTTCTCGCGTCCCGAACTCCAGGCGGAGTTCAAGCAGAAATACGGCCGGGATCTCGCCGTGCCGAAGACCTTCGCCGAACTCAAGGATATCGCCGAATTCTTCCAGAAGCGCCAGGTCGACGGCAAGACCGTCTATGGCGCTGCCATCTATACGGAGCGCGGCTCAGAAGGCATTACCATGGGCGTGATGGACGTGCTCTACAGCTACGGCTTCGAGTACGGAAATCCGAAGAAAGCCTATGAGCTCGACGGCTTCGTCAACTCGGCGGACGCAGTCAAGGGCCTGGAATTCTACAAGGCGCTCTACGATTGCTGCACACCGCCCGGCCATTCCGACGCCTACATGTCGGAGGATATCGACGCCTACAAGTCCGGCCAGGTCGCCCTGCAGATGAACTTTGCCTTCACCTGGCCCGGCATCCATGCCGACGCCAATGTCGGCGGCGACAAGTCCGGCTACTTCCCCAATCCTGCTGGTCCGACCGGTGTGCAGTTCGCCCAGCTCGGCGGCCAGGGCATCTCGGTCGTCGCAGCGTCCGACAAGCAGAAGGAAGCGCTGGATTACATCAAGTGGTTCGCGCAGCCTGAAATCCAGAAAAAGTGGTGGGCGCTCGGCGGATACTCCGCACTGCGCTCGGTGGTCGAGGACCCGAGCTTCGCCACGAGCCAGCCCTATGCGCAGACGTTCCTCGATTCGATGGCAATCGTGAAGGACTTCTGGGCCGAGCCGTCCTACGCCTCGCTGCTGCAGGCCTCGCAGAAGCGCTTCCACGATTACGTCGTTGCCAACCAGGGCACGGCGAAGGATGCGCTCGACGGTCTCTCTGAGGACTGGAAGGACATCTTCGAAGACGAAGGCAAGTATTGACGCAAACACCCGCCGCCTCCCGGCGGAAGCGTCCATGCGGGGCCGGCCGGCCGATCTCTCGCGCCGGCCCCGCATGCCCATTCGTCAATGCCTTAGGGGAATACCATGCTCCATTCTTCGATCGATCGCGCTGCGCACGCGACGCCGCCCGTGCTTGCACGGCGCATCAGAGGCTTGTCGGACCGCGCGATCGCCTGGATCTTCGTCGCACCGTCCATTGTGCTTTTGCTTGCGATCAACATCTTTCCGCTGATCTGGACCGTCCGGCTGAGCTTCACCAATTTTCGCGTAAACCGCCCGAATGAACCTGTTCAGTTCGTCGGTCTGCGCAACTACCTCAACATCCTGACCGACAAGGACATCTGGCTGACGATGCAGGCGACGGCCCATTTCCTGATCTGGACGATCGTCCTGCAGGTGCTGATCGGCTTTGCTCTCGCCTATCTCATCAACAAGAAGTTCCGCGGCAACGACCTGTGGACGACCATCATCGTGCTCCCGATGATGCTGAGCCCGGCCGTCGTCGGAAACTTCTGGACCTTTCTCTACCAGCCACAGATCGGCCTGTTCAACTACGCGATCGGGTTCCTGACCGGCGCAGACCCGTCCAGTTTCTCGATGATCGGCGACACGTCGCTGGCGCCCTGGGCGATCATCATCGTCGACACCTGGATGTGGACGCCGTTCGTCATGCTCATCTGCCTTGCCGGGCTGCGCTCCATTCCGAGCAGCATCTATGAGGCGGCGGAATGCGACCGGGCCAGCAGCTGGCGCCAGTTCTGGACCATCACCATTCCGATGGTGCTGCCGTTCCTGATGCTGGCCATCCTTTTCCGCGGCATCGAGAACTTCAAGATGTTCGACCTGGTCGTGCAGCTGACGGGCGGTGGCCCTGGCTCGATCACGGAGCTGACGTCGATCAACCTGAAGCGTGAAGCCTTCGAGAAATGGCGCACCGGATACGCGTCCGCCTATGCCGTCATCCTCTTCGTGACCGTCTTCGGCCTTGCGTCGATCTATGTCAAAGCACTCAACAAGGTGAAGCAGAGATGAGCAGCTTTTCTGTAACGGAGCCATCCGCACGGCAGAAGTGGTTCGCAGGCGCCCTGGTCGTGCTTTATGCGGTGATCACCATTCTCCCGTTGCTCTGGATCATCGGAACGGGTTTCAAATCGCCCTCTGACGCGATCGCCTATCCGCCGAAGACCTTCTTCGAGCCGACGCTCGAAGGCTATGTGAACCTCTTCACGACGCGCACCCGCGTTTCGGAAGAACAACTGAAGGAAATGGGCGAACCGAAGACCTGGTACGAGCGTCTCGTTCGCAAGGATGGGCTGATCATCGCCGGCCCGTCGCGGTTCCCGGAGCGCTTCTACAATTCCGTCATCATCGGGTTCGGCTCGACGGTCCTGTGCATCGTGCTCGGAACGGCCGCGGCCTATGCCTTCTCGCGCTTCAAGGTGCCGCTCAAGGACGACCTGCTGTTCTTCATCCTTTCCACGCGCATGATGCCGCCGATCGCGGTCGCCATTCCGATCTTCCTGATGTTCCGCTCGCTCGGGCTGAACGACACCCATGCCGGCATGATCCTGCTGTATACGGCAGTCAACCTGTCGCTCTCGGTCTGGCTGCTCAAGGGCTTCATCGACGAGATCCCGATCGAGTATGAAGAGGCAGCGCTGATCGACGGCTACACTCGCTTCCAGGCTTTCTACAAGGTCGTGCTGCCCCAGGCGGCGACCGGCATCGCGTCGACGGCTATCTTCTGCCTGATCTTCGCCTGGAACGAATACGCCTTCGCCGTGCTGCTCACGTCGGGCACCGCGCAGACCGCACCGCCCTTCATCCCGACGATCATCGGCGTCGGTGGGCAGGACTGGCCGGCGGTGGCCGCCGGTGCGACCCTCTTCCTCGTCCCCGTGATGGTGTTCACGATCCTGCTTCGCAAACACCTCCTGCGCGGCATCACCTTCGGAGCGGTAAGAAAATGACAGCTTTCCTCAACCAGTTGCTCCGCCTTCGCCGTGGCGCATGGGAAATGGTGGCATCGGTGCTCATCGCGCTCGGCGTGGTCATGCTCATGCAGCCAGTGTCGCTCACGCTCTACTCCTTCTCCTTCCTCGTGACGCTGCTTGGAACAGTCATGTTCATCATCGTCAGCCATTTTCCGGAGTGACCCATGGCACAGATCAGAATTGAAAATGTGCGCAAGGAGTTCGGAGCGTTCACGGCTGTCCAGTCTTCGAGCTTCACGGTGGAAGACGGCGAGTTCTTCATGCTGCTCGGCCCATCGGGATGCGGCAAGACGACGACGCTTCGGATGATGGCGGGACTGGAGCTGCCGACGAGCGGCCAGATCTATATCGGCGGCGAAGAGGTCGGCATGAAGCGGGCGAGGGAGCGCGATATCGCCTTCGTCTTCCAGATGTTCGCCCTCTATCCCCACATGAACGTACGCAAGAACATCTCCTATCCGCTCGTCAGCCAGGGGATGAAAAAGGCGGATGTCGCCGCGCGTGTCGCCGAGGTGGCAAGGATCCTCAGAATTGAAGGCATTCTCGACAAGCCGGTTGGCGGGCTCTCGGGCGGTGACCGCCAGCGTGTTGCGCTCGGCCGGGCGATTGTCCGCAACCCGAAGGCCTTCTTCATGGACGAGCCGCTCGGCGCGCTCGACGCGGAGTTCCGCGAACACATGGCGGGGGAACTGCGGGCGCTGCACGATCGCATGGGCGCCACCACCGTCTATGTGACCCACGACCAGCTGGAAGCGATGCAGATGGGCGACAAGATCGTCGTCATGAACCACGGCGTCATCGAGCAATTCGGCCGGCCGCAGCAGATCTACGACTGGCCGGCGACCAAGTTCGTCGCCAAGTTCATCGGCTCCCCGTCCATGAACTTTCTGGAGTTCGAGGGCATGATCGGTATCGGCGGCGACAGCATCGATCTCGGTGGGAAAAAGGTGGCGGTGCCGGCGTCGCGTGAGGGCAGGGCCGGCACGCTGTCGCTCGGTGTGCGTCCCGAGCATGTCCGTTTCGTCGACGACTCCAGCTACAGAGGCCGCGTGATCGCCGTCGAGTATCTCGGCACGACACAGATCGTCACGATCGAAACGCCCAACGGCGAGATCAAGGCGCGCACGCCCTCCAGTCAGGCAGCCCGTACCGACGAGCTTCTCGGTCTCGATTTCAACGCGCGGACCTTGACGCTCTTCAATGCGGAGACGGGTCGTGCTCTTGTTTCCGAAGCCAACGAGGGAGTGCTGCGCCGTGGCTGAAGTCATCCTAAGAAACGTGACGAAGACATTCGGCACCCACACAGCGCTGGACGATGTCTCGATGACGATCCCGGACGGGTCGTTCGTGGTTCTCCTGGGACCGACAGGCGCCGGAAAGACGACGACGTTGCGTATGGTCTCGGGGCTCGACACGCCTAATAGCGGCGAGATCTTTATCGGCGGGATGTCCGTGCAAGGACTGACGCCGGCGCAGCGCAACGTGGCGATGGTATTCCAGCAATATTCGCTCTATCCGCATCTGTCCGTCCGGCAGAACCTGGAATTTCCGCTGAAATCCCCGCTCTTGAAAACGCCGCAGAAGACGATCGACGAAAAGGTGAACGCCATCGCCGAGGTCTTGCAGATTTCGCACAAGCTCGACAACAAGGCGACCGCCTTGTCCGGTGGCGAAATGCAGCGCGTGTCGATCGGGCGTGCGCTTGTCAGAAACCCGCAGATATACCTGATGGACGAGCCCTTGAGTTCGCTCGACGCGAAGCTTCGAGCCGATCTGCGCGTCGAACTGAAGAACATTCAGGCAAAGTCCGGGGCGACGCTTCTTTACGTCACCCACGACCAGATCGAAGCGATGACCATGGCAACGCATATCGGTGTGCTCGAAGAGGGCAGGCTTGTTCAGTTCGGATCACCAAGAGAGGTGTACGAAGCGCCGGTCAGCGTTTACGCCGCGACCCGCCTCGGCCAGCCGCGCATCAACGTCCTGCCTGCCAAGCTTTTTGCGGGCGCGCCGGACAAGGCGCAGTCGATCGGCCTTCGCCCCGAAAATATCGTCCAGGGCGCCGGAGAAGATGCACTCGTGACCCGTGTCGAACATCTGGGCGACCAGACGCGCCTGCATCTCACGTTCAAGCAGCACAACCTCGTGACGGTCACGGACCCCCATACTGGGTTCCGCGGCGGCGAGACTATCAAGATCCAGCCAGACAAGCCGCTCTTCTTCGACGCGGCCGGAATGCGCATCGCTTAGGAGGCGAACATGAATCAGTTTATCAACCGCAAGGAAAATGCGGTTACGGAAGCGATCGACGGGGTTCTTGCCGCATCCGGCGGCGCGCTCAGCCGCCTCGACGGATATCCGCACATTCGCGTCGTCCTGCGCTCCGACTGGGACAAGGGCAAGGTCGCGCTCGTCTCCGGTGGCGGCTCGGGACACGAGCCCGCGCATATCGGCTTCGTCGGCAAGGGCATGCTGACGGCCGCCGTCTGCGGCGACGTCTTCGCATCGCCGAGCGTGGACGCGATCCTCGCCGGTATCCTGGCGGTGACGGGACCTGCCGGCTGCCTGCTGATCGTCAAGAACTACACCGGTGACCGGCTGAACTTCGGCCTCGCGGCCGAACGCGCCCGCGCCTACGGCCTCAATGTGAGCATGGTCATCGTCGATGACGACATCGCGCTGCCGGACCTTCCGCAGGCGCGCGGTGTCGCCGGTACCCTTTTCGTCCACAAGATCGCCGGAGCGCTCGCAGAAAGCGGGGCGGACCTCGATACGATCGCCAATGCGGCGCGCAAGGTCATATCGGGCACGAGCACCATCGGCATGTCGCTCGATACCTGCACCGTTCCGGGTTCGCCGAAGGAACATCGCATCCCCGAGGGCCATGCGGAACTCGGCCTCGGCATCCATGGCGAAGCTGGCGTCGAACAGATTGTGCATTCCGATGCGAGAAGCGCTGTTGCCGCCATGGTCGAGCGCCTGCAGGCGGCGATGGAGGACAAGCCGCACGTGGTGCTCGTCAATAATCTCGGCGGAACGTCTATCCTGGAAATGTCTATTCTCATGCACGAACTCGCCCAGTCGGCGATCGCCGATCGGATCGTGCATCTGGTCGGACCTGCGCCGATGATGACGTCGCTGGACATGCGCGGCTTTTCCGTCTCCGTCTACCCGGCCGACAAGGCCGAGCTGGAGCTGTTGTCCCGGCCCGTGGCGCTTCCGGCCTGGCCAGGCGTGACCGCCGTCAGGCCGGTGAATGTACTCGCCCTGCCTGATGGCCTGACGCCGATTTCACCTCTGCCTTCGCGACACGATGCGACGCGGCAGTTCCTGCTTGCCTGCTGCAACCTGCTGATCGACGCGGAAAAGGACCTGAATGCACTCGATGCCAAGTCCGGAGACGGAGACACCGGCTCGACGCTCGCCGGCGCTGCACGGGCACTCATTCAGGCCCTCGATCGCCTGCCGCTATCCGACCACACTCAGCTCTTCCGCGCCATCGGGCAGGAGTTGAGCCAGACGATGGGCGGCTCTTCGGGCGTGCTTCTGGCGATCTTCTTTGCCGCCGCCGGGGATGGCGCCTCGAGCGGGCTTTCGATCCGCGAAGCGCTGAAAGCCGGGTTGGCGCGCATGCAGGAAATCGGCGGGGCTCAGATCGGCGACCGCACCATGGTCGACGCGCTTTCTCCGGCACTGGACGCGCTCGACGCGAGCATCGGCGCGGCCTCCAAGGCGGCGCGCGACGGCGCCAATCTGACCGCGACGCTGGTGCGGGCAAGGGCAGGGCGTGCCGCTTACATCAATGCCAAGCAACTCGAAGGGCACATCGATCCCGGCGCCGAAGCGGTCGCTCGCCTGTTCGAGCACCTGGCACGGCATCCGGATATGCTTGGGCGCCAGCCGGAGGGGGCCGCAGCCGTCGCCGGCTGACGGTGACCGAAGCATTGCCCTGACAACAAAACGCCCCGGAAAGCCGGGGCGTTTCGTGACGGGAGGTGTCGGAGGGAGCGTGCGCTCAGAGCGCGCGGCTCTCGTATCCGGCCGCCTTCAGGGCGTCTGCGATCGGCCCTGCCGCTGCGGCGGTCTCGACGCTGACTTCCCGATTGCCGAGATCGACCTTGATCGTTGCCTGCGGGTCGACGCTCAGGATCGCCTTCTGGACGACGCCGGCGCAGTGGCCACAGGTCATGTTGTCGATCTTGTAGTTCTGCATGCTTGTCTCCTTGGTTCGGTTGTGAGACAAACATGGCGTCTCCCACCGTTGGAAGGTCAATAGGCCTTCAAGATATTTGTTCACGGCATTTCCAGTGGTGAGCCAAAACCAAGATGGGCCGAAACCAAAAAAAGATGGCGCGCTCCAAAAAATGTTGGCGTGAACCATAAGCAGAATTTCCAGCTATCCTCTTATCCATATTAAGAGAATCCAGCGGATCCGGCCATACCTCGCCGCAGTTTCGCCACAGTCCGCGGTGCCGCGAACTGCATTTGCGGCACCGTTCAGTTGGGGTTGGCAAGGGTATCAGACCAAAAAAAGCTGACACTAAATGCTGGCATCCGTCGGATTGTCAGCGTCGGATTTGTGCTCAGTGCCCCGCGCCAGTTTGCCAAATCGGTCGAGGATGGCGGTCATCATAGCGGCCTCAGCGCTCCGAGCCTTCCTGGCAAATGCTTCGAAGACCGCGTTGAAAGAATTGTCGACGGTGGTTTCGTCCG
This sequence comes from Ensifer sp. ENS08, assembly GCF_014852195.1. NCBI lineage: Bacteria > Pseudomonadati > Pseudomonadota > Alphaproteobacteria > Hyphomicrobiales > Rhizobiaceae > Ensifer > Ensifer sp. ENS08. The sequence continues at coordinate 130,342 of NZ_JACVBF010000014.1, forward strand.
GTATGCCGAAGGCTTCTCTCATTAGTTGAAGATTCCGGAGTTTCCAAGCTTTTGGGTTCTCAAGCCAAGCGTGGATTACCTCTTTCGGAAACCCGACCCGCCCGCCTGACAACTCAAGGTGCCAAGGAAAGGTGCCTTTCGGCTGCATGGTACGAATGTTCGTTTCCGACAGCGTCGTCATCTGGCAGACCTCCGGCCAAGTATAGTAATAAATGTGGAAATTAGACATAGCTTCGCCTCTCATCATTGCGTTAAAGTAAAGGTAATCACCTTCGCTCCTGCGAGCCAAAGAGGTAAAGCATAATACGCCTACTAATCGTATTCGTCTACAAAAATAGTCTATTGTGCTCGCACATATCTAGAGTGGTGTTCCTGAAGGCAAGTCATATTGTTGACAACGCGGATTTATATACTTAAAGATTCATAGTTGAATCTTTCCTGTCCGTCGGTGAGTTCTTCAAGGCTTGGGACCTTCGTATGGGCCTCTTCGGTCAGCGAGAGATGGGCCGCAGCACTCGTCCTGGGCTTTTAAAAAGGTTGACATTCACTTGCTCAGCGAACATAATGATCACGGTGTAATCATTTTGCTCACTAGGAGTGACAGCATGTTGTAGGGGAGGTGCGAGTAAGCGCAGCCGCTCGGCTGCAAGTCGAATCCTTCGCCTCAACGAGTGCGTGACCCGAATCCAATTCTCGTTTGGCTGTTCTGGACAATGTCAGCAAAGCTTGAGCAAGGATTCGCGAGTGTACGAGTTCATCGGCTTTGCGGCTGGAGATGCCCGCAAAAGCCGGCCGGAATCGTGTGTGTTGAATCCTCGAGCACAGCAGCAGTTGTGCTAGGAAGGTTTGCGCATCCGGAACGGGATCGACCGAGATCAGCCGCGTTTGAAGGATTCCACGAAGGATTCGGTCATGCCGTCCGAAGGCGGGCTGCGGAGGGAGTTAGCATGGCTCCATGCCCATCTCTCGCTGGAACGATCTCGTGGTCTTGGCGATGAAGCACGCGCCGTCAGTCACTCTGCGGAGTTTCGCAGGATGTTGATCCGGCCGAAGCGGTTTGCGATGGGGGTGATGACCAGCCCTGAGCATCTTCGCTGTTGATCCTCCGACTGTGGCAACATCGGCAAGGCCTCACGGCCAAAGACTCGGGGGCGAAAGCGAGCGCACCTTCTCTTTGTTGTCACCGCCGTTTTCGAACCCGTCTGAGCACCACCGAAGGATCGATGCTTTGGCCGCAACACGGCCAACATAACGGAGGGTATCGATCGCACCGGTATGCATGAAAAACGCCCCACTGAGTCTTCGTCACCCTGTAGACGCAGGTGGCATTTGCTAGTGTGGCCCTGGTTGGCGGCGCTTTGACGCAAAATGGCATGAACCGTCGATAGCCGTGGGTCGGCAAAGTGGCGATGATTCCTTTGATTGCTTCGACCAGTTCTCGATCAGCAGCGGCGGACGTCAACGGGCTTTGGAAGGACCAAGCTCAAGCACATCACCGTCGCAGTGAGTGGCTTTCGGCGCTTATAGGGAGCGCACCAGATGCTTCTTTGGCCGCGGCAATCTCAAGCGCTTCCTTGAGAGCTTCGCCTTCCATTGTCTTCTTCCCAAGTGGGCGCTCCGGCTCCTTGACCTGGCTCTGGAGGGCGATACTCCGATTCCGGGACGACGTCCTCTCAGAAGCCGGTGCCGTGACTGCGCCTTGCACCGCGAGCTTGCGCCAGTTGACACTTGACGCCGGGCTACGATGCTCACTGTCGCTTCCTGCTCATACGTCGCACGTGACCGGGTTTATGAGGCGAGTCCAAGTGGCTACTGACGCACCTGCGATTCATTTCAACTCGATGACAAGCTAACAGCGAAAGCGACCAAGGACTTTCGACGGTCGCCGTCTTGCGGTTCATAACTTCTTTGGGCTTCCTTGCTGATGCTTGGGGTTTCCCGCAGTACAAAGCGGCGGTTCGTGGTCGTTAAGGGCCAGCCGCGGGCAATGGTGCTTCGATATGCGGCGGCGAAAGCTCTCAAGCTTGGGCTAGGAAGAAGCAGGGGGAACAGGCTTATTGGAGGCGCGATGGGAATAAAACATAATTAAATCAAATAGTTATTGACTTTTCTTGAAAAACATGATGAGCTTTCGTTCCCCTTATTCCGTAGGAGCGCGAGCGATGGCTGCGTCTCTAACCTTTGGCCGTATCGCCAGATCTAAAGAGGGCGGTCCTCTCCGCCGCATACATTGTGGTGGTCGTCCATCTCCGTCAGGGTTCTATAGCGCCCGAAAGTCCCATGGACGGCATCTACCTTGGGAATCCAGGCCCGCTGAACTCCAGGCAATAATTCTAAACGATGTGTCGTGGCGTGTTTCGGAAGTGATGTCGCAGCCGCACCGCTTGGACATTTTTGTGAGGGGAGAGCCTTCTCCTCTTCACTATATTCCCGACCTCGAACTAGTAGCGGAGCCTTCCTTCGCCCGGGAAATATGTTCCGGTGTCCCTTTGGCGGTAGCTGCGATGGCGTGGGACCCTAAGCCTGTTCTCAGCGCCAGCGCTGCGCGCCTAGTCCTCGAGATTAAAAATGACGACGACCCAAGGAACGATGATCCCCGCTACCAGTCCAAGATTAAGCTCGCGAAGGAAGTTTATCGGAGACTTGGGTATTACTTCGCCGTAGTCCACCGAAGCGAGGGTATCGACTGTGTCGATCTCGCCTTCGCTCGCGACATTGCGGCAGACAGGTTCTGCAAAGTGGCGACAACTGACAGGTTGTTTGTCCAGGACTACCTGACCGATCAGGGTGGATGTTCGCTTCTTTCCAGATTGATCAACGCGCTAGGCGGTTCCCCCAATGCCATGGCGTGTATTAGCGCCCTTCATTTCGATCGGGTCCTGTGCATCGAAATCGCCGCGCCGCGCGACCAATGCCGAGTAGCGCTGATAGAGCGGGAGCGATGACAATGTTGGACTGCGACGTCCAAGTTGGCGAGATATATCGCTTGACGATCAGGAGACGCGAAGTCAGCTGTGATTTCACTGAGCAAAAGCGTTCTGGCATGCTCGTCTTCCAGAACCGCGAAACTGGTCGCAAGTTCAAGATGGGAGAGCACCAGTTTGTGGCGATGCGCCACAATGGCCAGGCGATCCGTGTCCGGCACCTCAGGAATGGCTTGGAGACTGTCGGGTTCGACCCTCGGGTAGTAGAGGATCCAAACGAGACGTTGATCAGCCAGACAGAGCGGAAGGCACGACAGGATGTTGCGCAGCGGCTCGCACGTGCCCGGGCGTTGTGTTTCGTCGTGACCCATTATGATGAGCAGACAGGCAGGAAGTCAGTGCCACGACTTCTTCGTGAACTGCGAAAGGTTGCGCCTCAAGAGGGTTTTGATTGGTTGCCTTCCAGAAGCACGGTCGCGCGCGCGCTGGAAATCGGTGAACCCGGCAACAGAACTGTATTGTCCTACTATGAAGATTACTACACGCAGGAGCCAGCGGCGCGATGGCCGCCAGCGATCCTTCAGTTGAAGGAGGAGGCAATCCAAGATTACTACACTGCCAGGTCTGGCAGTACCATCCGGATCAGCGACACGATCAACACGTTTCTTGAGAAAGTTGATCGCGAGTCACAGCGCCGGGTTTCAAATGGGCTCCCGGCGTTGCCGCGCCCCGACCGAGAGACGGTGCGTTTGTGGATTCATGGCGCGGCGACCGCGGAATTGTACGAAAGAAAATGGGGAAAGCGCGCGGCAATGCGGCGATACCGCGGCACCAACCCCGCCATTCAAGCTGAACGGATTCTTGAGAGGGTAATCTTCGACTCCACTCGTGTCGATGTCTGGTCTCCGATAACCGATGAGGCCGGTGAGACTCTTCTAAAAGAGCGTCCCTGGCTTACGATTGCGGTTGACGTGAAATCAAGGATGCTTTTAGCGGCGATTTTGACGTTCGAGCCCCCGTCGCTGCTGACGATCATGGAAGCGTTGAAGCAGGTCATCCGTCGCAAAGATTTCCTCATTGCCAAATATGGGTATCACAAGGGAGGGACCGACGGACACGGCAAGCTAGGCACCGCGCTCGTCGACAACGCGTGGGAGAATGCTGGATCCTCGTTCCAGGCCAGTTGCGAAAACGTCGGGATCAGTGTCGAGTGGGCACCCGTCAAGACTCCAGAGTACAAAGCCATCTGCGAGGTGACGTTTAAGATTTTGAATGACGGCATCTGGCATCGAATGAAAAGCGGCATTCCATACAAGCCGTTCGAGATGTCTTTGCGCGGTCTGACGCCGCAGAAGGAAGAGGGGTTCTCACTCGAGGTGCTTCAGGACCTACTGTGGGACTTCGTCGTTACCTGTCTCCACATGGAGCCAAGCGCTGGTACTGGCCGCGCTCGGGCGCAGGAGTGGCGCGAAGGGGTGGCGAAAGGGCATCGACATCTCGTTGACGATATTAATATGGTCGATCGTCTGTTCGGCGGTATCCGGAGGGCTTGGCTTACAACTCACGGGATCACTTACAAGGGGATGCGGTTTCACGATCCTGTGCTGACCTCGGACCTTCTCGATTCATTACTTCGCTACTCAAAAGCCCGAGATCAGCGAGCCACTCCGCTCAGCACCGGCACGGTGATTGTGCAGTTTGCGGTCGACCAGTCCGATTGTTCCTTCATTGACATCTGGGACTACCATCGAAAGCGACTTGTTCGACTGCCCAACGTCGATGCAAAATTCTCCTCCGGATGTTCCTGGCGCACGGCAAAGCTCATTCGCGAGCATGCCGAACGGGAGAACCTGGCTTTTCATACGGACGAAGAGAAATGCGCGGCGCGCGCTGCGTTCCGGCGCCGCCTTGAGTCCGAAGCCAAATCCGGACCCTATCGCGAAGCACGCAAGAAAGCCCGTGCCTACCACAGCGAAATGCGCCTGGTGCCCGGTGACGCTATCGTTGAGAGCTACGAAGAACCTAGTGTCACCGGCATGGACGGCTGCAACCTGTTCGTAGACGTCGCGATGAAGTACCGGGAGGACGAGGGGTTTGCGGCGAAGGGCTTCCGCCGAGGTGGAAAGAAGGCAACGCGTGCCTCCGTCCGTGCCCGTCAACGAAAAGCCGCGAAGGCGAAGTCGCCTAGTCCCCGCGCCATAGTCCCGTCAGTGGAGATTCCTCGCGTCGCGACGATGGTTGAGGATTCTAACGCCGCGCTCCGCCGCCTGGCGGACGATCTCGATTGAGGAGGAATTCGCATGTCCGGCGCAATTTCCATCAGTGACATAATGAGCAAATTCGACTGCATTCGGATCAAGCATCCTCGGCTTGAGGAGGCGCACATGTGGTTTGACACCATGAGGGGCACCAAACGCGCGTCCCCGCAGAGCCCCAAGAAGTTCATCTCGATTTTTGCGCCCGCCCAATCGGGGAAATCTATGAGCGTTTTGACCTACATACATACCAAAGTCGTCGATGAGGTGATCAAAGCAGGCTTGTTCGACAAAGATTTAGGTCGCGAAGCAATCGCAAAAGAGCAGAAGCTGGTTCTGCATCTGACGCTTACGGCTAAAGCGACGACGAAATCTTTTGTTGAGGATGTGCTGGTTGCGCTTGGAGACCCGTACCCGCAGGGCGATGAAAAGGGCCATGAAAAGGCGCGTCTATGATCTCATGCGCAAGTGTGGCACTGAGCTTCTGGTTATAGATGAGATCCAGCACCTTTCCGGGGATCGGCGACGAAAACGGTCCACAGCTGTGTCTGATGCGACCCCGGTCACCGATACCATGAAGGTAATGTTGATCCGTGGCCTTGTTCCAATCGTTTTTGTGGGAATTCCAGAAGCGAGGCATCACCTCTTCGGAGACCCACAGTTGGCGGAGCGCTGTATCAACGAGCTGGACTTTAAACCTCTTGATCTGATGAAGCCCAAAGAGAGAAAGATCTTTCTCGAATATTGTGGTCGCCTGAGTCTAAAGTTGCATCAGCACGAAATATTCGAAGATGAAACCGATCTTCTCAATGGAGATATCCCCGCGTGTTTGCACATTGTTTCGGGCGGGAGGATTGGGACTGTCTCTAATCTTGTGCTGTTCGCTAGCATAATTGCCTTTGAACAGGATGCCCGCTGCATAACGCGTGATCATCTCGTGCAGGCTACCGACGAATGGGCGATCCCCAAGGGAGTCATCGACTACAATCCGTTCGTCAATCCCCGTTCAGTAAAGGTGATCAAGACATGAGCGCCCAGGTGACAGCGCGAGCTCGGTCTGACTGCCCGAGGCTCGTCATTCCGTCGGCGCCCCAAGTGGGCGAGGGCATTGTTGAACTGATCGTTCGTGCCGCAAGCGAGAACTCCTACGACGGCCCTCTCGACGTATTGCGTGCTTTGGGCGTGCGAAAGTTCTTTACAGGTGATTTGGGGCGCACTTCCCCCTATGAGCGGCAACGCATAGCAGCTCTCTTCGGAGACTTTGCAGATTCAGTTTTGGAGGACGCGATTTGGCCGACCCCGGTGAAAGACCGACCAGGTTGGATCAGCTTTTTTGGGACTGCTCTACGTTCTGTGCATCTGGCATGGACCCGCTTCCGGGTGGCACCACGTTCGCTACGCCTTTCTTCTTATCTCCGGACCATCTGGCGGCTCAAAGTTCTGCCTTTTGATCCGGAGAGCAGAGAACGGTTGCTCGACGCGTGCCCTGTGTGCAAGGCTCCGTTCACGTTCACGCGTACCCTGGGAGTATCTCATTGCCCGTGCTGCGCGAAATTGGACGATGAGGGCTTCGTCCGAGGCGGTGTGGATTTAGCGGACTATCCGCAACGGATTGTGCATGTTCGCGATGAGGCGGCACTCGACTATTTTACCGGTCTGATCGATCCAAGCCCGGTCCTCAGGGCGCGAATATCGGAGTCGGCAGCTCCAGTCCTGTCGAAGCTCGACAGAGGAGATTTGTTCGAGGGTGGGATAGCAATAATTTGTGCGGTCACCACGCCTTCGGATTTTCGTGGGAGAACCCTCAACAGGCCCTTCGTTGCGAAAGACTACAAGCGCTTTACGCCGGATCTACTTGCGCGCGTAGGCCGCGCACTCATTGACTGGCCGGAAACGATCCAGGCGATCGCTGAGGAAATCCGTGCGGATGCACCACGACGGGCGGGATTTTTTGGGATCCACAAAGAGCTGGGCCCACTTCTATCGGTTACGATGGATCCGCATGTTCATCCCGATTTTCGGAAACTCCTGCGTCAGGAGTTGGACGCGAACATGGAAAGCAGCGCCTCGCGGCTTCCTACGGTCAGGCGTGCAGAAAACCGCCACCGCGACGACCTGGTGACGACGCAAGCGGCGGCGACATTGGTGGGACGCACCCGGAAATTTGTAGCAACCCAGATTGCCACCAGTCCTGACTTTACCGTCATAAGGACAGCTGGTGGCAAAGGGCCTACCCTACTCAAGGCGTCGGAACTCGAACGGGCCTTTGCACTGAAAGACAAGCTCCGTCCGTCGACGAATGCGGCAGTTCGTTTGGGAATACCTCGATCAGCGGTCGCTGATTTGGCTGAGGAAGGTCTGATCCTACGGGAGAGGGGCCCGATCGTCGCCCTGTCGTCCGGCAAGGCCTACTATCACAGCGATAGTCTCGAGGCCTTAATCCATCGTGTCATGAATACGGCGCGGCCTGAAGAGCCGCCGAAATGCGCGATCCGTATCACTGTCGGCATCAATCGGCTCGGTGGAGAGCTGAATGCGCGGTGGGGCGCGATATTCAAAGCCATTCTGGCGGGCGAGCTTCCGGTATGGCAGATCCGCGGAAGGCTATCGGCCGTCATGACGTCTCTCGCAGTGGAGCATATTAGTCGATTAGCGAATTATGTTCATGACAAACGGGATGTTCACCTTGTGCAAAGCGAGGTGGCCCTTTTAGCGGGTGAGAACCACAATACTATCACTTTGGCCATCCAGTACGGGCTTCTTTCCGACAAGCCGACTATCGACGAGGCTCGCCGCTTTGCTGAACTATACATTTCGACGCCTGCAATCCAAGCGGCTCTCGGAGACAGTGGTTGCGACATTGACATCTATTCCCTGCGCAAGGCGCTGGCCCAGCGCGGTGTGTTGCCTGCGCTCGAGCTTCCAGGTCGCGAGCGCTTCCTGTGGTTCCGCCAATCGATAGACTTCGACTGGCTGCGAACGGCGTTCGACGAGCATGAGCCACCGATGCCTTCGCTGTTGTCCGACGCTCAATGGGTAAAACTCCAGCCACTCCTCTCCTCTTTGATCCGATCCAGAGGCGCCTGCGACCAGGAGAACCGTCGCGATTTGGAGAATATGCTCGCTGTTCTCCGTTCGGGCAGAACCTGGCGCTCATTCGGCCAGGTTCACGGGCGGCTAGGACACCTGAGACGTCGATTTCAGATTTGGATCGAGGACGGTACCTGGGACCGAATCCTGCGGGAGCTCGTATCACTGAACTTGGCTGATTGGCCTCATCCGAAAACAGAAGACGGACACCGCCAACTCAAGACGGGGAGTGGGCTAGCGAGGTGTCTGCTGGTCGAACGAGCGACTTTGCTCAAGAGCAATAGTCGCAGCCATTTCAAGCCAATCGCAGATGTTCTGGCGAGTGCCCAATCAGAGGGCACCCTCATCGACCCAGGAGCTTCGCTGGAATAGCGAAGCGGGCTGAGATGCTAACAATGCCCAGGCGTCCGCGTCCTGGGAGACAGAGAACTTGGCGATCGAACGATCACCAGGCGGTGTGTAACTGTGAGTTTAGAAACCCCGGAGAGAAAGGTGAGGTGTGACATGAAGCCTAAAAACATATCTGACCAGCAGGAGCCACACGCGAAAATCGATGAGGTGAAACATGTCTAGCTATTACGATCCGAGCAGCGAAAGCTCGAAAGAACTGATGCCGCATGCAGTTTGGAATTTGGACATCATCAAGTGCCGCGCAACCGGTGCGCCGCTTGAGGTACTGAGCGTGTTTGACGTCGGACCACGCACATGTCTTTGTTTTGCGCCACGGCGAAGCTGGAGCAACGAGGCCATCATGGAGGCGCTGAACAGGCTGTCCCAAAGTACCGGCTATCCGATAACGGTCGAGCTCGGTGATGACCGACTCTTGTTTCCGGCTGTCGAGGAGTGGGCCCGCGACCACGGCGTCGATCTACGAATGGATTTGATGCTGAAGAGCCGAGTAGCTGAACGTCTTCTCCCAGATGCACTGGCCGCTATCAACGAACACTACAATCTGGATCGAGGCTGGCCGCGGGAGCTTGCTTCTAAACTGATGGCCATTCTGAACAGGGAACACCCAAGCGAGGAGCGGTGGCCCAAACCGCTCGGCCGACACAGTGCGGCTCGAATTGGCAGGGTGCGGAAAATGGGCTACCCGTTCAACCTCGCCAACAGAGGAGGGGCAATATGACAACGGGCAAGGTGAAGTTTTTCAATGCGGACAAAGGCTACGGCTTCATTACACCGGACGCCGGCGGCATTGACGTATTCGTTCACGTATCCGCGCTGCAGTACGGCGATGTCCTGAAAGAGGGTCAGACAGTTTCGTTTGATCTCGGACAAGATCGCAAGACTGGAAAATCGAAGGCGGAGAACGTTCGGCCGTTCTGAACGCAACTGCATGGCGTGAGACTCCGGCGATGCTGGAGCCTCACGCAGCTCTCTGCCGTTGGTAGGAACCATTGGCTGCCGACGAGCCGGAATCTGTGCGATCTCGCGATAGTCGATACGTTGCTCTGGCTCAGAAGCTGGCCAATTGCCACCGAGAGCGACGGTCCTCGAAATCCAGAGTCAGGTTTCAGGCATCCTCACGGAAAGCGATACACGCATGGCCCTCGATCGACAGCAGCTCGTCGAACGAAAGGAGTGAACGGTTCCCGCCCCTGCCTACTGGCAATGGATCCAATACCAGCAGCTCCTGGACACCGTCCTCTTCGGAGTACCCGATTACGACGAAATAATGATTAGCGTTGCCGACAACCAGTATGCGATCGTTCTCGATTTCTCGGCGAATGTCATCCCATTGAGGGTCCTTGATGAAGTACGCGCGGGCGACTTCCTGGCTGAAAGAGTTCCATTGACCGCGCACCAATTGCACGACGTTGCTGTTTAGGTTGCGCCCGCCGTCTTCCGCGACCCCCATGGAGTCGTCGAGTGCCCGCGCCATCTCCCATTGTTCGGTAATTCTGGTGCCGGTTCGCGATAGTGCTTCAGTGCTGGCCCTGGCTATCTCATACTGCGACAGCGTTGGCAGCCTGTAATAGGCGCGGACCATGGCCTCGGCGGCGGCGAAGCACCAGCTTCCCGTTTCCTGGGGGATCAAGGACGGAGGATTGCGAACCGTGCGCATTTTCGACTTCCTTCTCTCTAGGGTCAATGATTGACGTCGGTGGACGTGGAAGGGGCCGGTTGGACCGCCCCTTGGAAGTTCAGAAGAGGGCATCGACCGGTTCGTCGCCCAGCATGGCGTCGAACTTGAAAAGCGCTGCCTTGAGCGAAATGAGTTCCGAGCCGGAAGCGTCGATGTCGACGATACGCGGTTGGGAATCGTTCAGTTCCTCGACGACGTCGGCGATCGAGGCGATGTTGGTTCCGATGCCATCGCAGACGGCCTGCAGTTTTCCGTAGAAGAGGGAGATGTCGGTGAAGAAGGCCAGCTTGCGGCGCGCGGCCTTCTCGTTCTGATGCAGCGTGTCCTCGGTTGCTTCCAGCTGCTTGATTGTCCGGGTGTACTCGTCGCGCTGTCCCTGCAAGCTGGCGAGCAGGTCGCGGGTCGCGCTTAGTTGTCCTTCGTCCCTCTCACGCTCTTGGCGGTATCTATCGCGTTCGTCTGTGAGCGAGCGGATCTTTGCCTCGTCCTTGTCGACAAGGGTGATGATCCCCATGATCGCCCGGTCGAGACCCAGGCAGAAGATGGACCTGACTATGCTGCCTGCAGATTTATCGTTCAGTTCGTCCAGCTTACGGCGATGATGCGCGAGTTCGATTTCTGCCGACCTCATCTGATTGATGAGCTGACCGATCCGTTGGTTGAGCAACTCCACGCTCTGCTCATCCTTGTGGATTTCGACGCTAACGGCGGCGATTTCCTGCTGAATTCCGGTGATCTTCTCGTTGAGCAGGCCAAGGTCCGCGATGATCGATTTCACAAGTTCCGAAGTGACCTGCTGTTCCTTGGCATACATGCGCTCGCCGAGTTGGGCCTGGGAGAACAGATAATCGACCGCGTCCGACATTGCGGCAACCGTCGCCTCGGCCTCGTCCTGTTTTTGGTTCTTCAGCAGGTCGGTGGCTTCCGTAAGCTTCGCAAGAATAGTTTTGAATTCCACTACCTGCGGGTCTGCGGGTTCATTCTTGATCGCAACGTTGTTCATTGTTGTAACCCCTTCGTTCCTGGGACGATCAGGCGGCGCGAGCCTGCTCGATCAATGCGCGTTGCTGTTCGAGTTCGATGGTTGCTCGACGCGATTCCGACAGGTCATGTTCGACGATCACGCTGAGGTTTTTCGCAAGCTCGGGAGCCCGGCGGATCGCCTCTTCGATGGTCGGAGATTCCTGCAGGTACTTGACGGCCTTTGCCTGGGCGACGCCGGCGGACTTCAGGTAGTCGCCGGACAAGCCGTTCAGAGCGACCCACTGGCACATGTAGACCAGGAACGTCCTCATGAATTCCGGAGCACCGTATTCAGCGAGGCGGTCTTCCTTGTCGAGCTCCTTGAGGTCCTGGATGTCTCTCTGGAAACCTTGATCGGTCATGCGGCTGCAGTAGTTCGACATCTGGTCCCAGAAGAGAGATGCGTTCGTCAGCGTGCCGATGATCTTCCCAAGAGCGTCGATGGCGCTATGAAGGGAGTCTACGGACAAAGTCGCATTGCCTTCTTCGATCTTGATGTTCTTCAAGGACTCGGCGTAACCGGCCAACGCCACGAGTGATGCACGTTTCTGGTTTTCGAGTTCGATCTTCTGATTGAGAAATTTCATCTTCTCCTCATGGATCGAGTCCTCTGCACTGGCGGCGTTGCTGGCCATCTGATTGGTGGCGGCCGCCAGGTCCTTAAGAGCGGTACCGGCCGCTGCGTAGGCCTTGTTCGCCGCGTCGGCGCTCTTCTCTAGCGCTTGCACCTTCGTCGACATTTTTTCGAGTTCGGAGGCGACGGCCGCGAGTTCTTCCTTTTTCGCGTCACGCTTCTTCTTCAATGCCGACAGGTCGGCTTCCTTGACATTGCTGTCCTGCTCCATCTTGCCAACGGCTTCGTTCAATGCGTCGAGCTCCGACTTAATCTTGTCGTGGGCAAGTTTCCTGCCAGACTGCTGGTCCTGGGCCTCGATAAACTGCTTCTGAGCGGCATCGGACTGCTTTTTGGCCTCGTCGGCACCCGTTTTGGCGGATGCGATGCGATCGTTCTTCTCGATGGCGTTTCCAGCCTTGTTCAGAACCGTGCCGACCGGGTTTTGAGAAGCCGTAAATGCGCCGAGGCCCGCTCCGATGGCGCCTGTAATCGCCCCGACCACGCCCATCACCAGCGCCTTGGTCGCTTCCTTCTCTTCCCGGCTCTTGGCCTCTTCGTAGAGGGTTTGGGCATTGGAGATCTGACCGACCAGCTCCTCCTGGTTGACCTGTTCAGCCTTCTGCTTTGCAATCGTCTCGCGTTCGGCCTTCTGCGCCGCGAGCAGCCGATCGCGTTCGCTGGCCTCCTCCAGGATAGTGTTCGACTTCGCTTTGCTGGATTCGACCTGCAGGGTCTTGAACTTGTCTGCGAGGTCACCCGCCTTTTTCGACATGTTGCTCGATGAGTCTTTGCAGTGCGCCAGCTTTTTGATTGCCAGCGATTCCTGACCTTTTGTCAGCCAGCGGTATGTCTGCTGCAGCAGTTCGATGATGTTCTGGGTTTCTGTCTCGAACGTGGTCATGGTCACCACGCAGTCGTTGCAAAGCATAGCGAGGCGGCTTTGGAGTCCCGCAATATCCGCCTGCAGCGTGCCGCCCCTTGCACCCGCGACACCGTTGTAGGCCACATGGAAAAGCTCGACAGACAGGTCGAGATTTTGGGTTACGTCCTTGAGGCTCAGTTGTCCAAGGACAGCCTTCGCCTCTTTCTGAACGAGCGGGTCGTCAAATGATGGCACTTTGCTCAGGCTGTATTCGCGGTCGTCGACGGTTACGATAGCGTTGGATTCTTCATTGCTGGGCATGACGTTTTCCTCATTTTCACGTTGGATTGGAGCAGGCGCTGTCAGCGCGTGAACGAACGTCGCACGCGTCTGCAGACGGTTTCGTGGAGTGGAGGAGGGCGGCGAAGCAGCCTAGCCCTTCAACTCGTTCAATCGTGACTGCAGTTGCTGCAGCGCTTGGAGTTGGTCGGAGATCGCGCCGAGAATGTCGTTGAAGGCCTCGATGTCCGATGCGTTCTGCGGCATCGGGGCATCCTCGGATAGATCGGCATCGGCATTCCAGGGAACTAGAGCGCGCGACAGCAGGTTGTCAGCGGTGTTCTGCGCGAAGTCGAACGCCTCGAGAAAAACGGATTCCATGGCGCGCGCCATGGGCGTGGGTAGTTCCAATGCGAGTATGCCTACTCCGCCTGCAGTGGATGCTCCGTCTGGAAGACCCGTATAAAGTTCGCGGATCTTTCCGAAGCGCGCATGCTCGGCCAACCTGGTGCGTATCGGCCGCGATGTGTAACCGAGGTAGGTGGGGACGTAGTGGCTGTTCTGGAAGGATGTCTTGATCCAGAGGGAATAGATGCCCGTTCCAGTCAGCCCAAGGTTCGGAATCCTTTGTGAAACTGCCTGCAGATCCCCTTGGAGCAAATATTGCTTTGCACCGAGGTATTGCCACGTAAACTGAATTAGCTGCGCATAATGTTCGGCGTTCATTGGAGGGTCCCCATGATCTCGAGTGGAGGCGTCGTTCTCAAATCCGGCTGTCGTCTTTCACTGCCAGAACTCGGGCTTTTCGCTCGTCGAGTTATGTCCTCAAAAGTTGAGTCTGCAATCAAATATACAATTTATAGTTGCTGTTTGATTTGTAACGCTTCAAAATAGAACGTCCGAAGGCGAGTTGCCGGAGCCTGTGCGGGAGCATGCTAAGGAAGTTGGCCGAGTTCACCTCAGCGGGAGCGTCTGAACACTGCTACAAACGGGATCCGCTTTCGGTTTCATCTAAATGAACGCGACAGGCCGCCCGGGCGCATACGATCGGACGATGCCGAGTTGCTCGTCACACCGGACTCGGCTCGGGGCCGACCTCGGTGCGTATGGCCTGCCTAATCCGGTAAGTCGGTATGGCACGGCTCGGAGTATGACGATGTTGGCATTCGCGGCCGCTTGCTAAGTCGCGCACGTGCGCCGCGCCTTGGCGGAGCCCTGGATCAGCTCGGAATGAGATCTAAGCGGTCGGCTGAGCTAGCATTTCGGCCGCAAGCCATCGCTCGGAAATCGCCATGATTGACTCTGTTCCTTCTCCGTTGGAAAAAGATGCTCCATCGATGGGGAACGAATATGGCAGACGAAAGCAATACCGAAATCGCTGAGGCAACGACGCCGACAGAAATAGTGCCGCCGAAAAAACGCGAAGGTGCGAAGGCAAAGAAGGCGGCTATCACAGCACCCGCCGAGGCGCCAAAGGCCGACGCTGTCAAAGCTGTGCGGGGAGGCACGAAAAAAGCGGTGAAGTCGGTCGCCAGCACAGCGTCAACCAAGAGCACCGCGAAAAGCGTTGCGCGAGCCCGCGTGGCGAAGCAAACGACGGCGCCGCCGGCTGCGGATCTCGACGACATTGCGGACCTGCTTAAGCTCGAAGAAGAGAACGCGCGGCTCCGCAAGACGCTTGCTGAAAAGCTGCGCGCGGAGAACGCAGACCTGCGTAAAAGGCTTGGTATTTCCTAACTGTTGAGCGAGGCCGATAGGAGTTAGCGATCGGCCTCGTCCTTACTTTTGTCTGCGTGACGGTCGCAGCAATGCGTGCGACTGATCCAGCTGAAACAGTTTCAACGCCATCGATCGACTTGCTTCTATCGCTAGCGGGCGGCGCGGGAACTCTATTGGGCATCGCGCAATCCAGCTCTGGGATCTTCGGCCCCGCCGCTGCCCATTCGCTTCGAAGTTATGGTACTGAAAGGATCGGCTTCTCGCGATATAAAGTGGGATAAAGGCGTTGAAGAGCTTCGATCTTGGGCGCTTCGTAAAGACGTACGTAAGCTTGACCCGGGTTGTTGTATACGTAGTCCTGATGATAGGCCTCCGCCGGGTAGAAGGGCTTTTTGCGCTCGATAGTAGTCACTATGGGGCGGTCAAAGACCGCGGACGCGTTAAGCTGCCTGATGTAGCTTGAGGCGACAGCGGCCTGAGCTTCGTCGCGCGGGAAGATCACGGATCGGTATTGCGGACCGATGTCGGGCCCCTGACCTCCCAGTTGGGTAGGGTCGTGCGCTACCGAAAAATAGATCTCTAGCAACCGACCATAGCTGATCAGTTTGGGATCGAATTTGATCTCAACGGCTTCGGCGTGGTCGGTCTTGCCTGTTTCCGTCAGCTCGTACGTGGCCGTCTCAGCGGTTCCGCCAGCGTAGCCAGAGGTGACGCTCGTGACACCTACGACGTGCTGGAAGACCGCTTGAACTCCCCAGAAACAACCTCCGGCAAGAACTGCCTTCTGGCTCGGTTCCGTGGAGGCGATGTCATGAAGCGGCTTTGGAATCCGCGTGGCCTTGTGCGCCGGTGTCTCGCCAGCGAACGAAAGGGCCAGGCCGCCAACGACGACCGCAGCCGCGATGAGCAGGTACAGGGTTGCAGTTGACCATTTCTGGCCGTGAAGGTCCTTGTTGCCCATGGTGAGATCCTCAGCCAAAAGTGAAGACGAAGGCTTCGACGCCCGGCTTCAGAAAGCGGATCTCGAACGTCCGCTCCAGGGCGTCGCCAGACTGTCGCACCAACTGGTAGAGCCGGGTTTCTTTGACCGTTCCATTGCCTGACGCATCTGTGTCCGAGCCATGGTCGACTCCGGGCGGTTTTCCGTCTACCGTCACTTGGAACGGTACAGCGTCACCGTCGGCACCCGGTCCGAGCACCAGGTGCAAGTCACGTGCGCGAAACCGGTACGTAATGCCGCCGCCGGCCTCGTTTAGACGTGCCTGCTCCGCTCCAACGGTCCACGTGCCGGACAAGCCCCAACTATTGAGCCGAGGGTTGCTAATTGTATACCGCTGCGCGGTGTCCTCTAGAACCCGTTCGGCTGACGCAAAGTTCTGGGCACGCATGAATCCGATGTAGGTTTCGCCGGACCCCAGTCCCGCAAAGTTCGGGGCGGCTTCAGCGCCTTTTGCGTCCGGCTGGACGAAGCCGCTTTCCACCTTCCGCTTGCCCGCAGCATCAGCCAGAAGATCCTGGATGACGCGCTCGGACTCTTCGTAGTCGCCTTCCCCGAAATGGGTGTGCCGGATTTGCCCTTCAGCATCGATGAAATAGTGGGCCGGCCAGTAATTGTTGGCGAAGGCGCGCCAGATGGCAAAGTTGTTGTCGATCGCCACTGGGTAAGTAATCTTATAATCGCGTACTGCCTTCTCAACGTTCCCGATCTGCTTCTCGAATGCGAATTCCGGAGCATGAACGCCGATGACGACAAGTCCCTGATCCCGGTACTTCTCCGCCCAGGCGCGGACGTATGGAATGGTGCGTATGCAGTTGATGCAGGAATAGGTCCAGAAATCGACAAGCACGACCTTGCCGCGAAGCTCGGTCGTACTCAGCGGTTTCGAATTCAACCAATGTACAGCACCGTCGAGCGACGGGAATGATCCTTCGATCGGCAGATCGCTGCGATAGGCCGCCTGTCGCGTATCCTGAGCGGCAAGAGTCATGCGCGTGCTGTCTACGTTTGAAGATGTGCCACCGCGCATACGATCGAGGAGCGATTGTTCGAACCGCGCAGTGCTCGCGTAGGAGATCCGGGCTAGAACACCTGTGTCGAGACCAAGCGCAATCGCTGTGACACCGACTAGAACCGCAACCCCGAGACCCTGGCGAATATGGTCGCCGATGCCGAGAAAGCGTTTCATCGCAGCAAACACTCTGGCACTGGCAAGAATGGCGATGGCCAGAGAGGTCGCGGCCCCCGCGGCATAGGCGACAAGCAAGAGCGTCGTCTGGGCATTTGCCCCGTTCAGCGCCGCCCCGGTCAGCACTAGGCCGAGTACCGGTCCCGCGCAGGGCGCCCACAGCAGCCCGGTCGCAACGCCAAGCAGAATCGATCCACCGATGCTGCCCTTGTCCCCTCTAGCGGCGCTTCTCGACAGCCGGTTGCCGAGTTTTACAAGCGGGCCGGTGACGAAGGCGGCGGCCCGCGTCGAAAGCAGGGTCACACCGAAGACGGCGAGGAGTGCGATCGCCGCATACCGGCCGTAAACGTTCGCCTGTACCGTCCAACTGCCCCCGAGTGCCGCAAGCGAAGCGATGCCTGCAAAGGTCACGATCTTGGCCAGCAGCATGGGGAGAATGCGTCTGGAAAACGGCTGATCCGCGCGGGCAAACACGAAAGGCAGGACCGGCAGGATACAGGGGCTGACGATGGTCAGCACGCCTGCGAGATAAGCTACAAAAAACAGTATCATCGTCGTCTCTCTGCACAACATCAAAGCCTTCCGGCGTTGACGGCTTCACACGCGCGGCAGAGAAACACTGCGAAGTATCGGGTATGTTTCCGGTTTTCAGCGATATGTATCTGAGTGCAACAAGTGGCAGCGAGCGGATCGCAAAAGCGCTGCGGAACGGGGCTGGATGATCGTCGTCACAACGCGGCCAACGCAATCTCGGCTTCGAGCCCCCCGCCCTGCCTGTTCCGCAATGTCAACGTTCCTCCGAGAACATTGGCGAGTTGCTGGGCAATCGCCAGCCCGAGACCGGTACCACCCGTCTCGCGGTTTCGCGACTCCTCAAGCCTGAAGAATGGCTGCAGCACCTTCTCTAACTGGTCTTCTGGGATCCCTGGACCCCGGTCGGAAACTTTTATGCGGAGCTCTCCGTTGATGCCACGAGTAACATCGATCTCCGCGCTGCCGCCGAATTTGAGAGCATTATCAACTAAGTTCGTAAGGATGCGCCGCAATGCAAAGGGGCGCGTCGAAATTGCGCCGCCATTTAGCTGTGCGACCTTTACCTGCTTACCGGTATCCTGATAGTCATAGGCAAGGCTCTCGACAAAGGACGCAAGGTCGATACGGGAAGGCACTTCGGTTTTGCCATGGGCGCTCCGGGCATATGCGACACCTTCTTTTACAAGCCGCTCCACCTCTTCAAGATCCTGGACCAGCTTGGTGCGATCGCTGCTGTCGTCGGCCATCTCTGCGCGCAGCTTCATCCGGGTTATCGGCGTCTGCAGATCATGAGATATCGCGGCCAGTATTTGCACGCGTTCTTCCAGGTACTGCGCGATCCGGTCGCGCATGGCGTTGAAAGCTGCGGCTGCGTGTGCGACTTCGCGCGGCCCGACTTCGCTCAGGCGAGGGGTGTTGTGGTTCGGGTCGAGTGTGTCGGCAGCTTCCGCTAGCTTTGCGAGCGGGCGTATCGCAAGTCTCACGGCTATCCAACTGCAAATCACTAGAAGCAGAAGCTGTGCGATCAACACGAAGGGCAGCCAGTCCGCCACCTTCATCACGCCCCTCGGCGTGACGTCGATAGTCAATGGAGCCCCGTCGCTGAGGCGAAGATGCGCTTGAAAATGATGCTCCCGTTCGGTCAGAGCTTCGACCTTGATCGGGTAGGTCGCGCCTATCGCAGTCCGTATCTTGGAAGCCACCTCCGCTTCCTGTGGATCCAGCGCGGCGCTCCCGGGCGTTCCTTCGCCCAGGATGAACCGGTGCGAACCGCGTGCCAACTGATCCAGCCATGCAGGCCTCTCCGCCGCCGGGAGGCGGTCGAGAATCGCGACGGATGTGGCGATGTCGTCTTCGAGCGTTCTGAACATCACGGACTTGGCGGTCATATAGCGCTCGGAAAACAGCGCAATAAACGATAATCCATGCGCGAGCGCTAGGCCTGTCAGAAGAATGACGAAGAGGCGTGCCCTGAGCGTGTGCGGCCACAGGGAGGGCTTCTTGACGATCAACCGGGATCCCATCAGCGCAACTCCATGATCTCGAACCGACTGGAAGGACCATATGCCTTCCATTCCGCTACGCAGTCATACTCTTCTTGTAATGGGCTACAGCCTGGTTGGGGGTACCGCCGCAAACACCTGGGCAGTTGTGCCATTTCCTCGCCTGGATGAGTGTGCGCGGGCGAGGGGGCCCGGGGCTTCAAGTCGACGCGAACCTGCATCGGCTCTTGCCCTTCGATGCTCAGTTCAAGATCGGTGCGCATTATTGTGCAGGGCTCCGCGTAAGCCGACTGGCATGCCGGGCACTTGCTGCAACCACAATCACATTGAGCGGGAGCCTGTGCCGGGACATTGTGGGCCCTTTCCATGTTCGATGCGCCTAATGCGCCCTACGCATCTAAACTGCGGTTGTATCGCAGATATTTCGAGCCCTGCGGACTTTTGTAAGTCCATGTAGTATGTGCGCCTGGGGCGGCGCGATGCCGGTCTTCCCAATGCGGGCCAAGATGCGGCCGCAGGGCCTTCCAGCCGCAATCAAACTATTTTGAGGGTGGAAGGCTGAAGTGGGCTTCGGCAACCTTTTTGAGGGCTCTGATGGCCTTGTTTAGCAACGGATCGTGCCTGCGACGCCGCTGCAGAGCGACGTAAACGGGCTGTTGCATCTCGGGAGCGTCGGTGACCACCCGTAAATCGACGCCTGAATCTTGAAGACGGCTGATGGCGCGCTCAGGGAGATAGGCCGTCCCACCAAGCCGCTTGATGAGGCCAACGGCAAGCTCTTCGTAGCCGGCCGTCATCGGCGAATGTGCGAGATGCGGGAGGAGTTCCGCGTGGGTTCGTTCAACATACGCGGTGTAACATGCCCGGATATAGCGATCTGGTGTTACGTCCCGGATGTTCTCGAAGTCAGTCGAGACCATTACCAACCGTTCGGTGCCGATTTCCTCAATGTTGAGGTCAGGCAAGAACTGGGGAGCGAAAACTACGCCAATGTCGGCGGCGCCTTCCGCCAGATCCGATATTATCTTGGGGGAGGAGTCCGCTTCCAACTGCAAAGACAGACGTCTGTTGGATTTATGGAGTTCTTCGATCCAATCCAAAAAGAGGGACTGCATCAAACTGAACTGACCCGAAACGCGCAAGGTGCCTTCGTAATGCTCGAGGCCGCCAACGTCCCTGCGCGCGTGCCGCCATGCGGCCTTCAGTGACCGGGCGTGCTGCTCGAAGCGCAACCCGGAGGGCGTTGCCATCGCGCCCGAGCGTCCGCGGTAAAAAAGCCGGGTGCCGACGGCCTTTTCAAGCGCCTTGATGCGCCCGCTGATGGCCGATTGCGTAGTCTCCAGCCGTTCAGCTGTCCGACTGAAGTTTCTCGTGTCCAGCAGGTCAAGGAATGTGTCGATCAGTTCCAGGTTCATATCTTTGATCGCGCTTCACGATTGATAATGGCATTTTGGTGGCTTTATCAGATCGTTGAGATCCTGTCATCTCCTGGTTGTGAACGCGAACCGTCCTGCCCTCCAGCCTGGCGTGCTGTCTGTCCAGAGCGCGGAAGGGTTGCGGCTTCCCTAAAGGTGGAGGAGAAATGTCTTTGTCGTTTTTACGCACCCTCGCCGCTGCCTCGCTAATGCTTTTCGGGAGCTTCGAGGTTAGTGTCAGCGCCGACCGACAAACTTGTCGGACGATCCGGTTGTCGGATCCCGGGTGGGTTGACGTTGCAGTGACGAACGCTCTTGCAAGCGTTCTCCTCAATGGTCTGGGCTATACGGTCGAGATCTCGACCCAGTCCCTCCCGGTCGGATACGAAATGCTGAAGAGTGGGAAGGTGGACGTTTTCCTCGGAAACTGGATGCCCGCGCAAAGGCGGTTCGTCGACGGGTTGACGAGGGATGGTGCAGTCGAGGTCCTTACTCGCAACCTGGTGGGGGCAAAACTGACCCTAGCGGTTCCGGACTACGTAGCCAAAATGGGGGTCAAGGATTTCGCCGATCTCCAGGAGCACGCGGACGCATTCGACCGCAAGATATACGGCATCGATGTTGGCGCTGCGGTAAACGAAAACATTGAAGAGATGATCGGGGCGGGGCGCTTTGGCTTAGGCGATTGGGAAGTCATCGCGTCGAGCGAACAAGGGATGCTTTCACAGGTCGAACGAGCCGAACGAAAGGAACGCGCGATCGTTTTCATTGGTTGGGCTCCCCATCCAATGAACGAACGCTTCAATATGACATATCTCTCTGGAGGCGATGCCTTCTTTGGGGAGCGGTCCGGGGGAGCCGAGGTGTTTACCCTTGCCCGGTCAGGTTGGACTGAAATGTGCCCAAATGCAGCTGCATTCTTCAGAAAGCTCGTGTTTGACGTCGGTATGGAAAACGTCCTGATGGGCAAGATCCTCGACGGAGAGGAGGCGACCTCTGCAGCCTCTTCCTGGCTGAAGCGCAATCCTGCCATCGTAGAAAGCTGGCTGGATGGGATAACCACGTTAAATGGCGCTTCAGGCGTTCATGCGGTGAAAACAGTCTTAGCGCAATGAGCTGGTCGAAAACTCTGAATTACGGGCTATTCGGATTTTCGTGTGGATTCGCGAATCCTCTGCCCCCTATTGTTGGGAGGTTTCCGGAGCTCAGAGTTGCAGTCCGGTTTCCGCCGACGCATGACAGCTTTTGGTCCAAGGTACAGACATTATCAAGTGAAGCAGGCTCGGTCGCTCCAAGGATGGCCAAGTTCCTGTTGGAGATCCCCTGCTTGGTTCTGACTGCAGCCCCTGGGTCGGCTTCGAGACGGATGTCCCTATAATCAAGTAACCGCCCGTTGGAGGAATTTGGCCCGACAGGGCCGATCGGTTGGCCACCTGTGTTCGACCATCTGGATGGGTAGGCCGCCCGCCCCGACGGTCCACTTGTCGGCCCATTGCTGCAACGCTACCAACACGGGAAAAAGTGACGTCATTCGACGGCATTCTCCTCCTCAGCCGCCTCGATCGCAGCGAGAACACGCTTTGAAGGCTGAACCATCGGGTTCGGACTGGCGTAGTCGGGAGCGTGGAAGTACTGCTGGCGCCCGCCGAACCAGATCATGCGTGCCGGCAGATCGTAGTCCGGGTAGTCGATCAAATCAGGCCAGTCGGGATGCGGCCGGTTCCTTCGGGGTGTTTCGTAGTCGGTCTTGAACCAACGATTCAGGGCCGTGACGCTTCTTGAAGGAAGGGTCTTCGTCTTCATCTCGTTGACAGGAAGCTGCATGAAACGGGCATGCAGCCATTCAGCGAGATCGAGCGTTGTCTTTGTAGCCTTCATCCGCTTGCCTGAAGGTTCGACGGTCGCGATCTCGCCAAGCTATCTTCGCTGAATCAATGATTTCAGTCTCAGGCGGCAGATCAACCAACGCAAGGTCGCCGCGCTCGTCCACAACCCTCGGCTTGCGAAATCCGACCGCTCGTGGCACCACAGTGCGGTCGTATCGTCCTATGCCACTCGGAGCTGGATTGGAGATGTCATTGCCGCCTGTACGCGTTGTAGTACCCATGGATAGTCAGGATCCCGAAGCCTGGAGGTATGCCCTCGCATACGCGATGAAAATCGGTGGTTCCGCAGCGACCCCGGTTCAAAACTACATCCTGCTCACGCATACGAAGCAGCAATTAAAGTCGACCTCTCTGAGCGATCACGTCGGCGCTGCTGCCTCGAAGAATCTGCTGGCCAACAAGACGGTCTCCCTCTCGGATGGTGGACAACTGCGCCATGAAACACTCCAGACTCTGCGGCTCACGGGCCGGGGGGCCGTCATCATCGCATACTTCGCAGAGGACAAGCTCCTCGAAACCGTCGATGGTCTGGACGCGGTCGTAGGGGTCGTCGCGGTCCCGGACATCAAAAGCCAGGCGGATAAATGGATCGCGCGATGGAACCCGGTTGTACACGGTGAGCTACAACCTAAGACACCTGCCCCTCTCATAGATGACACCGTGATCGTGAATGCGCTTACTTCTCTATCGGGTTCAATCAATCTCTCCCATGCCGTAATGAACCCGCGTGACAAGGAATATGCCGACGAGACACTGAGGATTCTGCGTGCCAAAGGACACAAGCTGGAGCCGGATCATATCAAGTCGTGGGCGATCAGGAACAAATGGAAGCCGGGGGCCGCAGACGAACTGGCGAGACTCGCCACCCGCATTAGGGACATGAAGTCGAAGCCATCGCTTCGCAGCTTCCATAATCCCGACGGAAAATATGAGCGATGGAGCGAGTAGATGGCGTAGCTGACGACCCGCCTCGACAACTTCTCTGCTCCCTACCACCGGATGGTCGATCACCCGTTCGTCAGGCGCCTCCTCTGAAGACACCTCGCCATCGAATTCCTGCTCCGGCAAACTCGACTCGGTGATCAAGAGGACTTTGCGTCACATCGAACTGATCACGCCCAATCTTGGAGATTGGAACACTGGAAGACGACCAGGCGGCAAGCCCGCGGCCATCAACAAATTGAGAAACAAGCTCGCGCATCAGCTCATTTTCGAGCCGTCTCTCGATGAAGTGCAGCAGCTCTGGCGGTAAGCAAGCGCCGCGTAGATACGACCAATGGGATCAAGCAGGCGTGGAGGCTCTCGGTTCAGCGGCGAAGATCGGCGCGCTGGACCGATGCCCGCCTCGCTGCTCAAGGACCTCGGGGATTTCCTGCAGGACGACAAATGAGAGCGCGGCACATCTAAAGTAGCTGATCGATACGGTTGCAATCATCACGACTCATGGCAACACTCGCTGCCGACAGGGAGAGTCAGCTTTGAAAATCAAGAGTTCACAGGGTTCCGGGGATTGGATAGCAGTCCAGCAGCCCGTCGATGACATCCCTGATCCGGCGACCGCCGACATCCGGCGCGTGCTGTCTTCAGCGGTCCGGGCGCAGAACCTCGTGATCCTGACTGGTCTGGGAACTTCGTTATGCGTCCTGAAGGACGGAAAAAGAGTGGCCCCGACGATGTGGGATTTGCTATCGAGGATCAAGGAGATATTCAAAACCGCGGATATCGTCGACGGAGCGGCGGAGGGCGCGCGGTGGAAGTCCTTCGTGACTTTGGCGAACGTCGCAGAAGATACCGAGGACCTCGAACACCTGATGTCCCGAGCGACGACGGCGGCGGAATTCCTTCCCGAAGGCGATGCGAAGAAGGTACGCGTTCTTCTCGAGATCGCCGAGGGCATCATCCGCGATGAGGTCGACTTCATGGAGGACGCGATCAGCGTTCCCGTGCATGAGGCATTTCTGCGCAGGGTGGCGCGCAGATCCGCAAGACGAGCGCGGACGAAGATTTTCACGACGAACTACGACACCTGCTTCGAGACGGCAGCCAGGCGCTCCGCCTTCGTCGTGGTCGATGGCTTCGCCTTTGGAAGCGAGGCACATTTCGACTCATCGCAGTTTGATTATGATGTGGTGCGTCGTGCGGCGGGCGAGGAGAAATCGGATTTCATCGAGAACCTCTTCCACCTATATAAAATCCACGGCTCGATAGACTGGGAGGTCAACCACGCATCCGGGCAGATCGCAAAAAGGCCTGGCACGACGAAGCCGCTGCTGATCTATCCCAAGTCGACGAAATACGAACTGTCATTCAGCCAGCCGTATATCGAGATGATGGGGAGCTTCCAAGCAAGTCTCCGTACCCCCAACACGACGCTTTTGGTCATTGGCTTCGGGTTCAATGACAAGCACATATCCGAGCCGATACTCGGCGCAATCAAAGCCAACCTGTCGCTGAACGTCGTGGTGATAAATCCCGACATCGAAAAGGCCAGCGATGGCGGCGCGAAAAGCAACGGATATTTGAGCGCCTTCGGCGAGCTGATCGACAACGGGGATGCGAGGCTCGCCCTGATCGCGGGAAAGTTTGAGGAGATCGTCCCCGTGGTTCCGGATGTGATTGCGGAGACAGAACTCGAGCGACATACCGAGCGCGTCCGAAACATGGGAAGGACGCATGGCTGAACCTCTTCCCAGCTATCCGTTCGAGCGATCTCGATACCTGGGTTCCGTCTCGCGCGTCAGCCCGCTCGGGATTCGGGTGAACTTTCCTTTCGCAACAGAGGTAGCCCCGTCTCAGTATGCCGGGCACCGTGTCACCAGAGGACAGGTGGGCGAGTTCGTCGTGATCGAATCCTATGGAAGCGCCATCATAGGCCGTATCACAGAGATACAGCTTCCCGATCGCGATCGCCTTTCAGTCGAGCCCGAACGGAACGAAGGCGACGAAGTCGCGAATCCGATCGGCATGATCAAGCTCCTCGGATCGGTCGATCTGAATTCAAACCAATCAAGCCGCGGGATCGGCGAGGTGCCGAGGGTAGGGGATTATGTCTATCACGCGCACCCGGATTTTGTTCGCCATGCGATTGTTTCCACGAAGGGCGCCAAGAGCGGGCTGATCGAGATCGGCCATCTCAGCGGCGCGCCGGAGACACGGATATCGCTTTCCCCCGCCTCGATTTTTGGGAGGCATTGTGCAGTTCTGGGAACGACGGGCGGGGGCAAGAGCTGGACGACGGCCCGCTTGGTCGAACAGGTCGCAGAGCGGGGCGGAAAAGTAATTCTTCTCGATCCTACTGGCGAATATCATACGCTTCAGGGCCGGGTCAGGCATGTCCATCTCGGCGGAACCCGCGATGGCGATGCGGACAAGCGGGAGTTCGTATCCTTTCCCTATTTCCATCTTACGGAGATGGATCTGTTCGCGTTCCTCCAGCCAAGCCCCGGGGTGCAGGTCCCCAAGCTGCGCGATGCCTTGCAGAGCCTCAAGCTGGTCCATCTCGAGCCTGAACTTCTGGATCAGGATTCAAGTCTTCTCATCAAAGCCGGACGGGCGAAGAAGCCGATCAACCAGGCGATTGTCGCTCACGATCATGCTCTCCATGCGCCGTCCGCATTCTTCGAATTCAAGGATCTCGTGGAGCAGGTACTGGAGGAATGCGTCTATCCGACAGATCTGAACGGACCGAAGCATCATTGGGGCGGCAGGCATCCGAATTCCTTCGACAATTGCATCACGCTTTGCATGCGGATCACCACCTTCCAGAAGTCGCAGCCGATGGTGCCGATATTTGCTCCACCGGCCTACATGACCGATTTGACCAACGTGATCGAAGAGTTCCTAGCGGATCCTGACACGGCGGTTCTCAGGGTTTCGATGCGGTATCTAGCATTCGAACAGCACACTCGCGAACTCGTGGTCAATGCGATCGGGAGGTATCTACTCGGTCGGGCGAGAAACGGCGACTTCCAAGAAGTTCCGCTAGTCGTCGCGATTGATGAGGCTCATCAGTTTCTGAACAAGAGCATCGGCGATGAGAGCAACAAGGTGACACTCGATGCATTCGGGCTCATCGCGAAGGAAGGGCGGAAGTACGGCCTGACTTGTCTCCTTGCCACGCAGCGACCTCGGGATGTTCCCGAGGATGTTCTTTCTCAGATCGGAATGTTCGTAGTGCACCGTCTGATCAACGAGCGAGACCAATCCGTTGTGATCAACGCGAGCGGCGTTCTCGACCAATCGACGGCCGCCTTCTTGCCGAACCTGAGAGATGGTGAGGCGCTGATAGTCGGTGCGGAATCGATCATGCCGATGCCGATCATTCTCAACCAGCCGCTGAACAAGCCTCGCCTGGAGGAAAATGTCGAGAAAACCTGGATGTCAGCTTAGACCTCCTCTAGACGCGGACTGGGGCAGGAAATCGAGGCGAAGATCCCACTAACCAGAAAGGGAGGGAAATCGGACCCGCTTCTTCGAAGGTGGCCAGTCACGTGCGGGGACCTCGTTAAGCTGCTCTCTGATAACCCACGTATCCAGCTCGCCCTTCAAGGCAAGGGCTTGGAGCAAAGGGGGCGGCGTGCTGGCCTTCTACCTTGCGTGAGCTTGGTATCTAGTGGGATTACTGACTGGAGTTGAGAACGAACCGACAGCTTTGGATGTCGCTTAGGCGACGCGTGCTGAAGCCGCAGGAGTGGCGGGAGGCCCGCCGTCGATAGCCTGGCGACCCCGCCTGAAGAGCGTAGGCGCTGGTCATTCCCTGACCTGGCGAACCATCCGAATTCAACGGAAGGACCCGCGGTTGCGGCGAGGGAACTTAGACGGGGACAAAAATGAAGAAGGAACGCGCCGTCGGCGCGGCCAACTGGCAACTTGGCCGCTCCCAGTCACCCCATGGGGGAAGCATTAACTTATCCGGTCGGTCGTTGCCCAGATCAACTCGTAGATGAAAGCGATGAGGGCGCCACTCGCGGATATCTGAGCTGCTGGCAATATATATCGCACTTAGCTGGCCTCTGGTAGCACTCTGGAACTCGGGTCGACCGCCCCACCAGGCGTGCCCAGAACTGTGAAATTCCGGTCTTCAATTCTCTTGGCGGTCGAGGGCCCGCCACCGGGGCCTATCTCAAGCCGGACGTCACGAAAGCCGAGCGGGTGTCCGGAGGCCGAGGTCGGTCCCACGGGGCCGAGCACCTGCCCAGTTTCGTGTTCCACCATCAAGATCGGCGGGCCGTTCTCGCTAACAGCCCATTTGTCGCCCCATTGCTGCAAAGCGACCAATACAGGGAAGAGTTCCTCGCCTTTGGAAGTGAGACGATAGCCTTCCCGTCTGCCCTTCTCCTCAAGGGCGACCTTTTCGATAACCCCGATTTCGATGAGCCGCTTGAATCGCGTGTTCAGGATATTCCGGGCAATGCCCAGCCGTTCTTGGAACTGATCGAAACGCGTCGTTCCGAGGAAGCATTCGCGGACGATGAGCAAGCTCCACCACTCGCCGATTTCATCGAGCGCCCGCGCTATCGAACAGTTCATTTCGCTGAAGGTTTTTCGTTGCATCCCCGCAATATAGACACAACAGTTGCTTTATGCAACTTGTTCAGATAAGTTCCATTATGAAACTTGGAGCGGCGACTGACGCCGCGTTTTTTTGAAGGACTACCGCCTTGGATCGTCGCTTGCTCGTGCTCGCACTCGGCATGTTCGCCATCGGAACGGACAGTTTCGTAATTGCCGGAATTCTTCCTGAGGTGTCGAAGTCCCTCGGTGTTTCAATCGCAGTCGCCGGACAAATGGTGACCGTCTACGCCTTAAGCTTTGCGATCCTCTCGCCCGTGATAGCGGCGACCGCGGCGCATTGGCCGCGGAAGCGGCTACTGCTCGCCGGGCTAGTGGTTTTCAATTTAGGAAACCTCGTCACCGCTGTTGCCCCAAACATTGAATTGGTCTTGGCCAGTCGCTTCCTGGCCGGGCTCGGCGCCGCGATGTTCAGCCCCACTGCCACCGCAACCGGTGCTTCGCTCGTGCCGCCGGAGAAGCGCGCGCGTGCTCTCGCCATTGTGATCGCCGGACTGTCCGGTGCCACCGCCCTGGGATCGCCCCTTGGAACATTTATCGGTGGATTGGGTGACTGGCGAGCCACCATGTGGTTCGTGACTGGGGTCGGCGTCATCGCGGCACTGGGAGTCTTTGCACTGCTGCCGGCAGTGCCTGCTCTCCCGGCAGTCTCGCTTCGCGCGCGCCTGGCTCCTCTCAAGGACCCGCGTGTGGCGCTAACCCTGCTGAGCACTCTCGTGGCGTATTCGGGTTTCTTCGCTGTATACACCTATCTCGGCGTCGCCTTCGACCGGGCAACGGCCGGAAATCCCGAAGTGCTGGCTGGGCTCCTGCTGCTTTGGGGGATCGCTGCGACCGTCGGCAATTTGGCTGCCGGATACTTCACAGACCGATTTGGTAATCGCCTGATAATCAACGGCGCTTTGACCATCGCCGTGATCAACTTCGTGTTGATGCCTTGGACCAGTGCTCAGCTTTGGAGCGCCGCGGCGGCTCTCGTGGTTTGGGGGATGTGCGGCTGGGGAATGCTGGTCCCTCAGCAGCATCGATTGATCAGCCTTGCTCCGGCCTCCGCATCGCTTCTTTTGGGACTGAATTCCGCTTCCTTATACGTCGGCGTGTCCGTGGCTGGCGTGGTCGGCGCGGCGGGGATATCAGTACTAGACCGCTATCAGCTGGGATTCATCGGCGCACTGTTCGTAACTGCGGCCCTCATCATAGCTCACGCGGCGTACCGACGGATAAGCGCCGCTTCGCCGGCGGTCGGAACTCAGTCATCGGTAGTGGAGCAGAGAAGCTGAGCGGACCCGTCGTCACAAAGCGTTGAATGCCACTCGTGGCCGACGGGAATTGGCCGGTCAGCGAGAGCGTAAAAAATGGCTCTGCCGCTCCGTACTGAAGCGGCGGAAACAGGCTCAATCGCAGAGGCCGCTTGTAGCGCCTGTGCTGTTGGGGCGAAAACGCCCCGATCCTTCCTCGAAGAGGATTAGATGGCGTCGGGGCACCGGACCATGGCACATCGGCATAGGACGATCGTTCCATCTGGATGCCGCCTCAATTGCAACGTCCCAGGCTTGACGTTGTGCCGGAAGCAAAAGCTTCGCAGGATTCAGTCGGCGCGGTCGGTTTCAATCGCTCGTGACGAACAGCCGCTGAGCGCAGCTTGCCCGGACGTGTTCGGCGTGCGCCGCGGGCTGTGCGAGTGGGCGTTAGTGATCGGTCGCGTCCACGATGCGCATCAGCACCGCTCCGACTTCAAGGTGTACTACAGGCCGTTACAAATCTGGGCCTCGGTAGACACACCTGCTGAACAAGTCGCTGCTATAAACGCCTTCGTGAAGGACGAGAGCAAGAAGATCGCAGGATCGGGTTGTCCAAGCGGTGACGCTTTTCTCGCGCTCGTGCATTCAGGCGTACCAGACGGAAACGTCTGCTCTCGTGTCGGAACACCGTCAGTATCTTGCGTGGACACGAGAAGATATCAGGTCCTTCCCCTGCTCACGCCTCCGCCGTTCCAGCCGGCAGCCAGCTGGGATTGCGATTGGGGACGTGGGCGAGTTTCTCCTCCTGGCGTTCGCGTCCCCAGACGTTTCCACTGCAGGCTCATCTTCTCCTTGAGCCTGCAGTGACACGCGAGCGACACGTCCGCTTTGTGGGGCGAGGCGCACGCTGGTCGGCAACACCCTCGCGGTTCCGTTCCTTCATGGGTCGGGATTGCGTTGGGGGCGCGGTCGGAAGTCCCCCCTTTTGGCGTCCGCGCCCCCTCTTTCTGGGGTCCACATAGGCGGAAAACCGGGTGTCCTGCTGAGGCGGTTGCTTCATGCGGGACGAATCGAATGAGGTGCCCTTCGAGCGGCCGAGGGCCATCTGGCGGCTGCACAAGCCTTTCAAGCCAGGTTCAACGAACTTTCCACACGAAAGGGTTCACTCCAGAATCCGAGCTTCCTCGCTACGCCGGGTCTGCAGGGAGACGTGCGGCTTAACCGAGACCCCTCAGCAGCGTGCAAGATGGCGAACTTTTGATACGGACCGTCGGGTAGTCGGGCCGCCGTCCCGCGGCCGAGCGATATCTTGCTCTCAACAGGGAGCAGACGATGAGCACCGAAAGCATGCTTGTGGACGCGCATGTCCACTTCTACACATCGGCCGATTTGGAAGCGGTGAAGGGACTCCTTCCATACTCGCTTCCAGCACCTCACACCCTTTCCGCTTACCTCGAACATCTTAGCGAAACCGGGGCAATGCCACGGCTCGTCAATAACGTACATCTGAGTATTCTCCCGGACTCCGCTAACATTTTTGCGTCGTTCGACGAGATGGAGAGCCTGAAGAGGTCAGATCCGGGAAGATACGGTGATGTCGCGTTGGTCGGAACGATTAAGGCAGACCCGGAGTACGCGACAGCAGAGCGCCTCCGGCATCCGCAGGTGGTGGGTGTACGGATTGTGCTACACGACACGCCGCCGGACCGTGTTTCGGAAGCGCAATACACGGGGAGCGGGTGGAAGGCCCTTTTCGAGCGGCTGCGGCCGGACCAACACGTCCATGTCTACGCCAAAGAAGCTGGGACCAACCTGCGGGTCCTTAGGCAAATTCCCAGGCATATCCCCGTTCTGATCGACCATCTTGGAAGCTGCCACGCGGAGCGGGGCGCAAACGAACCCAGCTATCGAGCCCTGCTGGAGGAGGCGAAGGCGCGAGGAAACGTGTGGTTCAAGGGGCCGGGATATCGGACTTCCGCCACCGTGGACGGCGCGCTCCCATTTGTCCTGGCCATCGTTAGCGGAGTGGGGCCGGATCGCATTCTCCTGTCGGCAAGCGACGCACCTCACGTCGGAGCGGACGGCGGCGGTCGGAGCTTTGAAAGCCAGTTCGACGCAGTCGCAGCGCTCAACTTTTCGGAAGCTTTGGCCAACGCGGCGAGCGAAATCACCTCCGTTCCGGCGCGTCAGCTCTTGAGTGCCGCTGCCTATTACATTTTCCCACGTCCAGATGAAAGCGAAACGATGACGGACATCCTTATCGAAGACATTCAGTTCCCCGTCGCCTACGGCGATGCAACGATCAATTTGGTTGGCCGGGTTTTCAGGCCCGCGTCCCCTGACGCCAACCTTCCGCCGGTCGTTTTCAACTCTGGCTTTACGGGCGGCGTCTCGATGTACGGCCAGCTTTTCGGCCGCGCCTTTGCCGAACGTGGCTACCGTGTAATGACATACGACGTCGCAGGCTTCTTCACCAATAAGGATGTCCGCAACACTGCCGACCAGGACGGCATCACCGTCACGAACGTCAGCCTCGTAGATCAAACGGCGGAGGTGCTTGCCGCCGTTCGCTGGGCAAAGGCCAATTTTGGGGCAATGCCCGTAGTGGCCTCCTGGGCGATGGGATCGGTCGCAAGCCTCGCAGCGATCGTTGATCTTGCCAAGCAGGGGAAGGACCAGATCGCATTCTGGGTACCGATGAGCTACACGAGCATTTCAGCCCTTCAGGAACTCCGGGCCGACAAGGCAGCCGCTGACGCGGCTATTAAGGAGCTGGCGGATGACGCTGCGATTCCGCCATTCGACACCGGGACCGATCTGACCAAGGTGGGCTATTATCCACTTGATGCCGACACTCAGGAGTACGTTGATCGGCAGCTGGGTGCTTACACCGAAGCCGGCGGCGTTGATCGTTGGCCCGGTTGCAGCCACGTGACGGCGAAGTCCTACAAGGAATACGTAGAATTCAACCCCGAAAACGACCTGAACGGAGGCGCCGGTTATCCGCCAGCCCTTATCGTACATGGCGCTGAGAACACGTTGCATATGCCGGAGGAATCAATTCGGCTGCACAGCGTCTACCCAGGCAACGCCGGGGAGAAGGCTCTCATTATCGAAGGTATGATGCACGGCCAACAGAACCAGGCCGATAACCCAATCTTCCACCGGCTGATCAAGGAAATCGATCAGGCAATCCGTTCGGCTTGATTTTTCAGATGGCGACGCACGGTCGGGTTCTCCTGACCGTGCGGGCAGAAGATTTAACATGATCCCCAGCCTGCGTACCCGATCCGACCTTATGCCGCTCTACGGCGTTTTCTGTGCCGAACTTCAGGCGCGCGGTTTCAGCGGCGATTTGTCCGTAATGGCTGCAGATCGAACGGTGCTTTCAACAGACAACTCCATCTATCAGGTCACACCCCAGGCCGTTGCGTTCCCGAGAGACTGCGAGGATTTGGTGCGGATCGCCAAACTCCTCGCAGAGCCGCGCTTCTCGGATGTCGTCATTTCGCCTCGTGGCGGGGGAACAGGGACGAATGGTCAGTCGCTAAGCTCCGGCCTTGTCGTCGATGTTTCGCGCCACATGAACCGGATCCTCGCGATCGATCCGATCCGACGCACCGCACGCGTGCAGACGGGCGTCGTCAAAGACCAGTTGAATGCTGCCCTGAAGCCTTACGGCCTGTTTTTCGCCCCAGAACTATCTACGTCAAACCGTGCGACCATCGGCGGGATGATTTCCACGGATGCATGCGGCCAGGGGTCCTGCCTGTATGGAAAGACGCGCGACCATGTTTTGGAACTGGTTACTGTTCTGTCGGACGGTACGGTCTGGCGCTCCACGCCTCTGAACGATGCCTCCCTCAGCGTGATAGTCGAAAGAGAGGATCTCGTTGGCGCGATTCATCGTTGTGTCGCCGATATGCACGAACAAAAAGCTGCTGAAATCAGCGCGCAATTTCCGAAACTGAACCGTAGCCTCACCGGATATGACTTGGCGCATATCCGCCGGCAGGATGGTATGTTCGATTTGAACTCGCTGTTGTGCGGCTCGGAGGGTACGCTGGGATTTCTGGCGGAGGCGGTTCTCAACCTCATGCCGATCCCAACGCACGAGGCGCTTATCGCGCAGCGGTATGACAGTTTCGACGCAGCGTTGCGCGACGCCCAATCGCTAATGCGCTTCGTGCCGGCCTCGATCGAGACCGTCGACTCCCGTGTGCTCGCGCTCGCCCAAGGGGATCCAATATGGGAGGCCGTGCAAGAGTTCTTTCCAGAGGATGGCGCTGGCCCAATGAAGGGCGTCAATCTGATCGAATTTGTCGGTATGAGCCAAGGGGAGGTCGACAACGCGCTGTCGCGGCTCATCGTCGAACTCGACGATAACACGGGGAGGGGAGGCCGACGTGGCTATTCCATCGCCCGCGGAGCGTCACAGGTTCAGAAAGTTTGGGACATGCGCAAGAAGGCCGTGGGTCTTCTTGGCAACATGAAGGGCGACAGCAGACCCATCGCTTTTGTGGAAGACACTGCGGTCCCTCCCGAGCATCTTGCGGACTACATACTGGAATTCCGCGCCGCACTCGATCGCCGCGGCCTGATCTACGGCATGTTCGGGCATGTCGACGCAGGTGTGCTTCATGTCCGACCCGCAATCGACATGAAGAAGCACGGTGCCGAAGAGCTGATAAGGGAAATTACCGAGGAGGTGGTAGAGCTCACGCTCCGTTTCGGCGGACTGCTCTGGGGAGAGCATGGCAAGGGGTTGAGGTCGGAATTTTCACCCAAGGTTTTCGGAAACCTTTATCCCTTGTTGCAGGCGGTGAAAACCGCCTTCGATCCAAGGAACCAGTTCAATCCTGGCAAGATCGCCGCTCCTCCGGCAAAACCGCTCCTTCGGATAGATGAACTGCCTACCAAAGGCGCGTTTGATCGGCAGCTCACCTCCACGGTCAGGGCTGCCTTTGACGAGGCACTGCATTGCAACGGCAACGCCGCTTGCTTTTCCTGGGACCCCGACGAGGCAATGTGCCCCTCCTGGAAAGGCACTCGGCAAAGACGACATTCTCCCAAGGGACGGGCGCAATTGATGCGGGAGTGGCTTCGCCGCTTGGTGTCGGAGGGCGTCGATCCAGCCACCGAGGCTGCCAGATTACGAAAGGCGCCCCCATGGCGGAATTTCGGCCGGCGACTGCTGGCCACCTTGCGCCGCGATCCCGATGATTTTTCGCATGAAGTGAACGAGGCAATGTCCGGTTGTCTCGCCTGCAAATCGTGCACCGGGCTGTGCCCGATCAAGGTGGACGTTCCGACGTTCAGGGCGAAGTTTCTCGAACTCTACTATGGCCGATATCTGCGTCCGGTTCGCCACCACGTCATGGCCAACATTGAAGGAATGCTGCCGATGATGGCGTCATTCCCCGGACTAATAAACTTTGCAATGAATTCCGGGATCTTGAAGCTACTTGGACTCGTCCACACTCCAAGGCTCCCGAACGTGCACCTTGCCAAAGAATTGCGGGCGCGTTCGATCGGAATAGCTTCGCCGGGAGTGTTGTCAGCCCTTACCGAAGAGCAGCGCCGTACCAGCGTTGTCATCGTGTCAGATGCGTTCACGACGTATTACGAGCCGCGGGTGCTGTTGGCGGTGATCGATCTCTTCCGTCTGATGGGAGTTCGCCCCTGGTTAGCGCCATTCTACGCCAATGGGAAGCCTTTGCACGTGCACGGCTTCCTCGGAAGATTTGAGCGCACGGCGCGGATGAATTCCTTGGCCTTGCGGGCGCTTGAGGAGAGTGGGGTGAAGCTGGTCGGTATCGATCCGTCGATGACTTTGACTTACCGCTCCGAGTACCGAGCGGCTTTGCCCGGAGAGAAAGTCCCCAACGTGTTGCTAGTCCAGGAGTGGCTCCGCGATCACGCAGATCTCCTGCCTCGGGCTCCTCACAAACGTTCTTTCCGGTTCATACCGCATTGTACAGAGCGCAGCACAGCTCAGGGGGCCATTTCGACCTGGAAGACCGTATTCGGGCTCTGCGGGTTGGATCTCGCCTTCGAGGCGGCCGGATGTTGCGGAATGGCGGGCACGTTCGGGCATGAGGCTGAGCACAGAGAGCTGTCGGAGCGCATATATTCTCAAAGTTGGGCGGTCCAGGTCGCGAAGCTTGACGCACCGGAGCTTTTGGCGGATGGGTATTCATGCAGATCGCAGGCCGCCAGTATCGATGGTGTGGCCTTGCGGCATCCGATAGAGGCCTTGCTTGGTGAACTCGGCGACCTCTCGCTCCCTCGGACCTAGCGTCACGCCTGCGATTACGGCTTCCTTTTCGAACCGCGGTTGGATACGTGCAAGCGGATGAGTTGGGGAGGCGTCGTACGCCTGGAAAGATGCAGCAAGTTCGTAACGAAGCTCCAATCCGCGTAGGGTTGTTGCTCCTTCCGCAATTTTCCATGATGGCCCTCGCTTCGGCGAGCGAGCCCCTACGCGCTGCGAACCGCCTTGCAAACCACACACTGTACGAGTGGTTTTTGCTTTCCGAGGACGGGGGCATAATCACCTCGAGCAGCGGCTTCGAGACGCGGACGGTTGCCATCAGTGATGCACCCCGATTGGATCGGCTGTTCGTCGTCGCCAGCTTGGATATCGAGAGCAAACGTCCGAAACGGATTCTCCAATACCTGCAGAAGTTGGCTGTCACCGGGATGCCGTTAGGGGCATTGAGCACGGGAACGTTCATTCTGGCCCGTGCCGGATTACTGGTGGGAAAGCGATGCACTCTCCATTGGGAGGCTATGAATCAGTTCGCCGAGGAATTTCCGGATATCGAAGTGACGCGGGACCTGTACGTGCGTGACGGTAGCCGCTGGACCTGCGGCGGAGGGACCGCTGCGATCGACCTGATGCTGGCGCAAATATCCGGTGATCACGGAGCCCAGCTTGCAGCGGACACAGCCGAACAGTTTCTCCATACTCGAATTCGAGGGCCGGAGGAGCACCAACGGATGGCCATCCAATGGCGCTACGACATCCACGATGCCCGTCTTGCCTCCGCGATCGCGATTATGGAGCAGAACCTCGAATACGTCGTTCCCATCGACGATGTGGCGAAACAAAGCGGCCTTTCTACAAGGCAACTCGAGCGGCTTTGGCACCACCATTTCAAGATGACACCGCAGCGGTTCTATTTGAATGCGAGATTGAACGAAGCGCGTCGTCTCATCAGAGAAAGTAGCGAAGCTATTGCCGCTATAGCGCTCCGCTGTGGGTTCGTCTCCGCCTCGCACCTCGGCAGCGCCTACCGGCGGTTGTTCTGCTGCACTCCTAGCGACGAGCGTCGGAAATCCGACAGGGCATAGCTCTGAAAACCCCTGTACAGCAGGAGCCATAGCGCAGGGCGTGGATCGTAGGGAGAGCGCATGGCGAGTTTTTGATACTTCCCGTCGGACATTCGGTTCTTAGCGCTCGATTGTTTCACCTACGATCCGCAAATCCTCTTGAGGAGGGTGGGAGGACAATATGGAAACCATTCACTTTATCGGCGACAACCTGCCGCTGATATGGTCACGGATGATCGAGCACATATGGCTGGTCGGCGTGTCTATCGTCATCGCCATTTGCACTGGTGTGCCGATCGGCATCTTCATCACTCGCAGCCGGGCCATCGCGAATAAAGTTCTCTACGTTGCAGCGGCCGTGATGACGATACCGTCGATCGCGTTGTTCGGTCTGCTCATCCCAATTCTGTCGAAAATCGGCCAGGGCATTGGCTTTCTGCCAGCAGCGATTGCACTCATTCTGTATGCGCAGCTGCCGATTATCCGCAACACGTATACCGCAATCATGAATGTCGACACGTCGCTGCGCGAGGCGGCGGTCGGGATGGGAATGACGTTCATGCAACGTCTGAAACATGTGGAATTGCCGATTGCGCTGCCTGTCATCATAAACGGCGTCCGCAATGCCGTCGTCCTCAATATCGCGGTCGCTGCAATCGCGACATACATCGGCGCTGGCGGCCTCGGAACCTTTATCTCCCGAGGCATCACACAGACCGATCCTCGCCAACTGCTGACCGGCGCGCTCGCCGTGAGCGTCCTCGCCATCCTTGCGGACTTCGGTCTTCTTGCGCTCAGGCGGTTTCTTACATCCCCAGGCCTTCGGATAAGCTGATGATTAGACTTGATCGCCTCACCAAAGTTTTTGGTTCTGTTACCGCCGTCGATGGCGTCACCATGGAAGTTCCGTCGGGTGCAGTCTGCGTTCTGCTCGGCCCATCGGGATGCGGGAAGACGACCACGATGAAGATGATCAACCGCTTGATCACGCCGTCGTCTGGAAAGATCTTCATCGATGGGCGAGACACCTCGGCATTGGACGCTGTGACCCTTCGACGCTCGATCGGCTACGTCATCCAGCAGATCGGTCTCTTCCCTAACAAGACTATCGAAGACAACATCTGCGTCGTGCCAGACCTTCTCGGCTGGGATCGCAAGAAGTCCCGCAAAAAAGCCGCTGAGCTTCTGGAGCTTGTGAACCTCGATCCAGCGACCTTCTTGCGTCGCTATCCGAAGGAGCTTTCCGGTGGACAGCAGCAGCGTGTCGGTGTGGTGCGCGCGCTTGCGGCCGACCCTCCGGTGTTGCTGATGGACGAGCCCTTCGGCGCGATCGATCCTATCAATCGCGAAGTGATTCAAGATGAGTTCATGAAGCTCCAGGCGGAGCTAAAAAAGACGGTAGTCTTCGTGAGCCACGACATCGACGAAGCCGTGAAAATGGCAAGCCACATAGCGATATTCCGCGACGGAAAACTCATCCAATTCGATCATCCGGATGCGATCCTGTCGAACCCTGTCGATAACTTTGTGGCGGATTTTGTCGGTAGCGACCGGACGTTGAAGCGTCTTCGACTGGTCAAAGTGGCGGATGCTATGCAGAAGGCTCCAGCCAGCGTCGTAGCTGAAGACACTTTGGAATCCGCGATAGCGAAGATGGAGGCGAACGATCACACCTCCATCGTCATGGTTGGGACTGGCGGTCGGGCGCGCGGTTTCCTGCAACTGAGCGAAGTGCGGGGCAAGAACGGTGCAGTCGGCGATCACGTCGAAGCATTGCCGGGGCTAATCAACGTCAATGACGACCTAAGAAACGCGGTGTCGGCAATGTTCTCGCATGGTGTGACCTGGCTGGCCTGCGTAGACGGGGAGGGGCAATACAAGGGGTACGTCACCCAGCGTGGTATCAGTCAGCTCCTCGGTGCAGGGTATCGCGAATGACGACACAGACACGTTCTCCCGCCGCGTCCTACGTGAGCATCGCTTCCGCTGGCGCACTGTTCGCATTCGGAGCTTGGGCGGCTTCCTCAGGTCTTCTTGATACGATCCTGAGCTATCGCGGCGACATCGTTTACCTGGCTGGCCAACATCTCGTGTTGGTCGCCTACTCGAGCGCGATAGCAGCCGCAATTGGATTACCACTCGGGATCGCGCTCACGCGGAAGCCGCTGGCGCATCACGCTGATGCCATCACCCAGGTGATTAACCTCGGAACGACGATCCCGACCCTTGCGGTTCTGGCTCTCGCGATGTCGTTTCTCGGGATCGGGGCGCCGTCCGCCGTCTTCGGCCTGACAGTGCTCACGCTTCTACCGATCGTACTGAATACCATTTCCGGTCTGAACATGGTTCCTCGCCACTTGGTCGAGGCGGCTA
This sequence comes from Ensifer sp. ENS08, assembly GCF_014852195.1. Classification (NCBI taxonomy): domain Bacteria; kingdom Pseudomonadati; phylum Pseudomonadota; class Alphaproteobacteria; order Hyphomicrobiales; family Rhizobiaceae; genus Ensifer; species Ensifer sp. ENS08. The sequence continues at coordinate 169,242 of NZ_JACVBF010000014.1, forward strand.
CCGGGATGGGAATGACCGAAACTCAGATCCTCCTGCGGGTGGAGTTGCCAAACGCCCTGTTTGTCATTCTTGCAGGGCTCCGCACCGCCATCGCCATCAACGTCGGTACCGCGCCCCTCGCGTTCCTGGTTGGCGGGGGAGGTCTTGGGGAGCTTATCTTCACGGGCATCGATCTGATGGATTCATCAATGCTTCTGGCGGGGGCGATCCCGACTGCAATACTCGCGATCATCGCCGACTTCGCGATCGGTCAATGCCAGTTCTGGCTGATACCAAAGGGCGTTAACCCGCTCCGCTAAACTGAAAACTCAATAAACACAGGGGAAGGAACAGCATGGAAAGCTTTAGCCTGAAATGCATCGTCGCGGGCCTGACATTCGCACTTGCGGCCGGAGTCGCAACCGCGAAGGACATTGTCGTCGGCGGCAAGAACTTTACTGAACAACAGATCATGGCAGAGATGACCAGTCAGCTGCTGCGGTCGAAAGGGTTCACGGTCGACAAGCGGGACGGTCTCGGAACGGCACCCCTCCGGCAGGCGCAGGAAGCAGGGCAGATTGACCTGTATTGGGAGTACACGGGAACTTCGCTCATCACCTTCAACAAGGTGACCGAAAAGCTCGATGCTGCTGCGACCTACGCCAGGATCAAGGAACTTGATGCCGAGAAAGGCCTGGTTTGGCTAACGCCGTCGCGCGCTAACAACACCTACGGCATTGCCATGCGGAAGGATGACGCTGCCGCAAAGGGGATCGCCACGTTGTCTGACCTCGCTGCCAAAATAAACGGCGGCACAGGCCTTTCGTTCGGTTGCAACGCGGAGTTCTACGCCCGTGTGGACGGATTGAAGCCGTTGCAGGAGGCGTTTGGCTTCGAATTCGGTCGCGCCAACGTAAAGCGCATGGACACGGGCCTGGTATACCAGGCGCTGAAGGACTCGCAGATCGACACCGGCCTCGTGTTCGTGACCGACGGGCGCATTCCTGCGTTTAACTTTGTCGTTCTGAAGGATGACAAGGGCTATTTCCCGAACTACGCCTTGACGCCTGTCATTCGGAAAGAAGTCCTGGATGGCTCTCCGGAACTGGCAGACATCCTCAACGGGCTATCAGCGAAGCTCGATGACGCTGTTATGGCGAGCCTCAATGCATCGGTGGACGTCGACAAGCGGTCTGTCGAGGAAGTTTCAAAGGAGTTTCTGGCATCGCAGGGCCTCACTCAGTGACGACGTTGATCCGCTCCTCCGTGACGAGGAGCGGGTCTCCGCAAAAGGACAGGTGACCATGTCGACCATTACAGTAGCCGCCGCACAGATTCGCTGCGTGGCAGGCGATATCCGCGCAAACATGGAGCTTCACATCGAAGCGATCGAGCAAGCGCGCCAGAACGGCGCAAGCTTGGTGGTGTTTCCCGAGCTTTCCCTGACAGATTACCTTTCAACTCCGGACATCTCGGTTCTGGGACGGACGATAAGCGCGGACGAGATCGCGACGATCGCTTCGCGCACCGGTGCGATCGCGGTGTCGTTTGGATTTATCGAACGCGCCGCGGATGGACACAGCTACAATACCCAAGCCCTTCTCTCGTGCGGCCAACTTCTACACCTGCATCGGAAGATCAACATTCCGACATATGGCCTTCTGCAGGAAGGGAAATTTTACAAGCAGGGTGGGGAGCTTTCCCTGGCTTCCCTCGAAGACGATTGGAAGACCGCGACCTTGATCTGTGCCGATAGCTGGTCGCCGGCGCTGCCTTGGTTGGTGGCGCTTCAGGGAGCAAACCTATTGATCCAGCCAATTGGTTCTGCGCGAGGTGTCGTGGACGGTGATTATGACAATCCTACCGGTTGGGAGGTAAATCTACGTCATACTGCGATGACCTACAGCTTGCCGACAATAATGGTGAACCACTGCGGGCGGCGGGGCGGTCTGGATTTTTGGGGCGGCTCTCGCATTCTCGATCAGAACGGGTTTGAGTTGGCCCGGGCCGGAGAGGATCCGGCGCTGCTGATTGCCGACATCGATATGGCGAAAGTTGAAGCGGCCCGTCGAAATCTTCCGACAATCAGGGACTCTGCTCCAGCGTTCGTAGAGGCAGAGTTGTCAAAGTATCTCGCATCGCTAACGTAAAGCAGACTTCGACGGGCCTTCGCCGCGGCCCCATGTTCGTTCTTTTTAGGCAGCAACGTGCGGCCCCCGCGGCATCTGTCTCCGACCAACCGCTTCGATACCGCGGATCAAACGTGTTCCGTGTCCCCGCGGGGAGATCGGCTGCCCCGGAGCTCCGGCGGAGCTTCGGGGCCTCGAGGCGAGCGTCCAGTCTCATTGATCGCATTCCGCGATTGATAAGACATGTCTCCTCGCGTTTATTCCAACGCGAAAACGTTGTTCATATGCTCGTGCTGGCGGACCGAGGGGTGCAGGGCGCCTGTGAGGATCTGAGTATCACCGGGCAGGTGGTGACCCACCCGCGTGAGAAGGTTTCTGAGCGACGTCCCTGCAAGTTCGCCCGCTCGGAAACGGGGAGGCGGTGGCTTAGCTATCGCCTCCCTGGATAGGCGTTGGGGCGGCCTGCGCAGGCCCATTTCCTTCTGCCTGGAACCGTCGGCCCTCAGCGCGTTGATATAGGCTATCCTGATAGTAGCTGACTGCACGCGCCGCAGATCGTCCAGGAACGAAGGGCCTCGACCGAGCAGCGGTAGGGAACGGAGATGGTTTGCAAGGAAGGAACATCGTTGCAGGGATGTTCATATTCGATCGTCGAATCCTTGCAGCGGTCAAACGCCGGCAGAAATAGGACTCCAACTTTCAGCTTCGAACAGCGCCGATCAGTAGAGGTCAGAGCAGTCGCGATTCCGGAAGGAAATCCGAATAGAAGTGTCTTCAGCTCGCTATGCGAAGAACGCCTTCTAGGGATTTGCAGTATGCCAAGAGCGGTCGGTGGTGTCCGGCCGCTCTTGGCGGATGCATACTACTTGCGCTCGATTCCGGAGTAAAATTCGCCTTCCCCGCCCTTGATCTTGGGCCAGGACTTTGCGGCGGAACTTTCGATGATGCTCCCCGTCGCGAAATTGTCCGTGCGCGCTTGGTTGCGAATCTCGCCCCGCGAGAAGTTCTGATCGATTCCTTCGTAGTAGCTGTCTGCATAGACAGCGCCTGCAAAGCTGGAAGCGGCGATGGACGTGGCCGCAAGAAACTTGACTACTTTGCTCATCGAAATTGCCTTTCTTTCGTAGACACGGCCCGTTCGATCGAGCCAGAGTAATGACTGGACTATCCAAGCCACTGGCTGTGTTTTCAGGGTCTGGCGTATCTGCCGAATGTCGGAATTTGGGGCGAAAAGTATCGGTCTGTAATCCGCGGTGGGGCCGTTACACTAAATGACGAATTCACGTATCTTTCTCGTTCGAACGTTGTCTGCCAGGGGGCAGCTTCGAAGGTGGAAGTGTTTTCGGGACGGCGGCGATGCCGGGCCCCCATAAGCATGAAATCATCTTTGAGAGCGACGAACCGGACGCGAGTTTGGGCGCTGTCGCTGCCCGGGGTCTGCGGGTCGCGACGCAGGGCGCATGCGCGGCAAGGCAACTACCTAGCGCCAGTTTTAGGTGAAGTGTGCGGACTGCGTTTTTGACGGCTACTGCGCACTAAGAGCCATCCGCAACGAGTTCGCCGCCGCGCGTGCCAATCAAACGTTTTGTCTAACTATGTACATGCCCTCCACGCACGCGACCCGTTTGACTACAGGTTCTCTCATGTCAAAGCTTTGAACGCGCCTTCCTTTTCGCCGCGCGTACGGTCGCGACGCACCGTCACCCACCAGATACTCTGACACACTTGGAGCTGATCTTGGCACATCAGCGATACGAGCCGGGACGATTATGGCTAACGACCATACTTGCCGTGACGGCTCCGGAACAACGGAGTCGCGGCAAGATTGGACGAGAACGATAGGATCATACGGCCGCTGGTGGGCAACTATGTCGCGGCGCCTGCGATCCCGTGCGGTAGCAAGTCGGGGCCGGGTTCATATATGGAAGACTCTGCAAAGTCAGCGGATCGAGCGCGGCCCGGTACCGGGAAGGTGATCGAACAAGTAGGTGCCTTGTGTGTCCGTCGGCATTCCAACGGCAATTGCGAGGTTCTACTCATTACTACGCGCCAGACCGGGCGATGGACCATTCCCAAGGGATGGCCTGTCAAGGGCCTGGAGCCTCATGAGGTCGCCGAACTGGAGGCTTGGGAGGAGGCTGGTGTCAAGGGTCGGGCCGAGAGGCGTGTCTTCGGGTACTTCACGCACATGAAGGGGTTTGAGGATGGGCGTAAATTCCCATCAGTCGTCGAGGTTCATGTCATGAAAGTAAAGCGGACCAAAAAGAAGTTTCCGGAGGCGGGTCAGCGAAAGGTCGCCTGGCTGCCCGTGGACAAAGCGGCGGCTATGGTTTCTGAACCCGATCTAAAAAGCTTGCTAGATAGGCTACCCGGTTGCGAGGCAGCATAGATGCCCCGACCCTGCCCAATCACCTAGTCGAACGACGAAAACGTTAGTGTTCTTCCAGGCGCATACCAGATGTACTCATTTTCCTTGTTGCGAATGCCTCCCGGGTTCCGAAGGACTCTGCCGCAGGTCCTATTGGACTGATCGTAGAAACAGACCTGATCCCCTACTAGTCGGACTTCGGCGCTGGTCATCTCGTCTCGTTCATCGGTCACCCATCCACCCGATAAGCTGGCTCGGCCCGCAGGTGAAATGGTCGCTTCGTGAATGCTTCCCGAATTAATGTCCGTGCCCCGCAGCCTGCGACCCAAGAACAGGGGAAGGGCTTCTTGGGTCGTCATTATGACGTCCTCCTGCACTTCTGGAAGCGTCTCAGGTACTCCTGCCAAGCGCAGCCCTCGGTAAAGCCGCTCACTGTCTTCGGCTCGAGCAAAGTCGAGCGGGGGACATGTCGTTATGGCGGCTATGATTCCGCCTCTCCCGGTACGAAGCTGATTGTAGCGCTTGATAGCAGCCTCGGCGTCGCGACGCCGCCCCAGCTGCCCGTACGAAGCGGCCAGAAGCAGTAGCGCATTGTCGTCTCCGGGATTCGATCTTAAGCTCTCTTCGGCCGCTTCCGCCGCCGCATCAAAATTCCCCATACTGAATTCCATTAGGCCAAGTACATAGCTGAAGAATGGAGGCCCTTGCGGATCGAGCCTCAGCGCCCTCTGGATATGAGGGATCGCCTCTTCAGGTCGACCAGCGGAGGTCAGGACGAGTGCAGTGAGCGCGTAATTCCAGGGGTCGCCGGGCTCTAGTGCGATGGCTTCTCGCAGTTCTTCGAGGGCCGTGGAATGTTGCCAGTCCGACTCTGAAAGAAGACCGGCCGCTTGATAAGTCAAAGCCGTTCTCCGTGTCGGTGCTGACTGTAAGTACCCTGCCGCCCGAGATCTGGCTTCAGGTCTCGACAGGCCGATCAGCGAATGCCAGCGCCAACGATAGATCCGAGCGTACGCCATGGCAGCGGCAGCGTATGCGCGTTCGTATTCCGGGTCGAGCGAGATAGCCTGTTCGAAGTACGAGATCGATCGGGCCAGATCTTCAGGTGTTGCTCGACGCTGGCTTTCCCAGCCGCGCAGGTATGCGTCGAGCGCATCGGGCACGCCCGTCCGGTCGCCACGTGATTGTTTCTTTTGGTCGGATACCAGCCGGACGGTGAGCGCATCTGCAATTCTGGAGGTCACTTCGTCTTGCAACGCGAAAACATCGGATCGATTGCCATCGAACTTCCCCGCCCAGACATGCCCGCCATCGAGGGCATCAAGAAGTTTGGCCGTGATCCTCAACTGCTCTCCCGCGCGCTGCACGCTTCCCTCGAGAACATATCTTACGCCGAGCTCAGTTGATACCTGTCGTAAAGGCACCGACTTGCCCTTGTAGCTGAATGAAGAGGTGCGCGCGATGACGAACAAACCCGAGATCTGCGCAAGTTCCGCTATGAGGCCGTCCGTCATGCCATCCGCAAAATATTCCTGCTTAGGATCATCGCTCACGTTGTTGAATGGAAGGACCGCAATGGAAGGCTTGTCCGGCAAGGAAAGAGGCAACTGCTCGATTCCCCGTGCAGCCGCAAGCTCTTTCCAGGGGCTCCACCAGAACGTCCCCGCGCCCGCGAGCAAAGCAATAATTCCGGCCGCGAGCGCGTAGTTCAATCTGGTGGGAATTTTCGCGACAGTTTTTTGCGGACTTTTGTCCAAGATCAGTCGGTAGGTTCTGATTGGCTTCAGGACGTGCTTCAGGTTCCGTTCGCCCAGATACTCGAACGCGACCGCAAGGTGCTTCTCTACGTGGTCGTAGGCCGTTCCAGAGATGACAATCCCACCAGGCTCGGCCAAGCTCTGAAGACGTTCGGCGATGTTGACGCCGTCGCCGTTGATGTCGTCTCCTTCGACGATCACATCGCCCAGATTGATGCCTATCCGAAATTCCAGGTGTTGGGTGCCGACCTTCCGCTGTACTGATTTGAGCTGTTGGACATCGACCGCACATCGCACAGCTTCCACGATGCTGTGGAATTCGATGAGCAGACCGTCCCCCATTGTTTTTACCAGTCGTCCTGAGTGTGCAGCTATCGCGCCCAGGAAGATATCGTTCAGGTCGGCCTGAAACCGAAGGCGAGTGCCTTCCTCGTCGGCTTGGCTGAGTAGCCCGTAGCCGCACACATCGGCTATCATTACGGCGGCTAGTCTTCGCTGCATGGCCCTCCTGTGGAAAAGACCGTATCCCTGGGGATAGTAACGGATCGATCCACGTGCCGAAACCGCTAATTTCGGGAGCGCTCGCTCGAGTCGGGGGTCAAGAATTCAATACACGTTCCAGTGAGAGTAGTTGCTGGGCCATCGCCCTTGCATGTCTTACGGATGATGTTGATCTGGTCATCTGTGCAACTGCGACAGCCCCCTCATGCAACAGATTGACCTCCGCAGCTATGCGTCGAGGGTCGGATAGCTGAGCCGCATAGGCCAGTTCCTCAAAGTAGGCACGTGTCAGTTTCTTGTGAGTGAGAGCGGCTTGGAAAACCGGGTCTCCAACCTCCTTAAATTCGCCGGCCGCATTTGCGAAGATGCAGCCGTTGAAGTGCTTATCTCCGATCACCTCCTCTAGGTAGGTGAAAGTCATTAGAATGCGCTCCCGCGGTTCTCGCGCGCGTTGCTCCACAAACGACCGCATTGCGTTTCGCGATTCCTCGTCACGTCGTTCAAGCGCTGCCAATATCAGCTCCTCTTTCGTTGCAAAATGACGGTAAAGAGTCGTCTTCGCCACGCGGGCTTCAGCGATTATGAGGTCAACTCCAGTGGCGTGATATCCATGCTGGTTAAAAAGCCGAAGGGCTGTATCAAGCAGATGGTCGCGAATTTCGGACCGGCGCATATTTGCTCCTAAGTATACAGAACTGTATTGATATATACTCGTTCCTGCTTCGCTCTGCAAACCGGACAACGCGGGCCAAGCAGATCACAAAAAGCTGACAAAATCGTGATTTTTGAATTTTAGCGGAAGCTTGACATCGGCGCACGGTTAGAACATTTTCATAAAACGATACAGATCGGTATCGAATTGATTCAGCGGAGCGCCGATGTTTATGAGGCTGATTTTCAAAGCGATACGCACCCATAATGGGTATTGGCGTACCTTGCGTCTGTGGGATCGCATGGACGATCGTGCACTCGACGACTTGGGCGTATACCGCGGCGACCTCGAATCCATGGCTCGTCGCAGCGCTACGGTAGAGTGGCAAGGGCGGCCGAAACTCGATGAGACAGCCAACACGTAATTTTCGTAAGAGAGCATGATGACTGCGCCAAGTGCCGAGTTGATGGGCGGACTGGTTCGCAAGTCGGCGTGGATTCGTTCCTGCCGCGCCGAGCCGCGCCAGGAATGGGCTTCGACCGCCCTTCGAAGCAGCGGTGACGCTCGCTAAGGATTAGATTCTAGCCAAGACGGGGCGCCTCAAAAGGCGCGATAGAACCCGCGGGGCAGACCTTGGGATCGCGGACGGCCGCAGGAATTTGCGCGGATCAAGCCAACGCGCACCCAAAACCGAAACAGTGCAGCTGCGGCAAATTCAAGTTCGCAGCTGCACCCGCGATTAACAGCGTTTTCGACGCAGAGCTTCGCAAGAGCCTCAGCGGCGTCACCGCCTACGAGGACTGGAAGGAGGATTCGATAAATTGAAGGTTCGACTGCAATCACGACGATAGAGTAACGATTGAAAATTCCAGATTTGATTGTATCTAAGAAAGGACAGAACATGGCAAATATATTTAGTGAAGCAAAGGTCTCCATCGAAAAGCCGAAGGGAGCAGTTGCGAATGTAGAATTGATTGGGAACGCGATCAGTACAGCTGCTCTGTACACATCTCTGGTGATTATATACTTCTGGTTCGGTGGCATGAAGTTCACCGCGTATGAAGCGGAAGGCCTCACGCCGCTCGTCGGCAACAGCCCGTTCTTGAGCTGGGTTCAACCTCTTCTGGGTGTCAGGGGTTTCTCTAGTGCGCTTGGAGTAATCGAGGTGAGTATTGGTGTCCTTATCGCAGCGAGGTATTTCAATCCTCTGTTGTCGCTCGTTGGAGGAGTACTTTCCGCCGGGCTCTTCGCGACCACACTGAGCTTTATGGTGACGACGCCAGGCGTATTCGAGCCCAACTTGGGGTTCCCCGCAATCACGGTTGCCCCGGGTCAGTTTCTGCTGAAGGACGTTGGCTTGTTTGCCGTTTCGTTATGGATCGCCGCCAATTCCTTCGCAGCGTCCCGCAGATCTTGACCGCTCTCCCCTCGAAGCCGTTCTGTTGACGGTTTCGAGGGGACTCGCACGCATGCCGTCCTCCGGTTCGGCCGAGCCAGGATGATGCGAAAGCATCCGCTATTGGCACGCTCGCGGAGCCTAGCGAAACTGACGGTGCCCTTGCTACGGCTATTCGCCGCTGAGGCGGCATCCAGATGGAACGTCCATCCTCTGCCAATGTCCATGACCTGGTTCTCTGCCGTCATCCCAACCTGCCGCGGCAAGGCTTGAGGCTTTTTCGCCATCACAGCCAGGCGATACGAGCCCCCCTCTGCCTTATCAAAAATACCAGGTTGCTGGAACATGCCCTGGTGAAGCTCGACATGCCGTAGGATTCGTCGGGTTGAATCACTGGGCAAGAACGGTGTTGGTGCAGATGCTGCAGCGTCGCGCCTGCCTTGCCGGATCGCAGCGCTTGAGGTCTGGCCGGGGTATTCCTCGACGATCGGCAACCTCGCCTTCGATGCCCCCGAGGCCTGAGCGTCGGCAATAGAGATCGCCACGCGCGGCATCGCCCGCCTGGCTGGAATGAAGGATGTCCTGCCGACTTCCGGTGAAGGGTGGTCGGAAGGCCTACGGAAGGATCTTCCGCTGCCGGTCGAAGCGGGAAGCTGGGCGGAGGTCCATTGGAGAATCAAAGCTTCGAAGATTGGCTACCGCCGCCCGCACCCCAGGCCGCCGCTCGGCGCTCGGGATTCCAATCCACGGCACAAAACTGTTCTGTGGGCATGCGGTTGTCCGCTTCGGTAGACATCATCGTCCCGGGCTGCTGTTCCGGCTGGCCTCGCTCAAGTCTGACGCAGCAGTTCGGACTTTTGCTCAACGTGGACGCGTCGCTTGAAAACGCAGTTCCACACGAAAATCCGAATAGCCGATTAGAAGGCCGCGTAGTCAGACAACTCGATCGTAACCGCATTGAAGTCCCGGTCGAGGCTGCCATCGGGTTTCACCGTGAAAACGCAGCGTCGCGTCGGATACTTCAACCCTTCGACGTCAACATAATCGAACATGAAGTGAGCTGCTCTTACATCAGCCCAGACGTCGACCGTGTAATCGTGCCGCCGCACTAAACCGTCTGCTGTGAAGTAGAAACGCTGTTCTTGGCTGTGACTGTGAATTCTCTCTGGGAATTTCACGAGTATCCCGCGCAACAGCTCCGAGTCGGATTCGATGGGTTCAATGTCTCTAACTTCATAGTCGCGTTCGCCAAACACGAACGGGGCCGCATGGTATGTCCACATGGCATATCCGTTAAAGTACGCAAGGTTAAGTGGATCCCATTGGCCACCGAAGCTTCGATCGAATGCTTTCCTGCCATCGTCTCTCTCGGCGATGGTCGCGCCATCACGGTTGGTTATCGCGACGTGCCCTGGTGTCCAGGTCATTGTCCAGTCGAGTTGGCCAAACGGCGCAACCTGAGTCCACTGACGGTGAAATTCGGTGACCGCGCGTCTCGGTACGGAAGGCAGAGGTGTTCCCTTGAACGCCCACAGCTTGCCGCCCGTGCGAATGGTTGAAGCCATGCCGCGGAATTTTTTCCAACGTTCAAAGCCGCCGTGTGCTTCTAAAGCTTTGTCGAGAAGATCATTCTGATATTTGTTCATCTAGACGCACCTTGAGTTCAGCCTTGCTTGGTGTTCCCAGGACGAAGAACTGAAAGATCAGGTCGTCAGTGCGCGTCCCGAGCCGAGGTAGGATAGCAGGGGGGCGGGGTTTTCGAAGGGGAAATGAGAATGCCCAGTGCCTATCTTTGGTATAATTGCTTTTGCTAATTGGGCTATTTGATTTCTGGCTGGTGGACTTCTGCTCCGGCTGGCAGCTGCCAAGCCGGACGCAGCCGTTCGGACTTTAGCTCAACGTCAAAGTGTCGGTGAGAGAGCGTATTTCCACACGAAAATCCGAATAGCCGATCTTCTCGTGAGGATTCGCCAATCCTTGGAAAGCTACTGGAGAGCGGTGTTCCGGGGCTGCGCGACAGCGGGAAGCAGCCATCATTTTCCCTCGGGCCGTTCAACATCGTGGAAAATGCCTGCGCCAGGCCTTTTTTCCGCCCTCACGTCGACGTCGATTTCTCGTTCTAAGTTGATTGTGGTCGCGAAGGATAGCCCAGTCACAAGACCAGTATCGTATCGCGCGGAAATCGCTGCAGTTCCGGAAAGTACAGCGACTCCCATTGTTTGGCCCACCCGCTTTCCGATCTTTGGGATGATGTGGACTGGGCTAACGGCCATCGTTAGCGCCGCCAGCGAAGCACCTGCCGTAGCGCCAAAGGCATATGCGGCGATCAGGAGCCCGAGTTGTATGTTTGGCCCATCGAGAGCGGTGCTTGCCAAAGTCAGACCCAGAACAGGTGCCGCGTACGGCAACCAATTCATGCCAACTGCATTCCCAAAGAGAAGCGAGGCAAAGACGCTACGCTTTCCGTCTTTTGACATGAAAGGAATTAGTCCGTCGCCGTGTCTAGAAATACGCTGCGACATCCACCCCGCTGACCGCCTGGACAACAGGATAAAGCCCAAGACAATCAGCACGGAAATCGCAGCAAAACGATCAAACTCGCTGCCGCGTCCCGCCCAAATACCTCCGATTGCCGCCAGGGTGGCTATCCCAGGAATCGTTCCGGCCATGCCGACAAGTGCTAGGAACTTTGTCGTGGAGGGTAGGCGCACGTCACTGTTGTTGAGGCGCTTGAAGAGAACCCGGTAATGTGGCTCGGTACCAGTCAGCGCACCCACCAAACAGGCAAGAACAAGAATCAACATTCTTTCCCTCTCGTGGCAGCCAAGTAGCTTCGCTGTTGAAAAAGACCATCGTTAAGTATCGGGTGTGTGTCAGCTTCGATGGAAAACTGTATCTCGCTGCAACAGTGATGCAGCGGTGCGGAGGGTTGTGAGCATCGCATCGCGCGCCCCTGGCAAAGCACAACTCTGCCTCACACCGCGTCCCAGCAAATCATCATCACCGGATTAGTCGATCGACCTGCGCCTGCAAGCGGGGGCCGATCCCAAGAATTGCCGGAATGACGATGACGTAGGCGATTCCCCAGGAACGCAACCATCTCACCAGGAACCCGTTGGAGAAGCCGAAGTTCAGAGAGAGCAACACGAAAGAAATGATGCCCGTGGTCACGATCCCCATCAGCAGGGCGAATGCTATTTTTCGTTTCAGTTGCACGTGCATATTATGGCCTCGATTCTAGAGTGGCCGTCTCTGCAAGAGAGACAAAACTTGGACTGGCTGAGCCGGCCCCCAATCTGGCACGAGTGACCGGTCCGGTCGGAACGCGATCACCCGTGACTAGTTTTTCCAGATCGTCACGCCACTACGATGCGGAGTGGATCGGCAGCCTCCAGTGCCGCAGCACGATCGGCCACCGGTGGATAGATCCAGGTGGTGTTGATGGCAGTTTTGAGCTTCTTTGCCTCTGCGCCGGTGAGCTTGATCTGACGGTCCCACCCTTCTGTGTAAACCGCGCCCCATGGTCCGAGATCAAGACAGGTGACGTATTTCTCCTGGCTATAGGGGATGGGCTCCACTCCGAGCAGATCAGCCGCCACGTTATACCCGGAAGAACGCCCCAAATTCTGAGCGTGCTGGCAGCTCATCATCGTGCGATTTCCGCGATCGTCTGTTGCGGCGCACGCAACGTCACCGGTGGCGAAGATGTCCTCGTGGCCAACCACCTTTAGATTCCGATCGACGTGGAGCCTCCCAAAGGAGTCTTTGACGGCGTCGATTTGACGGGTGATCGGATTGGCGCGGACACCGGTTGTCCAGACAACGGTTGAGGCTTCGATCCGATCACCGCACGTGAGCGTGACGCCCTCGTGATCGACGGAAATGATTGGGGATAGAAGTCGCGTCTCAACGCCCAGCTCGGAAAGTGCCTGTTCAATGACCGGGCGCGGCCCAGGCCCGAGGTCGGGGCCGATGGCGCTGCTGCGTTCGACGATAATAACCCGGATATCGGCGTCTTTTCCAAGCGCGCTCCGAAGGCGGTGCGGCATCTCAGCAGCGGTCTCAATACCGGTAAAGCCGCCACCCGCAACAACCACGGTGTTGCGCGCCTTGGTTTCCGGAAGCCGACCGAGTTGATGAATGTGCTCCTCCAGTTCAGCGGCATCTGCAAGCTGGTCGACATTGAACGTATAGACGAGACCGTCAATGTCGGGGCGGTGCAGGACGCTTCCTGTCGCCAGCACAAGCTTGCTGTAGCTTATGGTTGACGCCACACCGTCTGCGTCTGCATAGGTGACCACGTTTTCCAATGTCGAGATTGACGTTGCATGGCCCCTGATGAAACGTACGCCTACATTGGCGAAAATCTCTGACAGCGGCGCTCTCATTTGCGCGGCATGCTTTTCATATAGGCGCGGACGGATGTGGAGTTCTGGCTGCGGCGCGATCACGGCAACTTCGATGGTCCCGTCCGCCTTTCCTTGTCGGTCCAGCAGACGCATGGCACCGAGTGCGGTCCACATTCCGGCGAAGCCAGCGCCGATAATCAGAATTCTTTGAGACATTCTTACTTCCTCAAAAATGGGCGCCGCCGCTGGCTGGACGAGGTAAAGGCGTTGGCAAATGCCGACTACGCTCGGTGCCCGACCTGGAACATTCGCGATGATCAAGCATCACCACATAACTACGATTACTCTGATCGCAGTAAATGTACACCGAGTTTTCCGGCGCCATTGGAAACGCAGTGTCAACCAAATCAGAGCTTGCTCAAATAGACCTTTGGTGTTATCTCCGACAGGATCTGTCGTTGTTGTCGCGCGTCAGCGCTCACTGAGCGCCGGCGCCACACACTGGCCGCGGTCATCGCACAAGTGCCGCGGAGTCAGATTCAGGCCTAGTGTTGACAGATGCCTGCTAGCGCCGGACTTTTCGGAGTTCCGCCGGCACTTTTCTCAATTGATCAGCTGGTGACGCGAGCCTGGGTGTATGGACGAGGAGGCGCCGGGCAAGCTGGTGGCGTGCCCGGCGTTCTTGCGTCATCGACAACCGCGGCCTATTCAGCGGCGGACCGCGGCGGCAGCACCCAGTTCGGGCGCGGGAAGTGGCAGGTGTAGCCGTTGGGGTAGCGCTCCAGGTAATCCTGGTGCTCCGGTTCGGCCTGCCAGAAGTCTCCCACCGGCTCCACCTCGGTCACAGCCTTGCCCGGCCAAAGGCCCGACGCGTTGACGTCTGCGATCGTGTCCTCGGCAATTCGCTTCTGTTCGTCGTCAATGTAGTAGATCGCAGAGCGATAGGACATGCCGATGTCGTTGCCCTGGCGGTTCCTGGTGGTCGGATCGTGGATCTGGAAGAAGACCTCCAGGATCTGCCTGTAGCTGATCGTCCCGGGATCGAAGGCGATCTCGATGCCCTCGGCGTGGGTGCCGTGGTTGCGGTAGGTCGCATTGGGCACATCGCCACCGGTATAGCCCACCCTTGTTGCGATGACGCCCGGAAGCTTGCGGATCAGATCCTGCATTCCCCAAAAGCAGCCACCGGCCAAAACAGCTCTGTCAGCTCGATCGCTCATTCAGATATCCTCCACCTGGTTGATGAACGCGCCATACCCTTGGGTCTCCATCTGCTCGCGGGGAATGAAGCGCAGGGCGGCAGAATTGATGCAATACCTGAGGCCACCTCGATCCCGCGGACCGTCTGTGAATACGTGGCCGAGATGGCTGTCAGCATGTTTCGAGCGAACCTCGGTGCGAATCATGCCATGGGAACGGTCCTTCCGTTCCTCGACGTGTTCCGGCACGATCGGCTTGGTAAAGCTCGGCCAGCCACAACCGGAATCGAACTTGTCGGACGACGCAAACAGCGGCTCGCCGGATACGATGTCGACATAGAGCCCAGGCCTCTTGTTGTCGTTGTATTCGCCCGTGAAAGGACGCTCGGTCCCGTTCTGCTGGGTAACGCGATACTGCTCGGGCGTCAGCCGTTTGATCGCTTCGGTCTTTCTGAAAGTCATACTGCTGTCTCCACATTGGGGTGTTGGCTGATCATGGGTTGATCCACGTCTCCGATCTCAAAGCCATGCGGTGGAGGACATCCATCCGTTCTCGACTATCCAGATGACGCCCTCTGGCTCTTCGATCGGGGCCTGTACTCGTCCCGCGAATCCTTCAATTGTTGTCGAATTGTTGCCATGCGACCCTGTCGATTTCGGAACGGATAATCCCGATGTCGCTTAATTGACGATCGCTGTATCGGCGGAGTTCCTGAGCGGTTTGGCGGCAGCGCCGGTGGGCACGGAAATGAATTAAGAAATGCCCTATGAACATCGCGTGTTCCTTCTAGTGCACGGTGGCGCGTCGCGATCAGCCATTCTTGCGATGGCCGCGTCGTTATCGGATTGGATACCAACCAGCGTTCCGGCCTTGGCTCGAGGCTCTAACTGAAACGCAGCGAGTCTCAGGCTTCGGCATGCTCCGCATCGGTATCCGGAACACTGGCACTCCCTGCCGACGCGTACTTGGACACCGTGTCGGCAGCGGAGCGATATTTATCCATGCATGTATGCACAGTGTTTCAAGTAAGGTGCTTCTGTGTATCCCTATGTATATTATCGAAGCGTCGATTTGTTATTAATTGGTATTCATTTGTTTAGATTGAATTATTTTAATAGCTCTGATTTCGCGCCAAAAAACTATTAATAATGATCAGCGTTTTGTTGGGGGCGCTACATGCTGTTACCAAAATGCCCGGGCAGCCACACAATTCAGATACACTTAGGTGACCAAACACCTGTTGTGCGGTCCTGCCGCTGAACGCAACGCTAAGCAAGGAATCAAATGACTGTACTCAACAACTCGGGCTTCATCGACATCCTTGGCCCCCAGGTTCGCTTTCTGACATCATTCGTCGGGAACCCAAGCGCCTACTGTGCACTGGACGCGGTGGTGCCGGCGGGAACGCGTGTGCCACTTCATAGTCATGGCGAGCGCGAAACGCTGGTGGTTTCTTCAGGACAGATCGAGGCGTTCAAAGATGGTTCCTGGGCTTGCTACGCTTCGGGCGACGCCCTCGACATCCCAAGCGGTGTTCCGCATGCTATCCGCAACGTCGCGAACGAGCCCGCACGCCTCCTCATGGTGACATACGAAAGCATGGGGCAATTCTTCCAGAGTATCGGACTACCGCTTGATGGTGGTGAACCACAGCCTGACGAAGATCGGATCCATGGCTTTATTGCTTCTGCCATTGGGAATGGGTTTTGGCTCGGATCGGCCGAAGACAATCTCGCCATAGGAATGTAGCTCTCCCAGCTGTCCCGACCGGCCTCCTCCATGCCAAGCAGGAGTGAGGCGGGCGGGAGGGCGTGGGCGGGCAGGGGCGCTGGTCAAAGGTTTGCACCGCACGTACACCAAGGAATCATAGCCAACTGGTGCGCACCGCAATACCGTGGACCGATTGAACTGATGGGCGCGGCAGAAATAGACGGTGACGGTTGCTTTGGGAAAGGCTGACCAGTGAGCATTTCTCCTGCCGAAATAGGTCCGGGGAACGTCGAGCTCTGGAAGGTGTACGTCACATGCGGTGCGATGGGTTTCGTGCTAGGTTTTGTAATGAACCGGGGCTCGATATGCACGGTTACCGCTGCGGCCGCACTCGTAATCTGGAGGAAGCCAGCAAGACTTGTTGCCCTCTTCGAATGCGCTGCTTGGGCCGCGCTCGCCTATAGTCTGCTCGACGTGCCGGCGGTCACGGAGGCATGGCGGGATATTTATTGGATCCTCCCCGCCGCTGTATTGTTGGGAGTGGGCACTTACGCTAACGGCGCTTGTATTTTTGGATCGGTAGGCCATCTCGGCGACGGGGACGTCAGTTTCGCGTTTACGTTTCTTGGAATCTTGGGCGTGACGTACATCGAGAGATATTTTCTTCTCGATCCAGATCACACGCTTATCAGCATGCGGCCACCTCTTGGCTTGATCTATCTCGCACTCATTTTGGCGCTGATATTGCTTTTTAGGTCCGCAGTCAGCTTCCGCAGGCAGTCCGAGTTTGTGCGCCTAACTTGGACGATGGCGGCGATTGGTGTTGCCTCCGCGTTCCTGGCATCTGTGGCGTCAGGCTTCTCCATAACGACCTCAATCGGTTCTAACACGTCGATAGGATTTGCAGGTTTGGTGATATCTGTTTGCATGGTTGGCGGAAGCTTCATGTCAGCGCGCATGAGAAAACGTCGCGTTGTTCTGAGATGGCCCAACAGAAAAGTCATCGCAAGAAGAACCATGAGCGGAGCACTCATGGGCGTAGGTGCGCTCCTGATACCGGGCGGGAACGACACATTGCTGCTCGTCGGACTTCCAATGGGTTCGTGGCAAGCGGGACTCGCTTACGTTGTTTTTGCCGCAATCGTTGTCATTCTGATTGCCAAGCGCGGCTCCAAGGTCTTGCAGTCCTAGGGTGCAAAACCGGCCATCAGTGGAGATTTTTGCTTTTCGGCACATACATTTGAAAGCCAGTTATGGCCGACGTTGTTTCGACCGACGATTTAGGCAGAGAGAGCATCAAAACTCGCTCTACCGTCTCTAGATGCCTCCCTTCAGCACCTGCAGTCGGGCACGTAGGGGCGAAAACGCCCCGATCCTTTTCTCGGAGTGCATTCAGTAGTGCGGCTTCAACCTTCCGTTGGCGGATGGCCGTGTCGATGCGTTCCGGCATGTATGGATAGCGTGAACGGACCCCAGAGATCTGGTACGCGTATCGATCTCGTTGTCGTCGATCCTCCACCGAAGAGGTTCGGCTCGTGTCCGTGGGCAAATGAGCGCTTTCCACCACAGTCGACTTGCCCAATTGCGCGCAAGGTTATTCAAGCTGGGTCTTTGCGAATGCGTCTGGCCGATAGACCATCACCTGGTTGCGTCCCTTTTTCTTTGCCTCGTACAATGCTTGGTCCGCTTGTTGCTGCAATCCCTCTGACGATACGGTTCCACCGCTGCGGTTGAGCACCGCCAGTCCGATGCTGACCGTGACATAGGCGCCGACGGCCGATCTCGGGTTTGGCAGCGACGCAGCTTCGACGCGCCGTCGAATTCGCTCCGCCACCGAGATGCCATCCTCCCGATTGGCATCGCGCAGAAGGATGAGAAATTCCTCTCCTCCGTAACGCGCGACCAGATCGCGATCGTCACGCAAGCTGCTCTGAATAATACCGGCGACCTTCACAAGGCACCGATCACCCTCGGCGTGGCCGAGACTGTCGTTCAGCTGTTTGAAGTGGTCTATATCGCACATCAGAATTGCTGCGCCCTGGCTTTGCGCGATCTCGTCGCTCCACGCGCGACTGAGCGTTTCCATCATCCAGCGTCGGTTCGCGATACCTGTGAGTGGATCCGTTCGGGCGAGCAGCTCGAGCCGCGAATTTGCGTCGGTCAGTTCACCAAGACGAGACCGGTCGCGCAGTTCGAGCAGAAAGGTCTTGTGCGCCAGGACGCGTGCAGTCCTGCGCGCAACCACCGTCGCAACGACCCCGCTTGCGAAAAAGAGCGCACCGGCGAAAGCATTCTCATCCGTGATTTCCGGGTTCTGCATCTGGAAGAAAAGGTAAAGGCCGAGCGCAAAGACGGCGATTGCAATCGACCATTCGAACGGAACGGGAAATATGATGATTGCGGTTACGGCGACAAAAAGCATGATCGTCAGGTGCCGCTCGTAATAGTCGCCTCCCGTATTGACGCCGACCAGCGCGACGGAAAGCAGGATCAGAAACACGCCTGCGTGGAGCGCGATTCCCTGGATCCACATCGCGCGCGGTTTCCGGAAAGCGAGGGCAGTAAAGATTGCTGCCGGGGGCAAGACCGACGCTGGCAGAAGCATTTTCATGACGGTTTCAGAAGGGAGCAAGGCGGCATTCACGGCCAGCGTCAGGAAGTCGAGGACCACGACCCAGACCATCCATGCCCCGATAATCTTCGATGCCTGTGGCCACGACCGCGTGTGAAAGAGCCGGGCAAGTTCGGCGTTGAGGCGAATATCACGTGTGCGCCCCGCAAGAAGACGATCGACTTCGCTGACGACTGTCGGGGGAAGGCGCTGGATGGCTGGTGGTGCTGAAACCTCGCTCGCGCGTGAAGCGCCAGATGCTCGTTGTGTATCCATGCTCTGGCATCTAGGGGGGGATTAGACAATGGCAACTATGAGCGACCTGACAGCGATAGGCGCAACCGACTTGACTTAATGATCCGTGGGGCAGCGTATCAGTTCGATACAGATGGGATAGGATCTCTGCTGTAACGATAGCAGCCGTCTTTTGATTGATTGGAGATCGTCGCCGGCCACGCCGCGGGCCCTTGCGCCCAGCGGGCGGCTCAAGCGTAGATCTGGGACGCAGTTGTAGCCTGTCTTCGAGTGCGCACCGCTCGTTCCCACGATCGATCGATAACGCATAGCCGCCTGTCAGCTCAATCTCACTGATGAGGCTCTTTCAATCAGCGTACAGGTCACTTTATGAACTGCCCGGGAATGACCACTGGGCTTTTTCGCAAGCTGCCCGATGGCCCAAGTTCCCATAGCGCAGTGCGGGAGTTCAAGCGTCGTCAACTGTGGCCTCAGGTGCCGAGATAGTTCGTCATCGTCGTAGCCCATGACCGAGATGTCTTCGCGGACGCGTAGGCCAAACTCACGGATTGCATCGAAGCATCCCATCGCCATCTTGTCATTCTGGCAAAAGACAGCCGTAGGAGGTTGTTCGAGAGACAGGAGTTTCCGCATGGCCTCGTAACCGGACGTCGGCGTCCAATTCCCTTCAGCAACCAGGCGGCCGTCATAGGGAAGAAGCACCAGGGGGACGGGGAGGTTGTTAAAAATTGCGTCTAAGGATACGCGGCGGGTAAAGATCGACAAGAAGCCGAGAGACGGCCTTGCGTTCATGCTCCAGACGGCTTTGAGTTTGAGCCACGAGAATGGTGATGTCCTTGTCCCACGAACCGTGTCTGGCGCCTTCGATCGCGTTAACCGCCTCCGGCGTGGTCGCGAGTTGGTCTACAATGAAGCCGATGCAGCCACCACGCAGTCCCTCAAGGTTCGCGCGTCGAATGACGCTCCCGAGTCCATAGCCCCTCGATCGCGCGGCGTTGATCACCCGCATGCGATGGTCAGGTGAAATCTTGATGTCGCTGACGTCGTTCAAGACGACAGAGACCGTGGCCTGGGAGCAACCCGCAGCGTTTGCCACGTCCATCATCGTCACGCATCGGCCCGTCATGGTGCTTGGTGTCGACGCGCCGGGCGCCGGACATGCGGCATTGCACGATATGATGGTCACACGCGACTGGTACGATGCCTTGCCCGACATCGCAAAGAAGCATCTCGTGTGCCGTGTGGTCTACGAGCTGGTGCCGATCACTCAGAAGTACGACATCGAGGGGTTGGTCATGGGCGTTGAACAAACTTAGGCTACTCGGGACCGATGCACGCTGGGATCGGCTTTTACAGCTGACCCCCATCGCAGATCATCTTGGTAATGTTTGTTCTGTTCGTACGGGGTGTGGCCAATCGCTCAGGCTTAACTCGTGGCCGCTCCGCTTGGGCGTGTAGCGGAGGCGGGCACATGCAACACGTTTCTAGCGGGGCGGTCTGCGGGTCATCCCGCGGGGATTTTACTGCGTCTCTCGAAGCGTAACCGTGACGCATACATCGGCTACTCGGATTTTCGTGTGGAACGGCGTGTTCAAGCGACACTCGAAGGCCGTCAGTAGTGCGCTTCAACCGTCCGTTGACGAATGGCCGTGTCGATGCCTTCCGGCATGCATAAACAGCACGTGGACGGACCGGCAGCAGTATCGATCTGTCGATCGTCAACTGACAAGGTTCGACTGATGTCCGGAGGCAATGAGCGCGCTTTCCGCCACATTCGAACATTGGGATACAAGAAAGGTTATAGACGGACAAATTGCAGATACGGGAGGACGGCATTTGATCTGTCGCAGGTTGAAATACACCAGCGATGTGGATTGAAAGGAACGTCTATGAGCGATATCGCAACCCAGTCCGTGAAGGCGCGCAGTTTGCCTGGTCATTCGACAGTGGGTACTAATGATTTGGACGCGGCTGCGGCCTTTTACGATAAGCTGTTTGCAGTGTTCGGCGTGGGCCGGATCCTCGTTCAGCCTGGGCGGGCAGTTTACTTCGGTGACAAGGCCCTTGAGTTTGGCGTGGTGAAGCCGTTCGACGGTGGTGCGGCCAGGATCGGGAACGGCAATATGGTCGCTTTCGAAGCACGGTCGCGTGCGCAGGTTCGCGAAGCACACGCGGTTGCTCTCGCAGCGGGTGGATCCGACGAAGGGGCCCCCGGTCCCCGGGGTGACAACGAGGATGGCCCATACTGCGCCTATTTCCGCGACCCTGAGGGCAACAAGTTTCTGGTCTACAGGAAGGGCCCTGACGAAATTTGATACAACAGCGGGGGCAACCTTACTGCTATTTGGCAGGGTTGCCCCTGGCTGGTATAGCGATTTCGCCGCGGGTAATCGTGACGGACGTGAAACGGAACATCCCGCCGCGGAAAGATTTCAGCGCGCACCGCTCCTAAATCGCGCGAGCGCAGCGGCTATTGATAGGAAAGTTCCGCCGCCGCCTAAGGATCCTGAAGCGGATCTACGCTATGCACGCACGGCATCCCTGGCGCCGTCCTAGTCGGCCCCGGCAAACGTCTTGCGAGAGGCAGGCGGACGCAAGTGGGCATCCAAGGGGCTGTAGGCAATGACCTGCAGCGTTCCGGCAGAACGCGGATCATCCGGACCCTTCAGCGGCTTACTTTTTCTTCGCGCATGTAGTCGCTCGGACAGATGGCATGCCAGCGAGCCCGGTAATCCCGGCAGCTGCCTTGCGGATCGCATCCTTGGGCTGATCGTTTTTGCCGTACTCCATGCACGGAAAAGGGTTCGACCGGATTTCCGGACGGGTCGACAAGCGTCGCGGGTACGCGCCCGCGCCGGATGTGGTGTATACCATCGTGTAACTTACTAGAAATCCAAACACCTGATATATAAAACTCTGAAGTTATAAGTATCTCGTGAGGATAATTCGGCATGCTCATTTATTCTTGCCAGTATCTGTCAAGCTAATTTCAGCCTTTATTTCGTCGCGCTATCTCTGCGCAGAGCATAAAACGCTCGGAGGGTACTCTTGTAGTTACGACTCGGAGCGAGAGGACGCAGGCGGATCCCCCTCCCGATGCCTGCGTCCTCAAAACACATTCTGGAGCGCATTATCGCCACTTCCGACAAGCAGCGGCAGGTATGAACGCGTCTCGGCCCGCCGAAGACAGCTTTGGCCCCGCACCCGACTTTGCAGTGATCGGAGATGTTCAATGAGGGAGCTTGGTAGAGAGTTCGATCTTCGTGCGTATCGAGAGATGCTCTTGATCCGGCGTTTTGAGGAACGGACCGGCCAGTTGTACGGCATGGGACTTATACGGGGCTTCTGCCACCTCTACACAGGACAAGAGGCAGTCGTTGTAGGAATGCAGATGGCGTCTCAATTAGGCGATCAAGTGATAACTGGCTATCGCGATCATGGTCATATGCTGGCATGCGGCATGCACCCGAACGGCGTCATGGCCGAGCTGACCGGGCGGGCGGGCGGACTCTCTAAGGGGAAGGGCGGCTCGATGCATATGTTCTCGAAGGAGAAACACTTTTACGGGGGACATGGAATTGTAGGCGCCCAAGTTAGTTTGGGGACGGGGATTGCGTTTGCAAATCGATATCGGGGCAATCGAAGTGTTTGCGTCACATATTTTGGCGATGGAGCGGCCAATCAAGGGCAAGTATACGAGAGCTTTAACATGGCTGCCCTATGGAAACTCCCAATCGTCTATGTGGTTGAAAATAATCGCTACGCCATGGGTACGGTCGTAAATCGCGCCTCGGCACAAACGGACTTCTCAAAGCGCGGCTTGTCATTCGCCATTCCAGGTGAACAGGTCGATGGCATGGATGTCCGCGCGGTTTTTCATGCAGGCTTGAAGGCGATCGAGCACGCGAGAGGTGGCGGCGGGCCCTACATTCTCGAGATGCAGACCTACCGTTATCGAGGACACTCGATGTCCGACCCGGCGAAGTATCGGACGAAAGAGGAAGTTGACGGTGTTCGCGGGGAGAGCGATCCAATCGACCTGGCAGGTCGCCGCTTGGTGACTGAATGGACAATGCCTGAACAAGAATTGAAGTCCATTGACGTAGAGGTTCGCGCGATGGTGTCGGCTGCTGCCGATTTTGCCATCGACAATCGAGAACCTGATCCCGACGAGCTCTATACCGATGTTTTCCTGACGGAGTGAGCGCGCAAGTCGAAATGCGTGGTTTCACAGGAACAGGGCCAGCGCGGGCCCGCTGTGTAGTTCCGAGATCCCAAGTTTCTTAAGGCGCTCGAGCCGCGGGACAAGTAGTCGGCCGAGATTTGCATCGACAAAGGAAAGGCACTCACATGGCCAGGGCTTCCCGAACTAAAGCGGACTACCATTTTTCGACCTCCGCTGAGGCGGACTTGTCATTGCATGATGTTGACGTTTCCGCCTGCTTAGCTGAGTTGGCGGAGATGTTTCGGCCGATGCTTTCGCACAGCACTCGGTTCGATGTCCGTTCCGACGTTGGATCAATTGGCATCACCTGCTCAAAGGAGACGCTTCAAAACGCGATCATGCTACTTTTGCGCAACGCAGGTGACGCATTGCCGATGGGAGGCGTTATCGTTCTTTCGGCTTCTTGCAGAGGATCCGCGAACAATGCGCACATCGAGATTTCCGTCAGTGACACGGGTATTGGTATGCCTCAGGAGACACTGAGGCGAGCTAAGGAGCCTTACTTCACCACGAAATCCGGTGGATTGGGCGGTTTCGGCCTACCGCTCGTCGAGGAGTTCGCTCGTGCGGCGGGAGGTCGTGTTCAGTTGGAGAGTGAGCCCAATGTTGGCACTGATGCGCGCATCTACCTCCCGGCGCACGCTCGCTCGAAACAATAAGCGTGTGACGCGCATTTCGGCGGTCCGGATTCACCTAAAAGCGAGTTATCTGGCAATATGTCCACGTTGAGGGAAAAGTCCAAACTCCTGCGTCCGGCCCTGGACCATCACACCTTCCGAAACTGACGGCCACCGTCCCGCGTTCTCGTGCCGTGAAAATGGGAAGTCTGCGCCACGAGGCACGTGCGCGGGCGGCGCTAGCCAACTGCGAAGCTCGCCCGCATCGACCGCGCCTTCACCAGCTTCAGCAGATCCATTTGCTTCGATTTGGGCGCATCCGCACTAGCCAGGATTTCAGCTGTCACGCGAAGGTCGCCGCCAAGACGGGCCGCCCAGCCGCCCCAGCGAGTCTGGCATTCAGTAGTGTTAGTTATAGAAGGGCAAGAAGTAAGTCCGGCTTTTTAGGCTCGTTCCTATCCTTGAAGAGGCTTGGGATGGCGGCGCCGGAAACGAGGGCTTCAGAAATGTAGTCGCCACGTGCTTTTCAAGCGTTTGTGACGGATAGCGTAAGTCCCGTGACTGAGGCCAATCAGGTCGATTGATGATCTTTTCGGCGGGAAACTCGGTTCGTCAGATCAGCTCGAGGGCGGGTTCGACCAGGAAGACACGCTGCAAGTGATCTGGCCCTAGGCGCAAGCTCCCGAAATCGCTCGAGACCCGATTGTTGAATTGTGCAATGCCCAGTCCCGAAGCCCAAGAAATCACATAGCTGAAGCGCTACTCTCCAGGATCAGCCCACAGAGGAGTTCGAGAGTGTCGAACAACGCTGTGGGCTGTTTTGTCTGGGATTAGATGTTCCTGTTCTTGCTGTTTTCAACGAGGATTTTCCCTCGCTAGTTAGTGCGCTTCCGTCTGGGGCTGAGGAGTTTCGCTCGCCTGTTTCACTGATGAAGGCGCGCGCCTCAGGATGATGAAGAATACAGGTGTAAGAAACAGCCCGAAGATCGTTACGCCGATCATCCCGGCGAACACGGTCACGCCTGTCGCAAATCGCACCTCTGCGCCAGCCCCATGTCCGATCAGGAGCGGGACAGAGCCTGCAATGAACGCAACTGATGTCATGATAATCGGGCGCAACCGCAACCTGCATGCTTCCAGTGCTGCCTCGACCGCGGACTTGCCTTGATGTTCAAGCTCTCGGGCAAACTCGACGATCAGGATTGCATTCTTGCATGCCAGGCCCATCAGGACGACGAGACCGACCTGCACGAACACGTTATTGTCTCCACCTGTCAGCCATACGCCGAAGAGAGCCGAGAACATGCAGACCGGAACGATCAGGATGACCGATAGGGGCAATGTCCAGCTTTCGTAGAGGGAGGCGAGCACCATGAACACCAGCAATGCCGCAATCGGAAAGACGATTGCTGACGAATTGCTCTGACTGACCTGTTGGTAGCTGAGATCGGTCCATTCGAGCTCGATCCCCGCTGGGAGGTTCTCCTTTGCGAGTTCTGTTATCTTCGCGATGACCTGCGTGGAAGACAATACCCGCGGGTCCGAGTCGCCGATAAGGTCCGCCGCCGGATAGCCGTTGTAGCGTACTACAGGGTCCGGGCCGAATGTTTGTACGACGTTGATCATCGACCCGATCGGGACCATGTCGCCCATGCCGTTTCGGACTTTCAGATTGCCGATACTTTCCGCCTGTTGCCGGAAGGATGAGTCTGCCTGCGCAACAACGCGATAGACACGACCGAAGCGGGTGAAGTCGTTTATGTACGCGGACCCTAGGTACGTCTGCAGCGTTTCGAAGAGATCGGTGAGGACAACACCTTGGGCCTTCGCTTTGGCGCGGTCAATTTTGACCTCGAGTTGCGGGATGTTCGCCTGATACGAGGTGACGGGATAGGTCATCCCGGGCGTTTGAGCGATCACCGACTGCATCTTGTTTACTGCGTCCTGCAGGGCCGCATAGCCGAGACCCGCCCTGTCCTTGAGGTACAGCGAATAGCCTGAACCGTTACCCAGGCCCTGGATCGGCGGAGGCATAAGCGAGTATGCGAACCCCTCCTTGATGCCGAAAAGCTTGCCGTTGAGCTCCGCGTTGATCTCCTGCGCCGATCGTTGACGTTCGCCAAACGGTTTCAGAATAACGTAGGATGCGGTGACGTTCGGCGTGTTTACCAGCTGCAGAGCATTCAGGCCGACATACGAAGAAATGGAAGCGACGCCGTCCACTGACCGCGCGATCTCATCCATCTTGTCCGCGACTTCGTTAGTTCGCCCGAGAGAAGCTCCCTCCGGAAGTTTCGCCCCTGTGAAGAGGTAGAGCTTGTCTTGTGTGGGGATGAATCCGCCTGGTACCAGTTGAAAAAATGCGACGGTTGCCCCTAGAAGCACCACGTAGACGAACATAACTGGTCCACGCCGACCGAAGGACCTCTTAACCGTGCGCTCGTAGCCTTCGGCTGATTTGTCGAAGAAACGATTGAAGGCACGGAAGAAGGTTCCGAATACCTTGTCGATGCCTCGGGACAGTCGATCCTTCGGGGCGTGGTGATCCCGAAGAAGTTTCGCTGCGAGTGCAGGTGAAAGGGTCAACGAATTGAATGCAGAGATAACCGTGGAGATGGCGATCGTCACGGCAAACTGCTTGTAGAACTGCCCTGTGACCCCGGAAAGAAAAGTCATGGGCACGAATGCGGCGCACAGTACGAGACCAATGGCTATGATGGGCCCCGAGACCTCCTTCATGGCCGCATATGCAGCCTCCCTTGGTGATAGGCCCTGTGCGATGAATCGCTCAACGTTTTCAACGACCACGATGGCATCGTCGACGACAATGCCGATGGCGAGTACGAGGCCGAACAGGGTTAGGGTATTGATGGAGAAACCAAGAAGGTAGAGGAAGGCGAACGTGCCGACGATCGAGACTGGGACGGCCACCAGCGGGATGACTGAGGCGCGCCAGGTCTGGAGAAAGATGATGACAACGAGCACGACCAGTATGATCGCTTCCAACAAGGTTTGTTGCACCGCAGTGATTGAATCGCGGACGAACACCGTCGGATCCCATGTCGCGCGGTAGATGATACCCTTTGGAAAGGTCTTGGAAATCTCATCCAGCTTCTCGTAGACAGCGCCAGCCACGCCGAGCGCGTTTGCACCGGGCGATAGAAAAATGCCTACCATTGCGGCGTTCTGATTGTCGTCCTTGGTCCTCATGGTGTAGTCGCCGGACCCAAGCTCGATGCGGGCGACGTCCGATAGCTTCACCATCTGGCCAACGTCGCCGCTCTTCAAGATGATGTCGCCAAATTCCTGTTCGGTGCGCAGGCGGCCGGCTACGTTGATCGACAGCAGGAAGTCCGTGGTGGTAGGTGAGGGTTCGGCTCCGAGTTGACCGGCAGACACCTGGACATTCTGCTCTCGAATAGCTTTTAAGACATCGCCGGCGGTGAGGCCGACCGTTGAAAGCTTGTTCGGATCCAACCAGACGCGCATGGCGTAGTCGCCCGCACCATAAGCGACGACATCCCCAATCCCGGTGATCCGTGAGAGTTCATCCTTGACGTTGAGGCGGATGAAGTTGCGCAAGTAGAGAGGGTCGTAGGAGTTGTCGGGCGACGTAATGCTAACGTACATCAGCGGAGTTGGAGATTGCTTCTGGGTCGTCACGCCAATCTGGCGAACGGCATCCGGCAATCTGCTCAGCGCTTGGCTTACGCGATTCTGAACGCGAACGGCTGCGGTATCTGGATCGATGCCCGGCCAAAACGTAACGACAATTTGTAGCGAGCCGTCAGAGCCCGCTACAGACTTCATGTACATGATGCCTTCAACGCCATTGATGGCTTCTTCCAGCGGCGTCGCGACGGTCTCCGCCGTTTCTTTCGGGTTCGCCCCGGGGAAGTTGGCGCGCACGACAACGCTCGGCGGCACGACCTCAGGATACTCTCCCACCGGAAGAAACGGTATGGAGACAAGGCCCACGAGGAAGATCAGGACCGAGAGGACTATCGCAAGGATAGGCCTGTCGATGAAGTAGCGCGAAAAGTTCATTTTCTCCTCCTCAGTCGGTAGTGGATGTCATCGCGACAGCAGACGGGGAAACCGGGGTTCCCGAGGCATAGATCTTCTGAAAACCTGCGACTACGACTTGGTCGCCTGGCTTGAGACCGGTGTCGACGACGCGAAGGCCGTCGATCAGCCGCCCAACACTTATGTCCTTACGAACCGCATTGTTTTTGTCATCGAGTATGTAGACGAACCGCCGATCTTGATCGGTCAGGATGGCCTTGTCATCGACGAGCAGCGCACTGTTTTCGCTGTCCCGGGCAATTTGGACCCGAGCATAGAGCCCCGGCGTGAATACCTTGTCCTTATTGGCCAGAAGTGCGCGGAGGCGGATACTCCCCGTGGTCGGGTCGACTTCGTTGTTCAGAAAGCTGATCTTGGCTGAATGAGGGAATCCGTCCTCATTTGCCAAGCCAACCTTGATCAGCAGGTCAGAGATCGACGTCTTAGTCTCGCGGGCCTGAGCTGCATAACGAAGGTAGCTGTGCTCGTCCGGGTCGAAGTCGACATAGACCGTGTCCTGGGAGACTACGGTAGTCAGCAGGGTTTGGTCAGCAACAGCCAAATTCCCTTCCGTCAGCCTCGCTTCACCGACCTTGCCGTCAATTGGCGCGCGAACTTCCGTGAACTTCAGGTTCAGTTCGGCAATATCACGCGCCGCCTGGGCTTCAAGTACGTCCGCCTGCGCCTGCTCGTAGTCGCGGCTCCGATCGTTTGCATCTTCATCCGAGATGAACTTGCTCTTGCGAAGTGCAGCCCCACGCTCCTTGCGGTCTTTGGTCGTGCCGACCAATGCCTCCGCGCGAGCGAGGCGCGCCATTGCGCTCATCAGAGCGGCACGGTAGGGACGCTGGTCGATCGTAAAGAGCAGATCGCCGCGTTTGACTTCATCGCCCTCACGATAGTTGACTTTGTCGATGTAGCCTGTGACGCGAGGGCGGATCTCGACCGAGTCCACCGCAGCGATGCGGCCATTGAATTCGTCCCAAATATGAACTTTCTTTTCGAACACCGGAGCAACGTCAACCGCGGCCGGGGGAGGCGCGGAGGGTTCGGACCTGGCATCAGTGCAGGACGACAAGGCTGCTCCGCTGACGGTGATCAGAAGCAGGAACGCTATCCGTTTGCTCCAAGCTGTCGCGCTGAAGCCGCGCTGTTCATTTTGCCCGAACTGGGCGGCTTTGGATGAGGCCAGGGGAAGCAACAGTGCCTCGCTACGGCCTTCAGTAACATTAGATGTTTTAGAAAGGGGCATTGTTGTTGTCTCCGTTGAACGTTTGCTTTCAGCGTCGCTAATATGAAGCGAGGTTGGAGCAACAAAAAGCACCAAGAACGTCCAATTCGTATGTACTGCGAAGCGAGAGCAGATAGATCGTTCGATGCATCGACGAACGGAGCGCGCGAGCTTCTTCACCCGGGCAAAATGGTGAGCAGCCCGGGTGCGGTAGCACCAGCAATCAGCAGATATTGTAGCTGCAGCGAAGGACGCAGAGCAATTATACCAGAGTCGCGGTGGAGCCCTTATCGATGAGGCGTTTGATACGCTCGCAGTAGGAGTCGAGCGTCTTGGGGTTGACGTTTGGCGCGCCAAGCAGCAGGCCGCTCCCGACAGAAGTTGGGGAGATAAACCAGGGCGACAGGGGAGCTGGTGCCATCCCAAACCTCAAAGCGGAGCGTGCGATATCGACATCGGAAACCGCTTCGGGCAGTCGGACCACCACGGACAATCCGGCAGGAGACGCGGGTAGCCCGATTCGTTGAATGGCCTCTGACAACAATTCGCGTTTCTCGGCATAGTCGCGTCGGACCTTCCGCAAGTGCCGCAGATAGTGGCCGTCCTGAATGAAGTCGGTGACGGTGTATTGCACCGATGGTCCAGGAGCGGGCCATGCATAGATGGCAGCTTCGGCAAAACGCGCCACTAGGGAAGGTGGAACAACCACGAAACCCAGCCGAAGGGCCGGGCTGATCGTTTTACTAAAGGTCCCAATGTGAATGACGCGAGTCGGGTCCAGTGAAGCCAGGGCAGGGCTTGCCCGTCCCTCTAGTTGCATCTCGCCGAGGTAATCGTCCTCGATGATCCACGCTCCATTCTCCTCCGCCCACTGCGTCAGCTCCACGCGGCGCTCGAGCGACATTGTCATACCAAGCGGTGCTTGTTGCCCCGGGGTGGTCAGGACAAGCGATGCCCGCGGTGCCGCTTGAATGCCAAAGCCCACGTCCATTCCGTTGACATCAACGCGCACTGGGCAGGGGGAAATTCCAGCCAGTTCGAGTGCGTGCCGCGAAATGGGGTAGCAAGGATCTTCAATCCAGGCCGTCTGGCCGCTCATGTTCAGCACGCGCAACACGAACGTGAGGCCTCCGGCGAAACCCTGCGTAATGAACACTTGCGAGGGCTCGCAGCGCATTGATCGGCCTAAAGCCAGGTACGCGGCGATCTGCGATCGGAAGGAAAATTCCCCTCGCGGGTCCGGGTAGGCAGGCGCCGTAGCACTTTCCTTCCTGATGGCCCGGACTCTGATTTTCGAGAATAGCTTTGCTGGGAAGGTCTCAGGTGCCGGTATTCCCATCTGAAACATCACCGACCCAGCAGAGAGCTGATGATAGAAGTCTGGAAGGCCGCTCCCGTCGTCCCGGGCTGCAGCTGGTTTCATGGGGCTAGGCCGCCTGGCAACTCGAGTTCCCATGGATGGAGAGGCCACGACAGCCTGGTCGTCGCTCAGTCGCTCGTATGCCGCTTTTACAGTGCCACGGGCGACACCGAGTTGCGAGGCAAGATCATTCCAGGACGGAAGCCTTGAATCTGGCTCCAGGACGCCGCTCTCGATCGCCTCAAGGATGCCGGATCGTATCTGTTCGGCTAGCGGTTTCCGGCTGTGAGGATCGAGCTGCAGATTAAGCTTCGGCGTTAACAAGACGGTACACTCGTTTTGTTGAATGTCAGTGCTATCGGGATGGGCGTTACGATGGCATTGTCACCGCATGCAAAGCAAATAACTGATTTGGTAAAGTTTGCACATGCTGCTACTGAAAGGAAGGTCCTATGGCGATGCGTCTAGACTATACCAAGATCGCTCCTGCAGGCATCAAGGCGCTGGGAGGAGTCTATGGCTACATCATGGAGTGTGGTCTTGAGCAGGACTTGATTGAATGGGTCTATCTGCGGGTCAGTCAGATCAACAAGTGCCCGTCGTGCATCGACTTGAGCACCGGAGATCTGGTGAACCGGGGCGTCTCTTTCGATAAGTTGGCGCTTGCTTCGGTTTGGCGAGAGTCGCCCTCCATGTTCACCAACCGCGAGCAGGCAGCGCTCGCGTGGGCAGAGACTGTTACGAAGGTTGCCGATACGGCCATTCCGGATGAGGCGTACCTCGCAGCCACAGCTGTCTTTTCGAGTAAAGAACTTGTCGACCTCACAATCGCGATCGGTCTCATGAATACCTACAATCGTCTTGGCATAAGTTTTCTACGCGACTCTTGACCAAAGGCCTTTCGGATTTCGTGGGGAACCGTCGATCCTCTATTCGTTCTCAGCGAGCGGTTTTCGAGGCTCAGAGTTGCAGTCCGGTTTTCGCCGGCGTTTTACCACTCCCAGGTTTCGACAGTCCAAATCGTCGCGGTACACTCATTTCTGCGATTTTTGGTCCTGTTGCTGCAAACTGGCCGAGGATACCAGTGGTGCAAAGGAGAGCGCAGAACTCAGGTGCCTTTGACGGAGCACTAGGCCTCTATGGGCGGCAACCGCAAGGCCGTTTACGGCCAGGACGAGGCTGTGGCGCCGCCCGTATTCTCCGAACGACACGAATATCGAACTTAGCGTGCACCCCTCTTTGAGGCGGGTTCCTTGGTGCCGCAGCAGAGAACGCTTGTTTCGAAGGCCGAGTCATTTGGAGAATCTGGCGAATCTGCCCCTCAGTGGGGCAGATTCGCTACCTCTTTACCTTCCCAAAAATACCTGAGACCGCACCATGCTATTGGTATGGAGAGGCCAGATGCAGTCTTTGTGCCCTGCTGGAACGCCCCACACACTAGCTATGGAGTTCTGCGGCAGGCGCCCGGCGAATCTCTCCCGTGCGGCCGACGGGAATCCGGCCAGCCAATAAATCAGAGCGCGCATTCAAACTCGCTCTGCCGCCCGTAGATGCCGCCCATTCCATACTTGTATAAAAGTCGTCGGGCAGTATCGCCGAGACTGAAGCCGCGGAGCCAGCCTCGATCGCAGAGGGTCCTTTCAGCGCCTGTGCTGTCGGGGCGAAAGGGAAAAATCGCTTCGATACTTTCTTCGAGATGATTGGGTGCGGATTCCGACCTGAAGCCGGCCAGCATTCCGATCAAAATCCGGCCACCGTTCCGATTTGAAGCCGGCCACGATTCCAATCAATTACCGGCTGGTTTCCGGCTCTGACGATACCCCCTGGGTCAG
>NZ_JACVBF010000015.1:0-196875 GCF_014852195.1 Ensifer sp. ENS08
TCCGAACACGGCCGTGAAACGCCCCAGCGCCGATGGTACTTCGTCTTAAGACGCGGGAGAGTAGGTCGCTGCCAGGTCTGCAAAGCGCAAGATAAAATCCGGAAAACAAAGATCACCTTCTCTTCATGCCTCGGCCCAGCCGAAACACGGGCCGCCACCAAGCGGCCCTTTTGTTTTGCTAGACCGAAGTCATCAGTGCGTCCCTTACACGAGACAAATCGCTTCGCAATTTGCTCGGCACAGACCATAAATCCCTTCGGGATTTACGTTACCGCGATAAATCCCATCGGGATTTACGCTTGGCGCGGGGTGGAGCAGCCCGGTAGCTCGTCAGGCTCATAACCTGAAGGCCGCAGGTTCAAATCCTGCCCCCGCAACCAAATCAAAAAAAGCCCGCATGGAGAAATCCAGCGGGCTTTTTGACGTTTGAACCGCAGGGAAAAGACCCAGACGGGCGCAAGCGGGCAGATCAGGCAACGTTCCTGAGACCTGATCGCGCCCCGCAAGTCCGAGAGCAAGACGCCGTAACGCAGTGAGCGAGCTTCGCCGGGCGCTTACGTAGTCGCCACCAAAGCCGCGACATGCCATCACATGATCGCAGCCACGCCCGTTTCGTGGTCAAGCCCGTCCCTCAACGCACTCTCGCCCGACGCCTGCCGTCGTCGGCCCACGTGGCTTTCCACGGGGTCGAGCCATCTCCTCGACTTCCGCTGCAATCTTCGCGCGGAAAGACCGAACCGAGTGATCCTTTTAGTTGCTAAATTTCTTTATTTGCTTTTTCAAATAGCCGCCCCTCGTCATGCTGGCGCCTGGGGCTTGGACCCGAATTCAGCACGACAGAGTTTGATGAAGCACATCACCATCCCCACCGACAGTTTCCTGGACGGCAACCGGTTTCGCGTCGTGACCCTGCGGCTGGCACTGATCTACGCGGCGGCCGAATTCCTGATCAGC
The DNA here is from genome assembly GCF_014852195.1 of Ensifer sp. ENS08. Classification (NCBI taxonomy): domain Bacteria; kingdom Pseudomonadati; phylum Pseudomonadota; class Alphaproteobacteria; order Hyphomicrobiales; family Rhizobiaceae; genus Ensifer; species Ensifer sp. ENS08. Next base: position 955 of record NZ_JACVBF010000015.1, read on the forward strand.
AGTCCCATCTGGCTCACGATCGGGGACAATCCGCTGAAGCCCCTTCTCGGCAAGCTGGCGCTCGAAGCGGTCTTTGTCTTCGTCGCCATCCTCCTGGCGCAGCTTCTCAGCCGGATGCGGCGGCAGAGCTATGGCCGGCAAATCGCGGCGTGTCTGTTGCTGTCGCTGGTCAGCTCTCTCGGCATGTCGCTGCTGGACGCCTATCTCTATAGCCTGATCATGCTGCCCGTGGTCGTGCCGTTCAACATCATGGATTACGCCTATGCGGTCTGCTATCGCATGTCGATCTTCTTCGGCTGGTCGTTTCTCTTCGTCGCGTTGCTCAATCACATGGACGTGCGCGACCGCGACCTGAAGCTGATCGCCTCACGCGAAGAGGCGCTCGCGGCGCAAATGCGCGCCTTGCAGTACCAGATCAACCCGCATTTCCTTTTCAACACGCTTAATTCCATCACCGGCCTTGTCGAGGAGGGGGCCTCCGAGCGGGCCGAACGGATGATCATGTCGCTTTCGGCGTTCCTGCGCTCGACGCTGCAGCTCGACCCCATGCGTGAGCTCAGGCTTGCCGACGAGATGGCGCTGCAGAAGGAATATCTCGATATCGAAAAGGAGCGGTTTTCGGACCGGATGCGCGTTCGAATCGACATTCCCGGCGAACTCGAGGATGCGAAAGTTCCAAGTCTCATCCTGCAGCCTTTGGTCGAGAACGCGGTCAAACACGGCGTCGGTCGTTCCAGCAGCACAGTCGAAATCCTGATCCGCGCGGCAAGGCGCGGGGACAGGCTCAATCTGATCGTCGAAAACGATGTTGCCGCAGCGACTGCGGCGGGGATGACGCACGGGCTCGGCATCGGTCTTGCCAATGTGGCCCACCGCGTCAGCACCCATTTCCCGGAGGGAGCTTCGCTGACAGCGGGCCCGATCGAGCCGCGCAAATTCCGGGCCTCGCTCGATATGCCCTTGATACTTGTTTGAGGCAAAGGAAGAGGCTGGCGGACGGGCCGGCGAGGTTATTGTCTGACGCCGCCCGATTGGGCGGCGTTATCGTTCATGCCGATGGTAGCATCCCCGTCAATCGTCGACGACGGACCACTTTTCGTCGGGATCGAAGCGGTCGATGAAGGGCACAATTGCTTCCGTGCTCGGCCCGAGGTCGCGCTCGTAGACGATGCCCTGCTGGTTGACGAGGAAGGTCTTCACGCCCGTCTCCGCATAGGTGACCGGCCAGGCGATCAGCGCAAAGCCGCCGATCATGTTGCCGTTGATCACATAGTCGTAGCGACCGCCGGCAATGTTGTCGCCCTGCGAGGTCAGGATGCGGAAGCGGTAGCCGAAGTATCCTTCGCCAGCTTTTGCCTTTTCCAGGGCCGCTTCGCTGATCGAGTCTCCGACGGGGCTTTCGCCATCCCCCTGGTCGGCCGGCCAATAGAGACCGTCGGTCTGGCCGGGCGTGCTGATCAGCTTCTGGGCATATTCGAGCACGCCGTCGGAGTCGCGATCCTCAGAGGCGTATTCCTTCTGGGCATCGACATAGGCTTCGACCGTGTCGATCGCCTGCAACTCGTTCTCGCCGACGCGACGATTGACGATCTCTTCGAGTCCGACATAGGTATCGAAGGCCCATTTGCCGTCATCGCCCTTGGTGAGCGGGAAGGGCAAGGGCCAGAGCCGGTCGCCGATCTGCAGGATCTTGCGGCCCTCCAGATCGCGAACGACGACATTGCGGGCTGCCCCTTCGCGGATAAGAGCGAACGTATCCTTCACCCCTTCGCTGTCTTTCAGCTTCTCCGCATTCAGCCCCAAAAGTTTTGCCAGGCCGTCGAAATCATCGGCGGCCAGCCTGGCCTTGAATTCGCCGATGGCTTTGTCCGGATCGTCGAAGACCGGCGGGTCTTCTGCGGCGGCATAGGCATCCAGCCCACCCACCATCTGGTCCGCCGGCGGCTGATCGGCCGACGGTTGGTCTCCTGCAGGCTGATCGCCGGCAGCTTGATCGCCAGCAGGTTTATCGGCAGGCGGTTTGTCCTGCGAATAGGCGGAGCCGATCGGCGTCGCTACCAGAACCAGCGCCATCGCTGATCCCAGGAGAAGGGAATTGAAGAGCTTTGTCATGGTCGTTCTCCTGTGATCCGATCAACGTCTGCGGCCGCCGCCGCCGCGTCCGCCACCGCCACGGTGCATCGGCGGCCGGCCGCCACCACGGCTCATCTGTGGCCGCCCACCGCCGCGATGACCACCGCCAAGGCTTTGCCCGCCGCGGCGTGACGAAGCGACCTCACGCCGTCCGGAATTGACATTGCCAAGGCCCGATGGCTTCTTCGGCCGGTTCTGCGCCTTTGCCGCCATCTTCTTCTTGCCACCGCTGCGGTTGACCTGCGACGGCTTGTTGCCCGGGCGATTGATGCTCGGCTTTCCGTCCCCAGCGCGGGCCTTGGCGATCGCCTGACCGCCACCGCCGCCGCCGGGCCGAGCCGCCGGTCTCTGCTGCGCTTTCAGCCCGTCGAGCGTGCTCTTGCGCACATCCCTGATCTGGCCGCCGCCACCTCCGCCGGGCCGTGCGTTCGGCCGGTCGCGATTGATCTCGGCGGCGCGGTTGCGCAGGTTGTTGTTGCCGTTCGCCTTGATGTTGTTCTTGATGCTGTTTCGGTCGAAATGCTGAAGCTGGTCACGATTGAAGTTGATCTTGCTGCGGTCGACATTCTTCCAGTCGACGTCGTTCCACTTCACCTTGCCGTTGATGTTGTTGAAGCAGTTGTTGCAGTCGATGTCCATGTCGCCGCCGTTCCAGCGGCCACCCCAGACGCCCCAATCGTCCCAGTCGACGATCGCGGCGAAGGCCGCACCCGTGACCGCGCCGGCGAAGAAGGCCGCACCCGGATACCAGTAGGCGGGATAGGGCTCGTCGTAGTAGCCGATCGGCGCCGGCGCATAGTTCGGCTCGTAGAGCATCTCCGGCGGATACTGCGGCACGTAGATCGTTTCCGGGTTGGCCGCCTGGATGACGACGTTGTCGCCTTCCTGGACCACCTTTACCTTGTCGTCGGTCTTGATGATGTTCTTGGCGACCGCCTCGTCACGCAGTTGCTGGATGGCCATCAGCACGTCTTTCTGCTGATTGGCGATCGCATCGCCGAAAGACTGCGTCCACTCGAGATCCTCGCTCATCATCTTGACGATCTGGGGGTAGTTCAGCAGCGATATGATGCTGCCGTCCCAGTCGTCTTTCGGCTTCATGTCGGGTTTCTTCTCGCGAGCCTCAAGAAACCGTTCTGCCTCGACGATCTGCAAAGGATAGAGTGCGGCGGCGGAAATGAGCGCCACCAACTCGTCCGGGTAGAGCGCGATGCGCGCCACCAGCACCTCGAGCTCATCGTCGCTGAGCGGCTCGGGTGCTGTCTGCTGTTCCTGAGCAGCCGGTGCGGCTGCCGTCTGCTGTGCAAGAACCGCCGTGACGGGTGTTGTTATCAAAACCGCGATTGCGCTGCCGAGCGCGATGATCGTCTTTTTGATCATCTATCCAGCCTCCCTCGTGTATTGGGCAATGGCACGGGCGCTTGAACTGGCGCGCGGGACAGCCCCCTGTCGACGCTTCTTGTTCTGCAATTTCAAGCTGATCGCGCAGCAGTCTCTGACCACAGCCGTCATCAGTCAATGGAATCTCTAGAGGAGGCCGGCGGATCGGGAAGCCCGGCAGGCGTATTCTACTGTATGTTACTGCCTCACGGTTGCCGTGGGCGTGCCATCCACGTGACGGTAGAGCTTGCAAGGTGCCGGCGAGCATAGAGCTGCGGGTGTCGGCTGTTTCGCGTCAGGGGGAAGGGGCTAGCATGGACGAGGATCCTTCCCGATCGAATGTGGTCCGCAACGGAACGAACGGGTCGCCTTCCATCGAGGCGAAGATCACGGATATCGCCCGGATCGGCATCGTCGGGCTTCTGGCCTACTGGTCTCTGACGCTGATCGCACCCTTCGCGATCATTCTGATATGGGCGGCAATCCTCGCGGTGGCGCTCTTTCCAGCCTATGCCAGGCTGGGACGCCTGCTCGGTTCGCGGCGCCTTGCCTCATTCCTGATCACGCTGATATGCCTCGCCGTCATCGTCGCCCCGCTGACTGCGATCGCGGTCAGTTTTGCCGAGGGGTTGCAGGCGCTGCTTGCCAGGCTTGCCGACGGTTCTCTGAGCGTACCGGTCCCGCCGGAATATATCCGCACGTGGCCTGTCGTCGGCGAGCGCATACATGCGGTCTGGAGCATGGCGTCGGGCAATATCGAAGCACTGCTGAGCAAGATCGAACCGGCGCTGATGCAAGCCGGGACCAAGGTTCTCGGCAAGGTCGCGAGCGTCGGCGCCGAGGTCTTAAGTTTCGTGGTCTCGGTGTTGATCGCAGGTTTTCTCTTCGGTTCGGCGGAGCGGCTGGCGGAAATGGCACAGCGCTTTGCCGGCAGGATCGGCGGCCAGCGGGGCATCGGTTTCCTCAAGCTGGCGACGGCGACGATCCGCAACGTGGCGCGCGGCGTCATCGGCGTGGCGCTGCTACAGGCATTTCTGTGCGGACTGGTGCTCAGCCTGTTCGATGTTCCGGCGCCTGGCGCGATTGCCTTCGTCGTGCTGATCCTCTGCATTATCCAGATCGGCCCCGCGCTGATATTGTTGCCCGTCATGATCTGGGCCTGGTTCACCATGGATTTCGGTCCGGCGCTGTTGCTGACGATTCTGTTGATCCCGCTGTTCGTCATCGACAATGTGATGAAGCCGATCCTGGTGGCACGCGGGCTGTCGACGCCGACGCTGGTGATCCTGCTGGGGGTGCTTGGCGGCACGCTGTCCTACGGCCTGATCGGTCTTTTTCTCGGGCCGATCGTGCTGAGTGTCGCGCATGATCTGCTGATGGTCTGGGCGCGCTCTGATGCGGCGCCAGAGAAGGCGGCTGAACCGGCCGTCCGCGACGGCGAGCTTGAACCCGGCAATATCTGATCAGCGTATCGCGCTGGTGGTACCTGCCTGCTGATACTCCGCTTCGGGCACAGCAACGCCGGCGGCGCGCAGGCCGTCGAACAGGCGGTGCTGATCCTCGGGACGGTGAAACTGAAGGGCAATCGCTTGCCCGAGGTTACCGAAGAGAGCCGGGGCGTTGGTCTCGAACCACTTTCGCTCCTCACGCGCCTGGTCCGTCTTGCCGAGCTTTCCGAGAATCGCAAGCAGCAGGACCCGGTCGGCCGGGTTGGCGCCCGGATTGGCGAGGCGCGCCCACCGTTCGGCGGCGACGTAGTCGCCGGCGAAATAGGCGCAGCTTGCCAACCCCCTTTCGAAAACGCCAGTTTGGCCGAGGTTGCGTTCGATTGCGTCCGACAGGAGCTTGCAGCCCGCATCCCATTGGCCCGACTGCGCGAGCCGGAGGCCGTATGCGCCGGCAAGTTCGGTGTCGTTGGGATTGATGGCAAGCGCGCGGGCGCCGACGGCCAGGGCAGCATCGACTTCGCCGCGAGCGAAGAGGACGAGCATCTGTGCTTCGAGGGCGCGAACGTCGAAGGGGGCAAGATCGACGGCGTGCGCCGCCGCTTCGCCAGCCTGTTCCAGCAGCCCTGCTGAGGCCGAGGGATCGAGGCCATTGCTCAGCGCATCTATATAGCTCATCGACAGAAGCGCCCAGGCGGTGGCGTAGGTCGGGAATTGCCGGGTCGCGCGCTGCAGGCACTCCTCGGCGGAGCGACGGGATTGCGGATCGATGTCGCCGCGATGGTCGTAGTAGGTGAGGGAGCAGGCATAGGCCTGCCAGCCCTCGGGAACCGAACGCCTGAGTTCGGCTGCGCTTGCCTGGAAGATGGCGCCATAGGGTTCTGCCACCGCGCTCGAGACCGCGGCCGCCGTCCTTGCCTGCTGATCGATGACGTCGCCGGACTGCAGTCGTTCGTCGTAGGTGTTCGCCCAGACGACCGCCCCGTCGGATCGCTGGATGAGCCTCACGACCAGCCGCAGCCGCTCTGCCTCGAGCCTTACCCGTCCTTCAAGCGCATAGGTTTGATCGGCCGATGTCCGTAATGGATCGCTGACCGTGACCGGTACGATCTCCTTGAATTTGGCGAGGTTGCTCACGACTTCGTCCGTCAGCCCCTGCGCCATCATCGCCGATTGCCGCGTCCCCGAGATGTCCTCGAAAGGCGTGACGATCACCTTCGGAATATTTGGCCGACCGGCCGCCGTACTGTTGTCACCGGAAAGAAGCAGCAAGCCGGCCGACAGACCGGCGAGGCCACAGACAAGCGCCGCAGCGCCAAGCAGGATGCGGCGGAGATGACGCCAGCCGACCGGCGCGGCCTCGGACGGGGGCATTCCGCTTTCTCTAACGGCTGCTGGCTGCTTTTCGGCTCGTCTTTCGAAGGTCGGCACATAGGCGCCCTTCGGCATCCGGATCACGATCGGGTCGCTGCGTCCGGCGACGAGGTAATAGCGTTCGAGTGCCCGACGAATGCGGCCCGCCTCGATCCGAACGGCGGGATCCGTTTGCGGGTCGAAGGAGGAATCCCGGCCGAAAACCTCGGTGGCAATGGAATAGGCCTTGATGCGGTCCCCGCGCCCGGCCAGCGTTTCCTCGATGACATAGGCCAGGAATTTACGGTCGCGGTCTGGAGCATCGAATTCGGCGCTCAGGCGAATGCGCTCAAGCTGTGCCAGAACCTCCACGCTGCTGGGCGGAGATATGGTCGGTTCGACGCCGACGTCCTGCTGGTCCCCGATGGCCATCACGCGCCTCCATGGGCACAATGTGAGATTGTATCCGGCGGCAGTGTAGTCTCCCGTATCCTACGCACCGGTTCGGTCGGAGCGCAACATTTATTCGCGTCGGGCTTCACGTTCCCTGCCGAGGTTGCGTGGGCGTGCGCTGACGATGCCGAGGACGCGGCCGGGCGTTTCGCTCGCTGATGTCATTGATCAGCGCCGAACGGGAAGCGGCAGCGGCATTCCCGTCCGCCGATACCGGTTTGCCTTCCTTCGACCGCAAATCGTGGCAAATGAAGTCGACAAGGCTTCTAGGTACGGACGCCGTTTCGAAGCGGGAGGCGCGGCTTGTCGGTGGGCGTGCGGAACATGTCCGCTGGCGCCGGGCGTCCGACGTGGAAACCCTGGACATGGTCGATCCGAAAGCGCCGCATCAGGGCCAGTTGCTCGTCGGTTTCCACGCCCTCGATCAGGATCTTGTGGCCGCGGTTGCGCACGAGCCCGATGATGTCCTGCAGCATCGCGCGGCCCTTCGGCGTGGCGCAATCGTGCAGGAACGACCGGTCGATCTTCACCGTGTCGAAATCGATCAGGCGCAGCCAGGAGAGGCCGGCGAAGCCGGTTCCAAAATCGTCCAGCCAGATGCGGATGCCAAGGGTCTCCAGGTCGCTGATGCAGCGCAGGATGCCCGAGTGCATCTCCATCTCCAGCCCTTCGGTGATTTCGAAGGCGAGCCGGCTTCCGGCAACCCCGGTTTCTCCCAGGATCGCCGCGACCGAGGTCGCAAAGCCCGGCGTCTTCAGCTGGATCGGCGAGACATTGACGCTGACCAAGGGAACGTGATTGTCGACAAGCAGTTCGCGGCACACGGTCTTTATCGCCCAGCGGCCGAGATCGAGAATGGCGCCGGTCCGCTCGGCGACCGGGATGAAGAGGCTTGGCGGAACCGAGGTGCCGTCCAGCATCGTCAGGCGCATCAGCGCCTCGACGGCATCGACCTCGCCAGTCGTCACGTTCGTGATCGGCTGGTAGACGAGGGATACCAGGTTCTGGTCGACGGCGATCTTCAGGAGGGCCGCGATGTTCTCGCTCTCGTCGCTGCTCTGCGGATCGTTCGGATCGAACAGCTTCGAGCAGTTTCGCCCGCTCGCCTTGGCGGCGTAAAGCGCGCGGTCGGCCTCGTGGATGATTTTCTCGAGCTTGGCGCCGGTGTGATTGCGGGTGAAGGCGGCGCCGACGCTGACGGTGACGATGGACACGCCGTCGCGTCGCTGCTCGTGGATCAGCCCCATGCTTTCAACCGTGCGGCAGATGACCTCCGCAAGCTCGGCCGCCTGCTCGCGCGTATCCAGGCGAGCAAGGACGATGAACTCCTCGCCGCCGTAGCGGCCGATCGAGCCGTGATAGTTCCTGATCGCTTCGCCGAGCGCATTGGCCACGAGAATGAGGCAGCGGTCGCCCTCCTGGTGGCCGTAGCAGTCGTTGTATTTCTTGAAGAAATCGACATCGATCAGCATGGCGGTGAAGTTCTTGCCGAGCTTCTGCCAATCGTTCCAGTAGTCGCGCAGCTGCTGATCGATGGCGCGGCGGTTGTCGAGACCGGTCAGCGGATCGGTGTTGGACAGCCGCAGAAGCGCCATTCCCCGCTCGGAAGCTTCGTTCTGCTGGATCTTCGCCTCGAAGGCGTTGAGGAAAACCTTGTAGCGTTCGCGGTTGAGCTTCCAGTTCACATAGGAGGTGAAGACGAAGCAGGAGACGTAGAACGTTCCGAAGGCGATCAGGTAGGCCGGATCGTGCTCGGAGAAGAACGACAGCGCGATGAAAAACGTCACCAGCACGATGCTGGAGGCGACCACCGAGAGGCGGAACCGTAAGCTGAAAAAGAGATTGGCGCCCATCATGAAGATGGCGCCGAAGATCATGTAGTAGGACATGCTGCTCGTATCGGCCGTCATCATCGCCGGAACGAGCCAGCCTATGTAGCCGAAGACGAGGGCTGCGGCGCAGGTGCCGTCGAGCCATTTGGTCTGGGCCTTCAGCCGAAACAGGATCTCGAAGGTCAGAAGCGAGCCGATGCCGACAAAGAGGCGCGAGACGATCGTGTAGAAGGCGACGTCGGGGACGAGCAGGATGTCCGGGATGAAGAAGAGCAGGTAGACGACGACGGCAACCCACAGCCCCTGCCGGGTCGAGGCGCGCCGGCCAGCCTCGCCCTCCATGCGATAGAGGGTCTGAAGCTCAGCCAGGTGCGGCCTGTGCGGCTGCTTGTGTAGGTCGATGTCAACTACGTCGGCCAACGTGTGCTTCATGCACTGATCCATCGCGCTACGTCACGGTCAACGGAAATCTGTCGTCGCTTTTCCATCAATGGACGTTGTTTCGGACACTCCCTGCGTGTTCGCCGCAGCCCATCTGCAACAAGGGCGGGAAACGCTGCGAGGCATGATAGGAGGTGTCCATTAAGTTTTGTTAAATTAATGGGTCAGGGCATCTGCGAATCGGTATCACCCAAAGGGGTGAGCTCCGAGTATTTACCTTATTATATACAAAAACTTGCATTCCGAGCCGTAATGCGCGCATCTTCGCGACTATTGTTAACAAAGCTTTAACGGATGGTCTCGCGTGCGCCAATTTCAGACTGTTTTCGACGGTCAGAGCCTCATTACTCCCAAGGCAATGGCTGATGAGTTCGTTTCGCCCCGCGGCGAACGACATGACGAACAGCTCTCGACCGCCAAGGCCGAGCTCGCATTGATTCTCAGGGTCGCTCAGGAACAATTCATTCAAGGAACGGATGCGTCGAAAATTATCGACCGGCTCGCGGGCTCCCTCCACCAGACCCGTGCCAAATACCACCCGAGCGTGTGGCAGGAGTTAATCCCGATTGCCCAGGATCACCCGGTTTCGGAGTACTTCCTGCAGGATCCGTTCACCCGGTGGTCGTTCGACAAGCCCAGGGGATATTCGGGTGACGCGCAGTTGCTCGACTTCATCTACGGCCATGCGAGCGTTGCCGGCGAAATTGAGCAGGCGTCGCCGGTCGGGCGCGCCCTCTACGACTACACGAAGGACGCTTCGTCCTCGGTGGCGGTGCGCGAGCGCCGCGATATCCTCACGCGCCACGTCGACGAGATCGCGGCGAGCCGGGGTTCCGAGGCGGAGATCCTGACGATTGCCGCGGGTCATCTGCGGGAAGCCAACCGCTCGAAAGCACTCGAGGAACGCCGCATCAAGCGTTGGGTGGCGCTCGATCAGGATCCTCTCAGTGTCGGATCGATCAGCCGCGATTTCTCCGGCACGGCGATCGAAGCGGTCGACGGTTCCGTTCGCAGCCTGCTCGGCCGCGACCAGAAGCTCGGCACGTTCGACTTCATCTATGCGGCTGGTCTCTACGACTATCTCGCCGACAAGGTGGCCATCAAGCTGACGCATCGCTGCCTGCAGATGCTGAAGCCGAACGGCGTCTTCCTTTTTGCCAACTTCGCCCAGGACATCGGTGTCGACGGTTACATGGAGACCTTCATGAACTGGGCCTTGCTGCTGCGTTCCGAAGTGGACATGTGGAACATCATCCACAAGAGTGCCGGGAAGTCTGCAATCGACGCGCGCGTCTTCTTCGGTGCCAACCGCAACATCGTCTACGGCGTCATCCAGAAGCATTCCTGAGATTGCTTCGACGAACTGCCTCGGCTTCAAGCCGAGGCGGGCCGGCAACCGGAGACCGCAGGGTGCCGAAGGGCCGCTGCGGTTTCGTATTTCTCACGCTCAGTCTTGCGTGCGCAGAAAGCGGCTCAACAGGCGGTGTAGCAGCACGCCTTCCTCCTTCGGCTTGAAGCCGGGATCGACCGCGACCCTGCTGAAGATGCCGTCGATGATCGCGGCGATCCAGCGGGCAGCACCTTGCGCGTCGAGGGTCCTGTCGATCTGGTTTCGGCTGGCGGCGTTGCGCAGGAGTGCCACGAGCGCCGACTGGAGTTCCGCGTCGTTCGTCGCCGCGAGCGTCCCGATGCGCTCGTCACGCATCGCTTCGGCGGCGATTTCGAGCGCGAGGCTCGAATAGGCAGGATCGCCCGCGAGTTCGAGAACGCTATCCATAAAGCCCAGCAAGGCGGCGAACAGATCCTCCTCTTCGCCCAGCTTTCGGAAAATCTCCGCCGTTTCTTGACGTTCCTCTTCCACGATCGCCGCGATGATGGTGTGCTTGGTCGGAAAATAATGGAAAAGATTTCCCGGGCTCATGCCTGCCTCGGCGCAGATCTCGGCCGTCGACGTGCCGTGAAAACCCTTGCGCGAAAAGCAGGCGATTGCCGCATCGAGAATCAGCCGACGCCTGGCCGCATGTTTTTCGGGGTCGATCTTGCGCATCGCCGGTTCTCCTTGCATGCCGTTCAATTATTAGATCAATCACTCTGATTTCGGTGGGCAGACGATCGGTGTCAAGGCCGCCGGCCGTTTGCATGATCTCCGCCATCTTCCCGCAATGCTCGTGTGTGATCTGCCTTACAATTGTCGCGTTTGATGAATTCTATTGTTAGATTGAATGATCTAATAAATTATCGACGCCCTTTGCCCGACCCGGGATCCGGTATCGCAGGCGCATCACGCCGCCGGCCCCGCCAATGGAAAGCCAATGAAATGAGACGTACAATTGAGTTGAACGTCGCTCTTGCAGCGTTGCTTGTGATTGCGGCGGCTGCTGGTCCGGCGCGCGCCTCGGGGGAGGCCGCCGCCTCCGTTCCCGCCCCGTCTGCCACCCGCACGGTAACGACGCTCGTTGCCGACAGCCGCCCACAGCAATGGACACGCTCCTTTGCCGGCATCTTCGTTGCCCGCGAGGAGATTGCCGTCGGCACCACCTTGACTGACCAGCGTATCGCCAGTGTCGAGGTCGAGATCGGCGATCGGGTAGCCGCGGGGCAGGTGCTCGCCCGGCTGGAAACCGACATGCTGGAGAACCTTCTGCGCGAGGCCAAGGGCCGCGTCGCGCGCGCCAGTGCAGCGATGGCGCGGGAGGAAGAGACGGTCACGCAGGAACAGCGAAAACTCGCGCGCGCCCGCCAGTTGAGCCACCTTCAGGCCGCGACCATTCTCGAGGAACGCGTCTCCGCGCTCGCCCTTGCCGAACAGGCTGTCGAGGTCGCGCGGGCCGATTACGACCAGGCGGAAGCGCTTGAGGCCGAGGCGCGCCGGAGGCTCGATCGTGCCGTGATCGTGGCACCTGCCGACGGGATCGTTTCGGAACGGCTGGCGCGCGCCGGTGCGCTTGCGGGCTCGGACCCGCTGCTCAAGCTCATTCGCGGTGGCGAAATCGAGTTTGCGGCCGACGTGCCGGAAACCGAACTGCCGTTGCTCGCGGTTGGCCAGACCGTGAAGGTCAAGCTTTCGGGCCGAGCCGACTGGCTCCAGGGGCACGTGCGGGTAATCAACCCGAAGATCGACCGCGAGACCCGCCTTGGCACCGCGCAAGTCACGCTGTCCACCGGGCGCCCGCCTTTCGCGGGCACGTTCGGCCGGGCGGAGATCGTGGTGGGCGAGCGCAAGGCGATCATGGTCGACGATTCCGCCCTGCTTTTCGGTGCGCCGGATGGCGCCGTCTCGGTCTTCGTCGTCGATGGGGGCCAGGTCGTGCGCAAGTCGGTCAAGCCGGGCATGCGCCAGGGCGGCAAGGTGGAGATTACCTCGGGCCTTTCGACCGGCGAACGGGTCGTCCTTAAATCCGGGGCGTCGCTGCGCGAAGGCGAAGCGGTCGCAACGAAAGACGTCCAGCCGACGCAGACGGGCGACCAGCAATGACGAGCAACATCTCCGCCTGGGCGATCCGCAAGCCGGTTCCGACGATCGTTCTCTTCGTCGTGCTGACGCTGATGGGGATCGCCTCGTTTCTGAGGCTGCCGGTCAACGCCAATCCGAGCGTATCCTTCCCGATCGTCACGGTGACGATCACGCAACCGAGCGCGCAGCCGGGCGAAATGGAAACGCAGGTGACGCGCCGCGTCGAAGGGGTCGCCTCCGGCCTTGTCGGGGTCAGTCACATCCGCTCGACCATTACCGACGGCGTCTCCACGACCACGGTCGAATTCAAGATCGGCACGGATCCGGACCGGGCGGCAAACGACGTGCGCGAGGCCGTGGCGCAGATCCGCGCCGACCTGCCGCAATCCATTCAGGAGCCGATCGTCTCGCGCCTCGACGTCGACGGTAGCGCCATCGTCTACTACGCCGTGCGGGCGCCCCACATGTCGGAAGTGGAGCTGTCCTGGTTCGTCGATGACACGATCACCAGCGAACTGCTGACACTGCCCGGCGTGCAGAAGGTGCAACGCCTCGGCGGCGTCAGCCGCGAAGTGCGCGTTTCGCTCGATCCCGAACGGCTGCTGGCGCTTGGCGTAACGGCCGACCAGGTGAACACGGCGCTCAGGGAAATCAACATCAACATCCCGAGCGGTCGCGGCGAAATCGGCGGGCGCGAGCAGTCGATCCGCACCGTCGGCAGTGCCGGCTCGGTGGACGAGCTCCGGCAGCTTTCGATCCCGCTTGCAGGCGGCCGCTGGCTGCAGCTCTCCGACATCGCGACGATCGAGGACACTTCGTCCGAGCCGCGCAGCTTTGCCCATTTCGATGGCGAACCGATCGTGAGCTTCTCGGTTTCGCGCAGCAAGGGAGCGAGCGACACGGTCGTTGCCGAGCGCGTCATCGAGCGGCTGAAGGAAATCCAGGCGCGCACTCCCGGCGTCGAGATGACCGAGCTGATCTCTCTCGTCGAGTATACGCAGGAGAGCTACGATGCGGCCGTCACGGCCCTGATCGAAGGCGCACTTTTGACCATCGTCGTCGTCTTCGCCTTCCTGCGAAACTGGCGGGCGACGCTGATCTCGGCGCTTGCCATGCCGCTTTCCATCCTGCCGACCTTCGCGGTGATGGACCTGCTCGGCTTCACGCTCAACGGCATCAGCCTTCTGGCCCTGACGCTGGTCATCGGCATTCTTGTCGACGATGCGATCGTCGAAATCGAGAATATCGAGCGGCATGTCGACATGGGCAAGCGGCCGTTCATCGCGGCAATCGATGCGGCCGATGCGATCGGCCTTGCGATCGTCGCAACGACGCTGACGATCGTCGCCGTCTTTGCGCCGGTGAGCTTCATCGGTGGTGCGGTCGGGCAATATTTCAAGCAGTTCGGCCTGACCGTCGCGATCGCCGTTCTGTTCTCGTTGCTGGTGGCACGCCTGCTGACGCCGCTGATGGCGGCCTATCTGTTGCGGCCGAAACCTGGTCACGGCCATGCCGTCAAGCCGTCGCGCATCAGCGACGCCTATCGCAGCATGCTCGGCTGGACCCTCGATCACCGCAAGACCGCGCTTTCGATGGTCGCGCTGATCTTCGTCGGCTCGATCGCGCTTTTGAGCATGCTGCCGACGGGTTTCATGCCGACGAGCGACAGCAACGTCTCGCAGCTCAAGATCACGCTGCCGCCCGGCACGAGGCTCCAGGAAACCGCGCGCATTTCCGACGATCTGGTGGCCAAGCTCAAGGAACGCAAGGAAGTCGAGAACGTTCTGGCGACGACCGACAGTCTCAACGAGGTATCGCTGCGCATCAAGCTCAAGCCGCGCAAGGAGCGTGAACTCGACCGCAAGTCCTTCGAACTTTCGTTGCGGCCCCTGCTGGCGGAGACCCCCGACATCCAGGCAACCTTCTCCTCGACCGAAGGCGCGAAGGACCTCTCCATCTACCTGACGGGCGATGACCCGGAAACGTTGATGGCTTCGGTGCGGCGTCTGGAAAACGAGATGCGTGCACTCCCCGGGCTGGTCAGCGTTCGGTCGACCGAGCCGCTGCTTTCGCCCGAGCTTCTGGTCAAGCCGCGCTTCGACGAGGCGGCAAGGCTCGGCGTGTCGGTGACCTCGATCGGCACCGTCGCCCGTATCGCGACGATGGGCGACAGCGAGAGCAACTCCGCGCGGTTCAACCTCGGTAACCGCCAGGTGCCGATCCGGGTGATGCTCGACCGGTCGGCCCGCGGCGATTTCGACACCTTGCGCAATCTGCGGGTGGGCACGAATGCGGGTGCCCTGGTGCCGTTGACGTCCGTCGCCGACGTCTCCTTCGGTGCCGAGGAAAGCAGCGTCGAGCGTCTCGATCGCAAGCGACTGATCGCCGTCGAGGCAAACCTCAACGGCATGACGCTCGGCACGGCCTTCGAGGCGATTTCGGCATTGCCGGCCATGAAGGAACTGCCCGCGGGCGTGACGCAGGCCAACTATGGCGACGCGGAATACATGTCGGAGATGTTCCGCAACTTCGCCCTGGCGCTGCTTGCCGGCATCCTGATGGTCGTGGCGGTTCTGATCCTGCTGTTCAAGGATTTCCTGCAGCCGGTGACCATCCTCGTTGCCCTGCCGTTGTCGATCGGCGGCGCGGCGCTGGCTTTGATCCTGTTCGGTGCGGCACTCGACCTTTCGTCGATGATCGGGATCCTGATGCTGATGGGGATCGTCTGCAAGAACTCGATCCTGCTGGTCGACTATGCGATCGAGTGCCGCAACGACGGTGCCGACCGGCGCACGGCGCTGCTGACGGCGGGCGTCACCCGCGCGCGGCCGATCATCATGACGACGATCGCCATGGTGGCGGGCATGGTCCCGGCAGTCATCGGCGTCGGCGCCGGTGCCGCCTTCCGCGCGCCGATGGCGGTTGCGGTGATCGGCGGCCTGATCACCTCGACGATGCTGAGCCTTGTCTTCGTGCCGGTGATGTTCACCGTGATGGACGACATCAACACGAAGATGGGCCGCTGGCTGAAGCGCTTCTCCTCCGTGACGGACGAGGACCACGCGGCGGATGCGGCCCGGATCGGCAAGGAGGGCGCACCCGGCGCGGCCGGATAGCGTCCGCGCTGTTCCCGGCATGATCATTGTCGAAGCGCGCTGCATGGGTGTCCGTGCAGCGCGCTTCGCGCATTCGGGCCAAGGCGTATGTCTGCGTTCTAGTCGAAATAGTTGACGAGGCGCGTGTCGCCGACGGCATGGACGCGGCAGTCGACATCGAAGATCGCCTGCAACCGCGACGGCACGATCATGTCTTGCGGCGGTCCCTCGAAGGCGAGGCGGCCGCCCTGCATGGCGACGATGCGGTCGGAATAGGCGGAGGCGAAGTTGATGTCGTGCAGCACGACGACCACCGTCTTGGCGAAATCGTCGGCCAGCCGGCGCAGGAGCTTCATCGTCTCGACCGCATGCTTGATGTCGAGATTGTTGAGCGGCTCGTCGAACAGCATGTAGTCGGTGTCCTGGCACAGCACCATGGCGATGAAGGCGCGCTGGCGCTGGCCGCCGGAGAGTTCGTCGAGAAAGCGGTTCTGGTAGGGTTCGAGCCCGAGATAGGCGATCGATCGGTCGATATGCTCCGCATCGGCCGCGGTCACCCGTCCCTTGGAATAGGGATAGCGGCCGAAGGCGACGAGGTCGCGCACGCTCAAGCGCGCGCTGATGTGGTTGTCCTGGCGCATGATCGACAGTCGCCGGGCTAGCACGTCGCCGGCGGCGCGGCTGACGTCGAGGCCGTCGACCAGCACCTTGCCCGTATCCATCGGCATCAGCCGGCTGACGATCGACAAAAGCGTCGACTTGCCGGCACCATTTGGGCCGATGATCGAGGTCAGGCCGCCTGCGGGTAGCGTCAGCGACACCCGGTCGACGACCGCGGTGCCGCCATAGGATTTCGTTACCTCTTGGATCTCGATCATCGCGCGGAGCCTCGGACGAGCAGGAAGATGAAGACTAGGCCACCGAAGAATTCGATGACGATGCTGAGCGCCGTGTTGAAGGAAAACAGCCGCTCGAGGATGACCTGGCCGCCGACGAGCGTCGCGACCGCGATAAAGACTGCGACCGGCAGGACGAAGCGGTGGCTGGCGGTGGGTGACAGCTGCCAGGCGAGACTTGCAACGAGCAGACCGAAGAAGGTGACCGGCCCGACGAGCGCGGTGGAGACCGAGACCAGCACGGCGATCAGCACCAGGAGAAGCGTCACCACGCGCTGATGGTCGACGCCAAGCCCGATCGCCGCCTCGCGCCCGAGCGAGAGCACGTCGAATGTGGGCGACAACCGCCACAGGACGAAGGTCACGGCGAGGGTGGCTGCGGCGGCAATGCCGAGCAGGTTGGCATCGATACTGTTGAAGCTTGCAAACAGCCTGTCCTGCAGGACGATGAAGTCGTTGGGGTCGAGAATGCGCTGCAGGAACGAGGAGAGGCTGCGGAACAGGCCCCCGAGAATGACGCCGACCAGCATCAGGAGATGCAGGCTACGGCTGCCGCCGGAAAAGAGGGCGCGGAACAGGAGCAGCGACAGGCCGACCATCACGGTCGTTTCGAGCGTGAACTGCATCTGCGGGTTTATGCTTGCCGCGCCGGCGGCGCCGAGGAAGAACACCATGACCGTCTGCAGCAGCGTGTACATGGCGTCGAAACCGATGATCGACGGCGTCAGGACGCGGTTACCGGAAATTGTCTGGAACAGCACCGTCGAGACGGCGATCGCGTAGGCGACCAGCACCATGCCGAGAAGCTTTGTGCCGCGGAAAGAGAGGATGAAGCTCCAGCTTCCCTTCGCGCCGATGGTCATGAAGGCGATCATCGACAGTAGCGCCAGCGCAGCGGACGCAAGAAGGACGGTCGACGGAGAGATCCGCTTGGCATCAGCCTGCATGGGACCGCCTCGAAAGCAGGAGATAAAGGAAGACGAGGCTGCCGATCACGCCCATGACCGTGCCCACCGGCACCTCGTAGGGCGCAATCACCATCCGCCCAACGATGTCGCAGGCGAGAACCAGCCCAGCGCCGGAGATGGCGACCACTGGCAATGTGCGCCTGAGATTGTCGCCAAGGGTCAGGCTGACGATATTGGGAACGACGAGGCCGAGGAACGGGATCATACCGACGGTCGCAACCACCGTCGCCGTGACCATGGAGACGATGGCAAGTCCGAGGGTGACCACCTTGTCGTAGTCGAGCCCGACATTGCGGGCGATCGCCTCGCCCATGCCAATGACGGTGAAGCGCGCGGCGGTCGCGTAAGCGACCAGCGTCAGCGCTAAACCGATCCATAGCAGCTCGTAGCGTCCGCGAAGGACGACCGAGAAATCGCCGGACATCCAGGCGCCCATCGACTGCATCAGGTCGTAGCGATAGGCGATGAAGGTGGTAACGGCGTTGACCACGCCGCCGAGCATGAGGCCGATCAGCGGCACCATCAGCGCCGAGCGCAGCGGAACGCGGCGCAGGATCTGCAGGAACAGGGCGGTTCCGGCAAGCGCGGTCAGGGTGGCGAAGGCCATCTTGCCTGCCACCGGCAGGCCCGGCGCGATCAGCATGGCCAGAAGCATTCCGAGGGCGGCGGACTCGGCGGTGCCGGCGGTCGACGGCTCGACGAAGCGGTTGCGCGCCAGCATCTGCATGATCGTGCCGGACACGGCGAGGCCGGCGCCTGCGAGCATCAGCGCCAGTGTGCGTGGCAGGCGGCTTTCGACGACCAGAAGCCAGCCGCGGCCGTCGTCGCTGGCCGCAAGACTGCCGACACCGGTAAAGACGCTGACGGCGGCAAGCAACAGGACGACCGGGATGGCGAACAGGACCGGCCTCATGGTTGCGTCACGCTCCAGCTGCTTTTCGTTCTGATCACCGCTCTCGTATCCGTGGCTGCATTTTTCCATCGACCGCCGCAACGAAACCCCTGAGGCTTGCGGCCGTGAGGAGGTGCTCGATCGAAGGCTCGCCTTAGTCATATATATGATCGGCTTCGTCAAGTTTTGTGAGGCGGGAATGACGCGGAATGCGCGCATTGCTCTCCCGGGAAAATCGCGCTAGGGAGGAGGAGAAAACATGAGGTAAATAGTCATGAATATATCTCCCTTCTCTAATGGTTTGCGCGGACTGCTCGTCGCGGCCGTGATGACGGTTGGCGGCGCATCGGTGGCGATGGCCGAAACACTGAAGATCGAACACAGCAGCGGCGTCACCGAGGTGGAGAAAAACCCGAAGACCGTGCTGGTCTATGATTTCGGCATGTTGGAAACGCTGGATATGCTCGGCGTCGCCGTCGCCGGCGTCCCCGGATCGGCCGTCCCGCCGTCGCTCGAAAAGTACAAGGCCGACACCTATGCGAAGATCGGCACGCTGTTTGAACCCGACTTCGAGGCGATCAATGCGGCGGAGCCCAACCTCGTCATCGTCGGCGGGCGGTCGCAGGCGAAATATGCTGAAGTCGCCAAACTGGCACCGACGATCGACCTGACCTCGGACGACAAGGATCTGATCGGCAGCGTCAAGAAGAATGCAGAGATCCTCGGCGAGATCTTCGGCAAAGAAGCCGAGATCAAGGCAAGCATCGCCAAGCTCGATTCCTCGATCGAGGCGCTGCGTGGCCTTGCTGCGGAACGTGGAACGGGTCTCATCCTGCTGACGACCGGCGGAAAGATCAGCGCCTATGGCAAGGGATCGCGCTTCGGCGCGTTGCATGACGTCTTCGGGATCAAGCCGGCCGATCCCGAGCTGCAGGTCGCGACCCACGGCCAGGCGGTTTCCTACGAATACATTCTCGAAACCAACCCCGATTGGATCTTCGTCGTCGATCGCGATGCAGCCATCGGCCAGCAGGCACAGCCGGCAGCGGCCCTGCTCGACAACGAACTCGTGCGGCAGACCAAGGCCTGGAAGGACGGTCACGTCGTTTATCTCGACTCCGCCAAGCTTTACCTCACGGCATCGGGCCTGAAGTCGCAACAGGACATTGTCGATCAGCTGGCGCAGGCGCTGAGCAAGAAGTGATCGCAGCGGCGAGCCGCCTTGCGGTGTCGCCGCGTGGTGCCCGATTGCATCATTGAGTGACAGGCAGCGCGCCGCTTTCCAGGCGCGCTGATCATGGCTGCCTCTTTCGGCGTTGCCTGACGTCGCCGGGCGCGGTTTTTGTTGCTGGAGCGGATTTCGGAAAAAGGGGAGGCCAACACCAAATACCCTTAACTCTTACGGTATTTTTCCGGTGTTGGCTCCGTTTGGAAGAACGATAATATCTTGATTTAGAGATTTTCGCTTTTTTGCTAAATTTATTTAGTTTTTACTTTTTTATATAATTTATGCCCGGATTTAGGTCCGGTCTTTATGTTGACTTGCTTTACGCTTACTCGGTGGAACGCTGACGCTACTCTCCGGAGGTCGAGGCTTCTCACGGCTGGAAGCGCTTGGTGGCGCTCAGCCGGTCCCTTTTGATCTTCCGGAACGAACGCTCAATTTGACACCAAATGGCGTGGCGCGGAAGATACCAATTCTAGTTAGTGGTTTGTAATTACTGACACTTTCTCGCCTAGCCATCGACCGCAAGCCATTGGCGCAGCGAGGAAATCCCCTGCTTTTTCAGGGGCATCTGCCGACCGGTACCTCCGCGCTTTCCACGCTTTGCGCTTGGCTTCGGGCTATCGTTCGACAGCAGCGGACGGGCCTCCTAGTACCAACTAAGTATTCCTGCGTATATCGGAGCGGAAGAGGGGGGTTAAGCGCGGCTGCACGAGGCCGCTTAACTAATCCATTTATCGCGTGCCGTCGGGTCCGTCTTGGCAGAAATGCATAGGACGCTCGCTCTGCTGGGGGTATCCTAGAGGCTTGTTTTTGAGAGCGTTCCGCGTCTTGGTAAACAGAACGTTAGCAATATAACCCAAAGATGGTTCGATTTATAACGATTTAAGTGCCCTTCCGGCGCTTCTCTAATCCTTTTGGGCTGTTTCGTTGCGGAGATCTTTACGTTACATTAGCTATCGCGAATTTTATCGCACAGGAATAATCGTGACGCATAAGTGGTTCCGAATAAATTTTTTGAAAGTGGGGCGTGCCCACGGCCAGACCGGGGCACCCATAAAAATAAATGGAAAAATCCTAGGAGGGCGTAATGTATCCTGGAAGCTCCAAAGTGGGTGATTTTGAAGATAACAACAAGGCTTTGTCACAAAAGAAAAAAATCGTAATGCTCGCCAAGATCGACCTGTTCGCCGAATGCCTGATGCAGGCCGTCGGGTCCAGGTTTCAAGGGCACGATATCGTCAGCTTCTCCGATCCCGACAATCTGCTTGACGGTAGTCTCGTCGATGTCACGCTGATCATGCTGTACCGGATGCCTCCCAAGTCCTTTCCGGCTATCTTGCGGACCATTCACGAGTTCCACCCGCGGGCATCGATTGGCCTGGTGGTGGAGAATGCCGAGGAACTCGATCCGTCGATTGCCGGCTTCGTCGAAGAGCGCCTCATCCATGGCGTCCTGCCGTTGAACCTCAATCTGGATGTCTGCCTTGCTGCCATCGACTTACTGATGAAGGGCGGCGAACATTTCCCGGCGGCTCTGCTGCGGCGGCTTTCTCCCGAGCCTTTCGCGGCGAACAGCCTTTATGGCCGGCGCGGGGAGGCCCCGGGCCAGACGACCGTTTCGGGAACAGGACGGCGCAAGCGCGATGCTGGCCCCGATGGCCTGACGACACGCGAGGTCCAGATCCTCGATCTGATCTGCAAGGGCACGCAGAACAAGATCATCGCGGACCGGCTCGGGCTGTCGGAAAATACCGTCAAGGTTCACGTCCGCAACATCTATAAGAAGATGAACGTTCGCAACCGTACGGAAGCGGCGTCTCGATACTTCACCAACGATGCGGCGACGGAGCGCAACGGCGACGTTCTCCTGTCGCGTTGGAAGAACTAGACGCGACGTAAGGCAGACATTTGTCTGCTTGAGGGCTTGGCCGTCGTCGAAGGCGTGCCAAGTTCAACTCGGCCCCAGGTGCGTTCTCCTGGGGCTGATTCCCGAAATCAAATGCTACTTTGAACCTGCCCCGGCGAATGGCCGGGCGGTCCCGCTGTGGCATGTCTCCTCGACAGGTGCGTGAAAGCTCGAAAGATCACACCGAAAATTACCCTAGAATATACTGGTAAATATTTCGTTACTTTTGGCCTGGATTGGCTGAAATGTAATCACTTATGATTATGTCAATAGTAATTTGTTGTAATTTCGGATTATTTACTGGAAATAAATTCCATACATATTGACTGGACGGTTCGTATTTGATAATTAGCTAATATTGAAATTGAGAATCTAAAAAATATTGATTGAAATTGAATAGTTTATTTTTTGTCGGGTTGTGCGTGTCGTTGTAATAAAGAGAATATTTTTATTATCTATTGCGCTCGCATCCCGTCTCCAAATCACCAACGAAAATGGTGAGTTTAATAATTGGAGGTGCGCATGCGAAAGGTCGTCACGGGACCGCTGTCCGTGGTCGGACAGCGGGAGTTTCTTAAGAAGATCGCAGGAATACCGAAGAGAATACTAATAACGGGTGGAAGTGGTTTTCTCGGATCTCATATTTGCGAAAGACTTATTTCCCTGGGTCATACGGTCATCTGTCTTGACAACTTTTCGACCGGCCGGCGCGAAAATCTCTCTCATCTGGCGCAGGACCCCCATCTCCACATCATCGATCACGACGTTCGAAAGCCCTACCTGATCGATGCCGATGTCATCTTCAACTTTGCCTCCCCCGCGTCACCACCGGACTATCAGGCGGACCCGGTCGGGACATTGATGACGAACGTTCTCGGCGCGCTGCATGCGCTCGAAAACGCCAAGGCCACTGGCGCCACCGTCATCCAGTCCTCGACTTCGGAAGTCTATGGCGATCCGCTGACCAGTCCGCAGCGGGAAACCTATTTCGGCAACGTCAACACGATCGGGCCGCGAGCCTGCTATGACGAAGGCAAACGGTCGGCCGAGACGCTGTTCTTCGACTACCACCGGACTTACGGCGTGAAGATCAAGGTCGCGCGTATCTTCAACACCTACGGTCCGCGCATGCGTCCCGACGACGGGCGGGTGATATCCAACTTCGTCGTCCAGGCCCTGCAGGGCAAGGACCTGACGATCTATGGTGACGGGCACCAGACCCGTTCCTTCTGCTATGTCGACGACCTGATCGACGGTTTCCTCCGCCTTTTGGTCTCGGCCGACCCGTGCACCGGGCCGATCAATCTCGGCAATCCCGGAGAGTTCACGGTTCTCGAGCTCGCGCGAATGGTGCTTTCGATGACGGGCTCGCGCTCGCGCATCGTGCATCTGGCGGCGGCCACCGACGATCCTCGCCAGCGGCGACCCGATATCACCCAGGCGCGTGGTGAGCTCGCATGGGAGCCGAAGGTGATGCTGCGCGAAGGCCTCGAGCGCACGATCGCCCATTTCGACGAGCGCCTCAGTGCGGCCGGTCGCGCAGTGGCCGGAGAGGCGGTATGACATGTCTCGCGTCGCACTGGTCACCGGCGGAGCCGGCTTCATAGGCAGCCACACCTGCAAGCGTCTGGCTGAGCAGGGCATCGTTCCCGTCGTCTACGACAATCTCTCGACGGGGCATCGAGCCAACGTGAAATGGGGCCCCCTCGTGGAGGGGGCGATCGAGGACAAGGAACGACTGGCGGCGGCAATCCGGACCCATTCGCCCGAATGCCTCATCCACTTTGCCGCATCCGCCTATGTCGGGGAATCGGTCGAGGATCCGGGAAAATACTACACAAACAATGTCGCCGGCAGCATCGCGCTTTTGGAAGCCTGCCGGGCGACCGGACTTGGACGCATCGTCTTTTCCAGCTCGTGCGCCACCTACGGTATCCCGCCGCAGCTGCCGATTACCGAGGACATGGTTCAGCTGCCGATCAATCCCTATGGCCGCACCAAGCTGATGATCGAACTGATGCTTGGCGACTATGCCCGTGCCTACGGCATCCGCTCAGTGGCGCTGCGCTACTTCAATGCGGCCGGCGCCGATCCGGAAGGGCAGCTGACCGAAAAACACGATCCGGAAACGCATCTCATTCCCCGTGCGCTGATGGCGGCGGCCGGGTGGATCGACAGGCTCGATGTCTTCGGCGACGACTATGCGACACCGGATGGCACCTGCATCCGCGACTACATCCACGTGACCGATCTTGCCGACGCGCATGTGGCGGCGGTGAACTATCTGCGCGACGGCGGCGAGGTGCTGCACGCCAATCTCGGTTCTGGCCATGGGACGTCGGTCCGGCAGGTGCTGTCGGCCATCGACCGGGTCACCGGTCGGCCGGTTCCGGTGCAGATGCTGCCGCGCCGGCCCGGCGACCCGCCGGTTCTCTATGCCGACACGAACTGGGCGTGCCAGAGGCTGGGTTTCCGTCCGCAGCTTTCGGACATCGACACGATCATCGCGACGGCCGCGCCGAGCTTCGGCCTGGAGGTGCGCTCATGAACTGGTCGCTGGAAACCGCGAAACCGGATGAGACGATCGCCTTCGGGCAGAGCCGGAAGGCCGCTTCGGCGCCCGCCGCCCTGTTCTCGGGCCGGCTGCGACGGCTCCATGTCCTCGGCATTGCCGCATGGTTTGGCGCTCTCCTGTATTTCTGGCAGTGGTGGCTTGATCCCGCCCACGTCGTCGACTGGCCGTCCTATGTGCTGATCACGGTGGTCGTCGGATGGATCACCCTGCTGCCGGTCTATTTCATCGTGATCTTTTCCGGCGCGAAGGTTATGGCGGCAAGCGCCGGCCGGGTACCGCAGGGGCGGGTCGCGATGGTGGTAACCAAGGCGCCTTCGGAACCCTTTTCGGTGGTGCGCAAGACGCTGTTCGCCATGCTCGACCAGACCGGCTGCGAATTCGACGTGTGGCTCGCCGACGAAGATCCGTCGCCGGACACGATTGCCTGGTGCGCGGCGCGCGGGGTGATGATCTCCACGCGAAAGGGCGTCGCAGACTACCATCGCTCTTCCTGGCCGCGCCGGACCCGGTGCAAGGAGGGAAACCTCGCCTATTTCTACGATCACTATGGCTACGAGCGCTACGATTTCGTCGCCCAGTTCGATGCCGATCATGTGCCGGAAACCACCTATCTCGTCGAGGTGCTGCGCCCGTTCAACGACCCGTCGGTCGGTTATGTCTCGGCGCCGAGCATCTGCGATGCCAACGCCGCCACCAGCTGGGCAGCGCGCGGGAGGCTCCACGCGGAAGCCAGCATGCACGGCTCGCTGCAGGCCGGCTACAACAACGGCTGGGCGCCGCTGTGCATCGGTTCGCACTATGCCGTTCGGACCAAGGCCCTGAAGCAGATTGGCGGGCTTGGGCCCGAACTTGCCGAAGACCATTCGACAACGCTGATCATGAATGCTCATGGCTGGCGCGGCGTGCATGCGCTGAACGCGATCGCCCATGGCGACGGACCGGCCAATTTCGCCGATCTCGTGGTTCAGGAGTTCCAATGGTCGCGAAGCCTCGTCACGATCCTGTTGAAATACTCGCCGGTCTACGTGCCGAAGCTGTCGCCGCGGCTGAAGTTCCAGTTCCTGTTCTCGCAGCTCTGGTATCCGCTGTTTTCGTCGTTCATGGCGCTGATGTTCCTGATGCCGATCGTGGCGCTCGTCTCCGGTCGGACCTTCGTCGCCGTCACCTATCCGGAATTTCTGCTGCATTTCGCGCCGCTCTCGTTGGTGCTGATCGCGCTTGCCTATTTCTGGCGCTCGACGGGCACGTTCCGGCCCTATGACGCACGCGTCCTGAGCTGGGAAGGCACGCTGTTCCTGTTTGCACGCTGGCCCTGGTCGCTGCTCGGTTGCCTTGCGGCGGTGCGCGATCATCTGACGGGCTCCTTCGTCGACTTCCGCATCACGCCGAAGGGCGGCGGTGCTGCCGCGCCTTTGCCGCTGCGGGTGCTGATGCCCTATCTGGTGCTCGCCTTGGCATCGGCTCTGGTCGCCTGGGGTATCTCCGATGCCGGCACGGCGCGGGGGTTTTATGTCTTCGCCGGTATCAACGCGCTCATCTATGCGGGGCTGGTGGCGGTGATCCTCATTTGCCACGCACGCGAAAATCGGTTGGCCCTGATCCCGCGGTCGACGATGACGGCGGCGACGGCCGGGTGCCTGGTGCTGGTCTCGGTGCTCTCGGCTCAATCGGCCGTGCGCCATGGGGCCGAGGCAACCCAGGCGCTGTCGCACGGCCTGCAGTTCGTGAGTTTCACCGAAACGAGATACACGGTCGCCGGTGCCGGCAGCGGCACCAATCTCAAAACCGTTCGCTTCCGCCTGAAATGGAGAGGGTTTTCACAGCCATCCGACGGGCAGGCGGGCGGCGAAATCAGTGCATCGAATATCAGCCAACAAAGTAACAGGGAAACGATAACGACCAGGAAGGTCGGTCGGTTTCATGTGCCGTCATGACGACGGCAAGCAGTCGAGTGTGTGTGGTCTCCAATGCGAGGAGAAATGCAATGAAAGGGTCGTTGAAAGTCATAGCTCTCCCGCTGCTGGTGCCTTTGGCAGCGGCCGCGGTCTATTTCGGCGCCGAGCCGGTCAAGGCGAAGATGGAAGTCAAGCCAAAGCCGCTTAGCGCCTATGAGGTCTACTCGCTCTACCGCAACAAGACCTGGGAGTGGTCGACAGGCGGTGCCCGGTTCGAAGCCCACGGGCGCAAGCTCGTGGCGTTCGTCGACAAGGGCAAGGGAGATCGTTCCTTTGCCGAAGGCAACTGGTACGTCAGCGACCTCGGCATGATGTGCATGCAGGCCACCTGGACGACCTCGGCCAATGCCGGCAACGCCCGAAGCTGCTTCGGTCACGCCCGGATCGGCGACACGGTCTATCAACGCAAGGTGCCCAACGGGAAGTGGTACGTCTTCAGCCATGCCAAGCCCCGCGCCGGTGACGAGTACAAACGTTTCGTCGCCCACGACAACATCACGGCCAAGGCACTCCGGCTGAAGGAACAGTTCCTGGCCAAGAAATAGACGTTCTGCTGCAGGAGGATGAAATGAAACGCAAATTGGCATTCGCGCTATGCACGGCTCTGGCTCTCCAGCTGGATCTCAGTGCAAGCTTGGTATCCGCGTTGGCGCAGGAGAAAGCCAATCCTGCGACCAGTGCAGAACAGACGATGAGCGATAAACGTCCGGTCATTCACCCGGGCGGAACGAAGTTCGGTGCCTATGATCCGCATGGCGATTTCGGCGCCCAGAGCGATGTCTCGACCGAGGCCCTGTTCCTGCCTTGGGAAGACGTGGACCTTGCCTCCCTGCAGGTCGCCGACGAGTACGCGCTCCAGCGCAATCGCAACCTGCTGATCACCATCGAGCCCTGGTCCTGGTCGCTGGACTGGAAACTGACGCCGACGCAGCTTCGCGACCGCATGCTCAGAGGTGAGTATGACGCCAACATGGAAGCAATCGCCAACACGATTGCCGGGCTGAAGAGCCCGGTCATCGTGCGTTGGGGCCAGGAAATGGAAGATACGTCCGGGCGGTTCTCCTGGGCCGGCTGGGAGCCCCAGGACTGGATCAAGGCCTACCGGCACGCGATGGACATCGTGCGGGCGAAAGCGCCAAAAGCGCAGATCATGTGGTCGCCCAAGGGGCTGCCAAACCTGGTCGACTACTATCCGGGCGATGACTACGTCGATCTCGTCGGCCTCTCGGTCTTCGGGCTCGAACCGTTTGACAAGATCGAATACGGCGCGCCGAAGACCTTCACCGAGGCACTGAAACCCGGCTACGATCTGGTCGCGAAATACAACAAGCCGATCTGGGTGGCCGAGCTCGGATGGGAAGGCAGCCAGGCCTATGTGCAGCCCTGGATGAACGCCGCGACGCAAGCGGATTCGCAGTTCCCCAATCTCGCCGAGGTCGTCTACTTCAACGACCGCGACGTCATCGATTGGCCGCACGACCTTGGTCGGCCAAACTGGCGGGTGGTCAACGACGCCACGAACTGAGGCTCTCGCCGATGCGTGCCCCTCTTGGGGTACGTTGGGGGGTACACTGGGCCCGGCTGGCTTGCAGGTGGCTCAGGTCTCCAAAGTAAAAAGCCCCTCGCTTGAGGCGAGAGGCTGATTTGATTGGGCGGTGCGGTCCGGCCGATGCCGGATCTGACTTACTCGGCCGCCTGCGGACCCAGTTCGCCGCGACGGATCTGGTCGGCTTCGATCGATTCGAACAGAGCGCGGAAGTTGCCCTCGCCGAAACCCTCGTCGCCCTTGCGCTGGATGAACTCGAAGAAGATAGGGCCGATTACGGTTTTCGAGAAGATCTGCAAGAGGATCTTTGTCATGCCACCGTTCACGACACCTTCGCCGTCGATGAGGATGCCGTGCTTCTTCATCCTGTCGATCGGCTCATCATGGCCGTGCACACGGTCGTGAGACATGTCGTAGTAGGTCTCCGGCGGCCCCGGCATGAACTTCAGGCCATTGTCCGACAGCTTGTCGGTGGCATCGTAGATGCCTTCGGTGCCGACGGCGATGTGCTGGATGCCTTCGCCCTTGTACTTGCGCAGATACTCCTCGATCTGGCTCGTATCGTCCTTGGACTCGTTCAAGGGGATACGGATCTTGCCGCAGGGCGAGGTGATCGCGCGGCTGACGAGGCCGGTGATGCGGCCGTCGATGTCGAAGAAGTGGATCTGCGTGAAGTTGAACAGTTCGCGGTAGAAGGCCCACCACTTGTCCATATTGCCGCGATAGACGTTGTGGGTCAGGTGGTCGAGATAATAGAAGCCGACGCCCTCGGGCTTCGGATTGCGCTCCCCGGTCCACTCGAATTCGGCCTCGTAGGCCGAGCCCTTGGCACCGTAAGTCTCGACGAAATAGAGCAGCGAACCGCCGATGCCGACGATCGCCGGGACATCGAGACACTTGTCCTTGCCTTCGTAAGGGATGGCGCCCTTCGAGACTGCATGCTCGAAGGCGTGCTTGGCATCGACGACGCGCCAGGCCATCGACGGGGCGCAGGGGCCGTGTTCGTCGACGAAGCGCATGGCGTGCGAGCCAGGCTCGGCGTTCAGGATGTAATTGATGTCGCCCTGGCGCCAGACGGTGATGTTCTTGCTTCTGTGTTTGGCGACCGGGCTGTAGCCCATGCGAGTAAAGAGCTCGGCCAGCTTTTCCGGTTCCGGATGGGCGAATTCGACGAACTCGAAGCCGTCGGTGCCGGCGGGATTGTCAGCGGTAATCGTTGCCGGCGGGGCGTCATGCGGGAAGGGGCCCATCGGAAGTCTCCTCTTATTCTTCCAAACTTTGCTGGAGTATGACGCAATTCCCATGCATGATGCTTGTATTCTTGCGCGGTTTAGACAGAATGGCGCACGAAACATGCAAAATTGCGTATTAGGATGCACGAATGGAGCAGCTTGACGGGTTCGATCTCAAGATCCTCAGCGAATTGCAGCGTGACGGGCATCTGACCAACAACGAACTGTCGGAACGCATCGCGCTTTCGCCGTCGCAATGTTCGCGCCGGCGCACCCGGCTTGAAGCGGAAGGCTACATCACCGGCTACCAGGCACAGATCGACCGGCAGAAGCTCGGCCTCGATCTGATGGTGGTGATCTCGGTCACGCTCGCCACCCACAATCGCGACAATGCCAAGCGCTTCGGCAAGCTCATTTCCGGCCTGCCGGAGGTGCTGGAGGCCTATGCGCTCACCGGCGAGATGGACTACCACATGCGGGTGGTGACGCCGGATCTTGCGGGGCTATCGCGCTTCGTCAACGACGTGCTTCTGCCGCACGACAGCGTGCAGCATGTGAAGACGTCGATCGTGCTTGAAACCTTGAAGAGCTTCGAGGGCGTGCCGATCCCCGAGCGGATGAAGGGCTGAAGCCTCAGGCAGAGGGCGGAGGGTCGAACCTGCCGATAGCGCGTTCCACTGCTTCCAGCCCGACGGCGAGCGCCTGTATCCCGGCCGGCCCCATCAGCGTGTCGAGTTCCGCCTGATAGCGGACGGCGAGCTCCGTCAATTCGCCATAGGCCCGGATGCCGGTCTTCGTCAGTTCCAGATGTTCGATGCGGCGGTCGTTTTCGTCTTCGCGCCGCGTCAGCCAGCGGCGTTTTTCGAGCAAGGCGACGGCGCGGCTGACCTTGGTCTTGTGCATGGCCGAGTGCGCGCCGACTTCGGTGGCCGTCATCGGGCGGCTTGTGCTGCCGAGGGCGGCCAGAGTGCGCCATTCCGGGCGCGTGAGCTGGTAGCGCGCCTTGTACTGGGCGGCAAAGCGCAGCGCGACGAATTCCGCGGCGCGGTTCAGCCGATAGGGCAGGAAGGCATTGAGTTCGAAGCCATCGGCGGCCATCGGGCATCCTTGATAGTTACAAAATCGATAGTTACGATTGCAACTAATATGCCGAAGGCGACGCCTGCGTCCACCCTGGGAAAAGGCCGTCGCCGCGGTATTTGGAATTGCGCCGGACCTGTGAACAGGTCGCTTCGCGAAGCCGAAGCAGGGCGCCATGAGGAGGAGGATCGACGATGCTGGACAAGGCAGGAAAACAGGCCGGGACACAGGCTAAGGCCAACGAAGCGCTTGGCTACATGCCCGGCTTCGGCAATGATTTCGAGACCGAGAGCCTGCCGGGCGCCCTGCCGCAAGGGCAGAACAGCCCGCAGAAATGTGCCTATGGCCTCTATGCCGAGCAGCTTTCGGGCTCCCCCTTTACCGCGCCGCGCGGCACCAACGAGCGGTCCTGGCTCTATCGCATCCGCCCGAGCGTTCGCCACACCGGACGTTTCAACAAAATCGACTATCCGCACTGGAAGACGGCGCCGCATGTCGCCGAGCATTCCCTGGCGCTTGGCCAGTTGCGCTGGAATCCGCTGCCGGAGCCGACGGAAAAGCTGAACTTCCTGCAGGGCATCCGCACGATGACGACGGCGGGCGATGCGCCGACGCATTCGGGCATGGCAGCGCATGCCTATGCCTTGAACGCCGACATGGTGGACGACTATTTCTTCAATGCCGACGGCGAGCTGCTGATTGTTCCGGAAATGGGCGCGATCCAGGTGTTCACCGAGCTCGGCAAGATGGACGTCGAACCCTCCGAGATCTGCATCGTGCCACGCGGCACCATGTTCAAGGTGACGCGGCTTGGCGACGAGAAGGTCTGGCGCGGCTATATTTGCGAAAACTACGGCGCCAAGTTCACGCTGCCGGATCGCGGTCCGATCGGCGCAAACTGCCTGGCCAATCCGCGCGATTTCAAGACGCCGGTCGCCGCCTTCGAGGAGAAGGAGACGCCCTGCCGCGTGCATGTGAAGTGGTGCGGCGGTTTCCACGTAACCGAGATCGGCCATTCGCCGCTCGACGTCATCGCCTGGCATGGCAACTACGCGCCCTACAAATACGACCTCAAGACCTATTCGCCTGTTGGCGCGATCCTCTTTGACCATCCGGATCCGTCGATCTTCACGGTGCTGACGGCGCCCTCGGGCGAAGAGGGCACGGCGAATATCGATTTCGTTATCTTCCCGCCGCGCTGGTTGGTGGCTGAACACACTTTCCGTCCGCCCTGGTACCACCGCAACATCATGAGCGAATTCATGGGGCTGATCTACGGTCGTTACGACGCAAAGGAAGAGGGCTTCGTTCCTGGCGGCATGAGCCTGCACAACATGATGCTGGCGCATGGGCCCGATGCGTCGGGCTACGACAAAGCGACGAATAGCGAGTTGAAACCGGTGAAGCTCGACCATACGATGGCCTTCATGTTCGAGACCCGCTTCCCGCAGCAACTGACCCGCTACGCCGCCGAACTGGAGACGTTGCAGGACAATTACATCGACTGCTGGACGGATCTCAAGAAGCGGTTCAACGGGACGCCGGAAGGCGATTGGTCTTGAGTTCACGCCTGGTTTTGCTCGGTAGCAAGGGCGGTCCGGCGATCCGGCCGGGCGGCCCGTGGCCGACGTCGTCTCTGCTTCAAATCGGCGGCCGGACTGTTGTCGTCGATTGCGGCCTTGGCGTCACGCGCGGACTGACCGATGCCGGTGTGGCGCTGAAGACGCTGGACGTGATCGTCATTACCCATCTGCATTCGGATCATGTGCTGGAACTCGGGCCGCTCATTCACACGGCCTGGACCGCGGGGTTGTCGCAGCCGGTACGCGTCTACGGGCCCACAGGCACTCGCGTCTATTGGCAGGGTTTCCTGCAATCGATGGCCTTGGACATCGAGATCCGTATCGTCGATGAGGGCCGGCCCGACCTGCGGATGCTGGTCGAGGTCATCGAGTTTTCGGAAGGCGAGATCTTCTCCGAGAACGGCCTGACGCTCTCGGCGCTGCGCGTCGACCATCCGCCGGTGACCGATTGCTTTGCGCTTCGGTTCGACGATGCGGAAGGCTCGGTCGTGTTCTCGTCCGATACAGCCTATTTCCCGCTGCTTGCTGATTTCGCCAAAGGAGCTGACATCCTCGTGCATGAGGCGATGCTCGCCGAAGGCGTCGACCGGCTGGTGGCGCGCACCGGCAATGGCGCGCGGCTGAAGGAGCATCTGCTGGCGAGCCACAGTTTCGCCGAACAGGCGGCGGCGATCGCGGCGGCCGCCGGCGTCGGACGGCTGGTGCTGCATCACCTCATCCCCGCCGACGACCCCGAGATATCTGAGGCCCACTGGATTGCGGCGGCTCGCAAAAACTGGGCGGGCGCCTTGACGATCGCCATCGACGGCCTTGTTGTGAAGATTGCGGACGATTCGTCCGCGTAAAGAAATTCCGCGACGGCCGCGAAGCGGTCTTCGGTCTGGAACAATGAGAAGTTTGAGAGGGAGGACTGCATGAAACTGGCGACACTCAAGGACAGTACGCGCGACGGAAAGCTCGTGGTCGTCTCCCGCGATCTTACCCGCTGCTCGGAGGTCGGGCACATCGCCCGCACGCTGCAGGCAGCGCTCGACGACTGGGCGCATGCGGGCCCTCGGCTTGCGCGCGTTGCCGAAGGGATCGAGACCGGTTCGCAGCCGACGATCCGCTTCCATGAACATGATGCGCTGTCGCCGTTGCCGCGCGCTTACCAATGGGCCGACGGCTCGGCCTACGTCAATCACGTCGAGCTGGTGCGCAAGGCCCGCAATGCCGAGATGCCTTCAAGCTTCTGGACCGATCCCTTGATGTACCAGGGCGGCTCCGACAGCTTCAT
The DNA here is from genome assembly GCF_014852195.1 of Ensifer sp. ENS08. Taxonomy (NCBI): domain Bacteria; kingdom Pseudomonadati; phylum Pseudomonadota; class Alphaproteobacteria; order Hyphomicrobiales; family Rhizobiaceae; genus Ensifer; species Ensifer sp. ENS08. The sequence continues at coordinate 33,678 of NZ_JACVBF010000015.1, forward strand.
TGCGCCGCGCGATCCGATCCCGCTTGCCGACGAGACCTTTGGCGTCGACATGGAGGGCGAGGTCGCCGTCATCGTCGACGACGTGCCGATGGGTGCGACCATCGACGAGGCACGGGCGGCGATCCAGCTCGTCATGCTCGTCAACGACGTGTCGCTGCGCGGGTTGATCCCGGCCGAGCTTGCCAAGGGTTTTGGTTTCTTCCAGTCAAAGCCGTCGTCGGCCTTTTCGCCGGTTGCCGTTTCGCCGGATGAACTGGGCGACGCCTGGGACGGCGGCAAGCTGCACCTGCCGCTCCAAGTCGACCTCAACGGCAAACCCTTCGGCCGCGCCAATGCCGGCATCGACATGACCTTCGATTTTGCGCAGCTGGTCGCGCATGCGGCCAAGACCCGGCCGCTTTCCGCCGGCACGATCATCGGTTCGGGCACCGTTTCCAACAAGCTCGACGGCGGACCGGGCAAGCCCGTTGCGGAAGGCGGTGCCGGCTATTCCTGCATCGCTGAACTCCGGATGATCGAGACGATCGCCGGCGGTGCGCCGAAAACCCAGTTCCTGAGGGTCGGCGACGTCGTGCGCATCGAGATGAAGGACAAAACCGGTCATTCCATCTTCGGAGCTATCGAGCAGACCGTCGAAGCTTACAACACAGTCGGAAACGGCTGACTGACACGAACGGGCAAGGCATGAGCGAGACCGTCCTTTACGACTACTGGCGTTCGTCGGCGAGCTATCGGGTGCGCATCGCGCTCAACAGCCTCGGTGAAAGCTATCGTTCTGTGCCGGTCGACCTGCTTGCCAAGGCACACAAGGCGCCGGACCATCTGGTCCGCAACCCGCAAGGGCTCGTGCCTGTCCTTGAGATCGATGGCGAGCGCTTCACGCAATCGCTCGCCATCATCGAGTACCTCGCCGAGACCCGGGCAACCTCCGGCTTCCTGCCGGATGACGCCATCGGTCGTCAGCGGGTGCGCAGCCTGTCCTATGCGATCGCCATGGACATCCACCCCGTCTGCAATCTCAGCGTCGTGTCCCACATCATGGCCAATGCCGAGGACAGCGAGGCGGCGCGGCGCAACTGGATGCGCAAATTCATCGGCGAGGGGCTTGCCGCCTTCGAACGGTTGCTCGACCATTTCGCGACCGGGCGCTTCTGCCATGGCGACATGCCGACCATGGCGGATTTCTGCCTTGTGCCGCAGGTCTACAATGCCCGCCGATGGGACGTCGATCTTTCGGCCTGTCCGCGGCTGGTCGCGATCGACCAGAACTGCGCGAAGATCGAGGCTTTCGCCCGCGCGCACCCGGACCGCACGCCGCGCTGAGGGGCCACGCGGCTTCTCGCTTGATCCCTTCTCCTTGCACCTTCGGGCGCGCCCGCATCCTGCGGGCCGCCTTCTCTGGCCGGTTCCGTCAAGCGAATGTCGCGAATGGATCGACGGCGGCGAAAAGGCCGCGCTAGTTTTTGTATGACTGGCCGTATAAGGGGGGCCGGAAAAACCTCTGGAGCGAGAGACATACCGATGAAAAGCTATGTGCTGAACGTCAGCTGCAAGACCACCCGTGGCATCGTCGCCGCGATCACCGGCTATCTCGCCGAAAAGGGCTGTTATATCTCCGACAGTTCGCAGTTCGACGACCTCGAAACCGGCCTGTTCTTCATGCGTCTCAGCTTTATCAGCCAGGAAGGCGCAAAACTCGACGAGTTGAAGGCAGGTTTCGAAGCGGTGGTGAAGCGCTTCGACATGAACGCCGAGATCCGCGACAGCGAGGAGCGCATGAAGGTGCTGCTCATGGTGTCGCGTTTCGGCCATTGCCTCAACGACCTGCTCTATCGCTGGAAGATCGGCGCACTGCCGATCGATATCGTCGGTGTCGTCTCCAACCACTTCGACTACCAGAAGGTGGTGGTCAACCACGATATCCCGTTCCACTGCATCAAGGTGACGAAGGAGAACAAGCCGAAGGCGGAAGCCCAGCTGCTGGAACTGGTCGACCAGACCGGCGCCGAACTGATCGTGCTTGCCCGCTACATGCAGGTCCTGTCCGACGCGCTCTGCAAGAAGATGTCGGGCCGCATCATCAACATCCATCACTCCTTCCTGCCGTCGTTCAAGGGCGCCAACCCCTACAAGCAGGCCTATGAGCGCGGCGTGAAGCTGATCGGCGCGACGGCGCACTACGTCACCGCCGACCTCGACGAAGGCCCGATCATCGAGCAGGACATCGCCCGCATCACCCACGCCCAGAGCGCCGAAGACTATGTCTCGATCGGCCGCGACGTGGAAAGCCAGGTGCTGGCGCGCGCGGTGCACGCCCATATCCACAACCGTTGCTTCATCAACGGCAACCGTGTCGTCGTCTTCCCGCCGAGCCCGGGCTCCTATGCTTCCGAGCGTATGGGGTGAGGCGTCAGGCAAATCGCATGCTGAAAACGAGAAACGCCGCCGGTTCGACCGGCGGCGTTTCTCGTAGGTTGGAGCGCGAGGCGACCGGAACGCGCTACGCTATTGCAACAGCTCTAGCCCGACCGCCGTCGCCTCGCCGCCGCCGATGCAGAGCGAGGCGATGCCGCGCTTGACGCCTTTGGCGCGCATGGCGTGAAGCAATGTCACGATGATGCGGGCGCCGGATGCTCCGATCGGATGGCCGAGCGCGCAGGCGCCGCCGTTGATGTTGACGATCTCGTCCGACAGGCCGAGGTCTCGGATCGCCGCCATCGCCACCACGGCGAAGGCCTCGTTGATTTCGTAGAGGCCGACGCTGCCCTTCTCCCAGGCGAGCTTTGCCAGCAGCTTGTCGATTGCGCCAATCGGGGCGGTCGTGAACCAGGCCGGCTCCTGGGCGTGGCCCGCATGGCCCGCGACGATAGCAAGCGGGGTCAGCCCACGTTTTTCCGCTTCGCTGGCGCGCATCAGGATCAGCGCCGCTGCCCCGTCTGATATCGACGACGAATTGGCGGCCGTCACGCTGCCGCCGTCGCGGAAGGCGGGTTTCAGCTTCGGGATCTTTGACGGATCCGATTTGGTCGGCTGTTCGTCGCGGTCGAGATTGGCGGTCTGGCGCTTGCCGGCGCCAGCGACTGCCACGACTTCCGCGGCAAAGGAACCATCCTCAGCTGCGCGGATTGCGCGCTCCAGAGATCGCAGCGCAAAGCCGTCCTGATCGGCGCGCGAGAACTGATAGTGCTCGGCCGTGTCCTCGGCATAGGTGCCCATCAGCCGGCCGGAATAGGCGTCTTCGAGGCCGTCGAGGAACATGTGGTCCTTGACTTCGCCATGACCCAGGCGGAAGCCGCCGCGCGCTTTCGGCAGCAGATAGGGCGCGTTGGTCATCGACTCCATGCCGCCGACCGCAAGCACCGACGCGCTACCGGACAGCAGAGCATCGTGGCCAAGCATCAGCGCCTTCATTCCAGAGCCGCACACCTTGGAGATGGTCGTCGATGGCGTTTCCTTGCCGAGGCCGGCGCCAAGGGCTGCCTGGCGCGCCGGGTTCTGGCCAATGCCGGCCGGCAGCACATTGCCCATCAACACCTCGTCGACAGCATCAAGGCCGGCACGATCGAGTGCGGCTTTGAGCGCTATGGCGCCGATTTCCGGTGCGGTCAAATCCTTGAGGCTGCCCTGAAAGGCGCCCATTGGCGTGCGGGCCGCCGAAACGATGACGATCGGGTCAGTTCTGCTCATGTCTTTCTCCCATACGGCAAAAGGCAATAGTTGGCGCGAGTGCGTGCCCCGCGTGTGTCCTTCTCCCCGCGTGGCGGGGAGAAGGTGGCCGGAAGGCCGGATGAGGGGCACTTTTGCCCCAACCGCCCCTCGACGTCAGATATGCAGCGCGTGCCCCAGCGCCTTCAACGCAGACTCTTGGAAAGCTTCCGATTGCGTCGGATGCGCATGGATCGTACCGGCGATGTCTTCGAGGCGCGCGCCCATTTCGATCGCCAGGCTGAAGCTTGCCGAGAGTTCCGAGACGCCGTGGCCGACGGCCTGGATGCCGAGCACCAGGTGGTTGTCGGCGCGAGCGACGATGCGAACGAAACCGTCTTCGGCAAGCGTCGTCATGGCGCGGCCATTCGCCTGGAAGGGGAACTGGCCGATCTTGATCTCGATGCCGCTCGCACGCGCCTCGTCGGGCGACAGCCCTGCGGTGACGATCTCCGGATCGGTGAAGCAGACGGCCGGGATGCAGCGCTTGTCCCAGCTGCGCTTGTGACCGGCGACGATCTCCGCCACCATTTCCCCTTGCGCCATGGCGCGGTGCGCCAGCATCGGCTCGCCGGTGACGTCGCCGATCGCATAGATGCCGCGCATGGACGTCCGGCACTGGTCGTCGATGCGGATGAAGCGGCCAGTGCGGTCGAGGTCGATTTCCTCAAGGCCGAAGCCCTCGGTCACGGGTTTGCGGCCGACGGTGACCAGCACCTTTTCGGCGGCGACATCGATTGCGCGACCGTTGTGTTCGGCTTGCAGGCTGCCGGTTTCGGCGGAGTAGCTCTTGGCGACCGTCTGGGTGAAGACCTCGATGCCGAGTTCGCCGAGACGCTTGGCGATCGGTTTCGTCAGATCGGCGTCATAGAGCGGCAGAATGCGCGGCTGCGCTTCGAGTACGGTCACGTGGCTGCCGAGCTTGGCGAAAGCGGTGCCAAGTTCGAGACCGATGTAACCGCCGCCGATGACGGCGATGCTCTTCGGCACACTTTTCAGCGACAGGGCCTCGGTCGAGGAAATGATCGACCCGCCGAAAGGCAGGTCGGGCAGCTCGACCGGCGCCGAGCCGGTGGCAATGACGATCGTCTCGGCGCGGATGCGCTGCAGTCCGATCTCGGTCTCGACATCGACGGTCTTGCCGTCGACGAAACGGGCGGTGCCGATCACCGCCTTGACACCCGCCTTCTTCAAAAGGCCGATGACGCCGCCGTTCAGCCGTCCGACGATGCCGTCTTTCCAGGCGATGGTGCGGGCGAGGTCGATTGTCGGATTGGCGAGCGACAGACCGAGCGGGCTGCGGCCGGAAGCGGCCGAGCGCAGCTTATGAAACTCTTCCGCCGCGTGGATGAGGGCCTTGGAGGGAATACAGCCGACATTGAGGCAGGTGCCGCCGGCTTTCGCCTTTTCGACGATGACCGTGTCGATGCCGAGCTGGCCGGCGCGGATTGCGCAGATGTAGCCGCCGGGGCCGGCGCCGATGACGAGCAGCTTGCAGGAAATTTCCTTCATGATCGCCTCAGGCCTCCACGAAAATAAGCGCCGGCGTTTCGAGCAGGGTCTTCAGCCGCTGCACGAAGACCGCCGCATCCCACCCGTCGATGACGCGGTGATCGAAGCTCGAGGAAAGGTTCATGATCTTGCGCGGCACGAACTGCGTGCCATCCCAGACCGGGCGGACAGCGAGCTTGTTGACGCCGATGATCGCGACTTCCGGATGGTTGATGACCGGCGTGGAGACGATGCCGCCGAGCGCGCCGAGCGAAGAGATGGTGATGGTCGATCCGGTGAGCTCGTCGCGGGTGGCCGTGCCGGTGCGGGCAGCGTCCGCCAGGCGATTGAGCTCGTTGGCACAATCCCAGATGCCGCGGGCTTCGGCATGGCGCACGACCGGAACGGTGAGGCCGGCCGGGGTCTGCGTCGCGATGCCGATATGCACGCCGTGATGGCGGCTGATGATGCCGGCGCCGTCGTCGAAAGTGGCATTGACGGCGGGTTGATCGGCAATGGTGCGCACGAGCGCGCGCATCAGATAGGGCAGGACGGTTAGCTTCGGCTGGTCGGGTTTGCGGTCGCGGTTCATCGTCGTCCGCAGGTCCTCGAGCGCCGTCATGTCGACCTCTTCCACATAGGTGATGTGGGGAATGCGCGAGGTCGAAAGCGACATCTTCTCGGCGATGCGACGGCGAAGGCCGGTTACCTTGATCTCGTCGACGGCGGTCTTGCGCTGCAGGCCGGCCGGCGCAAGCGCCGGCTGAGCGCCACGGGCGATGAACTGGTCGAGGTCATCATGGGTGATGCGGCCGGCCGGACCGGTGCCAGTCACCTGGCGCAGATCGACGCCGCTTTCCTTGGCGCGCAGGCGCACCGCCGGCGAGGCAAGGGCCTTCTCCAATCGTTCGCCGGCGGCATGTGCGCCGTTGGCGTGGACACCGTTCGTGGTCGGTGCCTTGACCTCGACCTTGGCGGGCCGGGCCGGCTTGGAGACCGGCGCGGGCGCCTCAGTCTTCACTGCGGGTTTTTCTTCCACCTTCGCGACAGGCTTCTCTTCCACGGGAGCAGCCGTTTCACCTTCGCCTGATATTTCGATGCGCACGAGCGGCGCCTTCACCGCAACGGTGTCGCCCACCTCGGCGCCGAGCCAGAGCACGGTGCCGGTGACGGGCGAGGGGATTTCGACGGTCGCCTTGTCGGTCATCACGGCGGCGAGCACCATGTCCTCGCGCACGGGGTCACCGGGCTTCACATGCCATTCGACGAGTTCAGCCTCGGCCACGCCTTCGCCGACATCGGGCATCTTGATTACGAATTCGCCCATGTCAGGCCTCCATCACTTCGACGAGCGCGCGTCCGACGCGCGCGGGGCCGGGGAAATAGTCCCATTCCTGCGCGTGCGGGTAGGGCGTGTCCCAGCCGGCGACGCGCACGACGGGCGCTTCGAGATGGTAGAAGCAGTGCTCCTGCACGAGGGCGGCCACTTCGCCGCCGAAGCCCGACGTCAGCGTCGCTTCGTGCACGACGACGCAGCGCCCGGTCTTTTCCACCGACTTGACGATCGTATCGAGGTCGAGCGGCAAGAGGCTGCGCAGGTCGATTACCTCGGCGTCGATGCCGGTTTCCTCGGCAGCCGCGAGCGCCACATGCACCATGGTGCCATAGGCGACGACGGTGACGGCGGAGCCCTCTCGGCGGACCTCCGCCTTGCCGATCGGAACGGTGTAATGGCCTTCCGGCACCTCGCCGAGATCGTGTTTCGACCAGGGAATGACTGGCCGGTCATGGTGGCCGTCGAAGGGACCGTTGTACAGCCGCTTCGGTTCCAGGAACATCACCGGATCGGGGTCCTCGATCGAGGCGATCAGCAGCCCCTTCGCGTCGTAGGGATTGGAGGGCACGACGACTTTCAGGCCGCAGACATGGGTGAAGAGCGCTTCGGGGCTCTGGCTGTGCGTCTGGCCTCCGAAGATGCCGCCGCCGGTCGGCATGCGCAGGACGATCGGGCAGGTGAAATCACCGTTGGAGCGGTAACGAATACGGGCCGCTTCCTGGGTGATCTGATCGTAGGCCGGATACATGTAGTCGGCGAACTGGATCTCGACGCAGGGCTTCAGCCCGTAGGCGGCCATGCCGATCGCCGTGCCGACGATGCCGCTTTCGCTGATCGGCGCGTCGAAACAGCGGGTCTTGCCGTATTTCGCCTGGAGCCCCTGCGTGCAGCGGAAGACGCCGCCGAAATAGCCGACGTCCTCGCCGAAGACGACGACATTGTCGTCGCGTTCCATGGAGACATCCATGGCGCTGCGCACGGCTTCGATCATTGTCATTCTGGCCATATCAGTATCCTGCCTTCTGCCGCTGGCGGCGAATGTGCGGCGGCATCTCGGCATAGACGCCCTCGAAGATATCGCGCACCGACGGCTTGCCGCCGGCATGCAGCGTGCCGTGGCCCTCGGCCTGTTTCTGGGCCTGGATCACTTCGTCGGTGATCTCGGCTTCCGCCTGCGCATGACGCTCTTCCGACCAGGCGCCGCGCAGAATCAGGTGCTTCTTCAATCTCAGGACCGGGTCGCCGAGCGGCCAGGCCTCGGATTCCGTCTTCGGGCGATAGGCGCTCGGATCGTCGGAGGTCGAATGGGCGCCGACGCGGTAGGTGACGTATTCGATCAGGGTCGGGCCGAGATTGCGCCTTGCACGCTCGGCCGCCCATTTGGCGACGGCGTAGACGGCGAGATAGTCGTTGCCGTCGACGCGCAGGGCCGGAATGCCGAAGCCGAGGCCGCGGGCGGCAAAGGTGCCGGAGCCGCCGCGGGCGATGCCCTGGAAGGTCGAGATCGCCCACTGATTGTTGACGATGTTGAGGATAACGGGCGCCTTGTAGGTGGAGGCAAAGACGAGCGCCGAGTGGAAGTCCGATTCCGCCGTCGAGCCGTCACCGATCCAGGCGGCTGCGATCTTGGTGTCGCGCTTGATGGCCGACGCCATCGCCCAGCCGACCGCCTGCACATATTGGGTGGCGAGGTTGCCGGAGATGGTGAAGAAGCCATGCTCCTTGGAGGAATACATGATCGGCAGCTGCCGGCCGCGCAGAGGGTCGCTCTCGTTCGAGAAGATCTGGTTCATCATCTCGACCATGGGATAGCCGTCGGCGATCAGAAGACCGGCCTGTCGATAGGTCGGGAAGTTCATGTCGCCCTTCACCAACGCCTTGCGGAAGGCGCAACTGACGGCCTCTTCGCCCAGATGCTGCATGTAGAAGGAGGTCTTGCCCTGGCGCTGGGCCATGACCATGCGCGCATCGAAGGCGCGCAGCAGCATCATGTGCCTGAGGCCGGAGAGCAACTCGTCATCCGAAAGCAGCCCGGCCCAGGGGCCGACCGCTTCGCCGTCGCGGTTCAAGACGCGGATGATCGAATAGGCGAGGTCGCGCATCTCTTCCGGCGCGACGTCCACCTCCGGGCGCGGCACGGAGCCGGCCTTCGGGATCTTGACGTTGGAGAAATCCGGCTGGCCGCCGGGCCGAACGGCGGGTTCGGGGACATGCAGGCTAAGTCGATCGAGATCGCTCATGCGGTTTCCGGCCTCCTCCGGAGTGCGCAGTGCACCAAATCAAGATCGGTTCGAGTCGAACCGCTCTTCATTTCTGTTCTCACGCATTTCCGGACGCAAAGGCGCTAGGACCCTCGCTGGAAATGCTCTGGGACGGGATAACGATGGGCCTGAGGTGTACGAGGACGTGCAATGTGACCGGCAAGGCTCCTCCGCCCAAGGTCTGCACAGACTCCTCCTAAAAGCCCCCGCTCTCCCGACGGGAATGCTCACAGACTGCCACGAGTTCCGGGGCTTATGAAGGTCTTTCCGTGTTGCGGGGCAGGGGCAGGCGAAGAAAGATAGAATCCTGCCGGGAGTGCGCCCACGCGTTGTGTCGTTCACCTTCCTGCCGGTCGTTGCCGGTAATTTTCTTTCGCGGCGATCCGTCGGCGGTAGCGTTCAGACCGGCGGGGCGATGGTGATCGGCGTTCCATCGAGGAAGCGCGAGAGCCGGAATGGCGTCGGATCGACGATCGGTTTCTCGCCCGTTACGAGGTCGGCGACGAGGTGTCCGGCGCCAGGCCCGATGCCAAAACCGTGGCCGGAAAAACCCGTCGCGACAATGAGGCCCGGAACGGTTTCGGCGGGTGAGATGACGGGGACGGCATCGGGCATCACATCGATCAGTCCTCCCCATATCTGTTGCACCTTGGTTTTGCGCAGGAATGGCAAGGCCCTGCCGGCGGCGTCGAGGGCCCGCAGGGCGCGCCGCGAATCCGGATTGGGATCGAGCACGCGGTGGCGCTCGAAGGCGCCGGGCCGGTCGAGCGGGACGGTGCCGATCTCGAACAATTCGTTCCAGCTCTGGGCGTTGATGCCCACCTGCACGGCATCGCCCTCCGCCTTTCGCGCCGGCTGGAAATCGCGGAAGAATGCGAAGCTGTCGGGCACGACCGCGTGCAGGTTGGCGGCACCGTCGGCAATCGTGTAACCGCCATCGAGGCGCTTGCGATAGGCATAGGTCGCGGTTGCGCCGGCCCCTTCCGGACCGCCGGAGACCGGCCCGGTTCTCAACACCGTATTCCGCACCTTCAGCTGCGGCAGCCGGATGCCGAGGCTTTTGAGAAAGAGCCTGGACCAGGCGCCGCCGGCGACGATGACGGTCGACGTCTCGATGCGGCCTCTCTCGGTGACGACGGCGGAGATCCGGCCCGCTGCCTTTTCGACCCCGCGCACGGCGCAGCCCGTCAGGATACGGGCACCGGCGCGGCGTGCACCGGCGACAATCGCGGGCACCGCCTTCTGCGGTTCTGCCCGGCCGTCGCTCGGCGTGAAGAGCCCGCCTTGGTAGCGGATGGCGGCGCCCGGCATCATCGCCTCTGTCGTGTCGGAACTGAGTTGCACGCTGTCGACGCCGTAGGGTCGGGCCATGGCAAGCCAGGCGTCGCGATTGGCGATGTCGCGCTCATTCTCGGAGACATAGAGGATGCCGCTGCGGCGAAAGCCGGTCTCGCCATTGATGCGCGCGTCGAGCGTGTCCCAGATCTTCAGCGCCTCGATCGCCAGCGGGATTTCGCGCTCGTCACGGCCCATCACCCGAACCCAGCCCCAGTTGCGGCTCGATTGCTCGGCGCCGGGCGTACCCTTCTCGCAGAGCACGACGTCGATACCGCGTTCGGCAAGGAAGAGGGCGGTGCTGACGCCGATGATGCCGCCGCCGACGATGACGACGTCAGCCCTGGCGGGCAGGGTGGTGTCTGTGGCGATGGGATCGAGCGTGGGACCGGGCATGGGGAGGGCACTTTCGGGCAGGAGGTGTCGCGGTCATCGGTGCATGCCGCCGCCGCGAGATCAAGACCTGCAATCTGGCCGTCGTCGGCCGGCGCTCGGTTGTTGGCAATCTTTTATCGCCAACCCGTCCGGTTCGCCGCGAGACGGTCTTTCGGAATTTTGCGCGTGCTTCTATGCTCGCGCGCATGAGTGAGAGCCGCCCCGATCTTCGCCCCGTCCTGCGCATCGATTTTCCGCCCGCCGACCGGCTCGGCCGCGGCAAGATCCTCTTGCTCGAACTGATCCGCGAGACCGGCTCCATCTCCGCCGCCGGCCGGGCGATGGACATGTCGTACCGCCGCGCCTGGCTGCTGGTCGATGCCCTGAACCGGATGTTCAGCGAGCCTTCGGTAGAATCACAGCGCGGCGGCAAGCAGGGTGGCGGAGCCCTGGTGACGCCGTTCGGCGAAGAGCTTATCCGGCGCTACCGCGAGATGGAGGAGAAGGCACGCCTTGCGATCGGCGAGGATTTGGCCTGGCTCGAATCCGTTCGGAGCAGCGATACACCAGCGTTCGATACGGCCGAGGCTGTTTCCAAAAAGGCCTAATGCATGTCGCGCAAAAGTGTGCAGCGGTATCGCGGCAACGACATGCATAAAAACAAGAGCTTAGAGCCTGGCGCGCGAATGCGTTTTCATGCGACAGGCTTTAGTGATCGATCGCGACCGACTTGATGACGGCATAGACGGTCTTGCCGGGAACAAGCTGCAGCGCGTCGCAGGAAAAGCGGGTGATGCGGGCGGCAATCGTCGCATCGCCGCAAGTCACCCGGACATCGACGCTGCCATCCTCCTCCGATGTCAGCGTCAGAATGCGCCCTTCGAGCACATTGAGCGCACTGATTTCCACTGGCCTTGAGGTCGCCAGCATGACGTCGCGGGCGGCTATGTGCAGGCGAAGCCTGACGCCGGCCGTCGCGCTGACACCGGCGATGCGCAGCCGTTCCCGTCCGACCCGGACGGTCGTCAGTTCGTGCACCGGATCGGTTCCCTCGACTTCGCCCTCCAGCAGGACACCGGCCTCGCGCCTGCCGGTGGCAAGCGTTGCGGCGGGCGCGCTCAACACCTCGGCGGCCGCGCCCGATGCGGTGACCCGACCGCTTTCGAGCACGACCACGCGCCGGGCCAACCGGGCGACTTCGCTGACGGAATGGCTGACATAGACGATCGGGATGCGCGCATCGTCGCGCAGCCGTTCGAGATAGGGCAGGATCTCCGCCTTGCGCGCCTCGTCGAGGGCGGCGAGCGGTTCGTCCATCAGCAGCAGCCGCGGTGCCGCGAGCAACGCCCGTCCGATCGCGACGCGCTGGCGCTCGCCGCCGGATAAAGCCGACGGGCTCCGATCGAGCAGATGGCCGATGCCGAGCATGTCGACGATGCGGATAAACTCATTGCCGGTGCCGCTCTTGCCGGCGAACCAGCGGCCATAGGCGAGGTTGCGGCGTACACTCAAATGCGGAAACAGCCGCGCCTCCTGGAAGACATAGCCGAAGCGCCGGCGATGCACCGGCGTGAAGATTCTCCTCTCGCTGTCGGCGATAACGTCGCCATCGAGCAGGACACGTCCGCTTTCGGGCTTCAGAAGCCCGGCGATGATGTTGATGAGCGAGGTCTTGCCGGAGCCGGAGCGGCCGAACAGTGCGGTCACGCCTCCATCCGAGGTGAAGGCGGCGTCGAGCGCAAAATTTCCGAGTTGATGATGAGCTTCGACGGTAAGGCTCATTGGGCTGCCACCCGGCGCGCGGCAAATGTCGCCAGCAGTTCCGAGAGGATCAGCGCGGCCATGGAAATGATGACGGAAATGATTGTCAGCCGCATGGCGCCGGCATCGCCACCGGGCACCTGGGTGAAGGTGTAGATGGCGGCCGAAAGCGTCTGCGTCTCGCCGGGAATGTTGGAGACGAAGGTGATCGTGGCGCCGAACTCGCCCATCGCCTTGGCAAAGGCGATGATCATGCCGGCGATGATGCCGGGAATGATCAGCGGCAGCGTGACGGTGGCAAAGACCCAGAGGGGGCTCGCGCCGAGCGTGGTCGCTGCGTCCTCGAGCTTGCGGTCGACCGCCTCGATCGACAGGCGGATGCTGCGCACCATCAACGGGAAGGCCATGACGGCGCAGGCCAGGGCAGCACCGGTCCAGCGGAAGGAAAAGACGAGGCCAAAATAATCGGCGAAGAAGGCGCCGAGCGGGCCGCGGCGGCCGAAAAGCAGGAGCAGCAGGAAGCCGGTGACGACAGGCGGCAGGATCAGCGGCAGATGAACGAGGCCGTTCAGCAGTGTCTTGCCCCAGAAGCGCCCGCGGGCAAGCAGCATGGCGACCACGAGTGCGAAGGGCAGGCTGCAGATCATTGCGACGGTTGCGACACGCAGGCTCAACAGGATCGCCGTCCATTCCGCATCGCTCACTGCAAGCCAGTCCAATGGATATCGCTCCCCAATACGAGGCTTGTGGGACGCGGCTGTCTGCCCCCTATGCCTCTGACAAATGTTCGCGTCGCCCGCGTTTGGGCGCGGGCGTCGCGAACATGACGTTAGATGCTTCGCCTGCCTCTGGACAGACGGCACTAGCGCCTATTTCAGCCGGCTACTTCAGGACTGTGAAGCCCTGCTTTTCAAAGAGTTCAGCAGCCTTTGCCGACTTGACGAAGTCGATGTAGGCCGCCGCATCAGGGCTCTTGCTCTCGGCCGTGATCGCGATCGGGTAGATGATCGGCGGATGGCTGTCTTCCGGGAAGGTGCCGACGACCTTGACGCCCGGGTCTGCCGCGGCATCGGTCTGGTAGACGATGCCGTACGGCGCTTCGCCGCGCGAAACGAGCAGGAGGGCGGCACGAACGCTTTCAGCGCCGGCGACCTTGGCCTCCACGGCCTTCCAGGCGTCGAGCTTTTCGAGCGCAGCCTTGCCGTACTTGCCGGCCGGAACGGAATCGACGGCACCCATGGCAAGGCGACCGTCACCGAGAATGCCAGCGAGATCGAAGCCCTGCTTGATTTCGACCGGGGCAGCGTCCTGCTTGCCGGAGACGAGCACGATGCGGTTGCCGAGCAGGTTTGCGCGGGTGTCGTCCTTGATCAGCTTCTTTTCGGCGAGGTAGTCCATCCAGGCGAGGTCGGCAGAGATGAAGACGTCGGCGGGCGCGCCCTGTTCCACCTGCTTGGCCAGTGCCGAGCTGGCCGCGTAGGAAACGGTCGTTTCCTTGCCACTTTCCTTCTGCCACTCGGCATTGATCGCATCGAGCGCGTTCTTCAGGCTCGCAGCCGCAAAGACCGTCACCTTTTCTTCCGCCTGTGCGGACGCCGGCAGAACACTTGCGCCGGCCCAGGCGAGGCCGAGCGCCAGCACCAGTCCCTTCAGCCAGTTTCTTCTCTTGATCATCGATTTCCCTCCAACGATGCGTGATATCTCTTAGGATACAACGATATCGCCTCCTGATTACCGTTGTATCTGTTGAAATACAATGCTCCTCAAAAGGGCTAGCGTAATACCCGTGTGGTTGTGGCCGCCCGGCAAAACCGGTGCAGCATTCCTGCGGCGGGCGCGATTGGGCTTGCGATGATGTCAGGGCGGCCTAAATTGCGGCCTCGATCCCCTGACATGGAGCGGACGTGCAATGGAAACGGCAGTGAAGCTTGAAGAAAGCTGGAAGGAAGCGTTGGCACCGGAATTCGCCAGCGTCTACATGGCTGACCTCAAGCAGTTCCTCGTGGCCCAGAAGAACGAGGGCCGGCAGATTTTCCCTCGCGGGCCTGAATATTTTCGCGCGCTCGACCTGACGCCGCTCGACAAGGTGCGCGTGGTCATTCTCGGCCAGGATCCCTATCACGGTGACGGCCAGGCGCATGGGCTCTGCTTCAGCGTTCGCCCCGGTGTCCGGACGCCGCCCTCGCTCGTCAACATCTACAAGGAACTGAATACCGATCTCGGCATTCCGCCGGCGCGACATGGCTTTCTCGAAAGCTGGGCGAAGCAAGGTGTGCTGCTCCTCAACAGCGTGCTGACGGTAGAGCGCGGCAACGCGGCATCACACCAGGGTCACGGTTGGGAAAAGTTCACGGATGCGATCATCCGTGCGGTCAACGAGGCCGAGCATCCCGTCGTCTTCATGCTTTGGGGCTCCTATGCGCAGAAGAAGGCGGCCTTCGTCGACCGCTCGCGCCATCTTGTCCTGAGGGCACCACATCCGTCGCCGCTCTCAGCCCATTCCGGCTTTCTCGGCTGCCGGCATTTTTCCCAGGCCAATGCCTTCCTCGAAAGCAAAGGCTTCGATCCGATCGACTGGCGGCTGCCGGAAAATCCGGCTGCGGACATCAACTGAAGGCTTGGCGCGAATGACGGCTTTGTCGTCGCCCTGAGGTCTTGCCTTGGCGGCGGCGATCCGCCTAAGACGCCCGAACGAAATGGCGGAGGCGGGCATGCGCAAAATTCTGATCATCGGCATCGGTTCGGGCAATCCCGAACACATGACCGTGCAGGCGATCAACGCGCTGAACTGCGCCGACGTGCTCTTTATCCCGACCAAGGGAGCGAAGAAGACCGAGCTTGCCGAAGTGCGCCGCGACATCTGCGCCCGCTACGTCACGCGCAAGGACAGCCGCACCGTCGAGTTCGCGGTGCCCGTGCGGCGCACCGAAGGCGTCAGCTATGACGGCAGCGTCGATGACTGGCACGCCCAGATCGCTGGGATTTACGAAGCGCTTCTGTCGAAGGAGTTGGGCGAAGAGGGAACTGGCGCGTTTCTCGTCTGGGGCGACCCGATGCTCTATGACAGCACCATTCGCATCGTCGAGCGGGTCAAGGCACGCGGTGAGGTCGCCTTCGCCTACGACGTCATTCCCGGGATCACCAGTCTGCAGGCGCTTTGCGCCAGCCACCGCATTCCGCTGAACCTCGTCGGCAAGCCGGTGGAGATCACCACGGGGCGTCGGCTGCACGAAAGCTTTCCCGAGAAGAGCCAGACCTCGGTCGTCATGCTCGATGGCGAACAGGCGTTTCAGCGGGTCGAGGACCCGGAGGCGGAGATCTATTGGGGCGCCTATCTCGGCACGCCGGATGAGATCGTCATTTCCGGCCGCGTGGCTGAGGTGAAGGACCGGATCCTTGCAACGCGGGCGGCGGCGCGCGCGAAGATGGGATGGATCATGGACATCTATCTCCTGCGCAAGGGCGCCGACTTCGACGAGTGACGGGGAGGGCCGATCTGCGTCGTGTTTGATCTCACTCAAGGTTTGCGGCTGTGTTATAGCGTCTTAAGAGGCTTCTTCAGGGAGGAGAGCCTCAAGTGATGACGGATTTGATGACCAGCTGCGCCCTTCCATTGACCGGAGATGCCGGCACCGTCGCTTCGATGCGCCGCGGCGCCTGCCCGTCCTTGGCAGAGCCGATGCAGACCGGCGACGGCCTGCTCGTGAGGGTGAGGCCAACGGATGACAGCCTGACGCTGCCGAAGGTCATTGCCCTTGCCACGGCTGCCGAGCGCTTCGGCAATGGCATCATCGAGATTACCGCGCGCGGAAACCTGCAGCTTCGCGGCCTGAGCGCGGCTTCGGTGCCAATGCTGGCGCAGGCGATCGGCGATGCGGAGATCGCCATTGCCGAGGGGCTCGCGATCGAGGTGCCGCCCCTGGCCGGCATCGACCCGGACGAGATCGCCGATCCGCGGCCGATTGCCACTGAGCTTCGTGAAGCGTTGGATGTGCGCCAGGTGCCGTTGAAGCTTGCACCCAAATTATCCGTCGTCATCGATAGCGGTGGCCGGTTTGGTCTCGGCGCTGTCGTCGCCGACATTCGCCTTCAGGCGGTTTCGACTGTCGCGGGGGTGGCCTGGGTGCTGTCGCTTGGCGGCACGTCAACGAAGGCATCGATCGTCGGGACGTTGGCCGGCAACGCGGTCGTGCCGGCCCTGATCACCATTCTCGAGAAACTGGCGAGCCTGGGCACGACGATGCGCGGGCGCGATCTGGACCCGTCGGAAATCCGCGCGCTCTGTCGCTGTGAGACATCGTCCGAACGCCCGGCCGCTCCGCGTTCGGCCGCAATACCCGGCATTCATGCGCTGGGTAACGCCGACACCGTTCTCGGCCTCGGTCTGGCCTTTGCTCAGGTGGAGGCCGCCGCGCTGGCATCCTACCTGCATCAGGTCCAGGCGCTTGGCGCCAATGCGATCCGGCTTGCGCCCGGGCACGCCTTCTTCGTCCTCGGCCTTTGCCCCGAGACCGCGGCTGTGGCGCAGAGCCTGGCAGCGTCACACGGTTTTCGCATTGCCGAGCAGGATCCGCGCAATGCGATCGCCACCTGCGCCGGCAGCAAGGGTTGCGCCTCGGCGTGGATGGAAACCAAGGGCATGGCCGAGCGCCTCGTCGAGACGGCGCCGGAATTGCTCGACGGGTCGCTCACCGTGCATCTCTCCGGCTGCGCCAAGGGCTGCGCCCGGCCGAAGCCGTCCGAACTGACGCTTGTCGGTGCGCCATCAGGATACGGGCTTGTCGTAAATGGGGCTGCCAATGGCTTGCCAAGCGCCTACACCGATGAGAATGGAATGGGATCCGCCCTTGCCCGGCTCGGCCGGCTGGTGCGGCAAAACAAAGACGCTGGCGAATCGGCGCAGTCCTGTCTTACACGGCTCGGAGCTGCGCGCGTCTCGGCAGCGTTCGAACAGGGATAGACATGCCTGAGTATGATTACATTCGCGATGGCAACGCCATCTACGAGCGTTCCTTCGCCATCATCCGCGCCGAGGCCGATCTGTCGCGCTTCTCCGAAGAGGAAGCGGATCTGGCTGTGCGCATGGTGCACGCCTGCGGTTCCGTCGAGGCGACCAGGCAGTTCGTGTTTTCTCCCGATTTCGTAAGCTCGGCCCGTGCGGCGCTGAAAGCCGGTGCGCCGATCCTCTGCGATGCCGAGATGGTTGCGCACGGTGTCACCCGCGCCCGTCTGCCGGCCGGCAACGAGGTGATCTGCACGCTGCGCGATCCTCGCACGCCCGCACTTGCGGCCGAGATCGGCAACACCCGCTCCGCCGCAGCCCTGAAGCTCTGGAGCGAGCGGCTGGCCGGTTCGGTGGTCGCGATCGGCAACGCGCCGACGGCGCTGTTCTTCCTCTTGGAAATGCTGCGCGACGGCGCGCCGAAGCCGGCGGCAATCCTCGGCATGCCCGTCGGTTTCGTCGGTGCGGCGGAATCGAAGGATGCGCTGGCCGAGAACTCCTATGGCGTTCCCTTCGCCATCGTGCGCGGCCGCCTCGGCGGGAGTGCCATGACGGCGGCAGCGCTTAACTCGCTCGCGAGGCCGGGCCTGTGAGCGGCGTCGGCGTGGGGCGCCTGATCGGTGTTGGGACCGGCCCCGGTGATCCGGAACTTTTGACGGTCAAGGCGGTGAAGGCGCTCGGGCAAGCCGATGTGCTTGCCTATTTCGCCAAGGCCGGGCGAAGCGGTAACGGCCGCGCGGTGGTCGAGGGTCTGCTGAAGCCCGATCTTGTCGAGCTGCCGCTATACTATCCGGTGACGACCGAAATCGACAAGGACGATGGCGCCTACAAGACCCAGATCACCGACTTCTACAATGCGTCGGCCGAAGCGGTAGCGGCGCATCTTGCCGCCGGGCGCACGGTCGCCGTGCTCAGTGAAGGCGACCCGCTGTTCTATGGTTCCTACATGCATCTGCATGTGCGGCTCGCCAATCGTTTCCCGGTCGAGGTGATCCCCGGCATTACCGCCATGTCCGGCTGTTGGTCGCTTGCCGGCCTGCCGCTGGTGCAGGGCGACGACGTGCTCTCGGTGCTTCCGGGCACCATGGCCGAGGCCGAGCTCGGCCGCAGGCTTGCGGATACCGAAGCCGCCGTGATCATGAAGGTCGGGCGCAATTTGCCGAAGATCCGTCGGGCGCTCGCTGCCTCCGGCCGTCTCGACCAGGCCGTCTATGTCGAACGCGGCACGATGAAGAACGCGGCGATGACGGCTCTTGCGGAAAAGGCCGACGACGAGGCGCCCTATTTCTCGCTGGTGCTCGTTCCCGGCTGGAAGGACCGACCATGACCGGTACGCTCTATGTCGTCGGTACCGGACCGGGCAGCGCCAAGCAGATGACGCCGGAAACGGCGGAAGCCGTTGCGGCCGCTCAGGAGTTTTACGGCTACTTTCCCTATCTCGACCGGCTGAACCTCAGACCGGATCAGATCCGTGTCGCCTCGGACAACCGCGAGGAGCTCGATCGGGCACAGGTCGCGCTGACGCGGGCTGCGGCAGGCGTGAAGGTCTGCATGGTCTCCGGTGGCGATCCCGGTGTCTTTGCCATGGCGGCCGCCGTCTGCGAGGCGATCGACAAGGGACCGGCGGAATGGAAGTCGGTTGAACTGGTGATCACGCCCGGCGTGACCGCGATGCTCGCCGTTGCCGCCCGCATCGGCGCGCCGCTCGGTCATGATTTCTGTGCGATCTCGCTTTCCGACAATCTGAAGCCCTGGGAAGTCATCACCCGGCGTCTCAGGCTGGCGGCGGAAGCGGGCTTCGTCATTGCCCTCTACAATCCGATCAGCAAGGCGCGGCCCTGGCAGCTCGGTGAGGCCTTCGAGCTTCTGCGCAGCGTTCTGCCGGCAACGGTTCCGGTCATCTTCGGCCGTGCGGCCGGGCGGCCGGACGAACGGATCGCGGTGATGCCGCTCGGCGAGGCCGATGCCAACCGCGCCGACATGGCGACCTGCGTCATCATCGGCTCGCCGGAGACGCGCATCGTCGAGCGCGACGGCCAACCCGATCTCGTCTACACACCGCGCTTCTATGCAGGGGCGAGCCAGTGAGCGATGCGGTTGAGTGCCTCGTCGCAACTGCCGACCGTCGGCACGTCCGCGGGCTTGCGCCGCTCGACCATGATCACCTCGATGCCGAGCCGGCGCGCTGCGGCAATCTTGCCGTAGGTGGCGCTGCCACCGCTGTTCTTGGCGACGATCACATCGATCTGCCGACTCCTGAGCAACGCGGCTTCGTCGGCTTCCGCAAAGGGACCGGTCGCCAGGATCGCCTCCTGGTCGGGCAGATTAAGCGGCGGCGTCACCGGATCGACGCTGCGGATGACGTAGCTGTGCTGCGGCGCGACCTCGAAGTGGAAAGCTTCCTGTCGACCTATCGCCAGGAAGACGCGGCGTCGCCGATCACCGAGCGCGCTGACGGCCTCGACAACGCTATCGACAGCAGTCCAGCGGTCGCCAGGCAGGGGCACCCATTCCGGTCGGCGGAGGGCGATAAGCGCAACGCCGGTTCTTTGCGCTGCGTCCGCGGCGTTGTGCGAAATGCGTGCGGCAAAGGGGTGCGTCGCATCGACCAGCAGCGCGATGTTTTCGTCATGCAGGAAATGCGCCAGCCCATCGGCGCCGCCAAAGCCGCCGATGCGCGTCTTGACCGGCTGCGGCCGCGGGTCCGCGGTGCGGCCGGCCAGCGAGATGGCGGTGTCGTAGCGGACATCTTCGGCCAAGCGGCGCGCGAGTTCGCGTGCCTCGGTGGTGCCACCCAGAATCAGAATACGAGGTTTTTCCATGGCTGACGTGTCGAACAGCGAACCCGCCATAGTCTCCCCCTGGCTGACCGTCATCGGTATCGGTGAGGATGGTGTAGCGGGTCTCGGCGACGAGGCCAAGCGGCTGATCGCCGAAGCGCCGGTCGTCTACGGCGGCCATCGTCATCTGGAGCTCGCCGCCTCCCTCATCACCGGCGAAGCGCACAATTGGCTAAGCCCCCTCGAACGCTCGGTCGTCGAGATCGTCGCGCGTCGCGGCAGCCCGGTGGTGGTGCTTGCCTCGGGCGACCCGTTCTTCTTCGGCGTCGGCGTGACGCTGGCGCGCCGCATCGCCTCGGCCGAAATACGCACGCTTCCGGCGCCGTCGTCGATCAGTCTTGCCGCCTCGCGCCTCGGCTGGGCGCTGCAGGATGCGACGCTCGTCTCCGTACATGGGCGGCCGCTGGATCTGGTGCGACCGCATTTGCATCCGGGGGCGCGTGTGCTTACGCTCACGTCGGACGGTGCGGGTCCGCGAGACCTTGCCGAGCTTCTGGTTTCAAGCGGCTTCGGTCAGTCGCGACTGATCGTGCTCGAAGCGCTGGGCGGCGCCGGCGAACGGGTGACGACGCAGATCGCCGCGCGCTTCATGCTCGGCCTCGTGCATCCTTTGAACGTCTGCGCCATTGAGGTGGCGGCCGACGAGGGCGCGCGCATCCTGCCGCTTGCCGCCGGCCGCGACGATGCGCTGTTCGAACATGACGGGCAGATCACCAAGCGCGAGGTGCGGGCGCTGACGCTGTCGGCACTCGCACCGCGCAAGGGCGAACTGCTATGGGACATCGGCGGCGGCTCCGGCTCGATCGGCATCGAATGGATGCTCGCCGATCCGACCATGCAGGCGATCACCATCGAGGTGGAGCCGGAGCGGGCAGCGCGCATCGGCCGCAACGCGACGATGTTCGGCGTGCCCGGGCTGACGGTTGTCGAAGGCGAGGCGCCGGCGGCGCTTGCCGGCCTGCCACAACCGGACGCGATCTTCATCGGCGGCGGCGGCAGCGAAGACGGCGTCATGGAAGCAGCGATCGAGGCGCTCAAGTCAGGCGGACGGCTGGTTGCCAACGCGGTGACGACGGACATGGAAGCGGTGCTGCTCGATCATCACGCGCGGCTCGGCGGTTCGCTGATCCGCATCGATATCGCGCGTGCAGGACCCATCGGCGGCATGACCGGCTGGAAGCCGGCCATGCCGGTCACCCAATGGTCGTGGACGAAGGGCTAAAGCAGTTCCAGCGAAAGTGTGACGCGGTTTTGCGTCCGGAACTGCGCAAGAAAAAGAAAGAGTAACCTATGACGGTACATTTCATCGGCGCCGGCCCGGGAGCCGCAGACCTGATCACGGTGCGTGGTCGCGACCTGATCGGGCGCTGCCCGGTCTGCCTTTACGCCGGCTCGATCGTCTCGCCGGAGCTGCTGCGATATTGCCCGCCGGGCGCCCGCATTGTCGATACGGCGCCGATGTCCCTCGACGAGATCGAGGCGGAGTATGTGAAGGCCGAAGCCGAAGGGCTCGACGTGGCGCGGCTTCATTCGGGCGACCTTTCGGTCTGGAGTGCTGTGGCCGAACAGATCCGCCGGCTCGAGAAGCATGGCATCGCCTATACGATGACGCCGGGCGTTCCTTCCTTTGCGGCGGCGGCTTCAGCGCTCGGTCGCGAATTGACCATTCCGGCCGTGGCCCAGAGCCTGGTGCTGACCCGCGTTTCGGGCCGCGCCTCGCCGATGCCGAACTCAGAAACGCTTTCCGCTTTCGGCGCTACGGGATCGACGCTGGCAATCCACCTTGCGATCCATGCGCTTCAGCAGGTGGTCGAGGAACTGACGCCGCTCTACGGTGCCGACTGCCCGGTCGCCATCGTCGTCAAGGCCTCCTGGCCGGACGAACGCGTGGTGCGCGGCACGCTCGGTGACATCGCCGCCAAGGTGGCGGAAGAGCCGATCGAGCGCACGGCGCTGATCTTCGTCGGTCCGGGGCTCGAAGCCTCCGATTTCCGTGAAAGCTCGCTCTACGATCCCGCCTATCAGCGGCGCTTCAGAGGGCGCGGCGAATAGGCCGCACTCCCTCGGGGGTCGGCCTAAGTTTCCCGCTGAGAGGGTTTTGAAACCTATTCTGCCGGTTCTTCGCGCGGCGGCCGCTGCTTGAGCGGGACGCCGCGCTTTTCCTCGACGCGGTCGCGGTAGAGCGCTGCCTGTCCAAGCAGCATCAGCGTCACCGGCGTGGTGGCGACGACGAAGACGATGATCAGGATTTCGTGGAATACCCAGCGGCTCTGCAGCACGGCAAAGCAGATGATAGAGGCGGCGCAGATCATCAGTACGCCGCCGCTGGTCGCCAGCGTCGGTGCGTGCAGGCGCTCGTAGAAGCTGGTGAACCGGAGCAAGCCGACGGAGCCGATCAGCGCCACTGCGGCGCCGAGGACGGTGAGCCCGCAGACGAGAACGGCTGCCCAGACGGGAAGG
The DNA here is from genome assembly GCF_014852195.1 of Ensifer sp. ENS08. Classification (NCBI taxonomy): domain Bacteria; kingdom Pseudomonadati; phylum Pseudomonadota; class Alphaproteobacteria; order Hyphomicrobiales; family Rhizobiaceae; genus Ensifer; species Ensifer sp. ENS08. The sequence goes on from NZ_JACVBF010000015.1 coordinate 56,244, forward strand.
TCGGTGAGGTGGCTCATTCGATGATCTCCCCGCGCATCAGGAACTTGCCGAAGGCGATCGACGAGACGAAGCCGATCAAAGCCACGATCAGGGCGGACTCGAAATAGAGCGAGTTGGCCGTGCGGATGCCGAAGGTCAAGAGCATCAGCATGGCGTTGATATAGAGCGTGTCGAGGCCGAGGATACGGTCCTGGGCGCGCGGTCCCCTCACCATGCGATAGAAGGCAAAAGCCATCGCCAGGCCGAGCATGATCTGGGCAATCAGGATCGACCAGATGATTGAAAGTTCCATCATCCGAATATCTCCTTCAGGGCGGTCTCATAGCGCTTGACCGTATCGAGCCAGATGTCCTCGTTCTCCATGTCGAGCACGTGGAAGAGCAGGGACTTGCGGCCGCGATCGTATTCGAGCCAGGCCGTTCCCGGCGTCGCTGTCATGACACAGGCAAGCAGCGCCAGGGCGTTTTCGTCTTCCAGATCGAGATCGATGGTCAGGAAGCCCGAGTTCGGCGGTCGGCGCTGGCCACGCAGGATGACGGCGATGACGGCGATGTTCGAGCGGATCACGTCGACGGCGACGGCAAAGCCGAAGCGCACGATCAACAGAACCCGGCGCGGGTGCGAGCGCACGAGGCCGAGCTTCAGCGTCACCCAGCCAAGACCGGTTGCCAGTACCGTCCCCATCAGGAAGGTGCCGGGCGCAACCGACTGATTGAGCAGGAGCCAGATGATGAGCAGCCCGACGGAGAGCAGGGGATAGGGGAGCCAGGTGCGCATCGCCTATTGCCCTCCCGCCCGCGGCGCTGAGAGCACCCGCTCCGTATAACCCGCAGGATCGAAGAGCGAATCCGCTGTTGCCTGCATGTAGCGCATCGCCGGCCCGGCCTGCACGCTTAAGAAGATGCAGGCAGCGAGCAACACGACGACGGGGGTGATCTCGATGACCACGACGCGCGGCACGGTGTTTTCGATCGACGCCCAGAAGGTGCGGATGCCGACGCGGTTCATAGCGATCATCGCGGCGAGACCGGAAACGATCAGCAGCGTGACATAGGTCCAGTCGGCGGCGGAGACCGCCGGGGTGGCTTCCGCTCCCGACAGGCCGAAGAGACCGCCGAGGATCGCGAACTTGGCGACGAAGCCGGAGAGCGGCGGCAGGCCGGCAAGCAAGAGGGCGCAAAGGCAGAAGCAGAGGCCGAGGATCGCCATCGTGCCGGGGATCGCCGAGCCGACTTCTTCTTCCTCCTCGTCCTCGTCGGCGTCGCCGTAGGCTTCCATCGTCACCGCCAGAACGTCGGCGCCGGCGTCACGTCCGCGCTCGACCAGTTCGATCAGCAGGAAGAAGGCGGCGATCGTCAGTGTCGAGCTGACGAGGTAAAAGAGCGCACCGGCGATCATGCTTGGGTGGCCGAGGCCGATGGCGGCGAGCAGGGTGCCGGAGGAGACCAGCACCGAATAGGCGGCGAGGCGGCCCATGGCCTGCGATGCGAGCACGCCGATGGCGCCGAAGGCGATCGTCAGCAGGCCGCCGGCAAGCAGGATCGGCTGGCCGAAACCGGCAGACGCGCCGGCACTCGCGCCGAAGACCAGCAGCGACAGCCTGAGGATGACATAGATGCCGACCTTGGTGAGGATCGCAAAGACGGCGGCGACCGGCGGCGTCGCGGCTGCATAGGCCGTCGGCAGCCAGAAGCTCAAGGGCCACATGCCGGCCTTCACCAGGAAGGCGACGCCGAGCACGCCGGCACCGACCTCGACCATCTGGCGATCCTCCGGCGAGAGCGTCGCCAGCTTCATGGAGAGATCGGCCATATTGAGCGTGCCGGTCGCGCCATAGATCAGGCTGACGCCGATCAGGAAGAGCGAAGAGGCGGCGAGGTTGATCGCGACATAGTGCAGGCCGGCCTTGACGCGCAGCGGCCCGGAGCCGTGCAGCAGCAGCCCGTAGGACGCCGCCAGCATGATTTCGAAAAAGACGAAGAGGTTGAAAAGGTCACCAGTCAGGAACGAACCGTTGAGGCCGGCGATCAAGAGCTGGAACAGCGAATGGAAATGATGGCCCGCGGTGTGCCAGCGCGCGATCGAATAGGCCTGGGCGGCAAGCGCCAGTCCGCTCGTCAGGCACAGCATCAGTGCCGAAAGGCGGTCGAGCACCAGCACGATGCCGAAAGGGGCGGGCCAGTTGCCGAGCTGATAGACGCCGTTGCCTGCGGGCGCCCCATCCATCGAGGCGATCCGCATCAGCACGATCGAGAGGATGAAGAGCGCGAGCGTCGAGACGAAGCTCAGCACACCCTTGAGCGAGCGGTTGCGCTCGTCGATCGGGATCATCGCGGCGCCGACCATCAGCGGCAGCAGGATCGGCAGGATCAGCAGGTGGTGCATCCAGTTAGTCATGGCGCTGCTCCCTGCCGTCGACGTGGTCGGTGCCGGTGAAGCCGCGCGAGGCGAGCAGCACGACGAGGAAGAGCGCGGTCATGGCAAAGCCGATGACGATCGCTGTCAGCACCAGGGCCTGTGGCACCGGATCGGTGAAGCGGCTGAGATCGCCGACACCGCCTGGCTCCAGCACCGGCGGCGCGTTCACGCGAAGGCGCCCCATGCCGAAGATGAAGAGATTGACCGCATAGGAGAGCAGCGAGAGGCCGATGATCACCTGGTAGGTGCGCGGGCGCAAAAGCAGGTAGACGCCGGATGCCGTAAGCACGCCGATTGCGGCAGAGAGAATGATCTCCATCAGCGTGCCTCCTTTCGCAGGGCGCGTGCATGGGCTCGCGGCGCGCGGATCGACTGGTGGGCGAGCGCGATGAGGATCAGCACGGTTGCGCCGAGCACCAGCGAGAAGACGCCGAGATCGAAGAACAGGGCGCTCGCCAGAGGAAACTTGCCGATGATCGGCAGCGTCACGTATTGCGAATGCGACGTCAGGAACGGATAGCCGAAGAACCAGGAGCCGATGCCGGTCGCAGCGGCCACCAGAAGCCCGATGCTCATCCAGCGCAGCGGATGGATGCGCAGGCGCTCCTCGACCCAGCGGGTTCCGCCGGACATGTATTGCAGGATGAAGCCGATCGACATGGCGATGCCGGCAGCAAAGCCTCCGCCCGGCAGGTCATGGCCGCGCAGGAAGAGGTAGGCTGCGAGCATGCCGATGACCGGGAACATCCAACGCATGATCACCGATGGCACGAACAGGTATTCAGCCACGCTGTCACCCTTGTTGCGATCCGGGTGATCGTCGTCGAAGGCGTTCTGGACGCGCTGCTGTTCCGGAGCCTCCAGGCTGTCGGCCTGCGGGCGGAAGCGCAGCAGCAGGGCGAAGACGGTAAGCGCGACGATCGCCAGCACCGCGATCTCGCCGAGCGTGTCGAAGCCGCGGAAGTCGACGAGGATGACGTTGACGACATTGGTGCCGCCGCCCTCCTTGTAGGCGCGCTCGAGGAAGTAGCTCGCGATCGTGTCAGGCATGGGCCGGGTCATGATCGTATAGGCGATCAGCGCCACGCCGCCTCCGGCGACGACCGCCAGCAGGAAGTCACGCAGGCGCCGGAAGCGGACCTTCAGCGACAAAAGCTCGGTTTCCTCGGTGTCCTCGATGCGCTTCGGCAGCCATCGCAGGCCGAGCAGGATCAGCACCGTCGTGACGATCTCGACGAGGAGCTGTGTTACCGCCAGATCCGGCGCCGAAAGCCAGACGAAGGTGAGGCAGGTGGTGAGCCCGGCGCCGCCGAGCAGCACGAGTGCCGCCAGCCGGTGGAACTTCGCCAGGATCGCAGCACCGATCGCACAGGCGATGCCGACCGCCCAGAGGAGGGCAAAGGCCGGATCGATGCTGCGCACGAGAAGCGGCGGCAGCTCGAAATGATTGAGAAGCAGCGGCAGCGCGCCGGCGGCGATCGCGATGAAGACGAGGAAGCGCATCTGCGGCTGCAGACGCCGCGTGCCGAGGCGCTGCTCCAGCGAACGCGCCCATTTCCAGGAGAGCGTTACCAGCACGCGCTCGAAGATGCGCTGGCCGTGCAGCAGACGGAAGATCGGTGGCCCCTCGACGCTGGTGGCGAGGTAGTTGCGCATCAGGAAGTAGAGACCGATGCCGCCGGCAAGAGCGACGAAGCTCATGATCAGCGGCAGGTTCCAGCCGTGCCAGACGGAAAGGCTGTAATAGGGCGTGTTGGCGCCGAGAATGGAGACGACAGCCGTGTGCAGGAACGGGCCGATGGTGATCGCCGGAATGATGCCGACGACGAGGCAGGCGAGCACCAGGAACTCGATCGGCACACGCATCCAGCGCGGCGGCTCGTGCGGCACCTTGGGCAGGTCCTCCGGCGTCTTGCCGAAGAAGACGCTGTGGATGAAGCGCAGCGAATAGGTAACGGCAAACATGCCGGCGAGCGTCGCGACATAGGGCGTCATCGTATCGAGAATGTTGGCCTGGTGCGTTTCGATCGCTTCGGCGAAGAACATTTCCTTCGAGATGAAGCCGTTCAAGAGTGGTACGCCAGCCATGGCCGCGCTCGCGACCATGGCGAGCACCGCCGTTCCAGGCATGTACCTGATCAGCCCTCCGAGCTTGCGCATGTCGCGCGTTCCAGTCTCGTGGTCGATGATGCCGGCCGCCATGAACAGCGACGCCTTGAAGGTCGCGTGGTTGACGATGTGGAAGACCGCGGCGACCGCGGCCAGCGGGCTGCCGAGGCTCAGGAGCACGGTGATCAGGCCGAGATGGCTGATAGTGGAATAGGCGAGCAGGCCCTTGAGGTCCTGCTGGAAGATGGCGAAATAGGCGCCGAGCAGCAGCGTCGAAAGACCGGCAAGGCCAACGATCCAGAACCAGGCCTCGGTGCCGGCCATGACCGGCCAGAGGCGCGCCAACAGGAAGACGCCGGCCTTCACCATGGTTGCCGAATGCAAATAGGCCGAAACCGGCGTCGGCGCCGACATGGCGTGCGGCAGCCAGAAATGGAACGGGAACTGCGCGCTCTTCGTCAGCGCCCCGAGCAGCACCAGGATCAGTACCGGCATGTAGAGCGGCGAGTTGCGGATGAGGTCGCCGGAGGCGAGCACCACGTCGAGATCGTAGCTGCCGACGATGCGACCCATCAGCAGAAGGCCGACGAGCATGCAGAGGCCGCCTGTGCCGGTTACGGTCAGCGCCATGCGGGCGCCGTCACGAGCGTGGGCATTGTGGTGCCAGTAGCCGATCAATAGGAAGGAGACGATGCTCGTCAGTTCCCAGAAGACGGCGAGCAGGATGAGATTGCCTGATAGCACGACGCCGAGCATCGAGCCCATGAAGGCGAGGAACAGCGACAGGAAGCGCGGCACCGGGTCTTCCGCGGCCATATAGTAGCGGGCGTAAAGCACCACGAGCACGCCGATCGCGGTTACCAGGACCGTGAAGAGCCAGGCGAAGCCGTCCATCCGGAGCGTGAAGTTGAGGCCGAGTTCCGGCAGCCAGGCGATGTCATAGCGCAGGACGCCGCCCGAGGTGACGAAGGGATAGAGGCCGGCGGCGACGAGGAAACAAAGGAGCGCGATCGCTCCTGCAAACCAGGCTGTCGCACCGCGCTGATCGGGCGGAAAGAAGATTGCAAGGAGGCTTCCCACAAATGGGGCGAGAATGAAGACAGAAAGCAATTTTCCCGCGTATTCGATCGTACCGTTCCCTTCGTTCGGGTTCATGGAGAGCGGGCACCCGAGCGCCGTGCTTTCCAAAAGAATGCACAAGGGACGCACCAGGATTTTGATTCTAGAGCATCTTTTCCGCTTTCAGTGGTTCCACTTGAAGCGAGACACTCTAGAGGCCCGAAAGGGCGGTCGCATCAGCGACTGCCGCAGGTGATGCCGCCATTCCCAAGAATGTGGAGGCAGGCAATTGTTTTTATGGCGATTCGCGGCAGGGCTGCCAAGCCTCAAGCCTGCGAAAAATGCACGCACCTGCGCTTTTTAGCTGTGGCCGAAGCCTCTCAGGCTGCCAGCCACCGACGCTCGAAGGCGAAGGTCGCAAGGTCGTTGGCGCTCATGGGCCGCGCGAAAGCATAACCTTGCAGCCCATGGCAGCCGAGTTCCTTCAGGATGGCCGCGTGTTCGAGGGTCTCGACGCCTTCGGCGATCACTTCGATGCCGAGCGACGTGCCGATGTCGATGATCGACTCGACCAGACGCTTTTCGGCTGGGGATTTGAGGATCGGCAGGACGAGCTGGCGGTCGATCTTCAAGCGCCGCGGCGTCAGCTTCAGCAGGCTGACGATGGATGCATAGCCGGTGCCGAAATCGTCGATCTCGATGGCGATGCCGAGTTCCTTGATCCGGCGGATGTTCGACAGGACCGTCATGTCGCTTTCGTCGAAGGAGATCGACTCCAACAGTTCAAACGACAGGCGGCCGGTCGGGATCTGCAACTGTTCCAGGCGCTCGATCAGATTTTCGTCGTGAAGCCGGGCATAGGAGAGATTGACAGAGACCTTGGGGATACGAATGCCGCTTGCTTCCCAGCGATAGATCTGGAACAGCGCCTGCTCCAGGATCGCCTGGTCGATCGCGGCCACGACATTGATGTCTTCGGCCGTCTTCAGGAACGTGTGCGGGCCGAGCAGGCCCTTGGTGGGGTGGTCCCAGCGCGCCAGCGCCTCGACACCGATGATGTCGAGCGAGCGCGGGCAGAACTGCGGCTGGAAATGCGCGATGAATTCGTTGTGTTCGAGCCCGCGCAGGATCTCGTCGGCCGTCTGCTTGGTCTTGAAGACGGCCGTCTTCAGTTCGCCGGTAAAGATCTCGTGGCGGTTGCGGCCGCGGCGCTTGGCTTCATAGAGCGCGATGTCGGCGTTGACGAGCACGTGCGACAGCTCTTCGCTCGCCTGGCTTTGGGCGGCGATGCCGATGCTGACGCCGATGCGGCACTCCTGGTCCTTGTAGCGAACGGGCACGCTCATCGCCTCGATGATGCGTGACGCCAGCCGGGCATCCGGCTCGATGCCTCCATCCTGGCGGACGAGCACGAATTCGTCGCCGCCGATGCGGGCGACGAAGTCCTTTTCGTCGGCATTGCCGCGCAGAAGCTCGGCGGCATGCCGCAGGATCTCGTCACCCGCCGCGTGGCCGAGCGTATCGTTGATCTGCTTGAAGCGGTCGAGGTCCATGTGGAAGATGCTGAGTTTCGCCTCCCGCGCGAAATGCCGGTCGCGATCGGCCAGGACCTGGTCGAGGAACCGGCGGTTTGGCAGGCCGGTCAGCGGATCGTGCAGCGCGTTGAACTCCATGCGATGGCGCGCCGCTTCGAGTTCGACGCTGTGCGCCTCGGCGGTGCGCTTGGCTTCGAAAAGCGTTTCGCGGGTCTCGAAGTCGGCGGTCACGTCCCAGTTGACCCCGACGATCTTCCTGTGGCCGTCAGCGCCGATATAGAAGGAGCCGTTGGCCCGGATGTGGCGCGTGCTGCCGTCGGGCAGGCGAACGCGGAAGTCGGAATTGTAGGCGAGCCCGGATTCCAGCGCCTCGGCAAATTCCCGCTCGGCGCGGTCGAGGTCGTCCGGGTGCAGCGCGTCCTTCCAGTCGTCATAGGCCTGACGCAACGACGTCTTTTGCCCATAGAGTTCCTTGGTGCGCTCGTCCCAGAGCAGCTTCTTGCTGGCGATGTCGAGTTCCCAGATGCCGATCTGGGAGGAGTCGAGCGCGATCTTCAGCCGATGGGACAGTTCCTGGAGCTGCGCCTTGCTGTATCTGAGCGCACGAATGTTGCCTTGCCGCTCGCTCAAGAGGCGCCCGGTCAACACCATCGGCAGGATGATCATCAGTCCGCCGATGACGATGAGGCCGCGGATGAGCCAGGCGTTGCCCGCCGTCGTCGGCCAACCGCCCTTTGGAACGGCTGCGATATTCCAGGAACCGCCGGGTAGGAGCACGGTCATTTCGACCGGCGAGCCACGGAAAATATTGGCGTCGCCGTAAAAGACCGGACCTTGCGCGCCTGTGCCGTCCTGACCGGCAATGGCGACGTCTATGCCGAGTTCATCGGAAGAAAGGCCGCTGTCGCGATAGAGCCGGTCCACGTCGATGATGGCCGAGACGATGCCCCAGAAGCGGTTGCTGCCGCCGCCGGCGTCGATCGATACGGGGAAGCGGCCGATCAGCCCTTTGCCGCCCTGGACGAGATCGACAGGCCCGGCAAGCACCATCTGGCCGGTGTCCTTTACGCGCATGACGGCGGCGCGCTGCGCTTCGTTCCGGCGGTAGTCGAGGCCGAGTGCGCGGCGATTTTGTTCGAGCGGGTAGACAAGCGAGACGATCAGATTGGGCGCAGCCGCGATGCTGCGCAATTGCGAGCGCTCGGTGAAGACGCTGCGCGACAGCGCGGCGAAGCGCTGCTGATCCATTGCCGGCTCGGTGACCAGCGTGCCGATCAGCCCGCGCACGAGCTGGATGTTGCCGTTGACGTTGGCCTCGAGCTTGGAGCGGATGGGATTGAGTTCCTCGGCGACGCGCGCGCGCTGGCGCGCCTCGTCGACCACCTGGTTCTGGTTGTCCGCAAGGATGCCAGCGACCAGAACCACGAAGGCGGCAATGATCGCCGGAAGATAGCTCGGCGTCAAAACCCTGGAGAGCCTCTTCATCCCGAGGTTGAAAGCATGTCTGGCAGGCACGAAACACCCCGGCGGCACGCGAATGGCTATGTCTTGAGCCGGATAATCCCAAAAGGGTCTTAATAAACCTTGTTTTAGGTTCCGCTTTTATTCCTTCGCGTCTCAGTCACCTTTGTGCTCGGGCAGCTTCTTGTGCTTGGTTTCTGCAAGGTCTTCGAGTTCACCTTCACTCATGGATTTCTCCATTTCGCGCGAGGCGCCCTTGAGGCTGGATTTCTTGACGTCGCCGCGCTTGGCGGCAAGGGCAGCGCCGGCTGCACGCTGTTGCGCTTTCGACTTGGCTGGCATGGCACATCGCCTTTCGGTTGGTTGCCCTGGCCAACGCGAGGCAGCGCCGGATGTTCCGCGAAGCTAGGTATTCTCCCGCGCCTCGATCATCGCCTGCAGCGTCTCCAGCCGGTCGGCGTCACGCGGCAACTTGTCCTGTCTCAGGCGCGCGATGCGCGGGAAGCGCATGGCGACGCCTGACTTGTGCCGGCTCGAGCGGTTGATACCCTCGAAGGCGACCTCGACGACGAAACCGAACTCGGGCTCGGCCCTGACGGCGCGCACCGGCCCGAAGCGCTCGGTCGTATTGTCCCGGACGAAACGGTCGAGAATTTCCAGTTCGGCGTCGGTGAAGCCGAAATAGGCCTTGCCGACCGGTACCAGCGTTTCCTTTCCGTCGATGTCGGTCCAGACGCCGAAGGTGTAATCGGAGTAGTAGCTCGAGCGCTTGCCGTGGCCGCGCTGGGCATACATCAGCACCGCGTCGATGTTGAAGGGCGCGCGCTTCCACTTGAACCACGGGCCTTTGACGCGGCCCGGCGTATAGGGCGAATCCAGCCGTTTCAGCATGATGCCCTCGATCACCGGATCGGGCGGGTCGGCGCGCAGGCTGTCGAGTTCTTGCCAGGACGAGAAGGGCACCAGCGGCGACAGGTCGAAATGCTGCGGCGAGGCGCGCTCGACGAGGTCGGCGAGCCGCGAGCGTCGTTCGACGAAACCCAGTGGGCGAACGTCCTCTTCGCCTGAGAAGAGAATGTCATAGGCGCGGACGAAGGCCGGATAGGTCTCTATGAGCTTAGGGCTGACCGTCTTGCGGTTCAGCCGTTGCTGCAGGTCGGCGAAAGTTCGGGTTGCGCGGTTGGTGCGCGCGGTGCCGCCGACGAGCAGTTCGCCATCGATCACCCCGGTGAAATCGGCGGCCTCCAGGACGTCGGGAAAGGCGCCGGAAATCTCGTCGCCACTGCGGGAATAGAGCCGGCGCACGCCGCCGATATTGGCAAGCTGCACGCGGATCCCGTCCCACTTCCATTCGGCAGCGAAGTCCTTGGGGTCGAGCCCGTCGAGATCGCCGTCGCCGACAGGATTGGCGAGCATGACCGAATGAAAGACGGCCGGCGTCGAAAGCTCGGGCTTTTCCGCCTCGCCCGAAAGCCAGCGGAAGAGCGGCAGATAGGGCGGCGACAGGCCGTGCCAGAGGGTCTCGATCTCGGCGACGTCCTTGCCGCCCATGTCTGCGAGCGCCTGCTTGGCGAGCTTCGCCGATACGCCGATGCGAAGGCCGCCCGTCACAAGTTTGAGGAAGGCGAAGCGCGCCGACGTATCCAATCGGTCGAGCATGTCGCGAACGACGCCGCGCACATCGGCCCGTCCGGCCCTTTGCAGACGCTCGATGGCCTCGCCAAGCGGTATGTCCGCCTCTACGGTGCCGGCAGGCGGCTCCCAGACGAGCGACACCGTTTCGGCGAGGTCACCGACATAGTCGTAGGAATACTGGAAAAGCACCGCGTCCATGCGTTCGAGCAAGAGGTCGCGGATCATCGCCGGCTTGACGGTGTTGAGCGACAGCGTGCCGGCGATCGCCGCGAGCGCGTAGCCGCGATCCGGGTCCGGCGCGGTCCGGAAGTAATCGACAAGCAGGCGGATCTTGGCATTGCGCTGCGGGCTGAGGACGAGGCGGTCGAGCAGTTCGGCGAAGGCGCGCATCTCGTCACTCTCCCTCGTCGTCGTAGCCGACGAGGTGAAGCGGGCGGGCGGCAATGCCCTTGAGCTCGCACCAGCGCACCAGCGCTTCCTCGCGTCCGTGCGTGACCCAGACCTCGGCCGGTGCGATCTCGGTGATCGTTGCCGTCAGTTCGACCCAGTCACAATGGTCGGAGATGATCAATGGCAGCTCGACGCCCCGCTGTTTCGCTCGTTGCCGGATCAACATCCAGCCGGAAGCGAAACTGGCAATCGGGTCGGAGAAGCGCCGCGACCAGCGATCGGCGAAGGCGGCGGGCGGGCCGATCACGATCGTGCCCCTGAAATCCTGCTTTTCGTCGGCGGCAAGCGTTGCCGGGCGCAGGTCGCCGAGGTAGATGCCCTGACTCTGATAGTAGTCGCACAGCCGTTGCAGGGCGCCATGGATGAAGATCGGCTGGTGATACCCCTCTTCGCGCAGGAGTGCGATCACCCGCTGCGCCTTGCCGAGCGCATAGGCACCGACCACGTGCGTGCGCTCGGGAAACTGGGCGAGCGACGTCAGCAATTTGCGGGTTTCCGCGCGATCGTCCGGGTGGTGGAAGACCGGCAGGCCGAAGGTGGCTTCGGTGATAAAGACATCGCAGGCGACCGGCTCGAAGCCGGCGCAGGTCGGATCCCGTCGCCGCTTGTAGTCGCCAGACGCGACGATGCGCACGCCGTTTGCACGAACGGAGATCTGCGCCGAGCCGAGTACATGACCGGCCGGATGGAAGCCCACGTCGATGCCATTGACGACAAGGGGTTCACCGAGGCTGATCGCCTGGCTCGTGCCGCAGAAGTCGTCGCCGTAGCGGATGCGCATGATGTCGAGGGTCTCGCGGGTGGCGAGCACGTGGCCGTGCCCCGCGCGGGCATGGTCGGAATGGCCGTGTGTGATCAGCGCCCTTTCGACCGGTTGAACCGGGTCGATGTAGAAGTCACCGATCGGGCAATAGAGGCCTTTGGGGGCGGGGTAGAGCAGGGCGTCCGGTTTCATGGACTGAAAGATAGCCGGCGAATGCGCATTCGCCAGCCGTCTTGTTCAAGTTTTTCAAGGCGCAACATTCGCTGCGCCTCGATCAGGTTCAGCCGGCCAGAACCAGCGTGTCGATAATCAGCTTCAGCGTGCGGGCGGCATCGATGTCGATGCAGGCCTTCTGGCTCGGCAGATCGTCCCAGGGGCTTGGCGGGAACAAACGGTTGTCGGGGCTCTGGATCGTCTGGCCGTCGGCAATGCCGCCGCAGACGACACGGATCGATCCGCTCCTGACGGTGAAGAGGTCGGGCGCCACGACATAGGCGCAGGCGCAGCTGTCATGCACGACCATGCCGTCGGGCACGTGCTGCTCATAGAAGGTGACGTAGAATTTCGAGATATCGGCAAGCAGCTTGCCGGCGTCGCCGCCGCGTTCGGCGATATCGGCGATCATCGCCTTGGTCATCACGGTCTGGGTGGTGACGTCGAGGCCAACGACGGTGACCGGCCAGGGGGCCGTCATGACGACGTCGGCAGCTTCCGGGTCGCCGTGGATGTTGGCCTCGGCAGCCGGCGTGATGTTGCCGTTGACGTCGAAGGCGCCACCCATGATGACGACTTCGCGCACGAGCGCTGCGAAATCGGGATCCTCGCGCAGTGCCAGCGCCAGGTTGGTCATGCGGCCAACGGCGATCAGCGTCACTTCGCCGGGATGGGCGCGAACGGTGTCGATGATGAAGCGGTGCGCCGGGCGCGGATCGACCGGCAGGTCGACCGTCTCGGGCACGTCGATGTTGCCGAGGCCATCGTCACCGTGGATGAAGGTCGGCCAGCCGACATGCGGGCGGTCGGGATTGAAAGTCTTGTCGAGACCCTTGGCGACGGGCGCACCGATGCCCCAACGCTGCTTCAGGAACAGCGCGTTGCGGGTAGTGGTTTCGACCGAGGCGTTGCCGAATACGGTGGTGATGCCGATCAGGTCGATGGCCGGGTGACGGTGCAGGAAAAGCAGCGCCATTGCATCGTCGATGCCCGGATCCGTATCAAAGATGACTTTATGCATTCTCGTTCTTCTTTTCTTGTTCTTGTGTTTGACGGCTCGCAATGGAGGCAAGATGGCCGCGAATGTCAATCGCCCTCCGGGTTGACGCGGGGAACGGCCGCGCCTCTGGCCATGGTTTCCATGGGAACATCACCAACCGGGCGAGCATGGCAAGCTTTGCGTGTGGATGGGAACGGCTCATCCAGTCAATCGGGAGGTAATGTCATGCATCGGCTGGTCCTTGTTTCCATGATCGTCGTCACCGCGGCAACGTCGTTTGCCGCTCCCTCCTTTGCCCAAAGTGCCGGTGGCAAGGGCCGCGGTGGCGGTGGTGGCGGACACGGTTCTTCCAACAGCAGCGACTGGTATGCCGGCATCGGTTCCTTCACCCATGCCAACGACAGCTACAACCGGCGGCGCCCCAAGGTCATCCTGACGAAGTCGGGCGCCAATTGCGTCGAAAACCGCCGGTGGATCGATGCCTCGGGCAAGGTGCATCTTTCGCCTTATCGCGAGTGCCGCGACCGGATCGATATCGCCGTCGACTGATCGGCGTGCATGCTTCAGGCAGGAGGCCGGCGCACAATCACCGGCCTCCTGTCTGTTGATCTGCCACCCGCCGGTGTCTTGCGGGTTGCCGGCAGATCGCTACCGCAATTTAAACTTTCCGAAAGGTCGCGCGCCTAATGTTGTGCTGCCCGTTCCGGGCTTTCTGCAATTTCTGGATATGATGGCGGAGTCCACGCTCGTGAAGGCTATCCTCGGCAAGATCAGGCCATCAAAGAGACTGCTCGTCATTCTCACGGCGGCTTTCGGTGTTTCCGCCGCTTCGGGCGGAGCTGCCGTCTATGTCAGCCGCGATGCGCTCATGGCGGAACTTTCCAAGCCGAAGGTTTCGGGCCTCGAGTGCACGACCATTCGCACGTTGAAGCTCGGCCACAACGGCCAGCGCTGGATCCGCATGCACGTCAAGACCGACCGCGCCGACGGCCAGGCGCGCATGCGCACGGCGTTGCGCGTCGTGGGCGCCCTGGCGAAGGCCGAGCGGGCAGATCTCTATCAGGTCGTCGTGCTCGATTCCGCAGGTCCCGAAAACCGGGCTGACGTGCGCGGTGCGGCGATCGGTGCGGAGGTGCTCTTCGCCCCCGGTCCGCAGAGCGTTCCGGGCATGAGCGAGACGTTTCGGGCGTTCTACAATGACGGCACGGCAAATTCCGTCGGCGTCTTCCATGGCAAGACCGTCGACCTTTCGATGGACGACATCCGCACGATGATGGCGGCCATGGACGACCATTCGCCATGCATCGACCCGTCGGCCGCACCGGCCGATGGCGTGAGCGCCGAGGGCGGCGCCGGTGAGCAGGAGGCCAAGCCGGCCGAGACCGCCGAGGCGCCTGCGGGCCACTAGGCCCGGGTTACGTTCGGTAATCCGTTCTTTCTGAGAATTGAAAAAAGGCCCGGCGCGTGAGCGGCGGGCCTTCGTGTTCGTGGGTTTTGCGACCTTGATCAGTCAGCCTTCTGCCGGCGGGCCGGGAAGAGGATGACGTCGCGGATCGACGGTGCGTTGGTGAGCAGCATGATCAGGCGGTCGACGCCGATGCCGAGGCCACCGGCCGGCGGCATGCCTTGGTCGATCGCGTCAAGGAACTCGTCGTCGAGCTGCTTGGCCTTTTCGCCGCGGGCGTGCGCCTGCTCGAGCTGCTCGACCATGCGGGCGCGCTGCTCTTCCGGATCGTTGAGTTCCGAGAAGGCGTTGCCCAGTTCCCAGGCGTTGCAATAGGTCTCGAAACGTTCGACGAGGCGCGGTTCGCCCGGCACTTCCTTGGCAAAGGGCGAGATGTCCTTCGGGAAATGCGTGACGTGGGCCGGCTGGATCAGCGTGCCTTCGACCTTCTCTTCGAAGATGAAGGCGAGGCACTCGCCCCAGGTCCAGTCCTTCTCGACCTCAAAGCCTGCAGCCTTGGCGGCAGCGCGGGCTTCTTCGTCGGTCTTCATCGCCAGGAAGTCGATGCCGGTCGCTTCCTTGACAGCGTCGGGCATCGGCACGCGGCGGAACGGACCCTTGAAGGAGATTTCCTTGTCGCCATAGGCAAACTCGGTCGAGCCGTGGATCGCCATGGCAAGCTCACCGAACAGCCGCTCGACGAGGTCCATGATGTCCTCGTAGTCGGCATAGGCCCAGTAGCACTCCATCATGGTGAATTCCGGATTGTGCCGGGTGGAGACGCCTTCGTTGCGGAAGTTGCGGTTGATCTCGAAGACCTTGTCGGTGAGGCCCGAAACCAGCGTGCGCTTCAGGTACAGTTCCGGCGCGATGCGCAGGAACATGTCGAGCTTCAGCGTGTTGTGATGCGTCTTGAACGGCTCGGCGGTGGCGCCGCCGTAGACCGAGTGCAGCATCGGCGTCTCGACTTCCATGAAGCCGTCGTTTTCCATGAAGCGGCGGATGCCCGAGACGATCTTGCTGCGCTGCTGGAAGCGCAGCTTCGATTCCTCGTTGGTCATGATGTCGAGGTGGCGCTTGCGGTAGCGGATCTCGATGTCCGACAGGCCGTGCCACTTTTCGGGCATCGGCAGCAGCGACTTCGTCAGCATGGTGATTGCCTGGGCGTTGATCGTCAGCTCACCACGCTTGGTGCGGCGAACGACGCCGGTCACGCCGATGATGTCGCCAATGTCGATCATCGGCAGCAGCGCGCGGGCGTCTTCCGGCGTGGTGTCCTTGTGGCTGAAGATCTGGATCTTGCCGGAGGCGTCATGGATGTCCATGAACATGCCGGAGTTGCGCGAGGAATAGACGCGGCCGGCGACGGTCACGACATCCTGGGTCTCGGTGTCCGGCTCCAGGCTCTCGTACTTTGCGGTCAGCTCGGCATTGCTCATCGTCCGGTGGAAATGCGCCGGATAGACGTCGCCGATCTGCTCGCGCAAAAGCTTCAGCTTCTGTGCGCGCACTTCCGTGGCGTCGGAGGAGAGGCCAGTGGTCTCGGTCTTGTCGTTCATCGTGCTCTCCTTACTTTCCGCTGCCGACCATGGAGGCGACCACCTGGGACGCGACCTTGAGACGCTGGCGGACCACGGCGCGGCCGAGGATTTCCATGCTGTCGAACAGCGGCAGCGAGCGCTGCGAGCCGGATACAGACACGAAGAGCGGCGCCAGGATCACCTTCAGCTTCTTGCCCATGCGCTCGGCGACCGCGCGCAGTTCGGCTTCGATCGATTCCTTGTTCCATTCGAGGATCTTTTCAAGGTCCGGCTGAACGGTGTTGAGGATCTCGAGCAGTTCTTCGGGCGTCGACTTGACGCCGGCGAAGGCTTCGGGCTTAAGGCCGAGGTCGGACTTCAAGAGGAAGCTTGCGAGATCAGGCAGTTCGCCGAGCTTCGAAATGCGCGACTGGCTGAGCTTCAGGCCCTGTTTCAGGCGGTCGTTTTCCATGGCCCAGGCAAGGACGCGGGCGGCGAATTCTTCTTCCGAAAGCTTCTCGCGGATCCAGCGGGCGTTCAGCCAGTCGAGCTTCTGGATGTCGAAGATCGCGCCGGCCTTGGAGAGGTTCTCCGAGTCGAACTTTGCAGCCAGTTCCTCGATCGTCAGCAACTCCTCGCCTTCGGCGATCTGGATGAAGAACAGGCCGAGGAAGTTCATCAGCGCTTCCGGCAGATAGCCAAGCGCCGTGTAGTACGAGATCGACGTCGGGTTCTTGCGCTTCGACAGCTTCGACTTGTCGGCATTGCGCATCAGCGACAGGTGCATGAAGACCGGCGGCTCGAGGCCGAGATAGCGGTAGATCAGGATGTGCTTCGGCACGGAGGCCAGCCACTCCTCGCCGCGGGCGACGTGGGTGATCTTCATCAGGTGGTCGTCGACGACGTTGGCCATGTGGTAGGTCGGCATGCCGTCGGCCTTCAAGAGGACCTGCATGTCGACGGCATCCCACGGAATTTCCACGTCACCATAGACGCCGTCAGTAAACTTGCACGAGCCCTCGGTCGGGATCTTCATGCGCACGACATGCGGCTCGCCGGCGGCAACGCGCGAGGTCACTTCTTCGGCGGACAGGTGGAGACACAGGCCGTCATACTTCGACGGCTTGCCGGCGGCGCGCTGGCTCTCGCGCATCTGCTCGAGCCGCTCGGGCGTGCAGAAGCAGCGGAAGCCGTGACCATTCTCGACGATCTTCTCGACGTAGGGGCGGTACATGTCCTTGCGGTCGCTCTGGCGGTAGGGACCATAGGGACCACCGACATCAGGACCTTCCGACCATTCGAGCCCGCACCATTTCAGCGCGTCCAGCACCTTCTGTTCGAACTCGGGCGTCGAGCGGGTGGCATCGGTGTCTTCGATGCGCAGGATGAACTCGCCGCCGTGCTTTTTTGCGAAGAGGTAGTTGAACAGAGCGATGTAGGCGGTGCCGACATGCGGCTCGCCGGTGGGGGAGGGTGCGATGCGTACCCGGACTGCTGAATTTGCCATGGTCTTTGCCCGTCTGACGTGCTTTTCGCCCCTTGCCGGAGAAGAAACCGGCCGCCGGGGGCGCGCATTTTATGGGAAGGAAAGGCCCGCAAGGGTGCCGCAACAACGGTATCGGCAGGCTATTCCAATAGGCTCGCGTGAGACCATAGAACGCCGATCATGTCAACGGAAACCCGATCACGCCGGTTTTTGTTGACACTGCCGCCAGCGGGCGTTAATGAACCAAAAGGTTATTTAACTGAAAGGTTTTTTAGAAAATGCCGGAAGATCGCTTGTCGACGACGCTCTCAGCCCTGGCCGATCCAACGCGAAGGGCCATTCTCGCCCGCCTCGCACTTGGAGAGGCCTCGGTCGGCGAGCTGGCGGAGCCCTTCGAAATGAGCCTGCCGGCAGTCTCCAAGCATCTCAAGGTTCTCGAGCGCGCCGGGCTGATCAGCCGTGGCCGCGAAGCGCAGTGGCGACCATGCAAGCTTGAAGCCGCCCCGCTGAAGGACGTCAACAGCTGGCTCGACGGCTACCGTCGCTTCTGGGAGCAGAAGTTCGACCGTCTCGACGCCTATCTGCAGGAACTCCAGCATATCGACCCCGCTGCCGGCAAGAACTGATCGCCGCCCCGTCTTCCGTCCTTGGCCGTTCTGCGCTAAGCAGGGGACGTCGAAAAAGGCAGGACCGGATATGGTAAGCCCGGTCCCTTCGGTTTTCTAAACGAAGCTCTGCTCGAACGTCCCGTTCGAACCCGCGACGTGGTTCCGATGCAATCGCATCGGTCCGCGGCGGGGTATATGCAATCGACGCAGTCCGCCGCGTTTCTCGAACACGGAGACTGTAAACATGCGACTGAACCATATCGACCTCTATAGCCCTGTCGTTGCCGAAACGGCGTCCTTCCTCATCGATCATTTCGGCCTGACGCTGGTCGAAAAGCGCGGCAACGATGCCTTTTTCCGCCTGACGGACGGTTCCGGCCTGGTGCTCGTCGTCAGCCCGCCGATCACTGCGCTCGGCGGCGGCGACCAGGTCAGCCTCGGGACCCAGACCTACCACATCGGCTTTTTGCTGCCGGTGCGGGCCGACGTCGACGATGCCTATCAGCGGGTGCTTGGATCCGGCGCCCAGGTGATCCCGCCTGCCGATCGGCACGGCGCCTATGTTTTCTACGTAGTGATACCCGGCAACATTCTGGTCGAGGTCGGCCATCGCCCGGATGTTTGAGCGGCTGAAACCGGATCGGAACGTTTCCTGAGGAGATGCGTTGTCCAACCAGAAGGCGTGGGGACTGGCCCCGGCAAGCTTGGCGGAAAGAGGAAACGACCCCGTTTGTCTTGCCGCTGATGGCTCGCGGTTGACGGCCGGTCAGCCGGGCTCCGCGTCTTCCAGAACTCCCGCAAGCAGAAGGCCCGCATCTTGGATGCGGGCCTTTCTCATGACGGGATTGTTTTCGGCCCGGCGCGTCAGTCGAGCTTTCCGGCCTTCCTCAGGCGCGCATTGCGCGCGACCATGTTGAGGATTTCGACGAGCGCCGAGAAGGCCATGGCGGCGTAGATGTAACCCTTCGGCACATGCAGGCCCATGCCTTCGGCGATCAGTGTCGTGCCGATCATCAGCAGGAAGGCGAGCGCCAGCATGACGATCGTCGGGTTCTTCTCGATGAAGTTGGCGAGCGGGTTGGCGGCAACGAGCATGACCGTGACGGCGGCGATGACGGCGATGACCATGATCGGCAGGTGCGGTGTCATGCCGACGGCGGTGATGATGCTGTCGACGGAGAAGACGAGGTCGAGCAAAAGGATCTGGGCGATCGCGGCGCCGAAGCTGTTGATCGCCGAGGAGGCGATAAAGTCCTCGCCGTGATCGGCCGGATCGACATTGTGGTGGATTTCCTTGGTCGCCTTCCAGACGAGGAACAGGCCGCCGGCGATCAGGATCATGTCCTTCCAGGAGAAGCCGTGGCCGAAGGCCTCGAACACCGGCGTCGTCAGCTTAACGATCCAGGCAACCGTGCCGAGCAGCGCAAGGCGCATGACGAGGGCAAGGGCGATACCGATGCGCCGGGCCTTTTCGCGATGCTCGACAGGCAGCTTGTTGGTGAGGATCGAGATGAAGATCAGGTTGTCGATGCCGAGAACCACCTCCATGACGACCAGGGTGACGAGGGCGACCCAGGCGGCGGGGTCTTGAGCAAGCAACAGGATATCCTGCATCGGCGATCTTTCTCTTTCAGCACTTCAAAAGTTCCACAGCGCCGCGCGTCCGATGGACGCGCGGCGCTGTGGGGGATGGCGCGTCGACGCGCAAGAATCGCCGAAAGTATTTAAGAAACATTGCGGAAGAGACAAGCGCCGCTGCCCGATTGCAGCGGCGCTTTACCGTTTACGATTTGACAGGAATCCACATTTCGACCACGCCCATGCCCGAATGCGGGTCAAAGCGCGCATCATAGCGTTCGATGAGGTCGGGCGTTTCTCCATGCTGCAGTCCGGATTCGGGCAGCCATGTGCCGAAGACGTAGTCGGCGGTTTTGGCGATCGCGGAGATGTGCCCGCGATGCAGAAAGACGGCGTAGCGCTGCTTCGGCAGCCGTAGCGTCGAAAAGCCTTCCGCCAGGTCGTCGGCGTCGCTGATTTCGGCCGCCGCCATGTAGCGGAAGGTGCCAGCCTCGCCGTTGCTGTCGGTGCACACACCGTAGGCGATGTCGCCTCTCTGTCCGGGTATCGCGCCGAAATGGCGATTGAACCGTTGCCAGAGCGACGGGATGCCTTCGGTGCGGCCGTAGGTGTAGGTTTCCGAAAGGCCGGCCAGAAGCAATGGCGGGCTGTCTTCGAAGCGGGGCGGGTCGATCTTGAGAAGGCGGGTATCGTCCATTCTTAAAGGCTCCATCAGCTCGATGTTTCGAATGTGCCTTTGCTTGCGAACCGTTTCGGGTGTCACGCCGAACTGGTCGCGAAAGGCACGGGTGAAAGCCTCGTGCGAGCTGTAGCCCGCATCGAGTGCCACCGAGAGAATGCTGATGGAGCCATCGGCAAGCGCGCTGGCGGCATCGCTGAGACGCCGTCCGCGGATATAGGCGGTGATCGAGCGGCCGGTGACCAGCCCGAAAACGCGCGAAAGATGGAAGCGCGAAAGGCCCGCGGCCCCGGCGATTTCATCCAGCGATATCTCTTTTGCGAAATGGCTCTCGATGAACCAGACCGCCCGTCCGATGGCACTCATCTTCACTCCCCTGGCAACGCCCTTTTGATAGGGGCTCGGCTGAAGGCGCGCTTGATCGAAATTGCTCGATTGAAACGCAGGAGGGCTGAAGGAGGTTCGGCGTCAGTCCGCCTATTTCTTCTTCTTCGGACCGTAGGCGGACATGAAGACGCGGACGGCGGCGGTCACTGTCGCCTCGATCTGTTCTTTCGGCGGTGCCGAACACATGCCGCCGAAAAGCCGGTGCTTGAAGAGGCCGGCTTGGGCCATCTCGATAAACTGGCGGGCGGCCATTTCTGTGTTGTCGATGTCGAGCACGCCGGTCGGGACCTGGCGGTCGAGATAGGCCTTGAGCACAGTGTAGCCGTTCTCCGGTGCTTCGCTGAAGAAGCGTTCGGCCAGATGCGGCATGCGGTCGATCACCCCGATCACCATGCGCATGGAGCGGATCGTCTCTTCCGCCGTCATGCTCGTCGTCAGCGTCACGCCGAAATCGTAGAGTGATTCTTCGACGTCGTCGTGATCGTTGAGCGCGTGCTTGGCGGTCTGGACCACCCGGGTCTTGCCCTTGATGATCAGTGCCTTGAACAAGTCTTCCTTGTTCTCGAAATAGACGTAGAGCGTGCCCTTGGAGACGCCCGCCTCGCGGGTGATGTCGTTCATGCTGGCGGCATCGAAACCCTGGCTCAGGAACGCGCGTCGCGCGCCTTCGAGGATCTGTTCACGCTTGGCTGGATCCTCGCCGGCGGCGTGACGGCCGCCACCCGAACAGAGATCCTCATCCATGCCGGCTGCCGGCTGCATGACGTCCTGGGTTCCGTTCTTTGCCTCGCTCATGATGGTCGCTTGTTTCCGCCCTGCTCATATTAAATTTAAGTCATCGAACCACGCGGTTCGATTTCCTCTTGATATGCGACCAGAAAGGGCCTATGTCAAGTTCCAATCGAACCGAACGGTTCAGTTCGTTCAGCAATCCTTAACCAGGCCGGTGCCCAATGTCCGCATCCAACACGTCCAGCGCTGCCCGCGTCCGTCCCGTCGACGAGACTTTCGAAGTGCAGCAGGAAACCGCGCTTGAGGCGAAGGCGCCCGCTGCGGAGCAGGCGGTCGCGCCGGCTCCGGCAAAGGAAGCCGCTGCGCCGCAGAAGAAGGCGCGCAAGCCCATCCTTCCCGTACTCGGCCTGGCGCTTCTGGCTGCTGGTGCCTGGTATGGCTACGACTGGTGGACCAATGGCCGCTTCATGGTCTCGACCGATGACGCCTATATCGAAGGCGACATCGCGACGATTTCGCCGAAGGTTTCCGGTTATGTCGCCAAGGTCGACGCCGTCGCCAACCAGAAGGTGAAGGCCGGCGACCCGCTGGTCACGCTCGATGACGGCGACTACCGCATCGCCGCCGAGCAGGCCGAGGCGAAGATTGCCACCCAGAAGCTTGCGCTCAGCCGCTTCGATGCGCAGATCGCCGGCGCCAAGGCGAGCCTTGCCCAGACCGAAGCGCAGAAGAAGGCTCTCGAAGCGACGGTGCGCGGCGCCGAGCTCGCGCAGAAGCGCGCGAGCGACCTCCAGTCCAAGGCCGTTGGCACCGTCGCTTCGCTCGATAACGCCGATGTGGCGCTCGACCAGGCACGGGCAAACCTTGCCGGGGCGGACGCCAACATCGCCGCCGCCAACGCCAGCATCACCGTTCTCGAAGCGCAGCGCACGGAAGCCGAAAGCGAGATCCGTTCGCTGGAGCTTGCGCGCGACAAGGCCAACCGCGACCTCGGCTTCACCGTGCTGAAGGCGCCCTATGACGGCATCGTCGGCAACGTCGCGGTGCAGGTCGGCGACCTCGTGTCGGCCGGCCAGCGGCTTGCCGCCCTGGTTCCGGTCGACCAGCTCTATATCGACGCCAACTTCAAGGAGACCCAGATCGCCCATCTGGTGCCGGACTCCAAGGTGAAGGTGCATGTCGACGCCTATGAGGATCATGCGATCGAAGGCACGGTCGCCTCGATCTCGCCGGCCTCCGGTTCGGTCTTCTCGCTGCTGCCGGCGGAAAACGCCACCGGCAACTTCACCAAGGTGATCCAGCGCGTGCCGGTGCGCATCACCCTGCCGGCCGACGTGCTGGCTGAAGGTCACCTGCGCGCGGGCTTGAGCGTTGTCGTCGATGTCGACACGCGCACAGCGCCGGATCAGACCAAGGTTGCCGCGACCAAGTAAGCGGACGAAATGCCGGCGCGCCCTTGGGCGCGCCTTTTGTCGAGACCCCGGCGCTACGGAGCGCGGTGAAGTCCGGAACGCCGGCGCGGCGAAACGCGCATGTCCAGAACGCTGGCGCCCAAGCGCGCCCATGCAAGGAGTGGCTGAGATGGCCGCAACGGCAACAGCAGGCTCGGTGGCGGCCGCCGCACCGAAGGTCGAGGAACATATGGACCCGAAGAGGCTGATCGCCTTCTTCGCCATGGTCGTCGGCATGTTCATGGCCATCCTCGACATCCAGATCGTCTCGGCCTCGCTTGCCGAGATCCAGGCCGGCCTTTCGGCCGGTTCCGACGAGATCGGCTGGGTGCAGACCTCCTATCTCATTGCCGAAGTCATCATGATCCCGCTCTCGGGCACGCTGGCGCGCATCGTCTCGACGCGTGTGCTGTTCTCGGTTTCGGCGGCGGGCTTCACCGCGGCAAGCGCGCTTGCGGCGACCGCGACGAACATCGACCAGATGATCGTCTACCGCGCGATCCAGGGCTTCATCGGCGGCGGCATGATCCCGTCGGTCTTTGCGGCCGCCTTCACCATCTTCCCGCCGTCGAAGCGCAACATCGTCTCGCCGATCATCGGCCTGATCGCCACGCTTGCCCCGACGATCGGTCCGACGGTCGGCGGCTATCTTAGCCACGCCTTCTCCTGGCACTGGCTGTTCCTCGTCAACGTCATTCCCGGCATCATCGTTGCGACGCTCACCTGGACCTTCATCGACTTCGACAAGCCGGAGCTTGGCCTGTTCAAGAAGTTCGACTGGTGGGGTCTCGCCTCGATGGCGATCTTCCTCGGCGCGCTCGAATACGTGCTGGAAGAGGGCAACACCAACGACTGGTTCAACGACGAGCACATTGTTATCGGTGCCGTCGCTTCGGCGATTGCCGCCATCGTGTTCTTCTACCGCGCCTTCAAGGTGGAGTTCCCGGTCGTCGACCTCAGGGCCTTTGCCAACCGAAACTTCGCCTTCGGCTCGATGTTCTCCTTCGTCATGGGCATCGGCCTTTATGGTCTCACTTATCTCTATCCGCTCTATCTCGGCCGTATCCGCGGCTACGATTCGCTGATGATCGGCGAGACCATGTTCGTCTCGGGCCTCGCCATGTTCTTCACGGCGCCGGTTGCGGGTATTCTCTCGGGTAAGCTCGATCCGCGCGTGCTGATGACGATCGGCTTCACCAGCTTTGCCAGCGGCACCTGGATCATGGGGCACCTGACGGCCGACTGGGACTTCTACGAGCTGTTCATCCCGCAGATCCTGCGCGGCGTCGGGCTGATGCTGTGCATGGTGCCGATCAACAACATCGCGCTCGGCACCATGCCGCCGGCGCGCATGCGCGGCGCCTCGGGCCTGTTCAACCTGACCCGTAACCTCGGCGGCGCGGTGGGGCTTGCGGTTATCAACACGATCCTGACCCAGCGCCAGGACTTCCACTATGCCCGCCTTGCCGAGCATATCCAGTGGGGTAACCCGGAAGCCATGGAACGCTTCAACAACATGGCCGCCAACTTCAACGCCCATGGTCTCGACGGCACGACGATCGCGATCAAGCAGCTTGCGGGCATGGCGCAGAAGCAGGCGATCATCCTGTCCTTCGGCGACATTTTCATGCTGCTGACGGTGCTGTTCCTGTCGCTGATCCTCGGCGTCATGATGATCAAGAAGCCCGAGGGCGTCGGCCCTAGCGGCGGCGGTCACTAGCTCCCCCTCTTAAGCAGGACGCGACTCTCGATTTACGCGAGCCGCGCCTTGCGGCACACTTCTGTCCCAAGTGTGAGAGGGGGAGCGGCATGCGGCGATCGGGTTCTGACGGCATATCCAGGCGATCATTCGTTGCGGGCCTTGCTGGTCTCGGGGCAGCGCTTGCTGCCTCCCGAAGCCGCGCCGCAGTCCCGGCCATCGACGCGACATTCTTGTTTTCCAACGATATCCATGCCTGCCTCGTTTCGATCGAAGGGCTGGCTCCCAACTGCGCGGCCGAAGGCAAGACGGACGCCAATCTGCTGCGCCACGTCGCGGCGCTGAATGCCGTGCACGCCATGCGCTGGCCGGAGACGGTTGCCGGCAAGCCGAGCGGGCTTGCAAGCGCCGGGCGAGAGATCGGCAAGCCGCTCGGCCTGGTGCTCGGCGGCGATCTCACCGATGACGGCGGCGGCCAGGTGCGCCAGCCGCGCGAGGGGCGGCAGTTGCAGCAATTCTCAAGTCGCTACCAGGAAGGGGCGGGACCCGACCACGTCCACATGCCCGTCTATGTCGGCCTCGGCAACCACGACCTCGACCAGGATGGGCCCCCGCCGCATGTCGACTGGTATCGCCGCGAACTGCGCGACTATGTCGAGTTCAACCACCGCCAGTCGGTGTTCTACAAGCCTCCGGTGCCGGTCACCAACTACGATCCCCTGTCGGATTGCTACTCCTGGGACTGGGGCGGGCTGCATCTGGTGCAGTTGCAGCGCTTCGGCGGCGACGAGACCAAGGGTGCGGTCAATGCGCTGCCCTGGCTGAAACAGGATCTGGCGTCCTATGCCGCCGACGGCCGGCCGGTGATCCTCTTCCAGCACTATGGCTGGGACGCCTTTTCGACCGAGGTCTGGGATGCGAAGGCCAGGACTTTCGACGACGAAGGTGACGGCGCTCCGCATTGGTGGAGCATCCCTCAGCGCCAGGCGCTGCTCGACACCGTCAAAGGCAGCAACGTCATCGGCCTGTTCCACGGCCATCAGCACGAAACCGCAATGATCTACCGGCAGGGCGGGCTCGATCTCATCAAGCCGAAGGCGGCTTACATGGGCGGCTTTGCCCTCGTGCGCGTGACCGATGGCTTCATGGACGTGGCGCTGGCGGAGGCTGGGCAGAGCCATGGCGAGGTTGTCTTTACCGATGCCTTCAGCAAGCTCCTTTCATAGGTCGAAAACTCTATCTGAATCAAATATTTAAGGTGTCGAATTCCCTGTTTCTGGATAGCGGGGCGGCGCTCATTTCCCGCGTCTTGCGGATTTTTGATTTACGTACATCAGAAATTCCTCTAAAGGCAGAACCCGGAGGAAAACATGCGCCCGACAGTTCACGATATCGCTGCTAGAGCCGGGGTCAGCCTCGCGACCGTCGACCGGGTTCTGAACAACCGGCCGGGCGTGCGTGGTGTCACCCGCGACAAGGTCGAGCGCGCCATCGAAGCGCTCGGCTATGTGCGCGACGTCGCCGCCGCCAACCTCGCCAAGAGCCGGATCTACCCGCTGGTCTTCATCCTGCCGGAGGGCGACAACACCTTCATGCGCGGCCTTGCGGCCGAGGTGGAGGCGGCGAAGGCGCGCTCGGCAGTCGAGCGCACGGCGATCACGGTCTTTTCCGTGCCGGCCTTCGACCCGGAAGCGTTAGCTGCAGCGCTTCATAAAGCGCGGGCGCTTGACCCGGCCGGCGTCGCGGTCGTTGCGATCGATGCGCCCGAGGTCGTCAGTGCGGTAGATGCGCTGCGTGAAGACGGCGTCGCCGTCGTGACGTTGGTTTCCGACCTGCCGGGATCGTCGCGCGATCATTTCGCCGGTGTCGACAACGTTGCCGCCGGCCGGACCGCCGGCACCCTGATGGGACGTTTCCTCGGTGGCCGAAACGGCCCGGTGGCGATCGTAGCCGGCTCGATGCTGGTTCGCGACCATCGCGACCGTCTCGAAGGTTTTGGCGCGGCCATGGCAGAAAGTGCGCCTGGCCGCCGGCTGCTGCCCGTCGTCGAAGGCCATGACGATCCGGCCGAGGTCGATCGCCTCGTCTCCAACCTTCTCGCCGATCAACCGGAGCTTGCCGGCATCTACAGTCTCGGCGCCGGCAATCGCGGCCTGATCGCGGCACTGGAAAAGGCAGGTCGCGAAAAGGCTGTCTGCGCCATCGCCCATGAACTGACGCCGCACAGCCGCGCGGCACTTCTTTCCGGCACGCTCGACGCTCTCCTCAATCAGGACGGCGGCCATGAGGTGCGCAGCGCCATCCGGGTGCTGAAGGCCCGCGCCGACGGCCTTTCGGTGATCGGGGCGCAGGAGCGCATCCGCATCGAAATTTTCCTGAAGGACAACCTGCCGGTCGATCCGGCGTAGCGCTTTGAATTTACGCAGTTCTTTCGAAGAATTGCTCAATGGAGGCAAGCATGTATCTCGGACTGGATCTCGGCACTTCGGGCGTCAAGGCAATGTTGATCGATGGCGGCCAGCGCATCGTCGGTTCCGCCTCCGGCGCGCTCGACGTCTCGCGGCCGCATCCCGGCTGGTCGGAACAGGACCCGGCCGATTGGGTGCGCGCCACCGAAGAGGCAATTGCCGGGCTGAAGGCGGCACACCCGGCGGAGCTTTCGGCGGTGCGCGGTATCGGCCTTTCCGGCCAGATGCACGGTGCGACGCTGCTTGACGCCGACGACCGGGTGCTTCGGCCCTGCATCCTCTGGAACGACACCCGCAGCTTCCGAGAGGCGGCAGCGCTCGATGCGGACCCGCAGTTCCGCGCCATCACCGGCAACATCGTCTTCCCCGGCTTCACCGCACCGAAGCTTGCCTGGGTGCGGGCCAACGAGCCCGACATCTTCGCCAAGGTGCGCTGGGTGCTGCTGCCGAAGGATTATCTGCGCCTGTGGCTGACCGGCGAGCACATGTCGGAAATGTCCGACAGCGCCGGCACTGCCTGGCTCGATACCGGCAAGCGGCAGTGGTCGGAAAGCCTGCTTGCCGCCACCGACATGGACGAAAAGCAGATGCCGAGCCTGGTCGAGGGAACCGATGCGGCCGGGAAGCTGCGTTCGGAACTGGCCGCGCGCTGGGGCATTTCCGGTGACGTCGTGGTTGCCGGCGGTGCAGGCGACAATGCGGCTTCTGCCTGTGGCATGGGCACGGTCGGCGAGGGCAATGCCTTCGTCTCGCTCGGTACCTCGGGTGTTCTCTTCGCGGCGAATGCAAGCTACTTGCCCAACCCGGAAAGCGCCGTGCACGCTTTCTGCCACGCGCTGCCGAATACCTGGCACCAGATGGGCGTGATCCTGTCTGCGACCGATGCGTTGAACTGGTACTCCGGCATCGCCGGCCGCAGTGCTGCCGACCTGAGCGCCGAACTCGGCGATCATCTGAAGGCGCCTTCGGGCGTCACTTTCCTTCCCTATCTGTCGGGCGAGCGTACGCCGCACAATGACGCGGCGATCCGTGGCGCCTTTGTCGGGCTTGGCCATGAGAGCGGCCGGGTGGTGCTGACCCAGGCGGTGATGGAGGGCGTGTCCTTCGCCATTCGCGACAGCCTGGAAGCCTTGCGCGCCGCCGGCACGACGCTTTCTCGGGTGACGGCGATCGGTGGTGGTTCGCGCTCGCGCTACTGGCTCAAATCGATCGCCACGGCGCTCAACCTGCCGGTCGATCTGCCCGCCGACGGCGATTTCGGCGCTGCCTTCGGGGCGGCCCGCCTTGGCCTGATCGCCGCGACCGGTGCCGATCCCGTTATCACCTGCTACGCCCCACAGACGGCCGAGACCATTGCGCCGGAGGCGTCGCTGGTTTCGGCCTATGAGGCGAGCTACCAGCGCTACCGCCGGCTCTATCCGGCGATCAAGGGCGCCGTGTCGTGATACGGCGCCCCCTGTCTCGATCCGCCGCCGCGTGCTCAGCCGGCCGGAACCTTGTCGAGGAAACCGGTGACCGTCTTCAGGCGACCATCTTCGATCTGGCAGACATCGGTGCCTTCGATGACAGAGGGAACGCCGTCCGGACCGAGTGCCCAGGAAAAGCGGATCGTGTCGGCGTAACCGTCGGCGGCACCCTTCAGCGTGAAGCGGAAGCCGGGGAACTGTCCGTGCACACCGGCAATGAGCGCATCCACGCCGGCATGGCCGTCGCCCTGCATGATCGGGTCGCGATAGGCGACGTCGGCGGTGAAGGCCTTCTCGATCAGGCCGGCGCGGCTTGCGGCGTCGGTCGTGTTCCAGGCGGCGATGTAGGCTCTAGCGATAGCGTTGAAGTCGTGCATCGAAGTGTTCCTTTCGTTTGGCGTTTCGATGCTTCCGGTATCGCCGGACGAGGGAATGAAACCAATTACCTTCCACGTAATGGCCGCGCCTATCGCATGGGCGACGCCGGCCGACACCACTCTTGAAAGAGGAGCAAGACCCGTGAGCACTGGCTTTTTCGGCGATATCGCCAATATCAAATATGAAGGACCGGATAGCGCCAACCCGCTCGCCTTCCGCCATTACAACAAGGACGAGGTCGTGCTCGGCAAGCGCATGGAAGATCACCTGCGCTTCGCGGTTGCCTACTGGCACACCTTCGTCTGGCCGGGCGGCGACCCCTTCGGCGGACAGACCTTCGAACGTCCCTGGTTCAAGGACGACATGGCTGCGGCCAAGCTGAAGGCCGACGTCGCCTTCGAATTCTTCGACCTGCTCGGCGTCCCGTTCTATTGCTTCCACGATGCCGACGTGCGCCCGGAAGGCAAAAGCTTCGTCGAGAACACGAAGAACCTCAACGAGATTGTCGACTACTTCGAAAAGAAGCAGGCCGAGACCGGTGTCAACCTGCTGTGGGGCACGGCGAACCTCTTCTCCAACCGGCGCTACATGTCGGGTGCGGCGACCAATCCGGATCCGGATGTCTTCGCGTTCGCAGCCGCGACGGTGAAAACCTGCCTTGACGCCACCAAGCGCCTCGGCGGCCAGAACTACGTGCTCTGGGGCGGTCGTGAAGGCTACGAGACGCTGCTCAATACCGACATGAAGCGCGAGCTCGACCAGCTCGGCCGTTTCGTCAACCTCGTCGTCGAGTACAAGCACAAGATCGGCTTCAAGGGCGCGATCCTGATCGAGCCGAAGCCGCAGGAACCGACCAAGCACCAGTACGACTACGACGTCGCGACGGTCTACGGCTTCCTGAAGAACTACGGCCTGGAAAACGAGGTGAAGGTCAACATCGAGCAGGGCCATGCGATCCTCGCCGGCCACTCCTTCGAGCACGAGCTGGCGCTTGCCAACGCGCTCGGCATCTTCGGCTCGATCGACATGAACCGCAACGACTACCAGTCCGGCTGGGATACCGACCAGTTCCCGAACAACGTGCCGGAAATGGCGCTCGCCTATTACCAGGTTCTTGCCGGCGGCGGCTTTGCGACCGGCGGCACGAACTTCGACGCCAAGCTGCGTCGCCAGTCGATCGATCCGGAGGACCTGCTGATCGGCCATATCGGCGGCATGGATTGCTGCGCGCGTGGCCTGAAGGCAGCGGCAAAAATGATCGAGGACAACGCGCTCTCCGCACCGCTCGAAGGCCGCTATGCCGGCTGGCAGGTGCCGGAAGCCAAGAAGATGCTCGACGGCGGCTTCTCGCTGGAAGAGATCGAGGCCTGGGTGCTGAAGTCGGACCTCAACCCGCAGCCGAAGTCCGGCAAGCAGGAGCTGCTCGAAAACGTCGTCAACCGCTACGTCTGAGCGGAGATGGATATCGAAAGGGCGCCTCGAAAGCGCCCTTTCTCTTCGTCGACGCGCACGGGAGG
Source organism: Ensifer sp. ENS08 (assembly GCF_014852195.1). NCBI lineage: Bacteria > Pseudomonadati > Pseudomonadota > Alphaproteobacteria > Hyphomicrobiales > Rhizobiaceae > Ensifer > Ensifer sp. ENS08. The sequence goes on from NZ_JACVBF010000015.1 coordinate 86,300, forward strand.
CGATCATTGATGTCGCGGATTTCTGCAGCGAGGGCGTGCCGTGGCTGGTCTAATGCCGTGTGCAATGAAATCGATTACAAAACTTTTCGGAATCCGGTCGTGCGCTGTTGCCCCTCGCTGAAAATCTGCTAGCTTCGGCGCCTGCAACGTTTCAGATCCGGCAGTTCTGGGAGAAAACAAAGGCGTGCAATCGCCTTTCATGCCGGCTGTCAGGACAAGGCCAACACCAATTTCGGCCGTTCCATCGGGAGGAAAATCAGCATGAAGACCATCAAGGGGCCAGGGCTCTTTCTTGCGCAATTCGCCGGCGATGCCGCGCCGTTCAATTCCTGGGATGCGATCACCAAATGGGCGGCCGATTGCGGCTACAAGGGCGTGCAGGTGCCGAGCTGGGACGCGCGGCTGATCGATCTGAAAAAGGCGGCGACCTCGAAAGCCTATTGCGACGAGTTCGCCGGCACGGCGCGCGACAATGGCGTCGAGGTAACCGAGCTTTCGACCCATCTGCAGGGTCAGCTCGTCGCCGTGCATCCGGCCTATGATGAAGCCTTCGAGGGGTTTGCAGCACCCGAGGTGCGCGGCAATCCCAAAGCACGCCAGGCCTGGGCGGTGGAACAGGTGAAGCTGGCGCTGATGGCCTCGAAGAACCTCGGCCTCAACGCCATGGCAAGCTTCTCCGGCGCGCTCGCCTGGCCTTTCGTCTATCCCTGGCCGCAGCGGCCGGCCGGTCTCGTCGAGACCGCCTTCGATGAACTGGCGAAGCGCTGGAAGCCGATCCTCGACCATGCCGAGGATTGTGGCGTCGACGTCTGCTACGAGATCCATCCGGGCGAGGATCTGCACGACGGCATCACCTACGAGATGTTCCTGGAGCGCACCGGCAACCATGCCCGCGCCTGCATGCTCTACGACCCTTCGCACTACGTGCTGCAGTGCCTCGACTATCTCGACAATATCGACATCTACAAGGACCGCATCCGCATGTTCCACGTCAAGGACGCGGAGTTCAACCCGACCGGGCGCCAGGGCGTCTACGGCGGCTACCAGGGTTGGGTCAACCGCGCCGGCCGCTTCCGCTCGCCCGGCGACGGCCAGGTGGATTTCGGTGCGGTGTTCTCGAAGATGGCCGCCAACGATTTCGCCGGCTGGGCGGTGGTCGAGTGGGAATGCGCGCTGAAACATCCAGAGGATGGGGCACGCGAGGGTGCCGATTTCGTCAAGCATCACATCATCCGCGTGACCGAGAAGGCGTTCGACGACTTTGCCGGGGCTGGCACGGACGAGGCGGCCAACCGGCGCATGCTCGGTATCTGAGGCAGGTAGGACCTGAGGGTGCGACTGCCCGCTCTCCTCGGGTTAACCCGAGGACTGGCCCTCTTCCCGCAGGCGGGGAGAGGGGACGTGGATTGCCGCTGACCACGGGTTATCGTGGCTGCTGTTGCTGCGGTTTCGCAAGCGGGTGCGGCATGAGCCCTTCTCCCCGCGTGCGGGGAGAAGGTGCCGGCGGGCGAATGAGGGGCATCCCTTGCGCCAGGAAACGAACAAACAACACGGAACGAACAGGGGAGAAGATCATGGCAATCGAAGGAACGAGCGAGAAGCGCGAGCGTCGCATCCGGCTCGGCATGGTGGGCGGCGGCTCCGGCGCATTCATCGGCGCGGTGCATCGCATCGCAGCCCGTATCGACGATCACTATGAGCTGGTGGCCGGCGCGCTGTCGTCGACGCCGGAAAAGGCGGAAAGCTCAGGCCGAGAGCTCGGGCTCGATCCGTCGCGGGTCTATTCCGACTTCAAGCAGATGGCGATCCGCGAAGCGAAGCTGAAGGATGGCATCGAGGCGGTGGCGATCGTCACGCCAAACCATGTGCACTACGCTGCGGCCAAGGAATTCCTGAAGCGCGGCATCCACGTGATCTGCGACAAGCCGCTGACTTCGACGCTTGGCGACGCGAAGAAGCTGAAGAAAGCGGCGGACGAGAGCGATGCGCTGTTCGTGCTGACGCACAATTACACCGGCTATCCGATGGTACGGCAGGCGCGCGAGATGGTCGCCAATGGCGAGATCGGTGCGGTGCGGCTGGTGCAGATGGAGTACCCGCAGGACTGGCTCACCGAAAACATCGAGCAGTCGGGCCAGAAGCAGGCGGCCTGGCGCACCGATCCGGCGCGCTCGGGCGCTGGCGGCTCGACGGGTGATATCGGCACGCACGCCTATAATCTCGGCGCCTTCGTATCGGGTCTCGAACTCGAAGAACTCGCTGCCGATCTCGACAGCTTCGTTGGCGGCCGCCAGCTCGACGACAACGCCCATGTGATGATGCGCTTCAAGGCGAAGGACGGCGAGCGCGCCAAGGGGCTGCTCTGGTGCAGCCAGGTGGCGCCCGGCCACGAGAACGGCCTTATGGTGCGCGTTTACGGCACCAAGGGCGGGCTTGAATGGACGCAGAAGGACCCGAACTATCTCTGGTACACGCCGTTCGGTGAGCCGAAGCGCCTGCTCACCCGCGCCGGCGCCGGGGCGGGTGCGGCCGCAAACCGCGTCAGCCGTATTCCGTCGGGCCATCCGGAAGGTTACCTGGAAGGCTTCGCCAACATCTACACGGAGGCGGCGCGCGCCATCTTTGCCAAGCGCAAGGGCGAGAAGATCGATCCGGCCGTCACTTACCCGACCATCGACGATGGCATGAAGGGCATGGTCTTCGTCGACGCCTGCGTACAGTCATCCAAACGAAATGGGGCGTGGGTAAAGGTATAGCCGCAGGCCAATACCGGCGGAAGGACGGGGCTTTCCCGCCCTTTTTCGCGAGTTGACATTTGCCGGCATGGATTTAGGTCGGCCCGCTACAAACCGAAAACCAAGGTCCCGCTGGCAGCGGGGCCGGAACGAGACGAGACAAAGAGATGACCGATCCCAAGATCCTGGCAGAGCGCTTCCCGGGCGATTTCGTATTCGGGGTGGCGACCGCCTCCTTCCAGATCGAAGGCGCGACCAAAGCTGACGGGCGCAAGCCGTCGATCTGGGATGCCTTTTCGAACATGCCGGGCCGTGTCTTCGGGCGTCACAACGGCGATGTCGCCTGCGATCACTACAATAGGCTCGACGAGGATCTGGACCTGATCAAGAGCCTCGGCGTCGATGCCTATCGGTTTTCCGTTGCCTGGCCGCGGATCATTCCTGAAGGCACCGGCCCGATCAACGAAAAGGGTCTCGATTTCTACGACCGCCTCGTCGACGGTCTGAAGGCGCGTAACATCAAGGCCTTCGCCACGCTTTATCATTGGGATCTGCCGCTGGCACTGATGGGCGATGGCGGCTGGACGGCCCGCACGACGGCCTATGCCTTCCAGCGCTACGCCAAGACCGTGATCGCCCGCCTCGGCGACCGGCTCGACGCGGTCGCGACCTTCAACGAGCCCTGGTGCTCGGTGTGGCTCAGCCACCTCTATGGCATCCATGCGCCGGGCGAGCGCAACATGGACGCAGCCCTGCATGCGCTGCACTTTACCAATCTGGCGCACGGGCTCGGCGTCGACGCCATCCGCTCCGAGCGGCCGAGCTTGCCTACGGGCATCGTCATCAATGCGCATTCGGTCTACCCGGGTAGCGACAGCGCGGCCGACAGGAAAGCCGCCGATCGCGCCTTCGACTTCCACAATGGCGTCTTCTTCGGTCCGATCTTTAAGGGGGAGTACCCCGAAAGCTTCATGAGCGCGCTCGGCCATCGCATGCCGGCGATCGAAGACGGCGACATGGAGACGATCTCCCGGCCGCTCGACTGGTGGGGGCTCAACTACTACACGCCGATGCGGGTCAGTGCCGATCCGGCCAAGGGCGCAGAATATCCGGCAACCATCAATGCCAAGCCGGTGAGCCAGACAAAGACGGATATCGGTTGGGAGGTTTACGCTCCGGCGCTCGGCAGCCTGGTCAAGACGCTGAACGCGACCTACCAGCTGCCCGACTGCTACATCACCGAGAACGGCGCCTGCTACAACATGGGTGTCGAGAACGGCATTGTCGACGACCAGCCGCGGCTCGACTATATCGCCGACCACTTGTCGGTGACGGCGGATCTGATCGCCGAGGGTTATCCGATGCGCGGCTATTTCGCCTGGAGCCTGATGGACAATTTCGAATGGGCCGAAGGTTACAAGATGCGTTTCGGCATCGTCCATGTCGACTACGACACGCAGGTCCGCACCATCAAGAAGAGCGGTGAGTGGTACCAGGCTCTGGCCGAACAGTTCCCGAAGGGCAACCACATCTGACGCTCAAGCGGGCGGGCTCACCCGCTCGCAACGCTTCCGTGCGGCTCGGTCAATTCACCGCCGGACCGGCAGGACTTCCAGGCTCTGCCGGTCGAGCTGGGCCAGCACTTCCTTGAAACCGTAGCGCGGCTTCCAGTCGAGCTTTTCGATCGCAGCACTCGGGTCATACACCCGGTCGATGGTCGCGGGCAGCGGCCAGTCGCGATCGGCAAAGGCCTGCGACAGTTTTGGCGCACGCTCACGCAGGAGCCCTGCGGCATCCTCCGCCAGCCGGCGGCAATCCGTTGGAAGGAACGGCGTTTCGCCCGAGATGATGTAGCGCTGAAAAGCCGGGCCGCCATTGTCGAGTGCTGCCACATGCGCGGCAGCCACGTCGCGCGCATCGATGCCGCGGTGCAGGCGGTAGCTTGCGATACGATCGGCGACCTCCGGGAAACAGCGCGACATGCGCAGCACCCGCACATGCAAAGCACGATCCGCCGCGTTTTCGAGCAGAGCTTCGGCCGCAAGCTTGGTGTGGTGGTAGATGGTGTGCGGCTTCGGCGGCGTCTCCTCGGTGATCCAGGCGCAGCCGCCTTCCGTGACCGCGTGACCATAAAGTGCCGTCGTGCTGGTAAAGACGATGCGGCCGACGCCGGCGGCCTGGGCTGCGGCAATCACCAGATGGGTGCCCATCACATTGACGCGCTCGAACTCCTGGTCGGCGACGGCGTCTACATGTGGCGCGTGCAGGGCCGCCGTATGGATGACGGCGTCCGTCCCTTCCATCGCGCGCTCCAGCAGTTCGCCATCGACGAGATCGCCGACGACGGCCGTCGTGCCGAAGGGCGCGCGATCGATGCCGATGACGTCATGGTCGGCGGCGGCGAGCGCGTTGTAGATCGCTCTGCCGATGCGGCCGGAACTTCCGGTCAAGACGATGCGCATTTCTCACCTCATAATCCTGTTCCTGCCCGTTAGCATGAAATGCGGTCGGACACAGTCCGCCCGAGCAAGGATTTCCAAGATGGCGATTTGCGGGATGACGGCGCGTTGCGAAGCAAAAGAGCATGGTTTTGCCGTTGCTTGGCAAATTCGGAAAAATCATGCCTGTGAAAGGGCGTGGCAATTCTCCATAAGACCCGTAGATTATGTCGCATGCGGGCCATGCGGCAGCAAAGTTGAACTGACTGGTTGCTTGATGTTAGAGAAGTGCTCCCTGTTCCGAATGCGTTGTCGAATGTCGGCCTGACCAGACGCGCGTTCCATCCCGGCCAGGCCCGGGATCATGAGTTTTGAACATCCGAGAGCACTTATGTACCCGCACATTCCGACTGCGCCTCATTCGGGGAATTCCGAACGATGAGCGTTTCCGCCCAAAACGCCGCGCCATCGGCTGACGCGGCCGTCGTCTTCGACGGCGTTTCCAAGCATTTCCCCGCGTCCGGCACCAGCGGCGCCTTCACTGCGCTCGACAAGGTCTCGCTGACCGTCGACCGTGGTTCGATCACCGGCATCATCGGCCGCTCCGGCGCTGGCAAGTCGACGCTGATCCGACTGGTCAACGGGCTCGAAAAGCCGACGGGCGGCAAGGTGCTGGTTGACGGCGTCGATGTCGGCGGGCTCGACGAGGCGGCGCTGCGCAGCCTTCGCCGCTCCGTCGGCATGATCTTCCAGCACTTCAACCTGCTGTCCTCGCGCACCGTGTTCGGAAACGTCGCGCTGCCGCTCGAAATATCCGGCATGGACAAGCGCGCGATCGAACAGCGCGTTCGGCCGCTGCTCGATCTCGTCGGTCTCGCCGATAAGCACGGGCGCTATCCGGCCGAACTTTCAGGCGGCCAGAAACAGCGCATCGGCATCGCCCGGGCGCTTGCGACCGAGCCGAAGCTCCTGCTCTCCGACGAGGCGACCTCGGCGCTCGATCCGGAAACGACCCAGTCGATCCTGGAGCTTTTGAAGCGCATCAATGCCGATCTCGGCCTGACGGTGCTGCTCATCACTCACGAGATGGAAGTGGTGAAGGCGGTGACCTCAGACGTCGCCGTCATCGATCATGGCCGCATCGTCGAGCGTGGCCACACCTTCGACGTCTTCACCCATCCGAAGCACGAGACGACGCGGGCGCTGCTCTCGGGGCTGCCGGGTTCGAAGCTTCCAGACGCGGTCGCCCGCGCCCTGAAGCCTGCACCCGCGGCCGGCGATCGCGCCGTCGTGCGGCTCACCTTCTTCGGGGCTGCGGCCGAGAAGCCGCTGATCTCGCAGCTGATCAAGTCTGTCGGCGCCGAGGTCAACATCATCGCCGGCACGATCGACGAGATCGGCGGCGCGCCCTATGGCTCGCTGGTCGTCGCCTATGGCGCGGATGCCGAGACGTCCGGCCGCGCCGAACGCTTCTTTGTCGAAAACGGTCTGGTCACGGAGGTGCTCGGTTATGTCGCCTGATATTCTCCTGCGCATCGGCGGGGCCACGGTCGACACGATTTACATGGTCGCCATCGCCGGCCTGATCGGCTCGCTGATCGGCGGGCCAATCGGCATCTTCCTCGCCACCAGCGGCAAAGGTGAACTCTTCCCGGCGCCGACGCTCAACCGCATCATCGGGCTGATCGTCAACGCCACGCGCTCGACGCCGTTCATCATCCTCGTCGTCGCCATCATTCCGTTTACCCGACTGCTCACCGGCACCTCCATCGGTACGAAGGCTGCGATTGTGCCCTTGACGATTGCCACCATTCCCTTTGTCGCACGCCTGGTGGAAGCGGCGATCCGCGAGATCGACAAGGGCCTGATCGAGGCGGCGCGCGCCATGGGCGCGACCCCGATGCAGATCGTCTTCAAGGTGCTGCTCGCCGAAGCGCGGCCCGCGCTGACCCTGGCGCTCACCATGACCGCCGTCAGCCTCATCGGCTATTCGGCGATGGTCGGTGCCGTCGGCGGCGGCGGGCTCGGCGACCTCGGCATCCGCTACGGCTACCAGCGCTTCATGCCCGACGTGATGCTCGTCGTCGTCATCGTGCTGATCGTGCTGGTGCAGCTCGTCCAGAGCGCCGGCGACGGGCTGGCGCGGCGTTTCGACAAGAAAAACCGCAAGACCTGATTCCTCCCAAGACTGAACGTGAACAAGGAGACGACCATGAAGAAGCTTATCATCGCGGCAGCGATTGCCGCTCTTTCCGCCGGCACGGCACTCGCCGAAACCATCAAGGTCGGCGTCACGCCGGGCGAACACGCCCAGATCATGGAGAAGGTGAAGGAAATCGCAGCTCCCAAGGGCCTCGATATCGAGATCCTCGAATTCTCCGACTATGTCGTCCCGAACCAGGCTCTGGCTGACGGCGACCTCAACGCCAACTCGTTCCAGCACCAGCCCTATCTCGACAACCAGATCGCCGATCGTGGTTTCGACATCGTCAGCGTCGGCACCACCATCACCACCCCGATGGGCGTCTATTCGCAGAAGGTGAAGAGCCTCGACGAGCTCAAGGACGGCGCCACGATCGCCATCCCGAACGACCCGACCAATGGCGGCCGCGCGCTGCTGGTTCTGGCGTCGAAGGGCCTGATCAAGGTCAAGGAAGAGGTCGGCCTCAAGGTCACGCCGGCCGACATCACCGAGAACCCGAAGAACATCACGTTTGCCGAGCTCGACGCTGCCCAGCTGCCGCGCTCGCTGCAGGACGTCGATGCCGCCGTCATCAACACCAACTACGCGATGGAGGCCGGCCTGCACCCGAAGAAGGACGCGATCGCGATCGAAGGCGAGAAGTCGCCCTACGCCAACGTGATTGCCGTGCGCAAGGCCGACAAGGATGCTCCGTGGGTGAAGACCCTGGTCGAATCCTACCACGACGAAAAGGTGAAGGCCTTCATCAACGACACCTTCAAGGGCGCGCTGATCCCGAGCTGGTAAGCGTCTCTGGTAAAGAGAAACATGGACCGCGCGCTGCAACTTGCGGCGCGCGGTTTTTCTTTGACCGCATGGCTTGCTTGGCTATCCTCCTGGCACTTCGAGGAGGACGAACCATGAGCGTCTTGAAAGGCGGATGTCTCTGCGGTGCAATCCGGTATGAGCTGAACCGTGAGCCGCTCTTTTCCGGTTTCTGCCATTGCCGCGATTGCCAGCGCACGACAGGCACCGGTCATTGCTGTTACATGATCTTCGAGCGGGCCGATGTGACGATGTCGGGAACCGGCCGCGGCTACGAGACGCGCGCTGAAAACGGCAATCCTTCGATCCGCTATTTTTGCGAAACCTGCGGCAGCCAGGTTTATGGCTCCGGCCCGCCGGACGATCCGCGTGTGTCGATCTATGCCGGCACACTCGACGACCCCTCGGCGTTTCGCCCGACCGACGCCATTTTCACCCGCAGCCGCCATGAATGGGACCGCAGTGCGTTGGCACTTGAGGAATGCGAGGCGTTGCCGGGCTGACAGGGGAAGTCGGTGCTGTGTTGCTCTGGAAAACTGCCCTTGAGATTGTGGTGCTCACAAATACGCCTCAGAGTCGTGTTCATTGCGGTGCAACCATGTCGCCATTCGAGGCTTAGATGAGATATAGAAACAGCGGTGTTGGCCGGTTGTTTGTTGTGGCACTTGCCATGTTTCTGCCGACGGAGAGAGGGGCTGCGGAGCCGCTTGGCGAGGGCAAGTTTCACGTTCGCTACGCATTTTCGTTGGGCGGTAAGCTTCTTTCTTACGCTGAAGTCGCATGCGATTATGGAAAGACCTGCCTGCTCTTCACCGATCAAAAAGGTGTGGAGCTGAGTCTGCGTCCGGATAGGGACGGTGAAGGCGGAGCGCTGATGGTCAGCTGTGGTGACACTCACTGCGGCTTCTCAAGCCCGGCAATATGGTCGACTGACAACAGCCGGCTGGAAGAGTTTGTTGTGGTTGAACGGTCGCCATCCGACTTTGGTCAGGAACTTGTCATCCAGATACGCCGCCGAATCGGTAGTATCCTTCTGAAGTTTCCTCCAACCGAAAGCCCGGTGATCGTACAACCCGACATCAAGCTATGATTGTCAGCTACCGAGGTGGCGCTCGCCGCGCTTCTTGGCAAGTTCGATCTGCCGTTGGCGCTGGCGGTAGCGTTCGCGGTCCTCGTCGGTGCGGACCTCGTGGCAATGGATGCAGGAGACGCCGTCCTCGTGGTGCGGTGAAGCGAGGTCCGCCTTGGTCAGCGGCTGGCGGCAGGCGTGGCAGAGCGTGTGCTCGCCTTCCTCGAGGCCATGGGTGACGGAGACGCGATCGTCGAAGACGAAGCAGGCGCCTTCCCAGAGGCTTTCTTCTTGGGGCACTTCTTCGAGATATTTCAGGATGCCGCCCTTGAGGTGGTACACCTCATCAAAGCCCTGTTCCTTCATGAAGGCGGTCGCCTTCTCGCAGCGGATGCCGCCGGTGCAGTACATGGCGATCTTCGGCTTGTTGTGCAGGCCGGTGTTGTTGCGCACCCAATCGGGAAATTCGCGGAAAGTTTTGGTGTTCGGATCGACCGCGCCCTTGAAGATGCCGATCGCGGTTTCGTAGTCGTTGCGCGTATCGATGACGATCGTCTCGGGATCGGAGATCAGTGCATTCCAATCCTTCGGATCGACATAGGTGCCGACGATCTTGTTGGGGTCGATATCCTCGACGCCCATGGTGACGATTTCCTTCTTCAACCGCACCTTCATGCGCAGGAACGGCATGGACGATGCACGGCTTTCCTTGTGCTCCAGTGCGCCGAATTCGGGCTGCGCGCGCAGGAACGAGAGCACCGCGGCGATGCCGGCATCCGTGCCGGCGATCGTGCCGTTGATGCCTTCATGCGCCAGAAGCAGCGTTCCCTTGACGCCGTTTTCGTCGCAGACGGCCTGCAGCGGTTCGCGAAAATCGGCGAAACGCGGGAAGCGTGCGAAATGATAGAGCGCGGCCACCAGAAACTGGCCATGCGTCTCACCATGGGGCTCAGGGCGCGGGGTCGTGAAAATGTCGGTCATGGCCGGTGCAAATACAGCTTTCGCGCCGCAAGCGCAATCGCGGCGGGGGCCAGGGGCACTCTGTCGCGGCGCGGACAGTCGGCCCGCCCGCCGAAATTTCGCCAAAACATCAGCGCGCGGCGTCGAGCCAGAGCAACCGGATCGTTCGGCTTTCGTCGTCCGGTTCCTCCTGGAAGACCTCGGCGGCGAGATCAAGAGCGTGCTTGCGCAAGCTTCCCTGTCGGTCGATGACGGCCGCGATGAGGTGGGCCTGATCCTGACTGTTACCGGCAAGCCCCGGATCCTCGTTGATCAACTGGGTCATGACCGCGAGATCGTTGAGGTGCCCGAGCGTGTCGACCAGCGCTTTAGCCTCGGCGCGCTTGGCCTGCAGGGCGGAAGGCCAGACCGCGTGCATCAGGCCGAGATGCATGCGGTAGTCCTGCGCCCGCTTTCGCAGCTCGTGGAACGCCGGGGCTTCCGAAGTCTCGCTGCATGCCTGCCTGGCGCGCTTGGCCCGCCTCAGAGTGCGCCGCCATCCCTTCGTCAGCCGGTCTGCGGTCTTGCGGCGTCGATCGTCGAATGTCACTTGGCTGAGGGCCTGCAGTGCCTGCTCGCAGCGCACGATGGTGGCTGCCACGCGGTCCTCGATATCGGTCGCGCTTGCCGTGATGCGGTCCCGGCGTGTCGTCAGCCGCTCGCAGACATGGGTGAGCGCCCGTTCTTCCTCCTCGTTGCACGCGGCTGCCTTGAGGTAATGGGCGTTCTCGACCAGTGCGGCCGCGTCCCGAACGGTTGAGAGGTTGCGGGCCATGTCGCGGATGCGCGCATTCTCATGCTTCTGAAAAAGCGGCACGTCCGCTGCGACGAGACGGTACAGCGAGCGCAGGCGCTTGAAATTCTTGCGGGCGTCATGGATCGCCTCGTGCACCCCGTCAGGCCGATCCTCGAGTGTCATCACCGCCTGTGTGAGCTGTTCGGCGGCGATCGTGCGGAAGTCTTCGGAAAAAGGCCGTCCAGGTTCGAAGGCGTAAGTCATGGTTGCGGTTCCGTCAGTCCTTCTGTGGCGAGGGACTGGTTGGAGTAGCGGCGATCGCCCGTGATTTCCTGCCCGACCCAATCGGGCAGCGCCGGCATGTCGGTTTCGCGCTTCATCTCGACTTCCGCAACGACGAGGCCTTTGAGCGCGCCTCCATAGACGTCGACTTCCCAGGTGAACCCCTTGTGCGGCACCCGGTAGCGCCTCTTCTCGATGACGATCCCGACCGCCTGGGTCAGCATCTCGCGGGCATCGTCCATCGGCAGGTCGTACTCGTATTCGTTTCTGACCAGTGCCGACTTGCCGATCTTGATGGTCAGCCGCGCCCATTTGTCGCCGTGGATGCGCACGCGCAGCGAGCGGTCGTCCATGGTCACGACATAGGCCTGCCTGAGGTCAATGCCCTTGTCCGCACGCTCTCGCCACCCATCGGAAGCGACGAGAAACTTGCGCTCTATTTCCTTCGCCATGGAAAATCCGCCATTTCGAGGGCCCGCGGCCTTCAACCTATCGCTTTCACGCAAAGGCTCAAGTCATCTCTTTGTCGCAAGTTGCATATTACCGTTGCCTTACATGCGAAAGCCGCGCTCCCGCCGCCTTGGGTCTCGACAACCGGTGGCAGGGGGAGTATGCGGAGGGCATATTCAATCGTTTTAAAAAGGACGATCGGCATGAGCGCGAAATCCGACAGGCTTCTTTCAACCCTCAAACTGGCGCCGGTTGTTCCGGTGCTGGTGATCGACGACGTGGCGACCGCCGTTCCCCTGGCGCGCGCGCTCGTTGCCGGCGGGTTGAAGGCGATCGAGATCACGTTGCGCACGCCGGCCGCACTCGAAGCGATCCGCGCCGTTGCCAACGAAGTCGAAGGCGCTGTTGCTGGCGCCGGTACGATCCTCAACGCCGCCCAGTTCGAAGCCGCGGTCGAAGCCGGCTCGAAGTTCATCGTCAGCCCCGGCACGACGCAGGAACTGATCGATGTGGCCAACGACCACGAGGTGCCGCTGCTGCCAGGTGCGGCGACGGCGAGCGAAGTCATGGGTCTGCGTGAAGAAGGCTACGACGTCATGAAGTTCTTCCCGGCCGAGCAGGCCGGCGGCGCCGCCTACCTCAAGTCGCTGTCCTCGCCGCTTGCCGGCACGCTCTTCTGCCCGACGGGCGGCATTTCCCTTGCCAATGCGCGCGACTATCTGACGCTGCCCAACGTCGTTTGTGTCGGCGGCTCCTGGGTTGCGCCGAAGGAACTGGTTGCCAAGGGCGACTGGGCCGGCATCACCAAGCTTGCGGCAGAAGCCTTCGTGCTCAAGGGCTGAGCGGCAATCAACGCCTTCCGTTTTTTGAAAGGCCGGGTGGAGAGCCCGGCCTTTTTCTTTGGCTGTACAGCGTCGCTCGCCTCTGGCGCGAATTTGTATTTTCCCTGCAACGTTCCTATGTCTCAATCCATTCAGCGACGGGCGCGCGGGCGGCGCACCCTTGCGCTCGCCTTCAACCGCCCGGAACCGACAAGGAGCGAAACCCGATGTTCGACGCGAAGAAATTGCTGGATCAGTTTCTGGGATCGCAGGTGCCCGGTGCCGGCGGCACGGTGCGCGATCGCGCGACCCAGGCGACGCAGCTTGCCAAGGACAATCCACTGGCGAGCGGCGCCATTGCCGCTGTTCTGCTCGGCACCAAGTCGGGTCGACAGCTGGCCGGCAACGCCGCCGTGCTTGGCGGTCTCGCGGCGATCGCCGGTCTCGGCTACCAAGCCTACAAGAATTATCAGGCCGGCAATACGCCGGGCGGCGCAACGGTTGCCAAGGGCGAGCCGGAACTTCTGCCGCCGCCGGCCGATTCCGGCTTCGCCTCTGCTCCGGAAGCCGTCAGCCATGATTTTGCGCTGACGCTCGTGCGCGCAATGATCGCCGCTTCGCGTGCCGACGGCCATATCGACGAGGCCGAGCGCCAGCACATCATGGACAAGCTATCGGTCTCGGGCCTTTCGGCCGATGCCGCGGCGTTCCTCGAAGGCGAGCTTGCCAACCCGGTCGATATCGACGCGATCGTCGGCGCGGCAAAGACCGAAGAGGAGCGCGTGGAGATCTACACCGCGTCGCGCCTGACGATCGAGCCGGAAACCCGTGCGGAGCGCGGCTATCTCGACCTGCTCGCCGGACGCCTCGGACTTCCCGACGCGCTGGTCGATCACATCGAGGCGACGGTCTCGGCCGCCAAGGTGCCGGCCACCGCGTAGGATACCGTTCGGGGGGCATGGTTTCATCACCGGTTCGAACAGGGTTCATCACCAGTTTGAATTTGTGTCGGCCGCCACTCTGGCCTATGCCGAAGGGCAGGGATGAAGGAGGAGCGGCCGATGCAGGATCTGAAGAACTGGAAAGGGTGCCCGGCGCCGAAGGGCGTCGCGCTCGAAGGGCGTTTCGTCAAGCTCGAGGCCTATGAGCGCGACCGGCATCTGCAGGACCTCTGGGACGGCCTCGGCGGTATGGCGATCAACCCGCTGCTCAAATACTTCACGCAGCCGGATTTTAGGGATATCGACGCTTTCGATGCCTGGCTGACGGCGGCGCAGGAGAAATCCGGCTGGGTTACAGAGGTCTTCCGCGACAAGGCGACCGGCATTGTCGTCGGCATGGCCAATTACATGCGTGCCGATCCCGCCAACGGCGTCGTCGAAGTCGGCTCCGTGGCACACGGCGCCGCCATGGCCCGCTCGCCGCTCTCGACCGAAGTGCATTACCTGATGGCGAAGCACGCCTTCGAGGATCTCGGCTATCGCCGCTACGAGTGGAAATGCCATAGCGAGAACATGGCGAGCCGCAAGACCGCCGCCCGGCTCGGTTTTACCTTCGAGGGCATCTTCCGCCAGCACATGATATCCAAGGGCGGCAACCGTGATACGGCCTGGTTTTCGATGATCGACAGCGAATGGCCGCTGCTCAATGCCGCATTCGAAACTTGGCTTGCAGCTGATAATTTCGATGAAGACGGTCGCCAGAAGCGGCGCCTTGAAGATATACGTTCGGATCTGGAGCGGCAGGCGTCGAAATAGGCGCAGGCTGCTTAAGCCGCAGCAGACAACAACAGGGAAGTCATGCAGAACAAGGAAAAGTCACCGGCGATCGCCGCTGCGATCATTCTCGTCGTCGCCGGTCTCGGCTTCTTCGTTCTGCCGTCGATCATGCTCAAGCTCGGCGATATCTCGCCCTGGCTGGCCGCCGCCTTCGGCGTGATCTTCGTGCTCGGCTTCTTCCTGCTCTTCTGGCTCCGAGCCCGCTACCAGCGCAAGCGCGGGCTCTGACGGCCCGATCAGGCCGCGTGCGTCAGCTCTGCAGAGCCGCGCCGAGCAGCGCCAATCCCAGCAACAGAACCAGGGCAGCGCCGGCGATCTCGATGCCGTTCGAGATCCGGGCAGCCGCCGCGCCGTTTGCCGCATAGCGCAGCGCAACGCCCTTGGCGGTGACGGCCATGGTCGCGAGGATTGAGACGGTGATCGCCGTACCGATCGACATGGCGAAGACCGAAAGCACGCCGCCGAGGTAAAGCCCGTTCAGGAGTGCGAAGGACAGCACGATGAGTGCGCCGGAGCACGGGCGCAGGCCGACGGCGATGACCGCTGACCAAGCTTCGCGGAGCGCAAAACGATCCCCTTTCAGCATCGACGGGTCGGGCGCATGCGCATGGCCACAGCTTGAGCAGACTTCGCCCGGGCCATGGCTGTGCCCGTGGTGATCATGATGGTGGCTATGATGATGATCGTGATGATCGTGATGGTGATCGTCCGCGAGCTGGACGTGCCCGCCGCCGGCAACGGAAGCCAAGGCAACCGGACGCAGCATCGACCGTAGCTTGCGCAGGAGAAGCCAGCCGCCGAAGGCGGCGATCAGCGCGTAACTTGCGATCTCCAGCCAGCGCGTTGCGCTCGTCATGCTGATCGAGGTACCGCGCAGGATGAGGTAAACGGCGCCGATCAGGAGGATCGCGACCACGCCCTGCAGCAGCGAGGACAGGAAGGAGAGCAGCACGCCGCGCTTCAGTTCCGTCTCGTTGGCGATCATGTAGGACGAGATCACCGCCTTGCCGTGGCCGGGGCCGGCGGCATGCAGTACGCCATAGGTGAAGGACAGGCCGACCAGCGACCAGAGCTGCCAGGGGTTCTCACGCATCCCCTTCAGCGCATTGGTCATCAGCCGGTAGAAGCCCTGCTGCTCCATGTTGATCCAGGCGAAGAAGCCGCCGAGAAAACCGGTCGTCTTGAACGCGGGCTCGGCCGTGCCGATGCCGAGGGGCGACTGCGCCGCGGCGATCGTTGCAGAAAGCGCCGTGACGAGGAGCGCGGCCGTGACCAGACGTGCGATCCCGCGGGTGTTCAGCATGTGATCTCGATCCTGGTTGCAAACAGCTTCGACATGTCGGTGCCCGTCGGGTCGCTCCAGAAGGCGTCGGTCAAGGTGTCCTTGTTCTCGGCGAGAACTTCGTCGGGATCAGGGCGAACGACCTTGTGCTCACAGGCATTGATCTTGTCGCCGACGACGGTCAGGTCATCGTCGGTGGCGAAGTCCATGGCCGTATACATCGTTGGATCGTAGACGCCGAAGGAGAGCTTGCCCTTGAGCGGCGTCGGCTCGGCCGGCTTGACCGCGAACATCATCAGCAATTGCCCGTCCTTGTAGTCGACGGTGATGTGATCCGGCTTGTTGACCTTGATGGTTTTGCCGTTGTCGAGGATCGTCGTGTAATAATTGTACTCGGACAGGGACTCCATCACCGTCTGCCCGACTTCGGCCAATTCATCCGGATCGAGCGTCGCGTTCGAGTTCTTGTCGAAATCGAGCACCACGCTGGAGGAGAACAGTTCGTCGAAGCGCCAGACGTTCCTGAGTTCGCTGATCTCGTCCTTGTCGTCGGAGACGACCTCGAGGCGCGCTTCCGCAAAGATGTGCGGGTGGGCAAAGGCCAGCGACGGGGCAGCCAGGGTGGCAAGGCCGGCCATGACGAGGCGTTTGGTTCTCATGTGGCGGCAATCCTTTCGGCTGGAGCGATCGCTCCGCGATTCGTTTCCGGGAATGTACCGGAAATGGGACGGAATTGGGACTTTGAGGTGCCGGCGCCCGATCACCGTGGCTTGCGAAACCAGGCGTGCAGGAAGTCGACGAGGGTTCTGACCTTGGCCGGGAGGTAGCGGCGATGCGGATAGATCGCATAGATGCCGCGGTCGCGGGGGAGGAAATCGTCGAACAGCGTGACGAGTTCGCCGGTAGCGATTTTCGGGCGGGCGATGAAATCCGGGATGATCGATACGCCGAGGCCGGAGACGGTGGCTCTGAGGGCTGCAAGCGGGCTGTTGACCTCGATCGGGCCGCTGACGGGCACGGTGAAGGCCGAACCATCGGGCTCGACGAAGCGCCAGTTGGAGTAGGAGCGGCCATTGGTATCGAGAATGCAGGGCAGCTTGGAAAGGTCCGTCGGGTGAGCGATGGGGCCAGATTTTTCCAGGAATTCCGGGGCAGCGCAGATCAGCACCTGGAAATCGTCGAGCTTGCGGGCGATCAGCGTCGAATCTTCGAGCCGGGTGATGCGGATGGCGACGTCGAAGCCTTCCTCGACCAGATCGACGAAACGGTCGTCGGAGATGATTTCGAGCGAGAGTTCGGGATGCTGCTTGCCGAAATCGACCAGCGACTGGCCGATGTCGGCATCGACGAAGGTGCGCGGCGCGGTGATGCGCAGCCGTCCCTTGAGGTCGGAGTTGTTGGCGCGCACGAGATCGGCGAGATTGTCGATCTCCTTCAGGATTTCCGATGCGGTGCGATAGTAGGTGTGGCCAGCCTCGGTCAGCGAGAACTGCCGTGTCGTGCGGTTGAGGAGCAGCGCACCGAGTTCATCCTCGAGCTCGCGCACATATTTCGAAAGCAGCGCCTTCGACTTGCCGACACGCCTTGCGGCGGCCGAGAACCCCTCGGCGTCCACGACATCGATAAAGGCGCGGATGCGGGTGAGTGTGTCCATGGCGATCTTTCTTTCGTGCTCTCAATCGTGCTTCGCCGATTCGCCGGCGAAGGCCTCTTTCCGCGTCGATAATGCAGACGGCAGATTGTCCGTCGCTTGCGTCATTGCGCCGGGTTCTGCCTTCAGTGCCGGTTCTTATAAATAATAGTCTTCTTTCAATGCTTTAGCGTTGTGGACGATCTGGCGCCAAGCGTTCAAAATTTGTGAACATCGACAGTTTTGCCCGGCTGGAAAAAAATTCAACCGTGGTTGTGAAAAAACTCTTGATTACGACGGGCTTTTTTCTTACCTACGCCCTTGCCCAAAGTCGCACGTGCCTGTGGGTGTCCGCCGACCCTCGATTAGGTGAGGGTATCGGTAAGGTACCTGGAACTAACCCCTCCAGTCGCTATTCCGGCCAACCGGGAAATGCGAGGACATCTTGAAGCAACGACGGTGCGGGCCTTTCTGGTGTCTGCCGGCTTTCCAACAGCCGGGGTTACTGAAGAGGCACACCTTCATTGCCGGAAGTGCGGTTGGGTTATTCCCTCCAATCCATGGCAGACAAAGCCGAATTGAAGCCTAGGCGGGCTTTGATTCACCGTTCGCGCATCGAGCGCATGCATGGTTCCGGGGTCTCCACCGGCTGGTTCCAGAGCATGTGCGCGTATGCCCTTTGTCCTCCGCGAAAGCGGGGCATCTTGGATCAGGGGAATATGGCCATGACCACGGCTCGCATCATCGACTTCATCAACACCCGACGACCGGAAGGCCCGTGCCTTGTTGTCGACCTCGACGTCGTGCGCAACAATTTCAAGGCTTTCCGCCATGCGATGCCGGACAGCTCGATCTATTATGCGGTCAAGGCAAACCCGGCGCCGGAAATCCTGCGCCTGCTCGCCGGCATGGGCTCCTCCTTCGATTGCGCGTCCGTCGCCGAAATCGAAATGGCACTCGACGCCGGTGCGACCGCGAGCCGCGTCTCCTATGGCAACACCATCAAGAAGGAGCGCGACATTGCCCGCGCCCACGCGCTTGGGGTCAACCTGTTCGCGGTCGACAGCCACGAGGAAGTGGAGAAGGTTGCCCGCGCAGCCCCCGGCGCTCGCGTGTTCTGCCGCGTCCTGACCGATGGTGAAGGCGCCGAATGGCCGCTGTCGCGCAAGTTCGGCTGCGTCCCGCAGATGGCCGTCGACGTGCTCGTCTACGCCCACCAGCATGGCCTCGTTTCCTACGGCGTCTCGTTCCATGTCGGTTCGCAGATGACGAAGCTGGATGCCTGGGATCAGGCCCTTGCCGATGCCAAGCGCGTCTTCGTGCAACTGGCCAAGCAGGGCATCGAGCTCAAGATGGTCAACATGGGCGGTGGCTTCCCGACGAAGTACCTGAAGGACGTGCCGACGGCGGAAGCCTATGGCCAGGCGATCTTCGGCGCGCTGAAGAAGCACTTCGGCAACCACATCCCGGAAACGATCATCGAGCCCGGTCGCGGCATGGTCGGCAACGCCGGCGTGATCAAGGCGGAAGTCGTTCTCGTCTCGAAGAAGTCGGACAACGACGCCCATCGCTGGGTGTTCCTCGACATCGGCAAGTTCGGCGGACTCGCCGAAACCATGGACGAAGCGATCCGCTACCCGATCCGTACGGCGCGCGATGGCGACGAAATGGAGCCTTGCGTGCTCGCCGGCCCGACCTGCGATTCGGCCGACGTGCTCTATGAGAAGAACATGTATCCGCTGCCGATCACCCTTTCGATCGGCGACGAGGTTCTGATCGAAGGTACCGGCGCCTATACGACGACCTACTCGGCCGTCGCCTTCAACGGCTTCGAGCCGCTGAAGGCCTATGTGATCTGATCCGGCCTGCTCCCGTCCTCGGGCGGGAGCGCCACTTCACAATTTTCGTTCGGTCCGCCTGAAGCGGTTTTGATGACGGGAGGCCCCGATGGCCGCTGTTGTTGACGCCCTGCGCGCGTTTTTCGCGCCCACTACATTTGTAATCGATGCCGAGAATCCGGGCGACGTCGTCGCGCGCGAGAACCTGCTCGACCGTGCCATGGGGCCGGAGCGCCGCCGCAAGTCGTCGGAGAAGCTGCGCAGCGGCCGGCTGCCAGCCGAAGGCCTTGCCTTCGTCGCCCGCGATGTCGATGGTCACGTGATCGGCACGGTCCGGCTCTGGAACGTCGAGGCCGGCGTCAGCCGTGAGGGCCATGCCGTGCCGGCGCTGCTGCTCGGTCCGCTCGCAGTCGACCCCGCCCATGAGGGCAAGGGCATCGGCGGCATGCTGATGCGGGCTGCTATCGAAGAGGCCAAGAACCGCGGCCATGGCGCGATCCTGCTCGTCGGTGATGCTGCCTATTACGAGCGCTTCGGCTTCTTTGCCAGCCGCACCCAGCATCTGGTGATGCCAGGGCCGTTCGAACGCGGCCGGTTCCTGGCGCTCGAGCTTCGGGACAACTGGCTCGAGGGCACTGCCGGCCTGATCGTCGCCAGCGGCCGCAAGCTCGCCATGCCGCCGGTTCGCCGCGCCGCCTGAGATCTCTTTCCGCCGCCAACCCTGCGGTGGCGGATTTTTCGCTGCTCCCTCGCTGGTCCGATCTGATCGGCGAGGGGGCAGACGCATGACATGCCGGGCGCTCCCTGCTGATGGGTTTGTGATCTTCCTTGACAATGCGGCACCGCTGACCTGTCCTTGCGGCAAGGCCTCGTTGCAGGCGGATGGAAGTCTCGCGCATGGATCCGTTCATTTTCGGGGCAGCGACCCTGCTGCCCTTTCTACTGACATCCTTCATCATCGAACTGACGCCGGGACCGAACATGGCCTACCTCGCCATGGTCGCGGCCTCGGAGGGGCGCAGGCCCGGCATGGCGACCGTCGCCGGCGTGGCGCTCGGCCTGGCGATCGTCGGCCTTGCCGCATCCTTCGGGGTCGCCGAGTTCGTCGGCCAGTCGGACATGCTCTATGGGGCGCTTCGCTGGGCAGGCGTCGGCTTCCTGCTCTATCTCGCCTTCGAGGCCTGGAACGGTGACGGTGAGGAGGCGGGGCCGAGCGGCAAGCCCGCATCCTTCTATTTCCGGCGTGGCCTGATCACAAATCTGCTCAATCCGAAGGCGGCGCTGTTCTTCGTCACCGTGCTTCCGACCTTCGTCGACGATACACGCCCGCTCTTGCCCCAGAACCTGACGCTTGCCGCGCTCTATGTGGGGGTCGCGACCGCGGTTCATGCCGCGATCGTGCTTCTGGCCGGGGCGTTGGAGCCGGTCCTCAACTCGCCGGCACGCGAACGGTTGGTGCGGCGTGTGCTCGCGCTGATGCTTGCGGCCGTGGCGATCTGGTTCGGCTGGTCGACGCGCCGTTAAGGCGGGTCAGGACGGGCTCTCGACCTCGCGGGCGTCGTAGCAGACGAAGGCCAGCTTGTTGCCGTCGGGATCACGCACATAGGCCGCGTAGAAGCCATCGCCATATTGCGGACGGAAGCCTGGTTTTCCCTCTTCGCTGCCGCCGCGCGCCATGGCGGTCTCGAACAGCCGGTCGATGACCTCGGCGCTTTCCACCAGGAAGGCGGTCATCGCACCGTTGCCGACCGAGGCGGCTTTCCCGTCGAAGGGGTGGCAGGCAAAGAAACGGGGCGCCTTGTCATCATCCTTTCGACCCCAGGAGGAAACCTGCTCGTCGCAGTAGCAGCGCTCCTGGCCGATCAGCGCCATCACCGGATCGTAGAAGCGCTCTGCGCGCCTCAGGTCCGCCGTTCCGACCATGGTGTAGCCGATCATGCCTGTCTCCTCGCCTTGCCTGATGGGGGTGGTCTGTTTCGGTGGCAAGTCGTCTCACACCTGCTTTAGGCACGCAACAGCGGCGATCGGGATTGGAAGGAATGACCGATCGTGTCCGCGTCACCGCCCGCTTTTTCACGCGGGCTATTCGCCGTCGAGATAGGCGCGCCCGCGGCCGGACAGGCGATAGCCGACATCGAGGCTTTCGGTGAGGCCGAGCTCCTTCAATTTGCGGATGCGCGCCTTGAGCTTCAGTTTCTCCATGCCGATGGCAGCGCTCAGCTCCGCTGCGGTCGTCCCGTCACGGACGGCGATCAGCTGCAGTACCGGACGCGTCCAGCCCATGCCGGCGCTGTCGTCGAAGCGCGCGAGCTTGCGGTCGATTTCTGCCCGTCCTTCACCGTCGAGGTCAGCCGCTTCCCGCAGGGCGATGCGTGGATCGTCGCCGGTCCGGTGGAAGGCGATGCGATAGCAGCGCCCTTCGGTGCGCGCGGTAAGCTCCTTCGCGAGGGCGGCGCGATCGGCAAAGCCGGCTTTGCGGGCATCGCTGTCGGTAATCGCGCCTTCGTCGATCTCGTCGACGGCATCGATAGCGAGAACACCGACTGCCGTGCGTAAGCTACCGCCGGCCTTGACAGTCGGCTTGGTCCAACGCCGGAAGGCCAAGGTTACGTCGCCGCCGGCGATGCCAGCGAGCACGTTTTGGCGAAACAGCATTTCAGGCGGTGGCGCGGCGATAGAGGGCGAGCGAGCCGGCGAGCGCCAGCAACGCGCCGCCGCAGAGGCGGTCGAGCCAGACGGCGCCGGAGCGCTTAAGGAAGGCTGCAGCCTTCGCGCCGAGCAGCGCATAGCCGAACATCACGGTGAAATCGACGACTGCGAAGACGAGCGCAAGCATGGCGTATTGCGACGCCTGTGGTGCCGTCGGATCGATGAACTGCGGCAGGAAGGCGGTGAAGAACAGATAACCCTTGGGATTGGTGACAGCGACCAGGAAGCTTTTGAGGAAAATCGCGGCAGAGGAAACGGGAGCCGCGCCGCCGGCTTCGTTTGCCACCTGGATCGTCCCTTTCGACCGCAGCAGCATGATGCCGAGAAAGGCCAGATAGCCCGCGCCCAGCCATTTGACGACGGTAAACCAGAATTCGGAGGCCGCCAGCAGCGCGCCGAGGCCAAGCGCGACCGCGCCGATCAGCACGAAATCGGAGAGCACGGCGCCGACCATGCCCGCGGTTGCGCGCCGCACCCCGTAGCGCGATCCGTTGGTGAGTGCGAGGAGGACCGTCGGGCCCGGTGTCGCGATGCCGATGAAGGCAACCAGCGCGAATGCGAGTATCGTCATTTCGGTCATGAGTTCCTCCCTCATCGTCTCCTTCAGTCGTCCCACAGCTTTTGCGCGTGCGCAATCGTGTTTCGCGGGGTCGCAGCCGCATTTCCGGGCCTGGTTTGACAGTCGAGGCGGCATCCCCTATGGAAGCGGCAGGGTGAAGGTCCCTGCCGTCCGCGAGCGTCATGCTTTGGTGAAGTCCTTCTTTTGAGACACGGTCAGCCGAAACGGCATGCGAACCGGTGGCAATGCGGGCTCCCATCTTCAAGGAATGCATGCCGCTGCAGGAGACCTTCTCATGACGCGCGGATCAATCCCGCTTCCCTCGCTCGACGCCCTGAAAGACCAGGCCAAGCGTCTGCGCACCCGCCTCGCATCCGAAGGCGAAACCATCGGCCATTCCCGCTCGCTCGAGCTGATCGCCGCACAATATGGCTATCGCGACTGGAACACGCTGCATGCCGCCGTCGGCAACCGGCCGCCCTTCAATCCCTGGATGCTCGGGTCCCGCGTGAAGGGGCGCTATCTCGGCCAGACCTTCGAAGGCGAGATCCTGGGCGTCCAGGCGATCGCGGCGCAGCCGGGACGCTATCGTCTGACGATGAAATTCGACCAGCCCGTCGACGTCGTCACCTTCGAGAGCTTCTCGGCCTTCCGCCAGCGGGTCACCGCGACGGTGGACGAGAGTGGCCGTACGGTCGAAAAAACCTCCAACGGGATCCCGCAACTCGAACTTGAATGGTGAGGCGCGGCCACCGCCTGCCGAGGCCCTGCGGACATGTTCGTTTCCGTTCCGGCGCCGAAGTTCAACCCAACGTCCCCGAGGCCAGCGCCTTCCGGGGGCGTTTTCGTTTACGGGATGATGACGGGCGCGCCGTGCTGAGCGCGCGGTCCTGCCGGCCCCTTCGGACATCACGCTTCCCAAGTCAGTTGCGAATGGGATGCATTTGCACTATTGATGTTGTTGCAAATGATTTGCAGAAGCAGGTGGATCGTTGCTTGCCCCAGTCAGGCGCGGTGCGGTGCGTGTTACCCAATGAGGGAGAGGGGCGAATATGGACAAGCCGACAAGACCGGACCTACTGCGAAGGCGCAGTCTGCTGATGGGCGGGCTGGCGGCAGCGGGTGGAACGGCGATCTGCACCAGCGCCGCCTTGGGTCAACAACAGGCGAGCCATGTCGGTCATGCCGCGCCATCGGGAGCGGCGGGACAGGAGCCGATGCTGGCCATGGGGCATGGCGCGATGATGACGGTCGGCGAGGTCGATAGCGCCGTCAACGGCTTCGACCCGACGGAGATGCTCACAGATTGGGACACGGGTACGGTTTCGACGCTGCCGGACGGACGGACGCTGCGCACCTTCGAGATGACGGCGGAGGACCGCGAGATCGAAATCGCGCCCGGCATCAAATTTCCCGCCTGGACCTATAACGGTCGGGTCCCCGGGCCGGCGCTCCGGGCGAAGGAAGGCGAGCGGCTGCGGATCGTCTTTCGCAACTATGCTTCGCATCCGCACTCGATCCATTTCCACGGTATTCACGCGGCGCGCATGGACGGCGTTCCTGGGGCCGGCATGGTCGATCCGGGTGACGAATTTATCTATGAGTTCGATGCCAAGCCCTTCGGCTGCCATCTCTACCACTGCCATGCGATGCCGTTGCGCCGGCACATCCACAAGGGCATGTACGGCGCCTTCGTGATCGATCCCGACCCGGAGCGCCGGCCGGAGCATGTGGAGGTCGCCCGCTCCAGGCTGCTCGGCACACCAGAGAATGCCGGTTGGCAGGAACTGGTGATGGTGATGAATGCCTTCGACACCAATTTCGATGCCGAGAACGAATTCTATGCGGTCAACACCATCGCGCACGCCTTCATGAAACGGCCAATCCGGATCGTGAAGGGCAGGCCGGTGCGCATCTATCTCATCAACGTCATCGAGTTCGACCCGATCAACTCCTTCCACCTGCACGCCAATTTCTTCGACTATTACGATCAGGGCACGACGTTGACGCCGACTTTGAAAACCGTCGATCTCATCACCCAGTGCCAGGCGCAGCGCGGCATCCTCGAATTCACCTTCGCTGAGCACGAACCCGGCCTCTACATGTTCCACCCGCACCAGACCGAGTTCACTGAGCTTGGTTGGGTCGGCGTGTTCGACGTGGTGGAGGCGCTCGCATGAACGAGATGCCAAGAGCTGCCATTCGCGCGGCAAAGACCAACCTGGTGTGGCTGGCGTTGCCTCTTATCGTCTTTGGCATCGCCGTTGCCTGGCTCGTATCGACCGATCCGTTGTCGGGCTTCCGCAACGGTGCGCCGCCGGTCGAAAACCTCACCTTCGAAAGAACCGTTCTCGACGATAGTGGTCTCAGTCTGCTTGTTCGCGCCGGCGGATCGGAACCGATGACGGTGGCACAGGTCCAGGTGGACGACGCCTATTGGCAATTCGCCCAGGACCCGCCGGGGCCGATCGCACGCGGTGGGGCCGCATGGCTGAAACTGCCATTTCCCTGGATGCTCGGTGAGGCGCATGCCGTGAAGGTGGTGACCAACACCGGCGCCACCTTTGCGCATGACATTGCGGTTGCCGTGCCGACGCCCCAGGCGACGACGGGCCAATTGCGGCTGCAAGCCCTGGTCGGCATCATCGTCGGCATCGTGCCCGTGGCCGTCGGGCTGATGTTCTATCCGGTGCTGCGTGGTGTTGGGCGCGAGGGCATGGCCTTTCTGCTGTCGCTGACGATCGGCCTGCTCGGCTTCCTGCTGGTCGATGCGAGTGGCGAGGCGCTCGAGCTTGCCGGCGAAGCCGCGGCGATCTTCCAGGGGCCAGTCATGGTGGTGCTGGCGGCTTTAAGCAGTTTCCTCCTGCTGATGGCAATCGGCCGGCGAAGCGGTGCGCCGACCGGGCTGGCGCTCTCCACCTACATCGCGCTCGGCATCGGCCTGCACAATCTTGGCGAGGGGCTGGCGATCGGGGCCGCCTTTGCGGCCGGCTCGGCCGGGCTCGGCACCTTCCTCGTGCTCGGCTTTGCGCTCCACAATGTCACCGAAGGCATCGGCATCGCCGCGCCGATCCTGAAGAAGAGGCCGCCGCTCTCGGTCTTCGTCGGATTGACACTGCTGGCGGGCAGCCCGGCCGTCATCGGCATGTGGCTCGGCAGTCTTGCCGCCTCGGCGCAATGGTCCGCCTTGGCGCTGGCGATCGGGGCAGGCGCGATCCTGCAGGTGATCGTCGAAGTGGGCGCCTATCTGATGCGCCAGAGCGAGCGCCGGAGCGACGTGTTCCTGACGCCGCCGGTTCTGGCCGGCCTCGCAGCCGGTGCGGCATTCATGTATGCCACCGCGGCGCTGGTGAAGATCTGACGGGCAACAGGATGGGATCAGACGATCGTCTGGTCCATCTCCGCTGCCGGAATTTCATCGACGCGATGGATGCGCACGACGGTTGCCGGCACGCCCGCGACGGTGGTGCGCGGCGGAACGGTCTTGAGGACGACGCTGCCGGCGGCGACCTTGCTATAGGCGCCGACCTCGATATTGCCGAGGATCTTGGCGCCGGCGCCGAGCATCACGCCGCGGCCGATCTTCGGGTGGCGGTCTCCGGTTTCCTTGCCGGTACCGCCGAGCGTGACGTTCTGCAGGATCGAGACCTGATCTTCGATGACCGAGGTTTCTCCGATGACGATGCCGGAGCCATGGTCGAGCATGACAGCCTTGCCGATGCAGGCGGCCGGATGAATGTCAGGTCCGAAGACGAGCGAGGCGAGGTTCGAAAGCCAGCTCGCGACCTCACGGCGGCCATCGACCCAGAGCTGGTGAGCAGCGCGGTAGGTCTGCAGTGCCTGAAAGCCCTTGAGGTTCACCAGCACATGCTTGAGGCCCGGGCAGGCCGGGTCACGCTCTTTCACCGCCTGAAGATCGGCTTCGGTCGCCAGCAGGATCTGAGGGTTTGCCTTGAAGACGTCGGTGAGCAGCTGCGCAAGCGAGCGTTCGTCGACGCGCGCGACGGCCAAGCCGGCTGCGAGCACGCCGGCCAGCAATTCGGCATCCGATCCGGCATCGATGATCGGCATCAGGGCGGGCGCCATGACCGGTTCACGTGCGGCAAGCGCGCGCGCTTCCGCCCGGATCAGGCTCCAGACCGCGCCATCGGCGAGCGGTGCCGCAAGCGAGCCTTCGTACCGTAGCGTCTCAATCAATGCGGTCATGCGCCACCGTTTATCCCGCGATATCGACGACGCCGCAGTCGCCCTCGGCCGAGCCGAAGGCCAGCTGTCGGCCATCCTTGTTCCACGCCATGGCGGTGATTGCGCCCTTGCCAGGACGGCGCAGCAGCACTTCCTTGCTGTCGGCAAAGCGTGCGCCGAGGATCATGCCGTCCTGATAGCCGATGGCGACGATATCTTCAGCCGGATGGCAGCAGACGGAGGTCACCATGATGTCGGCGCGGGTGCCGAGTTCGAGCGGCGCCTTGCCCATCGGGCCGTCCTTGCCCTGGAAGGGCCATACGATGGCAGCCGGCGCGCCCGAGGATGCGAGCCACTTGCCCTTGGCCGACCAGGAAAAGGACTTCACCTTGGCCGGATAGCCGGTCATGCGCATGTGGCGCGCTTCGGCGCCGGGCTTGGCGTCGAGCTTCCAGCCGTGCAGCGCGTTTTCCTGCATCGTGGTGACGAGGAAGCGGCCGTCGGGCGAGAAGGTGACGCCGGTGTGGGCGCCCTTCCATTCGAGGTCGATCGGCTGGCCCGATGTGCCGACCCAATGCAACGACACGCCGTTGTAGCGCGCTGCGGCGACGCGAAGGCCTTTCGGCGCGAAGGCGAGGCCTTCGACCGTGCGTTGCTCGGCGAATTCCTTCGTCGTGCCGTCGGCAAGCTTCACGTGCGTGGTCTTGCCATAGGCATAGCCAACGGCACCTTGCGGGCCGGCGGCAACCTGGGCGATCCACTTGCGCGGCGCTTCGGCGACCAGCGCCGCGGTACCGTCGGCGGCCGTGCGCATGACCTTGCCATCTTCGCCGCCGGTCAGCAGCGTATCGTTGGCTTCGTCGACCACGAGCGATAGCAGGCCTTCGTGGACCTCCGTCGTCTTGTGGCCGAGGTCGAGGCGGTGGATGGCGCCGGTGGCTTCGGCGAAGAAGGGGACGCCTTTGAGAAAGGCCACGCCGACGACGTGACCTTCGAGATCGAGGGGAGCGACAGTCGGCATCAGTTCGGCTGCGCCTCGCAGGCCTTGAAGGTGCGCTCGAGCTTTTCGCGGTCGAGGTCACGGCCGATGAAGACGAGGCGGCTTTCGCGCTTTTCGCCTTCCTTCCACGCACGCTGGTGATCGCCCTCGATGATCATGTGAACGCCCTGAACGACGTAACGCTCGGCGTCGCCAGCAAAGGCGATGATGCCCTTCAGGCGCAGGATGTTCGGGCCGTCCGTCTGGGTGATCTTCTGGATCCAGGGGAAGAAGCGATCCGGGTTCATCTCGCCGCCGCGCAGCGAGATCGACTGCACCGTCACGTCGTGGATCGGCGAGGGGGCATCGTGGTGGTGATGATGGTCGTGATCGTGATCGTGGTCATGATCATGATGGTCGTGATCATGGTGGTGATGGTGATGATCGTGGCCGCAATCCGGACCGCAGGTGTGATCGTGTTCGTGATCGTCCTGGTCGAGGAAGTGCGGATCGTTTTCCAGCGCCTTTTCGAGATTGAAGGCGCCCTGGTCGAGGACCTTGGCGAGATCGATCTCGGAGCGCTGGGTGCGATAGATGCGGGCCGACGGATTGATGACGCGCACGGTCGCCTCGATGCGCTCCAGTTCCTCGGGCGTGACGAGGTCGGTCTTGTTGAGCAGAACGACATCGGCGAAGGCGATCTGGTCTTCGGCCTCGCGACTGTCCTTCAGCCGGAGCGGCAGGTGCTTGGCGTCGACCAGCGCGACGACGGCGTCAAGCTCGGTCTTGGCGCGCACGTCGTCGTCCATGAAGAAGGTCTGGGCGACCGGGACCGGGTCGGCAAGGCCCGTGGTCTCGACGATGATCGCATCGAAGCGGCCGGGGCGGCGCATCAGGCCTTCCACCACGCGGATCAGGTCGCCGCGCACGGTGCAGCAGACGCAGCCGTTGTTCATCTCGTAGATTTCCTCGTCGGATTCCACGATCAGGTCGTTGTCGATGCCGATCTCGCCGAACTCGTTGACGATGACCGCGTATTTGCGGCCATGGTTCTCGCTGAGGATGCGGTTCAAAAGCGTCGTCTTGCCGGCGCCGAGATAGCCGGTGAGCACGGTGACGGGGATCGGCTTCTGCGGGGATGTTTCGGTCATGGGAACCTCTGGGATTTCCGGATGCGGGAGCAGGCATCCTAGTCGCGTCTCATATAGGAGATGCGGCGGCGATGCGCAAATGGCGCAGGCGATTTTGCCGGTCGGGCGGCGTTGATCGCTGCGATCCCGATAACCCTCCTTTCATCAAGATCGGCGAGAGTGCGCGGCACATCGAAGGGGTGCGCACGTGAAGACGATTTCCATCAACGGCCGGTTCCTGACCCAGCCGCTTACGGGCGTGCAGCGCTTCGCCCGCGAGATGACCCGGGCGCTCGATCAGCGCATCGCTTCGGGTGCGGTGCCGCATGCGCTGAAGGGCGTGCGCTGGCGGCTCCTTGCTCCCGGCAAGGCTGTCGACGATCTCGGCCTCAAGGCGATTTCGGTGGAGCGCTTCGGCTCCGGCCCGGGCCATCTGTGGGAGCAGGGGCCACTCTTCTGGCGGTCACGCCGCGACACGCTCATCGGCTTCGGCGGTAGCGGGCCGGTGCTGCATGGCGACCAGGTGGTGGTGATCCACGACGTTACGCTCTTTCGCCATCCGGCCTCCTTTGGCCGCGGCTACCGACTGTTCCACGGAACGCTCGGCTATCTCCTCACACGGAGGGCGAAGATCGGCACGGTCTCGAACTTCTCGCGCAAGGAACTAGCCGACGTCTTCCGCGTGCCTTCGGCCGGTATCGACGTGATCTACAATGCAACCGATCACTTCGCCGGCCTTCAGCCGGACGACGGTGTCATCGCGCGGCTCGGGCTGACCGATACGCCCTTCTTCCTGCTTGTCGGCACCCTGAAACCCAACAAGAATGTCGAGTTCGCTGTCCGCGCCTTCGAGACCCTTGGCGCCCGGGACCACAAGCTTGTCGTCGTCGGCGGCACCGATCCCAACGTGTTTCGCGACATCGCGCCGACGTCGAAGGGCGACCTGATCTTTCCGGGGCGCCTGACCGACGCGGAGATCGCCGGGCTGCAACGCCGCGCTGTCGCCTTCGTCTTTCCGAGCCTCTACGAAGGCTTCGGCATCCCGCCGCTCGAAGCGATGACGCAAGGCTGCCCGGTGCTGGCCGCCGACATCCCGCCGGTGCGCGAGGCCTGCGGCGACGCGGTTCGCTATTTCGATCCGTTGAAGACGGAAACGCTGGTCGAGGCAATGCGGATGATTTCGGCCGACGCGACTTTGCGTCGTGAGTTGACGCATGCCGGTTACGACAATGCCAAGCGCTTTTCCTGGGATGGAAGCGCGGTGGTGCTGCTCAACATGCTGGCTGCCAGCCGGGCTTGATGGCTGCGGAGGGCGTTAGAGGTCGAGCACGCGCATCGGGTCCAACCGTCCGCGCAGCATATCCAAGACGGCGATGACGTTGCCCTTCAGCCGACCGCGGCGGTCGACGAGGCCTTGCGACCTGACGCTGCCGAGGATGTTGGCAGCGACGTTGCCCCCCATCAGACGCAGCGCCCATTTGAGGCCGACCGTGCCCTTGTTGCGCAGATAGAGCGGATTGGCGACCTGCGAGTAGCCGAAACGCAAACCCGAGGTGCGGCCGCGCTTGTTGCCGAGATGGACGCCGCGCAATCTCGGCGACTTGACGATGCGCCCGCGTGACGCAAGTCGCCGGCAGAAATCGACGTCCTCCTGCCAGCCGTAGAGCGGCAGGCGCTCGTCGAAGCGGGTGTGCTCGACGGCGATCGCCGCAACACGGAAGGCCATGTTGCAGCCGTAGGCATTGAAGGCGGGTGTGATTTGATCCTCGGGCGCGGGACCGGCGTCGCCATCGAGGATCGCCTTCGCATCGGCCACCGAAATGCCGGGTCCGTGAATGCCGTCTGCCAGAACCAGGCCGGTTGCAACGACGATATCCGCCTCGCGCGCAAACAATCGCTCGGACTCTGCGAGAAAGTCGTGGTGTGGCAGGAAGTCGTCGTCGAAGAAGACGATCAGGTCGGCGGTCGTCGCGTGGTCGAGGATCGCATTGCGCTGCGCGCTCGAGCCTTTGCTGCCCTTAACGACGCGGACGTCGACTGCGAGGGCACTGAGGCGGTTTTCGTCGATGTCCTCGGGCGCGCTCGGGCAGACCAGGATGGAGTCCGGCAAGCGGGTCTGCCGCGTCAGATGCAGCAGGGTCTCCGAAAGGACTTCGCGGCGGCCTGCGGTCGCTATGCCGACGACGATGTTCATGGCGGACTCTCCGAACGTTTCGGCGGCGATCTAACCGGAAATTCGTGCAGTTTTTCTTAGCGCAATTGTTTCCAGCCCTATGGGGCCGGAGCCCGCATCATCAGCCGCAATTGGTTGAGTGCGAGGAGGCACAGGACGCCGCCCCCGAGGATGCCGGCGCCGATCGCGAGATAGCTGGTTTCGCCGGCGAGCGCGAAGGCGAAACCAGCCGTGGCGAGCCCTGCGGCGGCAAGAAGCACCGGCGACCAGGGGAGGTCGAAGGGAAGCACCGCCATCAGGCGCAGACCGAAGGCGGTCGCAAGGACCGCGCCGATCGCACCACCGGTCGCAAGCGCCGTATCGCTCGGGCCTGCGACAACCAGCGCCGCGAGCGCCCCGAGGTTCAGCAGCAGGCAGTCGATGACGGCGAGCAGAAGGATCAGCGCAAGACGCTGCTTCAGGTGCAGCGGCGTCGGCAACATGATCTGCGTCAGCGTGCGGGCAAGCGAAATGAGGATGATCGCGGGCGCCGTGGCGAGGAACCCCTGCTGCAGGTCCGGGCTGATGACGACCCACGTGACCGGCAGGAGCACTGCAAAGATGCCGGCCGCCATCATCAGCGCGAAGCTGGCAAGCAGGGCATAGTATTGCCCGAGCGTCCGGGCGAGGTCCGCGCGGTTGTCGGTCCGGTCGTGGGCGGCGACGATTTCGGGGTACTGGATCGCCTGAAGCGCCGAAACGATGAGCACGAAGGGCCGCTGCAAAAGGTCGAGCGCCAACAGCGCGCCGGCGGCACCCGTCGCTCCGAGAACGGATGTCAGCAGCGTCTTGAGGGCGAGCGGCGCGAACATGGCGGCCGTTGCAGCGCCGGCCGAAACGCTGCCATAGACGAGGTGCTTGCGGAAGCGCGCAGTCTCCAGTGCAACGGTCGGTCGCGCTGCCGGGCTGCGGGAAAGAACCGAGGCGAGCAGGCCGTAGGCAGCGTAGCCGGCCAGAAGCCCCGTGACCGTTGAGAGTAAGGTGGGCGAGGCCAATGCCCCGGCGAGCGTGCCGACTGCCAGAATTGTGGCGCGTGATCCCTGCAACACGGAAAAGGCGCGAAAGTCCTGACGAAACCGCAGCATCGTCAGATGCAGGTCGCTGCCCCCTTGCGCGATCGACACCAGACCGCCGACAAGGGCGACGACCGGCGGCACGCCGAAGAACACGGCTATCGAGGCTGCGGCCAGGCAGAGTGCTGCGCAGACCGTCGCTTCAACGAGGATCGTGCGCCGCTCAGCCGCCTCGCTGTCAGCGTCCGGCCCCGGATAGAAGCGGGTGCAGGCGAAGCGCACCCATTCGAAAGCGGCGATCGCTACGAATTGGCAGATCGAGACGAACAGCGAATAGCTGGCGTAGTCCGCAGGCGCCAGCCAATGGGCGACGATGATCAGCAGGCCGAAGGCGATGACGGCCTGATAAAAATAGGCGCCGAGCGCTATGATCTTCGCCATGGGTTCTCTGCTCTTCCAACGGACGTCCTTGATAGCGCAAAACCGCAAAGAAAGTGTTTGCCGGGCGTCGGTTCACGCGTCAGGCGAGTTCAGACGGGTCGAAATTCCTGACGTCTTCGAGCAGTTCGACAAGGCCTTTGACGGCATGGGCAAGCAGCGCCTCGCCGCGCGCAGCCGTTGCGGCTGACGCGTTGCCGGCAACGCCATCGGCGTTGAGGTCGCGCATCTTCCAGCCGAAGGCATGCGGGCCGTAGGCACGCAGATGCTTGAAGCGACCGGCAAAGTCGCGCTGACGCGAGGGGAAATCGGACGCTTTTGTCGTGTCCACCTTGTCGGGATGCAGCGCCAGCATCACCGAAGTCTCGATATCGCCGCCGTGAATGTCGAAGGCCTTGTCTTCTGGCGCGATCCAGCCGTCCGGCTGGCCGAAGCGGGTCCAGCTGGTTGCGACCGCCAGCATGTTCAAGCGCACGCGCGCTTCGGTCGCGACGATCGTCATCAACGGCGAATTGCCGCCGTGGGCGTTCAGCATCACGAGCTTGCGAATACCAAGGCCATGGAGATCCCCGGCGATGCCGAGCCAGCGCTCCACGGCCTCGTCATAGGCGAGCGTGCGGGTGCCGGCGACATCCATGTGCTCGATCGAGTAGCCGACCGGCTCGGCCGGCAGGAAGGTTACAGGCAGATCGGCGGGAAGGACGGCGATGGTGCGGGAGACGATCCCCTCGGCAATCAGCGTGTCGGTTTCGAAGGGCAGGTGAGGTCCGTGCTGCTCATGCGCGCCGAGCGGCAGCACCGCGATCCAGTCGCGACGGGCGTCAGGCGGAAGATCGGCCGGATTGTCCTGCCATCGCGGCTCGGGCATCGACATTTCTCTTCGATCCTCCACGTCAATTGTCGTAAAATTGTTATTTGAGTCATACAGTTCGTAATCGCAAGCTGTATTGTTATAAGTGTTCGAGACGGGATTCGGCAGGAGGTCCAATGGGCAAGAAGAACAAGGCCGAAAAGAAGGGCAAGAACGGCAAGAAGAAGGACGAGCTCCTGATCGAGCCTCACGATCTTGCCGCCGTCCTTGTCCAGGCTGCGCGGTCGATGCGCACCGTGCTCTCCCGCAATCTGCTCGAAAGCGGCCTCTATGCCGGACAGGATGGCGTCATGCTGGCGCTGGCCGAGACCGATGGCCTGACGGCCGGCGGGCTCGCGGTCAAGCTCGGCGTCAAGGCGCCGACCATGACCCGCACCATCGGCCGCATGGAAGCGCAGGGCTTTCTCGAGCGGCGGCCGGACGACGATGATGCCCGGCTCACCAAGGTCTATCTCACTGAGCCCGGCCGCAACCGGCTGCAGACAATCGCCGAGGCCGGTCAGCACTCGGAAAAGCTCGCGACCCGTGGTCTGACCGACAAGCAGGTTCGCACGCTGATGAAGCTGCTGCGCGCCGTCGACAGCAATCTTCAGGCTGCGCGCGCGGCCGACTGAACCGGATTTGCCGCATATTGCCGCGGCGATTTAAACAGTTTAAATAGGGATTTAAATTTGTGGCACGCGTGCCGTCTCAAAGGCGCGCGAAGGGTGCCGAATGGTTTGACGCACCGCTCCTGGCTGGGGTTCGTGCGGATGGGGCGAAACAGGGCTTACAGGGGGCATCGTGGCGCAAAAGGTCAAGCTTTCGACGATCGCGGAAACACTCGGTCTTTCGACGGCGACGGTATCCCTGGCCCTGCGTGACAGCCCGCTGGTGGCGACCGTCACCCGCGACAAGATCAAGGAACAGGCGCGCGCGCTCGGCTATATCTACAACCGCCGCGCCGCCAGTCTCAGGACATCGCGATCGGGCATCATCGGCGTCGTCGTGCACGACATCATGAACCCGTTCTACGGGGAAATCCTGAAGGCGATCGAGGCCGAACTCGACCGCGACAAGCAGACCTTCATTCTTTCCAATCACTACGATTCCGTCGACAAGCAGCGCGATTTCATCGAGACGCTGCTGCAGCTCGGCGGTGACGGCGTCATCATGTCGCCGGCGATCGGCACGCCGCTGGAGGACATCCAGCTCGCCGAGGACAACGGCATGCCGGCGATCCTGATCGCCCGCTCGATCGAGGGCGTGGACGTGCCGATCTTCCGCGGCGACGACGCCTACGGCATCTCGCTTGCCGCCAACCACCTGATCGGCCTTGGCCACCGCTGCATCGCCATGGTCGGCGGCACGGACGAGACCTCCACCGGACGCGACCGCTACCAGGGCTACGTCAACGCGCTGCGCAAGGCCAACATCGAGGTCGATCCGGAACTGCGCATTCCCGGGCCCCGCACGAAGCAGGGCGGCTTCGAGGCCGCAGTGCACCTGCTTTCGCTGCCGCAGAAGCCGACCGCGGTCGTTTGTTGGAACGACCTCGTGGCGATCGGCATGATGAACGGCATCGCGCGCGCCGGCCTCGTGCCGGGCGTCGACATCTCCGTGACCGGCTACGACGACCTGGAAGAGGCGTCGATCGCGACGCCGGCGCTCACCACCGTCTGGAATGGGCAGGCCGATGTCGGCCGCAGTGCTGCCCGCGCACTACTCGACAAGCTCTCCGGCAGCCATGAGCCGGATGGAATTCACCTGATCAAGCCGGAGATGCGCATCCGGCAGTCGACCGGCCCCTTGCGGGTCATCGCCTGAGGTCCATCACCCGCAAGGAAAATTGCCATGTCTGCCCGCATTCGCGTTCTCGTGCCCGGAAAAATCAATCCGCGGGTGATCGATCGTCTGGCGGAACGGTTCGACGTGGTGCGGATCGAAGGTGCCGATGCGACGCTGGTGACGCCGCAGATGCAGGACGTCAAGGCGATCGCCGTTTCCGGGCGCGTGCCGGCTGCACTGATGGACGCCCTGCCGCAGCTTGAGATCATCGCCAATTTCGGCGTCGGCTACGACGGGGTGGAGGTCGGGCATGCCGCGGCCAAGGGAATTGCCGTCAGCAACACGCCCGACGTCCTGACGGAAGAAGTGGCCGATACCGCGGTCGGGCTGCTGCTCAACACGCTCCGTCAATTGCCGCAGGCGGAGCAATGGCTGCGCCAAGGTCGCTGGAGCCGCGAGGGCGCGTTCCCGCTATCTCCGCTGTCGCTGCGGGGTCGAAGCGTCGGTCTTTACGGTCTTGGACGCATCGGTCTTGCGATTGCCAAGCGGCTCGAAGCCTTCGGCGTATCGATCGCCTACCATACGCGCAGCCCGCGCGAAGGCCTTGCCTATGCCTACCATTCGACGCTGACGGGGCTCGCAGCTGCGGTCGACACGCTTGTTGTCATCGTACCCGGCACCGAGGCGACGCGGCGGACGGTCAATGCCGAGGTGCTTGCCGCGCTTGGCGGCAATGGGGTGCTGATCAATGTCGGACGCGGCTCGACGGTCGACGAGAAGGCCTTGATCGCGGCGCTTCAGGCGGGCGTGATCGCCGGTGCCGGTCTCGATGTTTTCGAGAACGAGCCGCAGGTGCCGGAGGCGCTTGTGGCGCTGCCGAATGTTTCGCTCCTGCCGCACGTGGCCTCTGCCTCGGTGGTGACGCGCAACGCCATGGCCGACCTCGTCGCCGACAACGTCGTGGCGTGGTTCTCGACCGGCAAAGCGCTGACGCCCGTGCCGGAAACACCGTTCACGCGACGCGCGGACTAAGGCCCGACGTCGACGCGCCAGGCGCAAGGTCAAACAGATAGCTCAGGCGGCCAGACGACCGGCGGCGTAGGTTCTGACCGCATCGCCGAACGCCTTGAACAGGCTCGCGGACGGCGTGTCCGTGCGCACCCAATATTCCGGATGCCATTGCACGCCGACGGCAAAGGCCTTGGAGCCGATCACCGAGACGGCCTCGATCGTGCCGTCGTCGGCAACCGCTTCGACCGCAAGACGGGGCGCGGCAGCGCCGATCGCCTGGCGATGGAGCGAGTTGACGCGGATGCGGCCGGCGCCGAGCACCGGTGCGAGGCAGCTTCCTTCCTTGACGATCACGTCCTGGCGGATGCCGTAGGCGACGTCGAGTTCCTTCACGTCGGGCTTGCGGTGATCCCAGATGCCCGGCTGATCCTGAATTTCGGAGGCGAGCGTGCCGCCGAGTGCGACGTTCAGTTCCTGAATGCCGCGACAGATGGCGAGAAGCGGCACGCCGCGCTCCAGCGCGCGGGTGATGAGCGGCAGGCTGGTCGCGTCGCGGCCGGGATCGAAGGGGCCATCACTCTCCTTAGCCTCGGCTCCATAGAGCGAGGGATGGACGTTCGAGCGGGCGCCACTTGCCAGCACGCCGTCGACGCGGTCGAGGATCTCGTCGATGTCGTTGCCGGTCTCGAGTGCCGGGATGAGGAAGGGCATGACGCCGGCGCCTTCGACGGCGGCGCGGACATATTGATGGGCAACGACATGCCAGACATTGCCGTCGAATTCGCGGAAATCGCACGGGATGGCAACGACAGGTTTCGACATCATTAGGCTCCGTTGGATGCTTGAGAAAAGCCTTGCCTTCAGTTGCAGATGAAAGTCAACTGAGAAGGTGGTGAGCGCGATCGTCGCGCCGATCCCTGGCAGCGAGACAGGAGGAGCGATCCGAAACGGCAGGAAATCGCAGGTATTTCTTCAAGAACGAGTAACCATCACAGGCGCAAGTTTGGGATCATCTACGGGCGTCGCAGAATTGTCGAAGTTGCGATCAAGCCGTTTTATTGTGCGAATGCCTATGTTTGGTTGTAGAAACCGAGTATTGTCCCGTGCGGTTCGCACTACTGAGTTGAACTCTTGGGCGATGCCGGCGAAGACCCGTGGTTTTGCTGGGATTCGGTACATTTTTCGGGGCGTTAGACGAAATCTTTCGTTAAGTCATCACCCCTAACAATCCGGTAAACCGGAGCTTGGTTCATGATGCGACTTGGACAGAGCGCTCTTCCGACTGACGTGTATCTGTCATCCGTGAGCTCGCTCTACGAACATCGCAAAACGCTGGTGATCGGCATGCTGTCGCATGTCGTGACGTTCCTGCTCGTCTATCTGAAAACCAGTGATCCGCTCTATCTCGCCTGCTCCGGTGTGATCTTCGTCCTCTGGGCGCTGCGCAATCTCGACATGGCGCGGTTCGACCGGCAGGATTTCTCCAATGCCGATCGGGCGATGGTCCGCAAGTGGGAGAACCGCTACATCGTCGGCGGCGTCAGCGTCACGCTCACCTGCGGTATTGCCTGTGGCTACGCCATCGCCATCAGCCAGGACTCCTTTTCCGAGCTCGCCACCATTTCGGTGACGCTTGCGTCGATGATTTCGCTCGTCGGGCGCAATTACGGCTCCGAGCGGGCCGTGCTCCTCTTGTCTTCCTCGGCCTGCCTGCCGATCGTCATCGGCCTGATCACGCTGCAGGACGTGTTCATGCTGGCGCTTGCCGTGCTGATCCTGCCCTTCATCCTGTCCACCTGGATGATGGCCAACAATGTGCGCGCCTTCCTCTATGAAAACGTGATGGCAGCGCGCGAGATCGCCACGATCGCCGGCCAGTTCGACACGGCGCTCAACAACATGACGCATGGGCTGTTCATGCTTGATGCCGATGGCCGGGTGGTCGTCGCCAACGAGCGGGCCTGCGAATTGCTGGCCCTCGGCGACCGCACCGAACTCAAGGGCTGGTTGCTCGATGATGTGATCCGGCGCGGCGCCCGGCGCATGCGGCTCGATCCGGACAAGACCAAGGCCATTTCGCGCCAGCTCGACCTTCTGCTCAAGGGCAAGCGGCCGCAGGTGCTGATCCCCGTCAGCGAAGAGCTGCATCTGGAATTTTCGGCGAGCCGCCGCGATAACGGCGACACGGTGCTGATTTTTGAAGACGTGACCGCGCGCGTCCAGGCGGAAAAGCAGATTCTGCATATGGTGCGGTTCGACAAGCTGACGCAGCTGCCGAGCCGCGACTATTTCGGGGAGCTGGTGCAGGCGACGGTGAGCGCGGACGACACGGCCGAACGGTTGGTTGGGTTGATGGTTCTCGACGTAACGGAATTCAAGCACGTCAATGACATGCGCGGCCATATCGTCGGCGACAGACTGCTTCATGCGATTGCCGGCCGGCTAAGGGTGCTTGCCGGTGACGATGCGATCGTCGCGCGGCTGATGGGCGACGAGTTCGTCGTGTTCATTCCCGATGGCAGTGACGCTATTGCACTCGAAGAGCGGATGCGCGGACTTCATGCCGATCTGCGCGACACTTACGAAGCCGGCGGCTTCACCTTCAGCATGACGATGAGCGCTGGCATCGTCATCGCTTCGAGCCTCGACCTCAAACTCGAGGACTTGCAGATCAAGGCGGATCTTGCGCTTTCGGAAACAAAGCTGCGCAACCGCGGCGGCTGCACGGCCTTCGAGGCCGAGATGGATGCACGCTACGTCGATCGCCAGAAGCTGAAGGCGGACCTGCGCGAGGCGATCAACGCCCGCAGCCTGACGCTCTCCTACCAGCCGATGTTCGCCCCGAACGGCGGGCGCGTGGAGTGCTGCGAGGCGTTGGCGCGATGGACCCATCCCGAACGCGGGCCGGTGCCGCCGAACGTATTCATCCAGCTTGCCGAAGAGCTCGGGCTGGTCACGGAAATCACCCTCTTTGTTCTCGATCAGGCGTGCCGGGACTGCATGAACTGGCCGGGCGACGTATCGGTGTCGGTCAACCTGTCGGTGCTCGACCTTCGCAGCAGCGAAATCGTGGTCATGGTCACGGACGCACTTCGCGTAACCGGTCTCGATGCCGCGCGGCTGCATCTGGAAGTGACGGAAAGCTGCCTGATGGACGAGCCGCTGAAGGTGCAGGCGATCCTGCGCGAACTGCGCGGACTGGGCATCACGATCGCCATCGACGATTTCGGCACCGGCTACTCGAGCCTCAGCTATCTCGATGCGCTGCCGGTCGACATCATCAAGATCGACCGTTCCTTCGTGCGCAACATCCGCGAGGATTCTCGGCGCTTCAAGCTTCTGCGCGGGACCGCCAACCTTGCCCGCGCGCTCGGCCTGCGCATCGTCGTCGAAGGTGTCGAGACGGCGGACCAGCTACAACTTATCAACGAGCACAATTGTGCCGATTTGATACAGGGCTTCGTCTTTGCCGCGCCCATGCCGGCTTCGGCCATTGCTACGCTTTGCAAGAATGGTGTGCCAAAACGAGGCACAAAAACCACCAGCAAGCGCATCGCCTAACCCCTGAAGTCTTCTGGAAACTGTCCTGTTTTACTACTGGTTTTCCGGTAGCAAGTCATTGATTAGGTGCGCCAAATTGATCCCGCTTTGGTGCGCTTGATTTCAAATCGAGCAAATAAGTTCACGAATTTTTATGGTTAACGAAAAGTTAACGGTGAACTGTTTCGATTTGCGGTTGCCGCCCCATCACCCGTCAATAGGTTAACGATTTGTTAACCATGAGGTGTTGAGTATGGGTGAGACGGTTCACCAGGCTGAGCCTGGGCGCTTTTCTGAAAAACTGATGCAATTGCTCGATCGCGTCGAATACCGGCGGGTCGAAACCGGCGAGGACATGGAGGACATCGCGCGGCTGCGCTACAAGTCCTACAAGTCCGTCAATCTGATGGAGTTGACCGGCTCGACGCTGATCGACGATCTCGATTTCGACAGTCACGCCTATGTCTTCGGTCTCTATCTCGACGAAGTGCTTGTCAGCACCGTGCGCGTTCATCATGTGACGCCGGATCATCGCGCCAGCACGTCGG
The DNA here is from genome assembly GCF_014852195.1 of Ensifer sp. ENS08. Classification (NCBI taxonomy): domain Bacteria; kingdom Pseudomonadati; phylum Pseudomonadota; class Alphaproteobacteria; order Hyphomicrobiales; family Rhizobiaceae; genus Ensifer; species Ensifer sp. ENS08. The sequence continues at coordinate 126,327 of NZ_JACVBF010000015.1, forward strand.
GCATGATCTTCGCTCCCGAGATCGACGCGTTCCTCGATGCCGGCATGGTGCTGGTCGATCCCGGCCGGTTGGCGGTTGATCCTGACGTGATCGGCGACGAGATGCGGGCGCTTCCCTATCTGACGCTGCGACCGGTCGCGATGGCGTGCGAGTATTTCGCTGCCGACCGCTGCCTGACGGCCTGCCGTCCACGCCACGCGGCTTTCTACAAGCGCATCTTTGCGTCGGAGACGGTTGTCGCCAAGCGCGAGAACCTCGGTGTCTACAATGCCGATGGCGCGCTTCTGGTGGCACAGGTGCGGGGGCAGCGGCCGTCGATCCTCGACCGCTACCCGGTCTTCGATTCCGAACCGTTCGAACGCCGCATGATGTTTGCCGACCGCAGCGAGGTGCCGTTTGCGCCGCTAACGATCCTGCCGACCGCGCGCATGGCGCAGACCGGCTACGGCCGCTCCTACCGGACGTCCGTCTTCCGGTAAGCGGCCTTGATTGCGCATGCGAATTCGGGGCGCGTCGAGGCGCGCCGCACCTTGCTGTGTGGCGTGACATTTCGCCCCATCAGGTACGGCTAAAGAACGGGTTTTCGTTGCGCCAGCCGTGCGCATTGTGTAAGGGCAGCTATAAGGGTTTTGCGGCTTTTCGCGAGACCATGCTTCGATAGGGCGGCGATGACCCCAAGGTGGCGCCGCGGCATTCAGGGAGAATTTTGAACGATGGCTGAGCATCATTCTGGACCGGTCGATGTGGGCGCTCCGATGGACTATCCGGAACACGAGAAGACCTACCTCATGTTCCTGAGTGCCTCGAAGTACGGCACGCTTTTCTGCGTCGCCCTGCTGATCGCGATGGCTGCCGGCTTCTTCACGACGATGGGCCTGATCTCCTCAATCGTGCTTTTCATTCTGATCAACGTCGCCGGTTTCTTCTTCCTTCGCTAATCGGCGCGACCAAACCGACCGTTGAGGGAGCGCAGACCGTGCTTCCTCGGCGACCGGGCGTTTGCCCGGAAGAAGCTGCATGTCGCCGGCTGGAGGTGCCGACGCATATGGCTTGAGGCCCGGATGCCCGTCGTAGGGCAGGGGGCGGATAATCCTCACCCGCGTGAGGGAGGAGTGGACAGCAGGCCCGCAGAGCCCGATTGCGGCTCGATGCCGGTGGATCGCCAAAGGTCCCGCATCCAGGCGATGGCTTGTTCCAGACGATTGCGCCGGGCACAGGTGTGCCGCGCACATGAGGGCGTGTCGGCCCGGTAGGCCACCCGCTTTGCAGTCGGAGAGAATGCCCGCATTCCGGCCCTGGCTCGATTGCGGCCAGGAGGGGGGACTTGTGAGCGAGATCGTCTTCGTCGCCAAGGAAACGGATCCGAACGAGGGTCGCGTTGCCGCATCACCGGATACTGTGAAGAAACTGAAAGGTCTCGGCTTCGACGTCGTCGTCGAGGCGGGCGCCGGGTTTCTGTCGCGCATTCCGGATGCCGAGTTCGAAAAGTCCGGAGCCCGGATCGGCACGACGGCAGACGCCAGGACGGCGGATGTCGTGCTCAAGGTCCGTCGGCCGACGAGTGCCGAGATTGCCGGCTACAGGTCCGGCGCCATCGTCATCGCCATCATGGATCCCTACGGCAACGAAGCGGCGATCGCCGAGATGGCGAATGCCGGATTGACTGCTTTTGCGATGGAGCTGATGCCGCGCATCACGCGCGCGCAGTCGATGGACGTGCTGTCCAGCCAGGCCAACCTCGCCGGCTATCAGGCGGTCATCGACGCGGCCTACGAATATGACCGGGCGCTGCCGATGATGATGACGGCGGCCGGCACGGTTCCGGCCGCCAAGGTCTTCGTCATGGGCGCCGGCGTTGCCGGTCTGCAGGCGATCGCGACGGCCCGCCGTCTCGGGGCCGTGGTCTCGGCAACCGACGTGCGTCCCGCCGCCAAGGAGCAGGTCGCCTCGCTCGGGGCCAAGTTCATCGCCGTCGAGGACGACGAGTTCAAGGCGGCTGAGACCGCCGGCGGCTACGCCAAGGAAATGTCCAAGGACTATCAGGCCAAGCAGGCAGCACTGGTCGCCGAGCATATCGCCAAGCAGGACATCGTTATTACCACGGCGCTTATCCCCGGCCGCCCGGCGCCACGGCTCGTTACCCGCGAGATGCTGAAGAGCATGAAGCCCGGTTCGATCGCGGTCGACCTTGCGGTCGAGCGCGGCGGCAACGTCGAGGGGGCAGAGGCCGGCAAGGTCGCCGAGGTCGAAGGCGTCAAGGTTATCGGCCATCTGAATGTGCCGGGCCGCATCGCCGCCTCCGCCTCCGGGCTTTATGCCAAGAACCTCGTCACCTTCCTGGAGACGATGGTCTCCAAGGAGACCAAGGCGCTCGCGCTCAACATGGAAGACGAGCTCGTCAAGGCGACGGCGCTCACCCATGGCGGTCAAGTCGTGCATCCGAACTTCGGCGCCAGCAAGGGGGACAAGTGATGGCGAATGAACTTCTCGACAAGGCGCTCGCCGATCTCGACAGGGCTGTGGAAGCGGTCCGCACCGCCGCCGAATACGTGCCGGATGCGGCCGGTGCCGTCGCCCATGGCGCCACCGGCGGGGCGATCGACCCCTTCGTCTTTCGCCTGGCAATCTTCGTGCTGGCCATCTTCGTTGGCTATTATGTCGTCTGGTCGGTGACGCCGGCGCTGCACACGCCGCTGATGGCGGTCACCAACGCGATCTCCTCGGTCATCGTCGTCGGCGCCCTGCTGGCCGTCGGCATTTCCGCCTCGGGGCTGGCGACCGGTTTTGGCTTCATTGCGCTGGTGCTGGCCTCCGTCAACATCTTCGGCGGCTTCCTCGTCACCCAGCGCATGCTGGCCATGTACAAGAAAAAAGACAAGTGAGGCCGGCCGATGAACGCCAACTTCGCAGCCTTCCTCTATCTCGTCTCCGGCGTCCTGTTCATCATGGCGCTGCGCGGCCTCTCGCATCCGACCACCAGCCGCAAGGGCAATACCTACGGCATGGTCGGCATGGGCATCGCCATCGTCACGACGTTGCTGCTCGCCAAGCCGAGTTTCGGCGGCCTGATGCTGATCGTGCTCGGCCTTGCCATCGGCGGCGGTATCGGTGCGTTCATCGCCCGCCGCATCGCCATGACGTCGATGCCGCAACTTGTTGCTGCCTTTCACTCGCTGGTCGGTCTTGCGGCCGTCATGGTGGCGGCTGCCGCCATGTATGCGCCGGAAAGCTTCGGCATCGGCACGGTCGGTGACATCCACGCGCAGGCGCTGGTCGAAATGTCGCTCGGCGTCGCCATCGGCGCGATCACCTTTACCGGCTCGGTCATCGCCTTCCTGAAGCTCGACGGTCGCATGTCCGGCAAACCGATCATGCTTTCGGGTCGCCATGCGATCAATGCCGGTCTTGCCGCGGCGCTCGTCGTGCTGGTGATCATGCTGGTCCTGACCCAGAGCACGACGGTGTTCTGGCTGATCGTCGCACTGTCGCTGGCGCTCGGCGTGCTGATCATCATTCCGATCGGCGGCGCCGACATGCCGGTAGTGGTCTCGATGCTCAACTCCTATTCGGGCTGGGCGGCGGCCGGCATCGGCTTCACACTCGGCAACCTGGCGCTGATCATCACCGGGGCGCTCGTCGGTTCGTCCGGTGCGATCCTCTCCTACATCATGTGCAAGGGAATGAACCGCTCGTTCATCTCGGTCATCCTCGGCGGCTTCGGCGGTGAGACAGCAGCGGCCGCAAGCGACGACGGCGTCCAGCGCACGGTCAAGCAGGGCTCGGCCGATGACGCGGCCTTCCTGATGGCGAACGCCTCCAAGGTGATCATCGTGCCCGGCTACGGCATGGCGGTCGCCCAGGCGCAGCATGCGCTGCGCGAAATGGCCGACCAGTTGAAGGCGGCCGGCGTCGAGGTCAAATATGCGATCCATCCGGTCGCGGGCCGCATGCCCGGCCATATGAACGTTCTGCTGGCGGAAGCAAACGTTCCCTATGACGAAGTGTTCGAGCTCGAGGATATCAATTCAGAGTTCGCGCAGGCCGATGTCGCCTATGTCATCGGCGCCAATGACGTCACCAACCCGGCGGCGCGCGACGACAAGTCCTCGCCGATCTACGGCATGCCGATCCTTGACGTCGACAAGGCCAAGACCTGCCTGTTCGTCAAGCGTTCGCTCGGCTCCGGCTATGCCGGCATCGACAACACGCTGTTCTACAAGGACGGCACGATGATGCTGCTTGGTGATGCCAAGAAGGTGACGGAAGACATCGTCAAGGCGCTGCACGCCTGAGGGCTGCTCGCATCGACCGATAAAGAAACGCCCGCCTTTCGGCGGGCGTTTTGCGTTGAAGGAGATGCGCGCGCCGTATGCGGCGATGTGTCGAGCTTTAGTCCAGGTCGACTTAGCCAGCCGGTGCCAGTGTCAGCTCGTCAATGCCGACGGCGAGGTTCAGGCCTTCCTGCACCTGGACATTGACCGGCTGTAGCATAAACGCCTTGTTGGTGCCGCCGCCGATCACCTTGGCGCCACCGCCGACGGCGAGACTCGCATCGGCGCCGACGCCGTAATACTCACCGGCAAGCGCGAATTCGCTGATCGGTGTGCCTGTCTTGGCAAGCACGTCCCAGATCATCGTGCTCTTTCCCGTCTTGCCGATGTCGATGCCGATCTTGCGGATCGTGCCGGCATAGACGGCCTTCGGTGCGCCATTGGTGGGCGTGAAGGTGCACATCAGGTTCTTGGTTGAGGTCAGGATCATGCCAGTGCCGCCTTCCGAACCACAAACGAGGCGGCCAAGGGCGACATAGTTTTGCGCGGCGGCCGGGCCCGTGGCAAGCGCGGCGAGCGCCAGCGCAGTGACGAGGGTTCGTTTGATCATGGCTAGTCTCCGTTCTTGATGCTTCAAGCAAACGGATGGCGGGCGGGAAGGTTCCGCTGTGCAGGGGGCAATGCCTGCAAACGAAAACGCCCGCGATGCGGTCGCGGGCGTTTCGAAATGCGTGATCGGGTTGGCTCAGGATGCCTTGACGCGGGCAAGGCCTGCGCGGGCCGGCTCGTATTTCGGGTCGAGCTGCAGCGCGTGCGAATAGGATTTCGACGCTTTGGCCTTGTCGCCCTTGCGCTCGTAGATCAGCGCCTGGTTGGCCCAGGATTCGGCGACCTTGCCGTTCAGGTTGATCGCGGTGTTGAAGTCGGAGAAGGCGTTGTCGTCGTCGCCTTGTGCGACATAGGAGATGCCGCGGCCGTTATAGGGTTCCGGCGAGCTCGGCGACAGCGAGATCGCGGTCGAGAAGTCTTCGATCGCCTGACCGTGCTGGTTGCGTGCCTGGTAGATCAGGCCGCGATTGTGATAGGCGCGCGGATCGGTGGTATCGAGCTGGATGGCCTTGTTGAAATCGTTGAAGGCGGAATCGAGCTGGCCGGCCTGGCGATAGAGGTTGCCGCGGCCGATATAGGCGACGTCGTAGTTGGCGTTGAGCTGCAGTGCCATGTTGTAGTCGGCCAGCGCTGCCTGGGTGTTGCCCATGTTGCGGTGAACGAGCGCCCGGTTGGCAAAGGCCTGGTAGAAGCGCGGGTTCAGCTTGATCGCCTGGTCGAAATCGGCAATCGCGCGGCGGTATTCGCCGGCGCGGCCGTAAGCCGAGCCGCGGACATTGTAGCCTTCCGGATCGCTTGGGTTGGAGGCGATGACGCTCGAAAGCGAGGCGATGTTTTCCTGCGAGCCCTGTTCGCGCTCGACCTTGTTGGTGACGGAGTCCGGACCGTCGGTCGTGCAGCCGGCGATGAGGAGGGCCGAGCCGAGAAGCAGCATGGCGGCAAGCCTCGGCTTGCGCTGGTGGCGGCGAGACGCCTCATGGACATTAAAACCGGAGACGTCCGCAGTCATGGCAGCAAGTGTCAAAGGTTGATCCCTCAAATCGACAAGGTCTCGAAAGCCATCGGCTTTCCGTTTCTGGAGCCGCTGAACTCCCCGCGGGCTCCTCAAGCCGGGCCAAAGTCGGCCTTGGCAGACCACCGGTCCAAACACTCCGGTCGGTCGTCCGTCGGTGGCAGCGTCGAGCACGCTAGCCTGTCGGCGGAAAAGATGTCCATACCAAAAAAAGGCGGTGGCGATATTTCGCCCCCGCCACGACTTACATCGAATAGCGTCGAAAAAACGACAAATCAGCGAGCCAGGAGGCCTTCGCGCTGTGCACGCTTGCGTGCCAGCTTGCGGACGCGGCGAACGGCTTCAGCCTTTTCGCGAGCGCGCTTCTGGGACGGCTTCTCGTAGTAGTCACGCATCTTCATTTCGCGGAAAATGCCTTCGCGCTGCATCTTCTTCTTGAGAGCGCGGAGCGCCTGATCGACATTGTTATCGCGGACTAGTACCTGCACGTGAATCCCGTTCCTTGGTTCGTGTTGTTTGCTGCTCCGTCAGGTGCGGAGGCAAAAGAGTGACATTCGCTAAGCTGGAAGCTTTACGATTAGATGAGCGGATACCAGATCATCAGGCGAAAGTCCAGCGACGACATGAGGCGGCGCTGAAAAAAACCTGAGATACGAGTGTCGCGCGACTTATCCCCTGCCGCTTAACCGATCCATAGTCATGTCGCAACTGCGCGCAAGTCCACGCAAATGCGTCGCAAAAGAAACGTTGCGCAGGTCTCGGATTTGCGATTTCTAACTCCAACGAGAATGATCACCGGGAGTAACGGGCCGATGCGCAAATATTCAGTTTTCGCCGTGGCGCGCGAGGCGCTGCGCGGCCACAAGGGATGGGGCCCGCACTGGGCATCGCCGGAGCCGCGCAAGGAGTATGACGCCATCATCATCGGCGGCGGCGGCCATGGCTTGGGAGCAGCGTATTACCTTGCCAAGGAGCACGGCATCACCAATGTCGCGGTGCTCGAAAAGGGATGGATCGGCGGCGGCAATACCGGCCGCAACACGACGATCATCCGGTCCAACTATCTCTATGAAGAGAGCATGGACATCTACGAGCATTCGCTGAAGCTCTGGGAAAACCTCTCGCAGGATCTGAACTACAACGTCATGTATTCGCCCCGCGGCGTGATGATGCTGTCGCACAACATCCATGACCAGCAGTCGTTCAAGCGCCACATCAATGCCAACCGTCTCTACGGCATCGACAACGAGTGGCTGACGCCGGAGCAGGCCAAGGCCTATTGCCCGCCGCTCGATATCGCCAAGACTGCGCGCTACCCGATCAACGGGGCGGCCCTGCAGCGCCGTGGCGGCACGGCCCGCCACGATGCGGTTGCCTGGGGCTATGCGCGTGCGGCCTCCGACCGCGGCGTGCACATCATCCAGAACTGCGAAGTGACCGGGATCCGCCGCGACGAGACCGGCCGGGTCGTCGGGGTCGACACCAATCGCGGCTATATCGGCGCTAAGAAGGTCGGCATTTCCGCCGCCGGCCACACCTCGGTGCTGATGCAGATGGCCGATGTGCGCGTGCCGCTGCAGAGCCAGCCGCTGCAGGCGCTGGTCTCCGAACCGCTGAAGCCGATCTTCCCCTGCGTCGTCATGTCGAACTCGGTGCATGCCTATATCTCGCAGTCCGACAAGGGCGAGTTCGTCATCGGCGCCGGCACCGACCAGTACAATTCCTATTCGCAGACCGGCGGCCTGCAGATCATCACGCACACGCTGGACGCCATCTGCGAGCTCTTCCCGATGTTCCGCCGCGTCAAGATGATGCGGCAGTGGGGCGGCATCGTCGACGTCACCCAGGACCGCTCGCCGATCCAGGGCGTCACGCCGGTTCCGGGCCTCTACCTGAACGCCGGCTGGGGTACGGGCGGCTTCAAGGCGACGCCGGGCTCGGCCCATCTCTTCGCCCATCTGATCGCCAAGGGCGAGCCGCATCGTCTCGCCGCAGGGCTGACGCTGGAGCGCTTCCGCACCGGCCGGCTCATCGACGAAGCGGCTGCCGCCGCCGTTGCGCACTGAGGATTTCGAGATGCTTCTGATCTACTGCCCCTATTGCGAGGAAGAGCGTTCCGAGCTCGAGTTCCGCGGTGCCGGCGACGCCCATATCGCCCGTCCGGAAAACATCGCCGACATCACCGACGAACAGTTCGAGGAATATTTCTTCCTGCGTCAGAACCCCAAGGGTCTGATCTTCGAACGCTGGCGCCACATCCATGGCTGCGGCCGATTCTTCAACGCCGCCCGCGACACGGTCAGCGACCGTTTCTACACCACCTACAAGGCTGGCGAACCGAAGCCTGACATCGCCACCATTCTCCAGAGCGAGCAGGACAAGAACGGCCAGGATAAGGGAGCCGCGAAATGATGGGCGCCAATCGCATTCCAGGCGTCGGCCGCCTGACCCCCGCCCGCACCGCGCGCTTCACCTTCGATGGCCGCACGCTGACGGCGCTCGAGGGCGACACGGTCGCCTCGGCACTGCTTGCCAACGGCATCCATCTCGTCGGCCGCTCGTTCAAGTACCACCGCCCGCGCGGCATTCTTTCGGCCGGTGCCGAGGAGCCGAACGCGTTGCTCGACGTCTCGCGGGATGCCGCCCGCCGCCAGCCGAACGTGCGCGCCACGGTGCAGGAAGTCTTCGACGGCATGAAGGTGGAATCGCAGAACCGCTGGCCGTCGCTCGCCTTCGACGTAGGCGGTCTCAATGACCTGATGTCGCCGTTCTTCGCCGCCGGTTTCTACTACAAGACCTTCATGTGGCCGAAGGCCGCCTGGCACGCGATCTACGAACCCTTCATCCGCCGTGCTGCCGGCCTCGGCGTTACGCCGACGGAAGCCGATCCAGATCACTATGCCAGCCGCTACGCGCATTGCGATGTGCTTGTCATCGGTGCGGGTGTTGCCGGTCTATCCGCAGCACTTGCCGCTGCCAAGGCCGGCGCCAAGGTGATCATCTGCGACGAGCAGCCGGAAGTCGGTGGTGCGCTTCGCTACGAGAGCGGCACGACCATCGACGGCAAGGATGGCTGGGACTGGGCGCAGGAGACCGGCAAGACGCTTGCCTCCATGGACAACGTCACGGTGCTCACCCGCACCACCGGCTTCGGCTACTACAACCACAATTTCGTCGGCCTCGTCGAGCGCGTGACCGATCATCTGGCGGCCCTCGACAAGTCGCTGCCGCGCGAGCGGCTGTGGCAGGTGCGCGCCAAGAAGGTGATCCTCGCCAACGGCCAGATCGAGCGGCACATGGTGTTCGCCAACAACGACCGCCCGGGCATCATGCTCGCTTCGGCCGGCCGCACCTATCTCAATCACTTCGGCGTCGCAGTCGGCTCCAAGGTTGGCGTCTACACGGCGCATGACTCGGCCTATGAAGCGGCCTTCGACCTGAAGCGGGCCGGTGTTTCGGTTCCTGTTATCGTCGACTGCCGCGAAAATCCGGGCGAGGCGGTGCTGGCCGAAGCGCGCAAGCTCGGCATCGAGGTGCTGACCGGGCATTCGGTGATCAAGGCCGGCGGCAAGCTCCGCGTCAACTCGATCAGTGTCGCCCGCAATGGCGGCGGCTCGGCCCGCAAGTTCGCCGTCGACGCGCTTTTGGTCTCGGCCGGCTGGACACCGTCGGTGCACCTGTTCTCGCAGTCGCGCGGCAAGGTGAAGTTCGATGCGGCGACGCAGCGCTTCCTGCCAGGCACGTACCTGCAGGACTGCCTGTCGATCGGCGCCTGCAACGGCACCGACGACCTGCAGGCAACCATCGACGAGGCGCTTGCGGCCGGCGAACTGACCGCGCGTGCGGCCGGTACAGAGGGCGGTGCGCAGGTGACGCTTTCGGGCGAAAACCGCTACGGCTGGACCGGCGGCATGATCGGCGCTGCCGAAGGCGCTGGTCCCGATACCACGGTTAAGGCCTTCATCGACTTCCAGCACGACGTCTGCGCCAAGGACATTCGTCTGGCGGTGCGCGAAGGCATGCACTCGATCGAGCACATCAAGCGCTTCACCACTAACGGCATGGCGTCCGACCAGGGCAAGCTTTCCAACATGCATGGTCTGGCGATCGCCGCCGAAGCGCTTGGCAAGGACATTCCGCAGGTGGGTCTGACGACCTTCCGCCAGCCCTACACGCCGGTGACCTTCGGAGCGATCGTCAACCACTCGCGTGGTGCCCTGTTCGACCCCGCGCGCAAGACGCCGATCCATGCCTGGGAGGAGGCGCATGGCGCCGAGTTCGAGGATGTCGGCAACTGGAAGCGCGCCTGGTTCTACCCGCGCTCCGGCGAAGACATGCATGAGGCGGTCGCGCGCGAGTGCAAGACGGTGCGCGACGTGGCTGGTGTCTTCGACGCCTCGACGCTCGGCAAGATCGAGGTTGTTGGCCCGGATGCGGCCCAGTTCCTCAATCTCATGTACACCAACGCCTGGGACAACCTGAAGCCCGGCCGCTGCCGCTACGGCATCATGCTGCGCGACGACGGCTTCGTCTATGACGACGGCGTGGTCGGTCGCCTGGCCGAGGATCGCTTCCACGTGACGACGACGACCGGCGGTGCGCCGCGCGTCATGAACCACATGGAAGACTATCTGCAGACCGAGTTCCCGCATCTCAAGGTCTGGCTGACCTCGACGACCGAGCAATGGGCCGTCATCGCCGTGCAAGGACCGAAGGCGCGCGAGATCATCGCGCCGCTCGTCGAGGGCATCGACCTCTCCAACGAGGCCTTCCCGCACATGAGCGTCGCCGAGGGCAGGATCTGCGGCGTGCCGACACGGCTCTTCCGCATGTCGTTCACCGGCGAGCTGGGCTTCGAAGTCAACGTGCCGGCGGACTATGGCCAGGCGGTATGGGAAGCGATCTGGGCACGGGCCGAGCCGATGGGCGCCTGCGCCTACGGCACGGAAACCATGCACGTGCTGCGCGCCGAGAAGGGCTATATCATCGTCGGCCAGGACACCGACGGGACCCTGACGCCGGACGATGCCGGTCTTTCCTGGGCCGTCTCGAAGAAGAAGCCCGACTTCGTCGGTATCCGCGGCCTGAAACGCCCGGATCTCGTCAAGGATGGCCGCAAGCAGCTTGTCGGTCTTCTCACCAAGGATCCGAAGGTGGTGCTGGAGGAAGGCGCGCAGATCGTCGCCGACCCGAACCAGCCAAAGCCGATGACCATGCTCGGTCACGTGACGTCGTCCTACTGGTCGGCAAACTGCGGTCGCTCGATTGCGCTGGCCATGGTGGCCGGTGGCCGCGAGCGCCTCGGCCAGACGCTCTACGTGCCGATGACCGATCGCACCATTGCCGTCGAAGTGAGCGACATGGTGTTCTTTGACAAGGAAGGGGGCCGCCTCCATGGCTGACCAGGTTACTGCAAGCCGCAAGGCGGCACTCACCGCGCGCGGGGGCTCGGCCGAGGCGATCCTGACGCCTGCACCGGCAGCAACGCGCATTTCGCTGCGCGCCGGCTCCGACGCACTGCCGGCCCTTTCGGCCGCACTTGGCGTGACGCTGCCGACCCGGCCGAAGACCTCGGCTTCGTCCGGCCAGCGCCATGCGCTGTGGATCGGCCCGGACGAGTGGCTGGTCATCGATGAGAGCCAAGCCGACCTGATGGCGGCAGCGGCCTCAAGCGGCACGCTGCATTCGGCGGTCGACATTTCGCATCGCAACGTCGCCGTCATTGTCAGCGGTCCGGGCGCCGACGTGGCTATCAACAGCGGCTGCCCGCAGGATCTGTCGCTGGCGATCTTCCCTGTTGGTGGCTGCTCGCGCACGATCCTCGGCAAGGCGGAGATCATCCTCTTCCGCACTGCCGAGGATCAGTTCCGGGTCGAGTGCTGGCGGTCGTTCTCGCCCTTCGTCTTCGGACTGCTTTCCGAGGGCGCTGCTGACGCCGGCCACTAAATGAAAAAGCCGGGAGGTGCGAGCAAGCACCTCCCGGCATTCGAAGACTGTTTGAAACAGCTCGCTCTTATTGCCGAGCGAGCAAGATGCCTTTTTCGAGGAGCGTGCGCTTCGTCGCATCGTTCAAGTCGTAATCCTGAAGGTGCTCGTGTTCGACCCAGGCATGTTCGACGAACTCGTCGTTGAGGCTGACCTCGCGATTTTCGGCCTCACAGTCAAAGATCAGATAGATCATATGAAGCTGCTCGGTTGAGCCGTCGGCATAGGACTTTGTCCGGATGTCGTCCCGGAAGGTCCAGGGCTTGATCGTTCCGATCTCCAGACGGTCTCCGAGCTCTTCCCGGATTTCACGGCGCAAGCCCTCATCGAGACGTTCGCCCGGCTCGAGGCCGCCACCCGAAAGCGCCCATTGCCCGGGAAACACGCCGCGATCGGGCGGCATCTTGCAGAGCAAGTAGGCGCCCCTGTTCTGAATGAGCGGGCAGACGATGATACGCTGGCGCAATGACTTCTCCATTTACTGATTTTGCGACCACGACAGCCGCCTTTCTTTTTTACGCGAAGCGCAAGTACCAGTAGAGCGCAATCTCGTGCGTTCCCGGCGTCAATGCCGAATAGAGGTGTCGGTCGTGGCCGGCGAGCTCGAAGCCGTAGCGCTCGTAAAAGCGGCAGGCGGCGACATTGTTCGATTGGGTCTCAAGCCTGATCCCCGGCGGGCCCCGTTCCCGCGCCCATGACACTGCCCTGTCCATGAGAGCTCGCGCGACGCCAGCGCGGCGCGCGTCCTTGTCGACGGCGATACCGTCCACCTCGGCATAGCCGTTCCACGCCTTCGAGAGTGCAATGTAACCGGCGAGCTGGCCGTCGAGACGCGCTGTGAAGAGGGCGTCATCCGGCCCGGCCGCGGTCTCAACAAGCTCGTCCGGATCGGATCCATAGGTCTTGATGTAGCTCTCGACCGGAGCGACGTCGCCGAGACCGGGGCCGGTGAAGGGCGGCAGTGCCTCGGACGTGACCTCGAAGAAAAAGTCGCAGCCGGCAAAGTCGCTGACGAAACGCCCGTCGGCCGGCTCGACGATGACTGCTGCTGTCATGGGATCTGCCTGCTCAAACCGCCTCAGGCATCGGCGGGGCGATCCTTGGGATCGAACTGGATGATCGTCTGCCAGGTTGCCGTCAGCGCCGGCTTGCGCTCGCCTTCGATCTCGACGCTGACGTCGTAGGTGATCATCAGCATGCTGGCGCCGCGGAAGCGGGCATCGGCCATGGTGAAGTGGCCGCGCACCTTGGCGCCGCTCTTCACCGGCGCGATGAAGCGCACTTTCTCGAAGCCGTAATTGATGCCCATGGTTTGTTCGCGGATTTTCGGCAGGCAATTGTAGTTCATCGCCGAGAGCAATGAGAGCGACAGGAAGCCATGCGCGATCGTGCCGCCGAAGGGCGTTTCGGCAGCGGCCCGCACCGGGTCGACGTGAATATACTGATAGTCGCTGGTTGCCTCGGCGAATTTGTCGATTGTTTCCTGCGTGACCGTGATCCAGTCGGAAACGCCGACCTCCTTGCCGACCAGCACCTTGATCTCAGAAAGTGAAATGTCGTGCAGCATGTAAACGCCTCGAAACAAGCCCCCCAAGCGATCTATAGGCTCGCCCGTTGCAACCTGCAAGTGGTGGAAAAGCTTTAGAAAACCTCGACGAAGAAGGCAACGGAGCGCGGCGCCACGTGATCGGCGGGGGATGACGCTGCGAGCGCATCCTGCCATTTTCCATTGACGCTGTCGGGCAGGCGGAGGGGATGCGGCGCATGGCTGCGATTGATGACGACGGCAAGCCGCGTTGCCCGCTTCTGGGTGCGGTCGGGGGTGGTCAGCACCATTGTCAGATTGTCCGTTGCCGGATGCTCCCAGTCGGTCACGGTCATCGGGTGACCGTCGAGACGGCACCACTCGACGTCGCCGTTTCCTGTCAGGAACGTGGTCTCGTCGAAAACGCCGAAGCGGGAGCGCATGGCTGACAGGGCTGCAGTATGGGCGACGATCTCATCGTCCATCGCCGTCCAGTCTAGCCAGGTGATGGCGTTGTCCTGGCAGTAGGCGTTGTTGTTGCCCTGCTGGCTGCGCCCGGCTTCGTCGCCGGCGGTCAGCATGATCGTGCCGCGGGTGGCAAAGAGCGTGCCGATGAGCGCCATCACGTCATGGCGGCGGGCCGCCTTGATTTCCGGATCCGCGGTCGGCCCTTCGGCGCCATTGTTCCAGGAATGGTTCTCGTTGTGGCCGTCGCGATTTTCCTCGCCGTTCGCCTCGTTGTGCTTGCCGGCATAGGAGACGAGATCGGCCAGCGTGAAGCCGTCATGGGCGGCGATGAAGTTGACCGTGCGCGTGCCGCTCTCACCCCAACGGGCGAAACTGCCTGAGGAGCCGGCAAGCGCTGTCGCCAGCGCGCCGATCGAATGGCGATCGCCGCGCCAGTAGATGCGGAGGTCGTCGCGGGCGCGGTCGTTCCACTCGAGGAAGGGCGCGGGGAAATTGCCGAGCTGGTAGCCACCGGGACCGATATCCCAGGGCTCGGCGATCAGCACCCGGTCGGCAAGCAGCGGATCGGCCGCAATCGCCTGAAAGAGTGGGGCATCGCGGTGGAAGCCGCCCATGTCGCGGCCGAGGATCGAGGCGAGATCGAAGCGGAAGCCGTCGACGCCGGCAGCGCTGACGAAGTGGCGCAGGCTGTCGAGGATCAGTGCCTCGACAACCGGATTGTCGCAGGCGATCGTGTTGCCGCAGCCGGTATCGTTGATCAGTTCGCCCGGGCGGTCGGTGGCGTGACGATAATAAGTCAGGTTGTCGAGGCCGCGCATCGACAGCGTTGTGCCGAAGCGATCGCTTTCACCGGAGTGGTTGAAAACGAGATCGAGGATGACGCCGATGCCGGCCTTGCGCAACGCCTCGACGGACTTTCGCAGCTCCTTGATGCCGCCCGGCACCAGGCGCGGATCGAGTGCCATAGGGGCGATCGGATTATAACCCCAGCCGTTCTTCAGACCGAGCGGTGGCAGATGGCGTTCGTCGATCCAGGCGACGATCGGCATCAACTCGATGGCCGAGACGCCGAGGCGCTTCAGATGTTCGATGATGGCGGGCTCGGCGAGGGCGGCCACCGTGCCGCGCTTGGCTTCGGGCACGTCGGGATGGAGGATGGTGAAAGGCTTGACGGCGATTTCGTAGACAAGGCCGCCGGCGCGAAAGAGCGGCGTCTTCACCTTGGCAGCCTTCACTTCGGTGACGATCGCTTTCGGTACGAGGTCGGCGGTGTCTTCGCCAAAGATCGTCAGGCGCGGATCATGGCCAAACGGGCGGTCGAGTTCGATGGCATAGGGATCGACGAGAAGCTTGGATGGATCGAACCAGAGACCGTGATCGGGCGAATAGACGCCATCGGCCCGGAAGCCGTAGCGCGTTCCTTTCGGCGCGTCGGCAACCTTCAAGCTGTGAATGTCGCCGTTCCGCGTCATCGGCAGCTGGCGCAGCTGTTTGGCGCCTGATTTGTCGAAAAGGCAGAGATCGATACGGGCGGCATTGTGCGACCAGACCGAAAACACGGTGCCTTCGGAGGTGATGGTGGCACCGAGGGGTGGGTTTCCTTTGGTCGGCATGAAGGCGGCCCTCTTCGTGGTGTCGTCGGTGTGTGTGACCCACCCCCCTCTGCCCGGCCGGGCATCTGCCCCACAAGGGGGAGGTTGACTTGTGGCATCCTCCCATTCCACCGATAAACCGATGCGTTGGTTTACGGGCGAGGGGATCCCTGCGACGTCAACGCCATCTTAGGGCAAGGCCGTGCCGCAGATCGATCTCCCCCTTGTGGGGGAGATGCCCGGCAGGGCAGAGGGGGGTAAGCGGCAAACGAAAAAGGGCCGCATCAGCGGCCCCGATAGTGCGGTATTTCAGGTAATGACGCTCGGCTCGGTGCGGCCGGTGCGGGTCTTGATGCTGGCGATCTCTTCGGCAACGGCGATGAGATCGGCGAGCGCCGTCTGCGTCTCGATATCGTGACGCGAGGCGTCCGGCTCGAAGCGCTCGATATAGACGCGCAGCGTTGCTCCCGATGTGCCGGTGCCCGACAGGCGGAAGACGACGCGGGAGCCGCCTTCGAACAGGATGCGGATGCCCTGGTTCTTGCTGACGGAATGGTCGACCGGATCGTTGTAGGCGAAGTCGTCCGCGGTCGCGACCTTGAGCGCGCCGAAGGACTTGCCGGGCAGCGTGGCAAGCTGGTCGCGCAGGTTGGCGATAAGGCCATTGGCCGCATCAGAATCGACCTCTTCGTAGTCGTGGCGCGAATAGTAGTTGCGGCCGTAGGTCGCCCAGTGGTTCTTGACGATGTCGAGCGCGCTTTCCTTGCGCACCGCCAGAATGTTGAGCCACAGCAGGACTGCCCAGAGCCCGTCCTTCTCGCGCACGTGGTTGGAGCCGGTGCCCGCACTTTCCTCGCCGCAGATCGTCGCCATGCCCTCGTCGAGCAGGTTGCCGAAGAACTTCCAGCCGGTCGGCGTCTCGTAGATGCCGATGCCGAGCTTTTCGGCGACACGGTCGGCAGCACCACTGGTCGGCATCGAACGGGCGATACCTGCAAGACCCTTGGCATAGCCGGGTGCCAGATGCGCGTTGGCGGCGAGCATGGCCAGACTGTCGGACGGTGTGATGAAGATGCCGCGGCCGATGACGAGGTTGCGGTCGCCGTCGCCGTCGGAAGCGGCGCCGAAATCCGGTGCGTCGGGCGCCATCATCGTCTCATAGAGTGCGCGGGCATGAACCAGATTCGGGTCCGGGTGGTGGCCGCCGAAATCGGGCAGCGGGATGAAGTTCATCACCGAGCCCTTAGGCGCGCCGAGTCGCTTTTCGATGATCTCCTTGGCATAGGGACCGGTAACGGCGCTCATCGCATCGAAGACGACGCGGAAGCCGCCTTCAATCATTTTGCGGATCGCGCCGAAGTCGAACAGGCTTTCCATCAACTCGGCATAATCGGCGACGGGATCGATGACGGTGATCGTCATGCCGTCGATGTCCTGCGTGCCTTCGGCATCAAGGTTGATGTCGGCGACATCGGAGATCTTGTAGCTGTCGATCACCTTGCTGCGCGCGAAGATCGCGTCAGTGATCTTCTCCGGTGCCGGGCCGCCATTACCGATGTTGTACTTGATGCCGAAGTCTTCGGTCGGGCCGCCAGGATTGTGGCTGGCCGACAACACGATGCCGCCAAAGGCTTTGTACTTGCGGATGACGTTGGAGGCAGCCGGCGTCGACAGGATGCCGCCGCGGCCGACGAGCACGCGGCCGAAGCCGTTGGCCGCCGCCATCTTGATGGCGATCTGGATGACTTCGCGGTTGTAGAAGCGACCGTCGCCGCCGATGACAAGCGTTTCGCCCTGAAAGCCTTCGAGCGAATCGAAGATCGACTGGATGAAGTTCTCGGCATAGTTCTTCTGCTGGAAGACCGGGACCTTCTTGCGCAGCCCTGACGTGCCAGGCTTCTGGTCGCCGTAGGGGGTTGTGGTAACCGTTCTTATCATGCTGACTTAACCTTTCCCGAGAAGTCCGGAATAAAGAGAGACGTAACGCTCGGCACTTGTGGCCCAGGAAACGTCCGATTTCATGCCCTGGGTCTGAATTTTCGACCAGACTTTGGGCTCGCTGTATGCACGCAGCACCCGCCGGATCGCAAGCCGCAACCCATCGGCATTGACAGGCGTGAACTGGAAGCCGGTCGCGACCTTGGCCGCAAGCCCGGCCTCGTTGGCGTCGATGATGGTATCGGCAAGGCCGCCGGTGCGGGCGACGACCGGCACGCAGCCGTAGCGCAGGCCATAGAGCTGGGTAAGCCCGCAGGGCTCGAAGCGCGACGGAATGAGGATGGCGTCGGAGCCCGCCTGCATCAGATGCGACAGCGGCTCGTTGTAGCCGGTGACCATGCCGATATGGCCGCGATGGCGGGAGGCAGCGGCGAGCAGCGCGCCTTCGAGCGCCGCGTCGCCGGAGCCGAGCACCACGAGCTTGCCGCCCATGGCGACGAGCTCGTCGGCGATCTCGGCGACCAGATCCATGCCCTTCTGCCAGGTGAGCCGGCTGACAACGCAGAAGATCGGGCCGTTGCCTTTTTCAAGGCCGAAGCGTTCCTCGAGCGCACGCCGGTTGGCCGCGCGCTGCTTCAGGCTCGTTGCGCTGAAATGCTGGGCGATGTGCGGGTCGGTCTGCGGATCCCAGATGTCGGCGTCGATGCCGTTGACGATGCCAGAGAGGTCGGCGACGCGGCTCTTCAACAGGCCTTCGAGGCCCATGCCGAATTCGGGCGTCAGGATTTCCTGCGCATAGGAGGGGCTGACGGTGGTAATGGCGTCGGCGGTCTGCAGGCCGCCCTTCAGGAAGCCGACGTCGCCGTAATATTCGACGAACTGCATCGAGAAGGCTTCGGCGGGAAGGGCAAGCTCGGGGAAGACTAAGGCGCCGAACTGGCCCTGGAAGGCGATGTTGTGGATCGTCATCACCGTCGGCGTTGCGGCCGCCGGGCCGAAATGCATGTAGACCGGCGTCAGCGCCGTCTGCCAGTCATGGGCGTGAACGATATCGGGTTTCCAGCCCGAGACGACATCGCCGCCGGCAATTTCTGCCGCCGCAAGCGAGAGTGCGGCAAAGCGGCGGAAATTGTCGACGTAGTCGCGGCCGGTGGCATCGACATAGGGGCCGCCGTCTCGGGCGTAGAGTTCAGGCAGGTCGAGGACCAGCAGATCGAGCCCGTCGATTTCGGCGGCGAGAACTGTCGCCGGATTGCCGAACAGGTTTTCGAAACTGCCGACCTTCTTTTTCTTCTTCAGCTTCTGCAGCACGGCCGGATAGCCGGGCACCAGCGTGCGGGTCTTGACGCCGTGCGGCAAAAGCGCTGCCGGAAGCGCGCCGACGACATCGGCAAGCCCCCCGGTCTTGATCAGCGGATAGACTTCGGACGCAACGGACAGGACGTTCATGGATGCCTACATTCCCAGCTTGTCGATCATCGTTTGCGTGATCAGGCAGACGCCGTTTTCCGAACGCCGGAAACGCTTGGCATCGAGCACCGGATCGTCCCCGACGACGAGGCCCTCGGGGATCACGACACGGCTGTCGATGACCACGTTGCGCAGCGTCGCGTGGCGACCGATCTTCACATCGGGAAGAACTACGGCATTCTCCAGACGGGAATATGAATTTACGCGGACACCTGTGAACAACAGGCTGCGGTTGAGCGCGGCGCCTGAGATAATGCAGTCGCCGGAGATCAGCGACGAGGTTGCCGAGCCGCGGCGGTTTTCATCGTCATGCACGAATTTCGCCGGCGGCTTGATCTCGGCAAAGGTCCAGATCGGCCAGGTGCTGTCGTAGATGTCGAGCTCCGGCGTCACGTGGGTCAGGTCGATATTGGCCTGCCAATAGGCATCGATCGTGCCGACGTCGCGCCAGTAGGCCTCGCGCTCGAAGTCCGACCGCACGCAGGACTCTGCGAAACGGTGGGCGACGGCTTTGCCGTTATCGACGATGTAGGGGATGATGTCCTTGCCGAAGTCGCGGCTCGATTTCGGATCGGCGGCGTCGCGGCGCAGAAGATCCATCAGGAACTTCGTGTGGAAGACATAGATGCCCATGGAGGCAAGCGCCATCTCCGGATTGCCGGGAATGCCCGGCGGATCGGCCGGCTTCTCGACGAAGGCGATGATGCGGTCCTTTTCGTCGACATGCATCACGCCGAAGCCGGTTGCTTCCATGCGCGGCACCTCGAGGCAGCCGATGGTGACGTCGGCGCCGGAATCGACGTGCTGCTGCAGCATCAATTCGTAGTCCATCTTGTAAATATGGTCGCCAGCAAGGATTACCATGTATTCGACGCCATGGTCTTCGATGATGTCGATGTTCTGGTAAACGGCGTCGGCCGTGCCTTCGTACCATTGCGTTTCGGAAACGCGCTGGCTGGCCGGGAGAATATCGAAGCTTTCGTTTCGCTCCGGGCGGAAGAAGTTCCAGCCACGCTGCAGGTGGCGGATCAGCGAATGCGCCTTGTACTGGGTGGCGACGCCGATGCGGCGGATACCGGAGTTGAGCGCGTTCGACAGCGCGAAGTCGATGATACGGGCCTTGCCGCCGAAATAGACTGCCGGCTTCGCCCGTCGGTCGGTCAGTTCCTTCAGGCGACTGCCGCGACCGCCGGCGAGAACATAGGCCATGGCATCACGTGCCAGAGGTTGCGTACGCTTTTCCACCATTTGTCCTCCCCATTCATTGACCTTAAGGGGTCGTCACGGCGGCCTTCTGCGACGCCTTGCGGCCCTCGATATTTGCAGTCTTCCGCCGCCTTCGGCTGGCGGGTCGGATAAATTACTCCTGTTCCAGCATCAGTGTCGCGAGCGGCGGCAGGGTGATGTTGGCCATGATCGCTCCCGTGCTGTTCTTCTCGGCAAAAACCGCGCCGCCATTGCCCTTGCCGCTTCCTCCATAGATTTCCGCGTCGCTGTTGAGGATCTCCTTCCAGCGACCCTTGACCGGCAGCGGGATGGCGTAGCTTTCCCGGTAGACGGGGGTGAAATTGGTGATGACGGCGACGAGTTTTTCGCCGGGCGCCTTGCGCAGCCAGGCAAAGACCGAGTTGTCGCGGTCGTCGGCCAGCAGCCATTCGAAACCTTCGCCTTCGCAATCGCGCGCATGCAGCGCCGGCTTGGCGCGGTAGGTGCCGTTCAAGTCACGCACCAGCCGTCGCATGCCCTCGTGCAGATGGTATTCGAGCAGGTTCCAGTCGAGCGCCCGATCCTCGGACCATTCGCGCCATTGCGCGAACTCCTGACCCATGAACAAGAGCTTCTTGCCGGGATAGCCCCACATGAAGGCGTAGTAGGCCCGGAGATTGGCGAACTTCTGCCAGTCGTCGCCGGCCATCTTGGCGATCAGCGAGCCCTTGCCGTGCACGACCTCGTCATGGGACAGCGGCAGCACGAAGTTCTCGTTGAAGGCATAGAGCAGGCCGAAGGTCAGGTCGTTGTGGTGGAACTTGCGGTGCACCGGCTCGCGCGACAGATATTGCAGCGTGTCGTGCATGAAGCCCATGTTCCACTTGAAGCCGAACCCGAGACCCCCCGCATGGACCGGATGGGAGACCTTCGGCCAGGAGGTCGATTCCTCGGCGATCGTCAGAATACCCTTGTGAGAGCCGTATATTTCCGTGTTCAGCGTCTGCAGGAAACGGACGGCCTCGAGGTTCTCGTTGCCGCCATATTCGTTCGGCACCCACTCGCCGTGCTTGCGCGAGTAGTCGAGGTAGAGCATCGAGGCGACCGCATCGACGCGCAGGCCGTCGACATGGAATTTTTCCGCCCAGTAGAGCGCATTGTTGACGAGGAACGACAGCACTTCCTGGCGGCCGAAATTGTAGATCGCCGTGTTCCAGTCGGGGTGGAAGCCTTGGCGCGGATCCTCGTGTTCGTAGAGTGCGGTGCCGTCGAACCAGCGCAGGCCGTGCTCGTCGGTCGGGAAATGCGCCGGCACCCAGTCGAGGATGACGCCGATGCCGACCTTGTGGCAGCCGTTGACGAAGCGGGCAAAACCTTCGGGCTCGCCGAAACGGGCGGTCGGCGCATAAAGACCGGTTGTCTGGTAGCCCCAGGAGGGGTCGAAAGGAAACTCCGAGATCGGCAGAAACTCGATATGGGTAAAGCCCATGTCGACGCAGTAGGGGATCAGCCGGTCGGCAAGCTCGTCCCAGGAGAGCATCTCGCCATTGTCGCGGCGCTGCCAGGAACCGGCGTGCACTTCGTAGATCGAGATCGGTTGCCGTCTTGCGTCGGCCGAGGCCCAATGCTTGCGGTGTGCCTCGTCGTCCCAGGTCTGCGCGATTTCCGGCGTGGTCATCGAGGCCGTGTTCGGGCGTAGTTCGGAGCGCCGGGCAAAGGGATCGGCCTTGAGCGGCAGACGCGTGCCGTTGCGGTCGAGGATCTCGTACTTGTAGACAAGGCCCGCATCGACGCCGGGAATGAAGATTTCCCAGATGCCGGTGTCGGTGCGCAGCCGCATGACGTGGCGCCGGCCGTCCCAGTCGTTGAACTGGCCGACGACCGAAACACGCTTCGCATTGGGTGCCCAGACGGCGAAATGGTAGCCGCTGGCACCGTCATGCTCGATCGGGTGCGCCCCCATCTTGTCGAAGAGCCTGAGATGCGAGCCTTCGCGAATGTAATAATCGTCCATCGGTCCGAGAACCGGACCGAAGCTGTAGGGATCGACGACCACCCATTCGCCGCCCTGATTGCGGGCGCGGTAGCGGACGGGCTGTGGCTTCTTCAGCGCCACCGGGCCTTCGAAGAAGCCGGCATCGTCGCGCCGTTCGATCGCCCCCAGGTCCTTGCCCGAGAGCGTTTCGACCGTCACCGTCTCGGCATCGGGGATGAAGCAGCGGGCAAGGACGGTCTTGCCGACGGGGTGCACGCCAAGAACCGCAAAGGGGTCGTCATGCGTGCCCTTGAGGATGGCCGCGATATCCGGGGCTGACAGCAGACCTGAAGCTGCGGGTTCCGGGTCCTTGCCGGCCGAGGGCGTCATCCAGCTCTCCAGATTTCCCCGGCATATTGCCGGATGGTGCGATCGGACGAGAACCAGCCCATCCGTGCGGTGTTGCGGATTGCCTGCGCGTGCCAGTCGGACGGCGTCGTCCAGAGCTGGTCGAGCTCGCGCTGCGCCTTGGCGTAGGCTTCGAAATCGGCAGCGACCATGAACCAGTCGTGATTGTAGAGCCCTTCGACGAGGCTTGCGAAGCGATTGCGGTCATCGGGCGAGAACACGCCGGACGCAATCGCCTGCAGCGCCTGCGACAGCTCGCGCGAGCCTTCGATGATGGCGCGCGGATTGTGACCTTCGGCGCGTGCCCTGGTCACCTCTTCGGCGGTCATGCCGAAGATCTTGATGTTTTCCTCGCCGATCCAGTCGCGCATCTCGACATTGGCGCCGTCGAGCGTACCGATCGTCAAGGCGCCGTTCAGCGCGAACTTCATGTTGCCGGTGCCCGATGCTTCCATGCCGGCCGTCGAGATCTGCTCGGAAAGGTCGGCAGCCGGAACCATGATCTCGGCGAGCGAGACGTTGTAGTTCGGCACGAAGACGATCTTCAGGAGGCCGCGCACCGCCGGATCGTTGTTGACGACACGGGCGACGTCGTTGGCCAGTTTGATGATCAGCTTGGCATTGTGATAGCTCGGCGCCGCCTTGCCGGCAAAGAGCTTGACGCGCGGCACCCAGTCGAGCTCCGGATGGGAGCGGATCTGGTCGTAGAGCGCCACCGCCTCGATGATGTTGAGGAGCTGGCGCTTGTACTCGTGGATGCGCTTGATCTGGATGTCGAACATCGCCGACGGATCGAGCCGGATGCCGAGGCGGCTCTGCACGAGCTGCGCGAGGCGCACCTTGTTGGCGCGTTTGACCGCGGCGAAATGCTCCTGGAAGTCCGCCTTGTCGGCGAAGACGTCGAGCGCCTGCAGCGCCTCGGTATTGTCCATGAACTCGTCGCCGATCGCGTCGCGGATCAGTCCGAAGAGACCGGGATTGCACTGCATCAGCCAGCGGCGCGGCGTAATGCCGTTGGTCTTGTTGTTGATGCGGTCCGGGTAGAGCTTGTGCAGGTCGGCAAATACCGTTTCCTTCATCAGCTCGGTGTGCAGTGCCGAAACGCCGTTGATCGAGTGCGAGCCGACAAAGGCGAGATTGCCCATGCGCACGCGTCGTTCGCCGCTTTCGTCGATCAGCGAGATGTTGCGGATTTCGTCGTCCGTGGCGCCCTTCTGGCGGCGGGCCTCGATCAGGATCTTGGCGTTGATCGCATAGACGATCTGCATGTGGCGCGGCAGCAGGCGCTCGATCAGCGGTACCGGCCAGCTTTCGAGCGCTTCGGGCAGAAGCGTGTGGTTGGTGTAGGAGATCGTGCGGCGGGTGATGTCCCAGGCCTGCTCGAAATCGAGGCCGTGCAGGTCGGTCAAGAGCCGCACCAGTTCGGCAATGGAAATGGCTGGATGGGTGTCATTGAGCTGGATGGCGACGGCGTCCGGCAGCGAGTTGAAATCCGGGTATTGCTGCAGGTGACGGCGCAGGATGTCCTGCAGCGAGGCCGAGGAGAAGAAGTATTCCTGGCGTAGGCGCAGCTCCTGGCCCGCTGGCGTCGCGTCGGCCGGATAGAGAACACGCGTCAGGCTTTCCGCCTTGTTGCTTTCGCGAAGGGCGCCGATGTGGTCGCCGGCGTTGAAGGCGGCCAGCAGGATCGGGTCAATCGGCTGCGCGGTCCACAAGCGCAGCGTGTTGACGCGTTTTGCCCGCCAGCCGACGGCGGGCGTGTCGAAGGCGGTGGCGATGACGCGCTCGGCCGGTTTCCACACGAAACGCTGGATTTCCTCGTCGACATTGGCGGTTTCGACCACGCCGCCGAAGCCGATTTCGTAGGAGCTTTCGCGGCGTTCGAATTCCCAGGGGTTGCCGTGGGCAAGCCAGGTTTCGGGTAGTTCCACCTGCCAGCCATCGGCCATCTGCTGGCGGAAGAGGCCATGCATGTAGCGGATGCCGTAGCCATAGGCGGGTACGTCGACGGTCGCCATCGATTCCATGAAACAGGCAGCCAGCCGTCCGAGACCGCCATTGCCGAGGGCCGCATCCGGCTCGAGCTGGGCGACGACATCGATATCGACGCCGAGGGAGGCGAGCGCATCGCGCATCTCGTCCATCAGGCCGATATTGGTCATGGCATCGCGCATCAGCCGGCCGATCAGGAATTCGAGCGAGAGATAATAAACGCGCTTGGCGCCGGTCGCGTAGGTCTTGCGGGTGGAGTCCATCCACTTGTCGGTGATGCGGTCACGCGCAACCAGGATCGCCGCCGTCAGCCAGTCATGGGGCTTGGCGACCTTCGGGTCCTTGCCGATGCGGTACTTCAGACGTTCGAGGATTTCGACGGCGAGCTGGCTAGGTTCAGACGACCTTGGGGCGGGCTGCGGCACGTCGTTGGTGGAGAGCCTGTTCATCATGAAACTGTCTTTACCCTTTTGCGTTGGGAGATCGCAGGCCGGACCCGACCGGGGATAAAGCCAATTTATGCATCGATCCGAAGCGCTTGCAACAGATGTTTTTAAATGGATTAGACTTGTCTCAGACGGTGGAGAACGTATCCCGCCGAAACGCAAAATGCCGCCCGGCGGGGCCGGGCGGCATCGTCAGCGATGTGGTCTGTCTTACCTTGTCAGGCGTGCCATCTTGCCCGAGGTGGTGGCGCCGATTTCACCGAAAACCTTGACCAGAGCTGCGGCATCTTCCGGCGACTTGTAGTCGGCTGTGCTGCTGGCGCATCGGCTGAGCACCGATTTTCCCTGGATCGGCGCCATGAAGGCGATGGTGAAGACGCGAATGCCGGCGTCCTTGGCATCTTGGCACGCCTGGAGCGTTGCCGTGTCGGATTTGGAATCCTGGGCTTTGTATTTGTCGAGTTCCGGTTCCGGCTTTGGCGCCGCCGGGATGGTCAACGCCTTTCCTTCGAAATGTGTGTTCGCCCCATCGGTCATGAAGACGATGTACTTTTTCGGCGTCAGGCCGTTGGATGCCGTGTGCGCGTCGTTTTCGCCCTTGAGCTTCAGATCCGTGACGGCCTTGGCGAAGGCGCCGCTCGAATCCGTGCCGCCGTTCGCCTCCAGGTTCTTGACGTAGGTACTGGCCTTCGTCGTGCCCCAGGCCAGTTTCTCTTCCGGGAAGATGGAGCTGCTATAGGAAACAGCGCCGACACGGACATACTTGTTGTCGGGGTCCATCTCGGTGAGTGGCTTCAGCAGCGTCTCAACCGCGGATTTCAAGGTCGTGATCTTGTCGATCATGCAAGGGCTGGTCTCAGAGATGCTCTTGCCCCAGTTCTCCGCCGTCCAGTTCTTGCACTTGGTGCGCTTCTCGTCCTTCACATTCGTCACGAAGGCCATCGAGCCCGAGCGGTCGAGCACGAGATACATCGACATGGCGTTCTTGGTTTCCGTCGCGCTCTCGGCAACGGCTACCGTTTCCAGATTGACGGACTTCTGTCCGAGCAACCGCGTCATGGGGTTGAGCTGAATTGTCTGCTTGTTGACGATCGTGACCTTGAAGGCCTTGTCGCTCTTGCCGACAGTCGTCATGACGATGTCGACCGTCGGCTGAACCTGGGTCTCCGTCGGGTCGGTCACGCCGCCCGCGGAAGCGCTGCTGGTGCCCGGGTCGCTGCCGCCGGCTCCACCGGGCAGATCGGTCGAGCTTGCGCCCGACTGCGCCTTCAGGAAGTTCAAGGCGATTTCCTTGGCCTTCTCGGTCGCCAGGGTATCCTTGTTTGCAACGAGTGCGGACGCAGCCGCAAGTGCTGCCGCGTCGGCTGCATCCTGCATCTGGTTTTTCGTCGTCATCATGGTGGCCAGATCGACGGCGACGCCGCCGGCTGCCAACACCAATGGCGCCGCGAGTGCTGCCATGATGCCAAAATTGCCACCCCGGTCCTTGAGCATAGCTACGAAGGACCGGCCTACCGTGTATCGTCTTCCCATCTTTGCACACCCCAAAGGAACACGTTGCAAGCTTGGGGGCATCAATAGCGGCGATGGCTTACGATATCGTTCCGGCAATCCTTGCAATTTTAATGGATTGCCGGAAAACCGGTTGTTGTAAGGGGTTCTGCGGCACCCTGTCTGTTCCGAAGCGGGAATCGGCCTGTGCCAAATCGGGTCACGCTACCGGAATGACGTCGACCGCCTGTTTCGTCGTTTGGCTGCCGTAGCTTTTCAGGACCCCGATGACGGGCGCGACATCGCCGTAGTCGCGGCCATGGCCGACGACGATATGGTCGGTTCCAGCCGGAATATTGTTGGTCGGATCGAGTTCGAGCCACCCACCGGTTGTGCCGCACCAGACGCGCACCCAGGCGTGCATGGCATCGGCCCCCTCCAGGCGCTCCTTGCCGGGCGGAGGGATCGTCCTTAGGAAACCGCTAACATAGCCGGCAGGGATGCCGAGGCTTCTGAGCGCTACGATCATGACATGGGCGAAATCCTGGCAGACGCCGCGCTTGAGCTTGAACGCTTCTGCCGGCGTCGTGTTCACGGTTGTCGCCTCGCCGTCATAGGCGAAGTCGCGATGGATGCGGTCGCACAATGCGACGGCGATCTGGCGCACGGTCATCGTGTCGGTAATGGTGTCACGCGCGTAGGCGGCAATGTTGGCGACCTCGGGCAAGAGTGGGCTCGGGCCGGCGAAGTGATGCGGCGCGTCGGCATCGACGGACCAGCAGGCCGCAAGCTCTGCCGGCAGGCCGGTGAGGTCAGGGGAGAAGTCCGCGGTCAGGGCCTGTGCTTCCACCTGCACTCGCGCCTGCATGCGGATTGTCAGGTCGGCATGCGAGGTGCGAAAGAGGATCGACGTAAACGGGTTGGCGAAGAAGTCGATGCTCTCGGTACGTTCGGCCGGCATGGGATGGCAGCTGAGCGAGCCGACGACGAGACGCTGGCGACCGGGCAGCGTCGCCGGCAGCACGCGCACGAGGTGGCGGCCGCCGGACACCGGCACTTCGTAGTCATAGATGATCTTCAGGCTGATGTCGTAAAGCATGGCTAGCCGAGATAGGTGCGCGCGAGCAGATCGGACAGGCTTTCGAGATCCCGCTCCAACCGATTGTAGACGCCGAGGTTCATGGCTTCCGGTGTCATCACCGCCAGGCCCGAATGCAGCCGCATCGCCTCGCGGTAGAAGGAGGACATCTGGCCGTTGACGAAGGCGTTCGGCAAGAGCTCGACCTCGGTCTTGATCTCATTCAACTGGTAAAGCACCGAGCGCGGATTGAGCGGATCGAGCGCCAGGAGGTCGGTGACCGTCAAGGCGGCGGTGCTGACATTGTAGCGCCGGCGATGGGTCATGACGCTGTCGCCGATTTCGAGCAGCATGTCATAGGCGCCATCGGGCGCATCCGGCCCCGACATGTGGCCGAGCAGCCGGGTCATGTGCAGGCCGCGCTCGATATAGCGGCCGATCGAAAGAAAGCGCCAGCCGGTGAAGCGGTACATGTTTTCATGCACGAGACCGGCAAAGCCGGCGAGCTTGCGCAGGAGCACGGTGATCGCGCGGGTCGCGTCGTCGCCGGCCTGCACCGTCGCGTGGAACTTGCGCGCCGTCTGCGACAGGTCGTTCAGTGCCAGCCAGCCGTCTGGCGAGAACCGGTCGCGGATGTTGCCGGCGCTGAAGAGGGCGCTTGCGATATTGGCGAGCAGGCTGTCGGGCACCGGCTGGCGCGCATCGATGTCGAGGGCTGCGAGATAGTCGCCGACATCCTTAAGGAGCGGCAGGTCCGGATCGGCGGTTTCGGCGAAGCGGCCGTGCCAGGCGCGCAGGATGCGCAGCGCCCCTTCCGCACGCTCGATATAGCGGCCGAGCCAGAAGAGATTGTCGGCCGCCCGGCTCGGCAGGCTTCCCGGCATGTTGCGGGTGAAACTTTCCTCGGCCGGAAGCAGCGTCGTGCGCTCGACCGGTCGATCGCTGACGATCCAGACATCGGCGGCGGTGCCGCCCGCCTGCATCGCGATCGCGGCGACATCGTCGCCGGAGCCGATGCGGGCAAAGCCCCCTGGCATAATCTGCCAGCCGTCGCGGGTGCGTGCCGCAAACACCCGCAGGCTCATCGGCCGCGGCGTCAGCCGCCCGCGCACCCAGGCAGGGGTGGTCGAGAGCGTGACCACCTCCTGGCCCACGAGCTTGCCGCCCTCGGCGCTAAGCCAATCTGCGATCGAGGCTCGAGCCTTCTCATCAAGCGTACGGCCGAGTACCGACTGGCCATTGTCGTCGAAGAAAGGGCGGGTCTGGTAGGCGGGGCCGATGACCATGCGGTCGAGGTTGGCGGCGACCTGTTCGCGTTCGGCGCCCTGGCCGCACCACCAGGTGGCGATCGAGGGCAGCTTCTGTTCCTCGCCCAGCAGATGGCGGCAGATCGCCGGCATGAAGGCGAGGAAGGCGCGGGTTTCGACGATGCCGGTGCCGAGCGCGTTCACGATTGAGACCGAGCCGGCCCTGAGCGCCTCGACAATGCCGGGTGTGCCGATATGCGAGGACTGATTGAGCTCGAGCGGATCGGCAAAGGCCGCGTCGAGACGACGCCAGAGCACGCCGATGGGCTTGAGGCCGGCGACGGTGCGCACCATCACCCGGCCGCCGATCACGGTCAGATCCTCGCCTTCAAGCAGCATGAAGCCCAGATAGCGGGCGATATAGGCATGTTCGAAATAGGTCTCGTTGGCGATCCCCGGCGAAAGAACGGCGATGCGGTCGTCCGGGTGCAGTCGGCGGCTCTGCAGCGTGTCGCGGAACTCGCCAAAGAAGCCGGCCAGCCGGTGGACGTGGCTTTCGGCATAAAGATTGGAGAAGGCACGCGTGGTCGCGACCCGGTTCTCCAGGGCGAAGCCGGCGCCCGAAGGTGCCTCGGTGCGATCGGACAGGACCCACCAGTTACCGTCGGGGCCACGGCCGATCTCGAAGGAGACGAAATGCAGGAAGTGGCCGTCGGCCGGTTTCACGCCGACGAGAGGGCGCAGGAACTCCGGATTGGAGGCGACCAGCGCCGGCGGCAGCAGCCCTTCGCGCACCAGCCGGTTCTCGCCATAGATGTCGGCGACCACCTTTTCCAGAAGTTCGGCGCGCTGCACGAGGCCTTGCGAGACGTGCGCCCATTCCTTTTCGTCGATCAGAACCGGAATGTGCGACAGCGGCCAGCTTCGCTCGGAACTCTCCTTGGCGCCATAGACGCGATAGAACACGCCGGCGTCGCGCAGATAGCGGTCGGCGCGCGCGAAGCGGTTGGCAAGTTCGGTCTCGTCGAGCCGCCCAAGCGTCGCGAGCAACCGCTGCCAGACCGGGCGGACATTGCCCTCCTGATCGAGCATTTCGTCGGCAATGCCCGGTAGGGCACGGTAGCCGAAGACCGGATCGTCGTCGGTGCCCGGATGGTTTGCGGCCGCTGTCTGCTTCTTCGGCATTTACGCTCCTGGTGGACGCCTGAGATCAAGCGTCATCGGGAATTCCGTCGACGGGCTTTCGGGGCGCAGCGGATAGCCTCCCGGCGTATGGCCCCAAGGCTCGAACCGCGCCAGGCGCCGCGCCTCCGCCTCGTTGCCGTTGACCGGAAACGTGTCGTAGTGGCGCCCACCCGGGTGGGCGACATGGTAGATGCAACCGCCGATCGCCCGATTCGACCATGTATCATAGATATCGAATGTAAGGGGAGTGTTGACCGGTAGCACCGGGTGTAGCCCAGAGGCCGGCTGCCACGCCTTGTAGCGGACGCCGGCCACCGCCGTGCCATTCGAACCAGTGCGTGTGAGCGGCACGGGCCGACCGTTGCAGGCGACCGTATATCGCTCGGGATTGGCGGTATCGAGCTTGACCTGCAGCCGTTCGATCGAGCTGTCGACATAGCGCACGGTGCCGCCGATCGCGCCCTGTTCGCCCATCACGTGCCAGGGTTCGAGCGCCTGGCGGATTTCGAGCTTTGCACCCTCGTATTCGACCTCGCCGCAGAAGGGGAAGCGGAACTCGAGCTGGGCCTCGAACCATTCCGGCTTCAGATCGAAGCCATGCGCCCGGAGATCGGCGAGCACGTCGAGAAAATCCTGCCAGACGTGATACGGCAGCATGAAACGATCGTGCAGCGCGGTGCCCCAGCGCACGAAGCGACCGTCGACCGGGTGCTTCCAGAAACGGGCGATGAGGGCGCGCACCAGCAATTGCTGGGCAAGCGACATGCGGGCGTTCGGCGGCATCTCGAAACCGCGGAACTCGACGAGGCCGAGGCGGCCGGTCGGCCCGTCAGGCGAAAACAGCTTGTCGATGCAGATCTCCGCCCGATGGGTGTTGCCGGTGACATCGACGAGCAGGTTGCGGAACAGCCGGTCGACGAGCCAGGGCAGGGGCGGCGGCGTTGCAGAGCCCGGCATCGGCACCTGCGCCAGGGCGATTTCGAGTTCATAGAGCTGGTCGTGCCGGGCTTCGTCGATACGCGGCGCCTGCGAGGTCGGGCCGATGAAGAGGCCGGAGAACAGGTAGGAGAGCGAGGGATGCCGCTGCCAGTGCAGCACCATGCTTTTTAGCAGATCCGGGCGGCGCAGGAACGGGCTGTCATTCGGATTGGCGCCGCCGACGACCACGTGATTGCCGCCGCCGGTGCCGGTGTGACGGCCGTCGATCATGAACTTGTCGGCACCGAGCCGGCTCTGGCGCGCCTCCTCGTAGATCGCCGTGGTGATATCGACGCAGTCCTGCCAATGGGCGGCCGGATGAATGTTGACCTCGATGACGCCCGGGTCCGGCGCAACGCGGATGACGTTGATGCGCTCGTCCTGCGGCGGTGCATAGCCCTCGATGTGCACGGGCAGGCCGATCGCAGCGGCAGCGCGCTCCGCAGACGCGATCAGATCGAGATACTCCTCGACGCTTGTCGTCGGCGGCATGAAGACGCAGAGCCGGCCGTCGCGCGGCTCGACGCTGATGGCGGTGCGCACCAATCCGGCGATCTCGTCGCGCGGCGCCGGGAGCGGCGTTTCCGGAACTTCCGAGGCCTGGAAGCGTGCATGCTGCGTGCGGGCGCTGCTTTCGCTGAAGTCCGGCAAATCGTCGCGCGGGACCGTCGGATCGACCGGATGGATATAGGGGTAAGCGGAGGGCGCGACATAGGGTAGGGCGCCGAGCGGAAGGCGATAGCCGACGGCGCTGTCGCCGGGAACGAGGAAGATGCGGCCACGGCGCGTCTGCCATTTCTCGCTCATCCACTTCACGCCGGTGGCGCGCGCGTTCCAGGCTTGCACCGGCAGAACATAGCCGGTCGGCGCCGTCAGGCCGCGCTCGAACACGCGGGCCATGCGGCTGCGCTCCTCGGGATCCTTCAGCTTGGAGTTGGCAGGATCGACGTTGTCGGGGAGGTTTGCCTCCTTCAGCAGCCAGTCGGCCGGGTCTTCGAAGGCCGGCACGACCATTTCGGTCGGCACGCTCAATTCGCCTGCGACCAGATGCAGCAGGCGTTCGGCATCCGCTACCGTCACGTCGTGGCGGCCGGTCTCCTCGGCGATCAGGTCCGGCCGGCGCCAGATCGGCACGCCGTCCTTGCGCCAGTAGAGGGAGAAGGTCCAGCGCGGCAGGGTTTCGCCCGGATACCATTTGCCCTGGCCATAATGCAGGAAGCCACCGGGGGCGAAGCGTTCGCGCAGCCGGCGGATCAGTGTGTCGGCCTTCTCGCGCTTGGTTGGTCCGACGGCCTCCGTGTTCCATTCCTCGGACTCGAAGTCGTCGATCGAAACGAAGGTGGGCTCGCCGCCCATCGTCAGGCGGATGTCGTTTTCCTCAAGCTCCCGGTCAACCTTCCCGCCGAGTGCATTCAGCGCATCCCAGCTTTCGTCGGAGAAGGGTTTGGTGATGCGCGGGTGCTCGGTGACGCGCCTCACCTTCATGTCGAAAGCGAAGTCGGTGCGGGTCTCGGGATCGCCGAAAAATTCTCCGGAGATCGGCGCGGCGTTGCGGTAATGGGGCGTTGCGGCAAGCGGAATGTGGCTCTCGCCGGTCAGCAGGCCCGAGGTCGGGTCGAGCCCGACCCAGCCGGCACCGGGCAGGTAGACTTCGGCCCAGGCATGCAGGTCGGTGAAGTCGTGGTCGGTGCCGGAGGGACCATCGAGGGCTTTCAGATCCGGCGTCAGCTGAATGAGATAGCCGGAGACGAAGCGGGCGGCGAAGCCGAGATTGCGCAGGATCTGTACGAGCAGCCAGCTGGAATCGCGGCAGGATCCTCTTGCCGATGTCAGCGTCTGCTCCGGGTCCTGCACGCCCGGCTCCATGCGGATCACATAGCCGACTTCCTTCTGCAGGCGTGCGTTGAGCCCGACGACCATGTCGATGGTGCGCTGGCGGGAACGGTCGACCGTTGCCATGAAGGCGGAGAGCGCCGGGCCGAGCGGCTCCGGCGTCATATAGATCCGGAGATCGTCGCTGAGATCCTCGGGGTAGGGGAAGGGCCAATGCTCGGCCTCTTCCTCGACGAAAAAGTCAAAGGGGTTGTAGACGGTCATGTCGGCGACGAGATCGACTTCGATTTTCAGCTCGCTCACCGGATCGGGAAAGACGAAACGGGCGAGGTAGTTGCCGTAGGGGTCCTGCTGCAGGTTGACGAAATGGTTGCCGGGCGAAACCTTCAGCGAGTGGCTGATGACCTTGGTCTTGGAATGGGCAGCGGGCTTCAGCCGGATGATCTGCGGCGAGAGCCTTACGGGACGGTCATAGATGTAGTGGGTCAGGTGATAGATACTGGCCTTGATCGACATGCCGGATTTGATCCCCTTCGTGGCGGGTCTGACGCCCCCCATCGCCACGAAGTTTGTGCAATGCAAATCGAGAATGCAAGCGCGAAAGCGCCCGCAGAAAATCAGGGCGGCGCAACGCATTCGCACGCCCGGACGGGCGTGCGAAACATTGGCCATCCTCGGTCAGACGATCGGCGGATTGATGCGGGCAAAACCCTCCTGGCGGTAGTAGGGGAAGTAGGGGTAGGCCGGCGTCGTTCGGCTCGCCGCGTCGAGTCGGGCGATCTGGTCCGCTGACAACGACCAGCCGACGGCGCCGAGGTTCTGGCGAAGCTGCTCCTCGTTGCGGGCGCCGATGATGACGCTCGAGACCGTCGGGCGCTGCAGCAGCCAGTTGATGGCGATCTGCGGGATCGTCTTGCCGGTTTCCTCCGCGAGCTGGTCGAGCACGTCGACGACATCGTAGAGCTTCTCATCATCGACCGGTGGGCCGAAGGCCGCAGTGTCGTGCAGGCGGCTGCCTTCGGGCCACGGCTTGCCGCGGCGGATCTTGCCGGTGAGACGCCCCCAGCCGAGCGGGCTCCAGACCAGAGCGCCGACGCCTTGGTCGGCGCCAAGCGGCATCAGTTCCCATTCGTAGTCGCGTCCAACCAGCGAATAGTAGACCTGGTGGGCGACGTGGCGCACGAGGCCGTGCTTCTCCGAGACAGCCAGCGATTTCATCAATTGCCAGCCGGCAAAGTTCGAGGCACCGACGTAGCGCAGCTTGCCGGCGGCAACCAGACTGTCGAGTGTCGAAAGCACCTCCTCGACCGGCGTTCCCGCGTCGAAGGCGTGCAGTTGCAAAAGGTCGATGTAGTCGGTGCCGAGCCGCTTCAAGGCATCGTCGACGCCCTTGACGAGACGCGTGCGCGACGTGCCGGCGTCGTTCGGTCCGTCGCCCATCGGCAATGCCATCTTGGTGGAGAGAAGCACGGCATCACGCCGGCCCTTGATGGCCGCGCCGAGCACGCTCTCGGACGCACCGTCGGAGTAAACGTCTGCGGTATCGAAGAGATTGACGCCGGCTTCGAGCGAGATGTCGATCAGCCGCCGGGCTTCCGCGGCGTCGCTGTTGCCCCAGGCGCTGAAGAGCGGCCCCTTGCCGCCAAAGGTGCCGGCGCCGAAGCTCAAGGCAGGCACTTTCAGTCCCGATGATCCAAGCCGTCTGTATTCCATGTCGTCAAACTCCTCGTTGGTTTTGTCTTTGCGAGAGCGGAAGTCCGCTCGCCCACCAGGAGAAGGTGGTATCGCGGCCATTTGCGATGTAGACCGGATGAAAGAACATCATTTGTGAGTTGAAGTCACATGTCGCGCTTGTCTATCAACCGTTCGGGGGAGATGGCGGTTTTCGCCAAGGCGGTGGAGCTCGGCGGCTTCTCGGCCGCGGCAAAGGTCTGCTGCATGACACCCTCGGCCGTCAGCAAGCTCGTGCAGAGGCTGGAGGAAAGGCTCGGCGTCCGGCTCATCAACCGCTCGACGCGGCGGCTGCAGCTGACGGCGGAAGGCTGTGCCTTCTATGAACGGGCGGTGCGCATCCTTGCCGATATCGACGAGGCGGAGCGCGAGGCGGGTTCAGGCGAAACGCCCGAGGGCCGCGTGCGGCTAAACGTCAGCGCTTCCTATGCGGTGCACGTGCTGATGCCGGTGCTGCCGGAGTTTCTCTCGGTCTTTCCATCGGTCTCGCTCGATATCCTGCAGACCGACGCCGTGGTCGATCTGATGGCGGAGCGGGCCGACATCGCCGTGCGCGCCGGTCCTCTGAAGTCTTCGAGCCTGATCGCCCGCAAGCTCGGCAGCACGTCGATGACGATCGTGGGCGCGCCGTCCTATCTTCAACGGTTCGGCATGCCCGAGAGTGTCGGCGACCTCGAAGCGATGAACAGGCTGAGCCATAGCTATGCGCGTTCGATCGATGGCTGGCCGCTCCTGTCGAACGGGGAGCCTTTCACGCTGGCGCCGACGGAGCAGGTCCGCGTGAGCGACGGCGAGGGTTTGCGCCAGCTTACGCTCGCCGGTGTCGGCCTGGCGCGACTGCCCACGTTTACGGTCAAGGAGGATATCCGTTGCGGCCGGCTGACGGCGGTCGCCGAGCACTTGAACCCGGGCGACATCGAGGCCTTCCATGCGGTGTTCCACGGGCAGGGTGGAGCCCTGCCGGCGCGCGTGCGGGTGGTACTTGATTTCCTGGCTAAGCGCGCGCGGATTTCATCGCCTTGAACGGCTGGTGCGTCGCGTCGGCCGGCTGGCCGCAGACGCGATTGCGGCCCTCGGACTTGGCGCGATAGAGCTCGTTATCGGCAAGTTCGATCAGGTGCTTCCAGCCACCGTTCGCGCTGCGGCCTTCGGCCACGCCGAAGCTGGCGGTGACGTTCAGCTTCCGTCCGTCGGCAAGGACGATCGGTTCGTGCGCGAGGTTGATCCTGATCCTTTCGGCAAGGGCAAGGGCGGACTCGATGCTGTCGCCGGGCGTGATCACGGCAAACTCCTCACCGCCGAAGCGGGCGACGAGATCGGAATTGCGCACGGAATTGCGGATGATGCGGGCGGTTTCCTGAAGCACGATGTCGCCGATCAGATGGCCGTGGGTATCGTTGATCTGCTTGAAATGGTCGATGTCCATCAGGATCAGACAGGCGTCCTGATCCTTTCCGTCCGTGTCTTCCGCGCCGCCGATCAGCTCCAGCGCGCGGCGGTTCAGCAGGCCGGTCAGTTCGTCGGTTTCCGCCTGGCGTTCGAGATGCTGCATCAGCAGCGTGCGCTCGTCGAGGCGCTGGCGCAGAATATCGATCGCATCGAACAGGCGTCCCATTTCGCCTTCTCCACCCTTGCCCTGAAGGCGCGCGATCGGGCGATCATTGGCAAGCTCGATGATGCTGTGGCGCGCAAGAAGCAGCGGTTCGAACACCAGCGATCGGGCGCGCCGCATCAAGATCAGCAACATCAGGAAGAGCGAGAAGGTCGCAAGGCTCGCCACGGCGAGCTTGATCGACGCGCGGGTCTTGTTGGCGGACAGGCGCTCGACGGTCGAATCCATGAAGGCGCGACGCAGATCTTCGAGCGGTTTCATCTTCGGGACGAAAAGGTCGGTGAGCTGTTCGGCGGTCATCGGGTAGTCGCCCGAGCGTTTACCGACGGCGACGATGTTGTCGATGATTGCAAAACCTTCCGCAAAGAACTCGCGGTCGATCTTGGCGAGATCACCGATCTTCGACGGATCCAGGCCTGGAAGCGCGCCCGGCTTGCCGACGATCGCCCAGACCTCCTGCAGCCTGCCGCGCGTGCGCTCGCTGTCGGCCAGATTCTTGATCGCGAGCGGCTTGCCGACGGCAACGGGCGCCATGACGTGCGAGCCGAGGCGACCGCCGTCCTCACGCAGATTGGCAAGCATCTGGGCTGCAAGGGCAATGCCCGCAAGGTTCGGGTCGGTGTTGGTCAGGCGCTGAATGTTCCAGTCGATCGCGGGGCGAAGCGCATCGATCACGCCGAACATGGCCTCGATCGTCGCTTCGATTTCGGCAAGGTTCCGCCGTTCCGGCGGAAGGGCCGCAATGCGATCGACTTCCGCACGCGCAAGCATCAGCCGACGATGGACCTCGACCAGGATGGGCGAAAGCGCGCCGGCCGGTTCGGAGCGGCTGGCATTGTCGATGTCGGCGGTGATCTGAGCCAGTGCCGCGTCGCTGCGGGCACGAAACTCCGCCAGCCGCGCCTGGACGGTCGAGCCGGGCGCTACGCCAAGGCCGAGCACACCGTTGGACGGGCCACGTTCGGCCGAGAGGTAGTTTGCGGCGTCGAGGACGCGGCAAAAGGCCATGACTTCCGTCAGGTTGCGGCGCGCGACGACAAAGTCGCTATAGGATGCGGCGATGATTTCGGTCGCAAGAATGCCCGTGCAGGCAACGACGATCGCCACCAGCCATTGGAGCTTGCGTCGCAGGGCCTTGGCCGTACCCGCTTCCCCTACGCCCATCTGAGGGGACGCATAGGTGCTGCCCTTATTGCTCATTTGCGCGAAGTTGCTCCACTCATGTCGCCGCCCGTCTGCTCGACAATCGCGACAAATTCTTGCCACCCGACAAGAAACCCATCCGAAATCAGTGTGCTTGCCGCCCCTGCTATCGTATAAGATGTTAAATAAGCTTGAAATACCCTGAAATACTAGGGGCTAATCCGCAACCGAGGGATGCGCTCGGCGCACGGCAGACCCCAGCTTTGCGGCCCCCGTATTCGCTTTCCGGTCCATGATCGCAATAAATCCTGCCCGCCTTCTTGCCGAAAGCGGGCCTGGACTTGGTTGGTCGTCATTTTACTTCAGCAACTCTTCACGGCAACGTGATCTGTGCTGCGGCGCTAAAGCGCCGCGCGTCTTATCAGACGGGTTAAGGTCGCTGTAACACTTTGATTTTCTGCAAGTCTGTTCCCTTACGTCGAGGACGATTTAAGGAGACATGCAGTCGTCTCAGCGCTTCGGCCCGACCAGTGCGAAGAGGGCGCCCTGCGGGTCGAGCGCCTGAACGATCCAGGCGCCTCCGGGGACCTCCATCGGCTCCAGCACGATCTTGCCGCCGCCAGCCTTGATGCGTTCGATGGCGGCATCGATGGCCGGTACGTTGATGTAGTAGAGCCAGTAAGGCGCGGGCACTTCCTTCGGCTTGGTCATCATCCCGCCGATCGGGGCGCCGCCATGGGCGAAGATCTGGTAGATGCCCATTTCGCCCATGTCCATGCCCTGGTCCTTCGTCCAGCCGAAGAGTTCGGAATAGAAGGGAAAGGCGGTGTCGAGGTCGCCCGAGGCAAGCTCGTGCCAGCCGATCAGTCCGGGGGCCATCGGGTCGGTGACCGGCGGCGGATCGCCCGTACCCTTGAAGATCGAGAAGACCGCGCCGTGCGGATCGGTGACCACGGCGAAGCGCCCTATCCCCGGGATATCGTCCGGCGCCCGGTGCACCTTGCCGCCCTTGGCGGTGATGCTGGCGGCGCTCACATCGACATCGTCGACGCCGACATAGCCGAGCCAGGCGGGCGGCACGTTCATTTCGAGCGCGCCTTCCGGCATGGTCATCAA
The DNA here is from genome assembly GCF_014852195.1 of Ensifer sp. ENS08. Lineage (NCBI taxonomy): Bacteria > Pseudomonadati > Pseudomonadota > Alphaproteobacteria > Hyphomicrobiales > Rhizobiaceae > Ensifer > Ensifer sp. ENS08. The sequence continues at coordinate 164,638 of NZ_JACVBF010000015.1, forward strand.
TCCCGCCACCGGAATCTCGCCGACGTTGAACAGCGTGTAGCTGATGCCGGCCATGCCGGCATCGCTGGCGGCCCAGCCGACCACGTCCTTGTAGAACGTCTCGGCGGCCGCCATGTCGGTGGTCATCAGTTCGTACCAAACGAATTTGCCGTGATCTGCCATTGCCTTCCTCCGGTTTGCTCTGGCGCGGCGTATCTGGCGCCACTTGTTTGCCTGTTCGAATGAACTGTCGTCGGGTCAGCCTGACATGATGCGTGGCCGAACAGCCAAGGCCGTCGTCAGCGCGGCTTTCAATCCCGACGTAGGTATTCCGCCGTCATCAAGTCTTTCCAGTTTCCGTCCGCTGTCTGCGCCTGCGCCGTCAGCAGCCGACGGGATGGCCCGGCAAGCGTGATGACGTCGCGGTAGCGCATGGTCCTGCCGGGGTTTTCGAAATCCGGTCCCTCGCAGTGGAGGGAGAGGGACGTGCCGTCCGCGTCCAGTTCTCCGTCATAGATCCACATGTGGCTCATCATCGAACCGACCCAGGTGCCGACGTAACGTTTTGTCTGCGGATTGAAGCCGAGCGTCATCAGCGTCTGGCCGAAGCTGCCGCCCGGCATCGTTCCCTGACCCTCGCAGACGATCCAGAGGCCTTCGAGTGACCGGACATGCTCGGTCCAGGGCCCGCTGCCATCGGGCTTGCCATCGGAGCCGGCCGTGCGAACGTGCCAGTCGCCCAGCAATTGCTCGAGCCAGCGGTGCGCTTCTTCCGGTTCTGCTCTCACGTGATTTCCTTCTTGACCGGGCGCAGACGTTCGGCCCGGCACGCGAGCGTTCTCAAAACGATTTTGCGGGCGAAAAGTTCCGTCCGCCGGGATGCGGAATTCAGCCCGCCTTGCGTCCGGGCTCCCGATCATATTCGTCGTGGCGGCGAACGAAGCTCATGGTCCCGTCCTCGTTGCGCCCCTTGGGTGCGCGGTCGAGCAGCATCAGTGTGCCCACGAGTTCCTCGAGCCCGCGGGCATAGGACGAATAGGTGTGGTAGATCGTGCCGTCCTCGCCCTTCTGGAAGGCGCTGAGACCGGGCAGTTCCTCATGCGCATTGGCGCTTTCTATGTCGGTGAAGTTGTACCCGACTTTGCCGCTTGCGAGCTCGTCTGGCGAAAAGGCCACGTGGAAGTCATGGTTGAAGCCGTTGCCTTCCGCCGAGACCCAGGGGAAATGCCACTCCATGCGTTTCTTGTAGGTTTCGATCTTTGCGAGCGGTGCGTTCGATGCGGCGACCAGCGTCACGTCGTGATGGTTGAGGTGCGGCAGCATGCCGGCGAAGTGATCGACCAGGAAGGAGCAGCCGGGGCAACCGGCCTCCCAGGTGGGGCCGAACATGAAATGGTAGACCATGAGCTGGCTGCGGCCGTCGAAAAGCTCGGACAGGGATTTGCGGCCCGCCCGCGTATCGAAGACGTAGGTCTTTTCCATCTTCACCCAGGGCAAGGCCAGCCGGGCGGCATTGACCTTGTCGCGTGCGTGGGTGTGTTCCTTTTCCAGCGCAAGCAGATCTTTGCGCGCTTTCAGCCACTCTCCAGGCGATACCACTGCGTTATCCTGTCTCATGCCCGTTCCTCCTTCCAACGTTGCACTTGACTATTTACGTTGATATCAACATTAATCGGGCATGTCAAAAATGCCGCTTGTTTCGTTCGACACTACCCTGCATGTGAAGGACACCTGCCTCTGCCTGCATGTGCAACGCGCCGCGCGCGCCATTGCCCGCCGGTTCGACGAGGCGCTGCGCCCGCTCGATATCACCAACGGACAGTTCTCTCTCCTGATGTCGCTCAACCGCCCGGCGCCGCCCAATATGGGCTCGGTGGCGTCGCTTCTCGCCATGGACCGGACGACCTTGACGGCGGCGTTGAAGCCGCTGGAACGGCGCGGCCTGGTCGAAAGCTTCCCGGATGCCGACGACCGGCGGTCGCGGCGATTGCGGCTGACGACCGAAGGGCAGGCGCTGCTGGCGCGCGCCGTGCCGATCTGGCGGAACCTGCATGACGCGCTCGATCCGGTGCTCGATGACGGCGGTTCGGACCGCCTGCGTGCCGATCTCTTAAGGCTGGCTTGACGGGCGGCCGGTCAGTCCTCGGACGGCTCTGGCGCGGGGCGTTCCTTGAGCACCTCGATCACCTCGGCGATCAAGGCAGAGGCCTGCCGCAGCCGTCGTTCGCCGAGTGCGCCGCCCAGGCCGTCCGCCCAGGCCGCCTGCCGATCCTTGATGTCGTGCAGTGCCGTTTCTCCCGCCGCAGTCAGAACCATGAGCTTTGCCCTCTGGTGGGTCGGGTTGTCCCTGTAGGCGATCAGCCCTTCGGCCTCCAAGAGATCGGCGATGCGCTGCACCCCCTGGCGCGCAAGGCCGAGCGCGCGTGCCGCATCGGCAACCGACATCGGCGCATGGTTTGCCGCGGCCAGCACCTGCCAGCGGGCGCTCGTCTGTCCGGAAGGTTTGGCGAGTGCGTCGCCGGCCTGCGTCAGCGGGCCCGCTAGCCGCAGTACCGATATGGCGAACTCCGCAAAGGCGTCTCCGGCGGGTGTCCGATCGGGATCTTTCATGTTGACAGCACCACCGTCGTGTGAATGTTTGTATGACATCATGTTGTCATGATGCGGTCGTTTCAGCAAGTCAATTTAGCAAGGGAGATGAGAGCATGGCGAGAAGGACTTACAGCGGCGGTTGCCATTGCGGCAAGGTCAGATACGAGGCGACTTTCGATCTAGATGCCGGGACGACGCGATGCAATTGCTCGTTCTGTGGCAAGGCCCGCTACTGGGGTGCACAGGTCCAGCCGGGGGATTTTCGCCTCCTGTCACCGGAAGATCAGGTTGGGCTCTATCAGTTTGGCGCCAAGGTTGGCAACCACCGCTTCTGCCCTGCCTGCGGCATCGCCTCCTATAGCCATGGTTATGTCGAGGAACTCGGCGGCGCCTATTGCAGCATCAATGTCGCAACGCTGGACGATGTCGATCCGACGGTCCTGGCTAAGGTGTCGGTGCAATATCTGGATGGCCGGAACGACCGCTGGGATGAAACGCCTGCCGAATTCCGTCATCTCTGACGCGTGCGAGATCTCGCTCCTATTTGACAATATGTTGTCAATATGGCATATGGACTGCATGAGCTTCACCTGGCAGCATATCGCCTGCCGGGTGGGCGGCAATAGGGGGCCTGTCTGGCCCGCCACGCAGGAGCGACGGGTATGAAACTGACCTATAAGGGAAGCTGCCATTGCGGAAACATCCGCTTTGAGGCCGACATCGACCTCGATGCCGGCACCGGCAAATGCAACTGCTCGATTTGCTGGAAGCGGCGCTACTGGGGGGCGGTCGTGAAGCCCGACGCTTTCCGGCTGCAGTGCGACGAAGCCAATATCGCCGACTACCAGTTCGGCAGCGACAGCGTGCATCACCGCTTCTGCAGGACCTGCGGCGTTGCCGCCTTCGGTCACGGCTATATCGAGGAGATTGGCGGCGCCTATTACTCCGTCAACCTCGCCTGCCTCGACGACCTCGATCCGGCGGTGCTGGCCGAAGCACCGGTGCAGTACATGGACGGGCGCAACAACAACTGGTTCCACGCGCCAGCCGAGACCCGTCACCTCTGAAGCCCACAGCGAAGCTGGTTACATCTTGCGAAATTCGAGGTGGTAGATGACCTCCTCGCCGGTTGCCGGGTCCACGCCCGGCGCGCCGTAGATCACCAGCTTATCCCCTTGCAGGACAAAGGGGCGGATCAGGTCGGAGACCCCCCAGGCCGGGTTCCAGCTTGCCTCGACATGATGGATGATCCGGCCGTCCTTGAGCGAATAGGAGCCGGAATAGGCGAGCATGGAATCAAACAGTGCCGCCTTTTCGTCGTGAGACGGCACGAGTCCTTTGAGCTGCGGTCGATCGCGTTTCACCACAACGGCGGTCATCCGGCCATCGGGAAAGTACGAGAGATAGCCGATAGGATCGGGGCCCATGGCATCGGTGACTTCGCCAGTGGCGACGACCTCGCGCGTCCAGGAAAGCATCTTCCAGGTGCCGAGCAATCCAGACTCGTCCGCCATGACCCACCTGTTTGATTTTAGGGTAAACTAAAATAGCAGATGCTTCCTGTCCGGCAAAGTCGGGCCGATCCCTAGGATGAGATCAAAGAAAAGGGCCCCCGACGCGCAGGAGCCCTTCGTCGTTCCTTGCGCCGCTCGGGCGCTGCCAGAACGTAGCTGTCAGTGTTCGCCGAGGTCGCGCACAGCACCGCGGTCGGCGGAGGTGGCAAAGGCGGCATAGGCCTTGAGCGCCGTCGTCACCTTGCGCTTGCGCTGTTCGGTCGGCTTCCAGCCCTGGGCGTCCTGCTCAGTGCGGCGACGGCTAAGTTCCGCCTCGTCGACGCGCAGGCTGATCGTGCGGTTCGGGATGTCGATGTCGATCATGTCACCTTCGCGCACCAGGCCGATTGTGCCGCCATTGGCCGCTTCCGGCGAAACGTGGCCGATCGACAGGCCCGAGGTGCCGCCGGAGAAGCGGCCGTCGGTGATCAGCGCGCAGACTTTGCCGAGGCCCTTCGATTTCAGGTAGCTCGTCGGATACAGCATTTCCTGCATGCCCGGGCCGCCCTTGGGGCCTTCATAGCGGATGACGACGACGTCGCCGGCCTTGATCTCGTTGCCGAGGATCGCCTTGACCGACGCATCCTGGCTTTCGAAGACGCGGGCCGGGCCGGAGAACTTCAGGATGCTCTCGTCGACGCCCGCGGTCTTCACGATGCAGCCGTCGATCGCGATGTTGCCCTTCAAGACGGCGAGGCCGCCATCCTTGGAGAAGGGATGTTCGACCGAGCGGATGACGCCCTTTTCGCGGTCGGTGTCGAGCTCGTCCCAGCGCGCTTCCTGGCTGAAGGCCACTTGGGTCGGGATGCCGCCCGGTGCCGCGCGGAAGAAGTTGCGAACGGTTTCGCTGGTCGTGCGGGTGATGTCCCAGCGGTCGATGGCGTCGCCGAGCGTGGCGCTGTGGACCGTCGGGCAATCGCGGTTGATGAGGCCGCCCTTCTCGAGTTCGCCGAGGATCGACATGATGCCGCCGGCACGGTGCACGTCTTCCATGTGCACGTCGCTTTTCGCCGGAGCGACCTTCGACAGGCAGGGAACCTTGCGCGACAGGCGGTCGATGTCCGCCATGGTGAAATCGACCTCGCCCTCGTGGGCCGCGGCGAGAATGTGCAGCACGGTGTTGGTCGAACCGCCCATGGCGATATCGAGCGCCATGGCGTTTTCAAACGCCTTCTTCGAGGCGACCTTGCGCGGCAGCACGTTCTCGTCTTCCTGCTCGTAATAGCGGCGGGCGAGATCGACGACCAGGTGGCCGGCCTCGACGAAGAGGCGCTTGCGGTCGGCGTGGGTGGCGAGCGTCGAGCCGTTGCCGGGCAGCGACAGGCCGAGCGCTTCGGTCAGACAGTTCATCGAGTTGGCGGTGAACATGCCGGAGCAAGAGCCGCAGGTCGGGCAGGCCGAGCGTTCGATGACCTTGACGTCCTCGTCCGAGACGTTGTCGTCGGCTGCGGCGACCATGGCGTCGACCAGGTCGAGTGCATGCGTCTTGCCGTGCAGCACGACCTTGCCGGCTTCCATCGGGCCGCCGGAAACGAAGACGGCGGGGATGTTGAGGCGCAGCGCCGCCATCAGCATGCCGGGCGTGATCTTGTCGCAGTTGGAGATGCAGACCATGGCGTCGGCGCAGTGGGCGTTGACCATGTACTCGACGCTATCGGCGATGATTTCGCGCGACGGCAACGAATAGAGCATGCCGTCGTGACCCATGGCGATGCCGTCGTCGACGGCGATGGTGTTGAATTCCTTGGCGACGCCGCCGGCAGCCTCGATCTCGCGGGCGACGAGCTGGCCAAGATCCTTAAGGTGCACGTGGCCGGGCACGAACTGGGTGAACGAGTTCACCACCGCAACAATCGGCTTGCCAAAATCGCTGTCCTTCATGCCCGTCGCGCGCCAGAGGCCGCGGGCACCGGCCATGTTGCGGCCGTGGGTGGTGGTACGTGAGCGATAGGCAGGCATGGCATGTTCCTTCACGGACAAGGGGTATTGCTCGGGAATGGCGATCCCTGATCGCCACCGAAGGGGCTACCTAGCGCAAAATTGCGCGCGCGTCATCTTTTGCGTCAGATTATTTCGACGCTACGCGCGCTGTCGCGCCAGGCTTTCGCCGCTTCGGAAATCAAATCTAGACCGCGGCCGGCGCCTTGGACAACACCCGTCGAAGCGCTTTACGGAAATCTTATGTCGAGCGCCTGAAGTCGCAATCGAAACTGGACGCCTGCCGGGTCTAGCCTTGTCGCATCGAATAGGGATGCGTGCCATGTCTCTCCAGGATTTCAACATCCACCGTCATTTGCCCGGGGCTCTACGCGAGGTCGATGCGGGCCGTGAACTCACAGGTGGCGAAAGGGCTCCGGAAGCGCTCGATGCGCTCATGCTGCGGCTCACCGCCGTTCGCCGCCTGCGCGAGCATCATGTCTGGGAGGCGGTGCGGGTGATCGCGGACCTGCCGGACCTGACGGCTGGAGAATGGCCGTCGCGTCGGTTCCGTGAACTGATGGCCGCCGATGCGCTGGTCGATGCCGTCATTCACCTGACGTCGGCGACCGAAGCGAAACTGTGCCTTCGAACGCTCAGTCACGAGTTCGGGCTGTGGACCTGCGCGCTGCGCTATCAGCCAACCGGAGCCGGCCGCATCACCTTCAAGGCACGGCATGCCGACCTTGCCGCGGCGATCCTTGGCGCCTTCCTGCGCTCCTGCCGCGGCCATCAGCTTGCGGCTGCTGCCGGCCGTGGCCAACTTCCCACCTGAAGGATATTTCCATGAACATACATTCGCTGCGCCTCGAAGGCGCGATCACGGCGCTCGTCACACCGTTCCGGGACGGCAAGGTTGATGTCGTCGGCCTGATGTCGCTCGTGGAATGGCAGATCCGACACGGCATTTCCGGCATCGTCGCCTGTGGCACCACCGGTGAGGCGCCGACGCTGTCGCGGGCGGAACGGGCCATGGTGATCGAACGCTGCGTCGAGGTGGCGGAACGCAAGATCCCGGTTATTGCCGGAACCGGCACCAACAGTACTGCGACGACGATCGAACTGACGGCAGAAGCCAGGACGCTCGGCGCCGACGCGGCGCTCGTCGTTGCGCCCTATTACAGCAAGCCGTCGCAGGAGGGGCTTTATCGCCACTTCGAGGCGGTCGCCCGGGCGGTGGATCTTCCCGTCATCATCTACAATGTGCCCTCGCGCACCGGGGTCGATCTCGCCGCGCGGACGATCGAGCGGCTGGCGGAGCTTCAAAATGTCGTCGGCATCAAGGACGCCACCGGCGACGTCGGTCGCTTCCTGTCTTCGTCGCCAGCCCTCAAGGCCAGGCTCATGCAGCTCTCGGGTCACGACCAGACGGCGCTGCCGTTCAATTTCTGCGGCGGTCACGGCACCATCTCGGTGGCGTCCAATGTCATGCCGCGGCTGGTGGTCGCCATGCACCAGGCTGTCACGACCGGAAATGTCGCAGCGGCGCTCGCCCTTCATGAGCGCCTCCGCCCGCTGCTCACGGCGCTTGAGCGCGAGACCAATCCGGGGCCGGTGAAATACGCATTGCACCTGGTGCGGGCGCTCAGCCCGGAGGTGCGCTTGCCGTTGACGCAGGTGGCGCCGGAGACGGCGGCCGAGATCCGCGCGGCGCTCGAACCGCTGACCGAGCTTCCGGCCCCCACCCTGATCGGCCGCGGGGTGCGCATCGCGCTTGCTGGCTGACGGTTCGTCCTCGCACGGATCTATCGTGCCCGATTGCCGCGGCGGCTCCCGCCGTCCGCATCCATCTCACCCGAAAGGAAAGACCATGTCCCGTTTCCCCCATCTTGCCGCGCGCGCCGCTGAGCGCCGGCGCGTCGAAAGCAGCGAGCGCGCCGAGCGCCTTCCGCCCAGGGACAGCGCCGTTCGCGATGCCTTTCTCGGTATCGGCATCAGGCTCGCCGTCGTCCTCGGCCTTGCCTACGGCATCCAGGCGGCACTTCCGTGGATTGCCGGCTAAGGCTTCGCTTTCGTCAACAAGGATTGTTCGATCATGGGCAGTATTCAGCAGATCCGTCGTGGTTTCCTGGCGCGCGCGCGTTTCGTCGTCGGCCGCGACCGGCACGGCTGGTGGGTCGTATCCGACCGCAAGGGTCTCGTCGGCGGCCTCTTTACCAATGAGAGCGCCGCAATCCATTTCGCCGTGGAAGCGAGCGACCGGCATCCGGAGGAGGTGTGTCGCGCGCCGGAAGGGGCGGCCATCGACCTTGATACGTTTTCGCGCAGGCCGAGGGCCATGCGACAGCGCCGGCGCGGCGCCTATGCCTGACGCCGCATCCTGATGCAGGCGTAAGGAAGAAACCCCACCAGCTCGGCGCTGGCGGGGTTTTCTCTTGTCGGGGTGCTGCGCTGGCGGACGCTCAGCCGAGCGAAGCGATCGCCTCGTCGATCAGCGCCACGATCTCCTTGGCGTGCGAGGCAAGGGAGGCGTGGCTGGCATCGAGCGTGATGATCTTCTTCGCCTTGATGCGCTCGGCCATCCATTGTTCGGTTTCCGGCGGGATCATGTGGTCGTGGCGCGAGACCTGGTACCAACTGGGCTTCGTCTTCCAGGCGGGAGCCCCGGCCTTGTCCTCGAAGCAACGCCCGGCGATCGGTTTCTGTGCGACCGCCATGACCAGTGCTTCGGTCTCGCTCAGGTCCTGGCCGAAACTCTCACGGAACGTATCCTGCGCCAGCCAGAGGAAGCCGTCCTTGTCGGGACGGATGCTGGCGGCGCCGGATGGCGGCTCGCGCCTTGCAAAGATGCTGCCGAGGCTGTCGCCTTCATCCGGCGCGAAGGCCGCGACATAGACGAGCCCGACGACGTTGGCCGCATGACCGGCGCCGCTGATAACAGCACCACCATAGGAGTGGCCGACGAGCAGGGTCGGGCCCTCGAGCGATTCGGCCAGCTTGCGGGTGCGCTCGACGTCGTCGGCAAGCGAGGTCAGCGGGTTCTGAACCGCGGCAATTCTGTAGCCCTTGGCGTGGAGCGGCGGAATGACGTGGCGCCAATGGGAGGCATCGCCCCAGGCGCCGTGCACAAGCACGATGTTCTTGACTGCCGGCATGATCAGTTCCTTTCGCTCGAATGGAGAGGTGCTCGGTTCGGCATCACACTCGCTCGTGGTGAGGCGAGGCATGCTGCCCGTCGTCGGTTTTGGTGGGTTCCCTTGCTTTGCGCCTGGCGCGTGGCAAGGCGTTGAGATTGCAGACGTAAATTAGGGCGGGAAGGCGTGCGTTCCATGACGCAAACCACAAATTTTCGTGACGGAAGACCAACCCTGCGCGTCCCCGCAGGCGGTGGCCGCGATGGCAGGCCGATGGCGACAGGATGAGGAGAAGACGGGGTCCCAGAGCGGCGTATTGGGGCTACGGGGCATCGCTCTGGGACCGGTTGCGCCCAGGAGGCGGGCTGTGCTTCCGGGCGCATCGGCATCAAGTCACTGCGAAGCCGATTCGACAATGCGCCCCGGACCTTTGCCGGCCCCCGTCGGACCAAAGTCTGAGCGTTGGCTGTGGGCAACTTGGCGCACAGCGTTTTGATCAAGGCCGCGGCGAGCGGGCCGTTCGTCTGTTGCTGCCAGGAAGAAATCGAGGGAAACGAAAAAGGCCTTTCGATTTCTCGAAAGGCCTTTGAATTCGAATGGTGGGCGTGACAAGGATCGAACTTGTGACCCCTACGATGTCAACGTAGTGCTCTCCCGCTGAGCTACACGCCCATCCGATGTGGCGCATAGACCACAAAAGCCGTTGTCGCGTCAATAGGGTTTTCGAAGGTTTTTTGACAGAAATTTAGAGGCGGTGATTTTCCCCATGGGGGCGGCGTCGATGAGACACCGGCAAGACGCCGGATTTGCTGGGTTTCTGCTAAGGTATTGAAACGAAAAGACCGCCGGAGATCCCTGTGGATCGCGGCGGTCGGTTCTAAGTCGCATTCTTTACAGTCGCGGGACGTCGCGCCTGTGGAAAAACTGCCTTGATCAGGCAGCAGCCAGCATCTTGTTGACCTCGTCGACGAGGTCACGCAGGTGGAAGGGCTTGGACAGCACCTTGGCATCCTTCGGCGCCTTGCTGTCGGGGTTGAGCGCAACGGCGGCAAAGCCGGTGATGAACATGACCTTGAGGTCCGGGTCGAGTTCCGTCGCGCGCCGCGCCAGTTCGATGCCGTCCATCTCAGGCATGACGATGTCGGTCAAAAGGAGCGAGAACGGTTCTTCGCGAAGCCGGTCGTAAGCGCTGGCGCCGTTGTCATAGGACATGACCTTGTAGCCGGCTTTTTCCAGCGCCTTCACCAGGAACCGGCGCATGTCGTTGTCGTCTTCGGCAAGAAGGATTTTCGCAGTCATGAATTGGGCCGTGCTTCTCTTTATTCAGTTCATTGCGCGTAGATTGCGGCGTTTTATCCAAACCGCAACGCGGTAAATATCTCGTGAACGCGGGACGTCAATTCCCCGGGATGCTGTGATTGGCCACTATGGACACAGAGCGGGCCAACTGGCAACATGATGACAATTGCAAGTACCGCATATGGTAAAAAAGGGTTCAGATGGGGGAAATTGCGGAGAGGGAACTGTTCGAGGTCCTTGAACCTCCAATCCAGCGCATTCCCTTTGTGTTCAATTCGCCGCACAGCGGCCGCTCCTATCCCCAGAGTTTTCTCGACCAGTCCAGGCTCGACGCGCTTTCGATTCGCCGGTCGGAAGACCACTATGTCGATGAGCTGTTCCAGAACGCGACGTTCCTCGGCGCGCCGATGCTGCTTGCGCATTTCCCGCGCGCCTTCCTCGACGTCAACCGCGAGCCATACGAACTCGATCCGCGCATGTTCGACGGGCCGCTACCGCCGCATGCCAACATCAGCTCGATGCGCGTCGCAGGCGGGCTCGGAACGATCCCGCGGCTGGTGGCCGAGAACATGGAAATCTATCGTGGACGGTTCCCGGTCGAGGACGCGCTGACGCGGATCGAGACGATCTACAAGCCCTATCACGCCACCTTGCGCAAGCTGATCGCGCGCACACACGTGCAGTTCGGCCTCTCGGTGCTGATCGACTGCCACTCGATGCCGGGCAATGTGCATCTGCCGGGCAGCGCCCAGCGGCCCGACTTCATCATCGGCGACCGTTACGGTACCAGTGCTGCCGGTGAGCTTTCGCGCGCTGCGGTTGATCTGCTGCAGCAGCTCGGCTACAGCGTCGTGCGCAACAAGCCTTATGCCGGCGGCTTCATCACCGAGCATTACGGCCGACCGACGCGCGGGCTGCATGCGCTGCAGATCGAGATCAACCGGGCGCTCTATGTCGACGAGGCGACGCTGGTGCGCAGACCTGGCTTCGGTGCGCTGGTTGCCGATCTCACGACCTTCATCGGCTCGCTTGCCCGCCACGTCGAGGACTACGGCGCTTACCTGCCGCTGGCGGCCGAGTAGCCTTTCCCAAAAACCAGGAACAACCGGCAAAGCGGGATGGCGTCCAGCAAGGTACTGGCGACGCTTGGTATTTTGCTGTCGGGGAGGTTCAAAAAAAACCGCGCCAACGGCGCGGTCAAGTCTAGGGAGGAAACACCCAAGGAGGGTATTTACAGTCACAGGTGACTGTAGGAAAACCATAATATTGCACTGCACAAATGTCAAGTTTGCTGGTGAAAACTTTTGCGTCGCGTCAAAAGTTTTTCAGCCGGAAATGGCGAATCAACCGATTGAATTCTCCAAAGTCGCGTTTGAAGTGCGAAGCGGTCGTGGTGCAGTGCGAAATGCTCCGGCCCTGACGCCGACGACGCCCGCAGGTGGGCGTGCTCGGTCGTTTGCCTTTCGACAAATTTCGTCTATGCAGGACGTACCTTCCTCCATGTTTTTCAGAGAGATCGCCATGTTGCCTGACCGCGCCTTCTTCGATCGCCTTGCAGATGCCGCCAAGGCGGAAACCCTGCCGCGCTTTCGGATCGGGACCAGCGTGGTCAACAAGCTGGAGAGCGGCTTCGATCCGGTAACGGAAGCGGACCAATCGGCGGAAGCGGCGATCCGCGCGCTGATCGAGGCGCATTTCCCGGACCATGGCATTCTTGGCGAAGAGCACGGCAATATCGGCCTCGACCGCGAGTATGTCTGGGTCATCGACCCGATCGACGGCACGCGCGCCTTCATTTCCGGCTTGCCGGTCTGGGGCACGCTGGTCGGCCTCTATCGCAATGGCGAGGCGGTCATGGGCCTGATGGACCAGCCTTTCACCGGCGAGCGCTATTTCGCCGACGGCACGAAATCGGTCTACCGCGGGCCGGGTGGCGAGCAGGTGCTTTCGACGCGCGCCTGCAGATCGCTTGACGACGCGGTGCTTTTCACCACCTCGCCGCATCTCTATTCCGGCGATCTCAAGACCCGCTATGAGACGGTGCAAAGCAAGGTGCGGCTGTTCCGCTACGGCTGCGATTGCTACGCATTCGCGCTTCTGGCCGCCGGCCATGTCGATCTGGTAATCGAATGCGGGCTGAAGCCCTATGATGTCGGCGGGCTCATCCCTCTGATCGAGCAGGCCGGCGGCATCGTCACCAACTGGCAGGGCGGTCCGGCGGAAATGGGCGGCGAAGTTATTGCTGCCGGCAATGCCGAACTGCACGCGCAGGCGCTGGAAATCCTGAAGGGCTGATGCGCCCTGCGCCTCGCGCGGCGGTCCAGACATCCGTAAAATCAACGTGTTACAGTGACCTTTGCGCGTCTGATAGGACGTGCGGCGCTGTAGCGAGCGATCGCTTGCTTCAGGCGGCGCTGGTTTCGCGCGCGTCGCCTTCTTCGGGGATGACGAAGGCGAGGATCGCTGCCATCGCCTGGGCGCGGTAGCGGTCCGCCTCGTGCAGCAGCTCGTGTCGGGCGCCGTCGATCGGGATCATCTGGGCGGCGCGGAAATTGCGCGCCAGCCATTCGACGGCGATATGGGGTACCAGCCGATCGGCCGTCGGTGCCAGGATGATCGTCGGCAGGGTGATGCGGGTCAGATGCTCGCGGCGGATGACCCGGCGCATGGCGTGGAAAGCCTCGCTCAGCCAGCGCGCCGTCGGGGGGCCGAGCCTCAGTTCCGGATGCGCATCGGTTAGCGCGATGTTGCGGGCGTAGCGGCGGCGATCGGCCGTCAGCACGTTGTTTTCGAAGGGGCGGTTGCCCTTGTCGGGATGTGCCGGCAGGGCGCCGAGACCGACCAGCCGCATGAAGGTCGCAACCGTCGCGATGCTCTTTTCGCCGAGCGCCTGGCCGCCAAGGCCGACGAAGGGTGCGAGCACCACCAGCCGATCGATGCGGCTTGCCAGCATCGGGGCGAGGGAGAGGGCAACGAGAGCGCCCATGGAATGGGCGACGATCGAGAAGGGCAGGCGAGTATCGGGCAGCACGATCTGTTCAAGGAAGGTGCTGAGGTCGCGCTCATAGTCGGAAAAGTGGTCGACATAACCGCGTCCGGGGTGGGCCAGCAGCCGCTCGGAACCGGCCTGGCCGCGCCAGTCGAAGGTGGCGACCCAGAGCCCGGCCGCAGTCAGATCGGCAATCGTCTCGAAGTACTTCTCGATCGATTCGTTGCGGCCCTGCAGCAGAACGACCGTGCCGCGCGCCACCGGCTGCTTCGTCTTGAAGATCGCATAGCGGATCTTGCGGCCGCCGATGCCATCGAAAAAGCCAGCGACATGATTGTCCGGGATCGGATTGTCCGGTGTCGCGTGGAGGATCGAGGTCATGGGGTCGTGGCCGGAGGTGAAAGCGTGTTGATCGGTAGTATCAAGGGATAGGCGGCAGGGTCTTCGCCGTCAAAGAAAAAAGCCGGAAACGGTGGGTGAAATCCGGACGATCACCGTTTCCGGCCGCTGAAGGGGAAGGGACATGTCACTTCAGCCTGGGCGTTGCGGCCCAGGATTTTGTTTTAGTCCCGCCGGGCTGAACGGAAGCCGAAGCCGGCGTTCATGTCGGGTTCACGGAAAAATCGTCGGCGGGGGCGTCTTGAAGTCGTCAAATCGCCTCCCCAAATCAGGGTCACGGGCGCCGAAGACGGGTCCGTTCACCGGTCCTGCCACTGCCAGAATGGGGTGGCCGACCAGACATCGCAAAAGTTGCTCCAAGGAGGACACCATGCGTCACTTCGATTTCTCTCCCCTTTACCGCTCGACCGTCGGATTCGACCGCCTGTTCACCATGCTCGACAGCCTCGGCCAGCCGGGTGAAGCCCAGACCTATCCGCCCTACAACATCGAGCGCACTGGCGAAAACGCCTACCGCATTACCATGGCCGTTGCCGGTTTCGACGAGAGCGAGCTTTCGATCGAGGCGCGTGAACACACGCTGACGGTCAAGGGCGAAAAGGCCGAGGACAAGAGCGAGGAAAGCCAGTTTCTCCATCGCGGCATTGCCAAGCGCGCCTTCGAGCGCCGCTTCCAGCTCGCCGATCACGTGGAGATCAAGTCCGCTTCGCTGAAGAATGGCTTGCTGCACATCGATCTTACCCGCGAGATCCCGGAAGCCGCCAAGCCCCGCCGGATCGAGATCGCGTCGGTCGCATCGCAGCCGAAGCAGATCGAGGCTCAGACCCTCTAAACATCACGCCCGAACAGGGCATGAAATAGACCTCCCACAAAGAACGGCGTCCTCTACGGGCGCCGTTTTTTGTTGTCGGATCAATCAGGGCTGGGCCGGTACCGGCATGGCGGAAGCCACCGCTTTCCTTGCTGCATAACGCTGGGCAATCACCGCGCAGGCCATCAGCTGGATCTGGTGGAACAGCATGACGGGCAGCACGATCGCGCCGATGTTCTGGCCGGCGAAGATGGCGCTTGCCATGGGGACACCGCTCGCAAGGCTCTTCTTCGAGCCGCAGAAGGTGATCGCGATCTCGTCGGCCTTGTCGAAACCGAGCAGGCGGCTGCCATACATGGTGACGGCAAGCACGAGTGCCAGCATGACGATTTCGATGACGACGAGCACGCCGAGATCGGTCAGAGAAAACGTCTGCCACAGGCCGGAGGTGACCGCCTGGCTGAAGGCGAGGTAGACGACCATCAGGATCGAGCCGCGATCGACCGGCGCCAACAGTCCCTTGCGGGCGCGGATCCAGTTGCCGATTACGGGCTGCAGCATCTGGCCGATGACGAAGGGGGCAAGCAGCTGCAGCAGGATCTGCTTGACCGCATCGAGCGTGACGGTGCCATGGCCGCCGGCGGAAAACAGCAACCCGACGAGCAGCGGCGTCAGGAACATGCCGAAAATGTTGGAGGCCGACGCGGAGCAGATCGCGGCCGGCACATTGCCACCGGCCATGGAGGTGAATGCGATCGACGACTGCACCGTCGAGGGCAGCACGCAGAGGAAGAGGATGCCGGTATAGAGCGATTGCGGCAGGATCGAATCCGGCACGAAGCCGACCGCAAGGCCGATGAGCGGGAAGAGCACGAAGGTCGAGGCAAGGATGGTCAGGTGCAGGCGCCAATGCAGGATGCCGGCGATCACCACGTCGCGCGACAGGCGCGCCCCGTGCAGGAAGAAGACCATTCCGACAGCCACCTTCGTCGCCAATCCGAACCATTCGGTTGCCTCGCCATGGATCGGCAGGACGGATGCAAGCAGCACCGTCACCAGAAGCAGGATCGTGAAGGTATCGGGAAGGTAGCGGCGCATATCAGCTCACTTGCTCGTTATCGAACGTCTTGCGGGGATCACTCATTGTGAAGCAGGATGCAAGCAATAACAGTTATCGCGAAATGAGATGAGCTATGTTGGATCTCGTGCAGTTGCGCAGTTTCGTCGCCCTCGAACAGATGGGCAGCTTCACGCTTGCAGCGGAAAAACTATCGCTCGGGCAATCGACGGTCAGCCAGCATATCCAGCGGCTCGAAGCCTCGCTCGGACGCACGCTCGTCGACCGCGATACGCACCGCGTTTCGCTGACGGCAGACGGGCAGGCGCTGCTTGCCCACGCGCGCTCGATGCTGGCGATCGACGGCGAGGTCCGGGCGCTGTTTGCCGAAAGCAGTTTGCGCGGCCGTCTCCGCCTCGGGGTCTCCGAGGACTTCGTCATGAGCCGGCTGCCGGCGGTGCTGGAAGACTTCGTCCGCGCCCATCCGTCGGTCGATCTGGAACTCACGGTGGCCTTGAGCGGCGTGCTCTACCAGATGCAGGACAATGGCGAGATCGATCTGGTGCTTGCCAAGCGCAGGCTCGGCGACCTCAGGGGCGAGCTCGTCTATCGCGAACCGCTGGTTTGGCTGGCGCGCGATCCCGAGAGGATCAAGCGCGACAAGGTGCTGCCGCTGATCGCCTTTCCGCCGCCGAGCATCACCCGCAGCGTCGCGCTCGAAGTGCTCGACCGCCACCGCCTGCCGTGGCGGATCGTATGCACCTGTGGCAGCCTCAGCGGCCTGACGGCGGCGGCCCGTGCCGGCATGGGCGTGCTCGTGCAGCCGCGCAGCATGGTGCCCTCGGGGCTGAAGGAAATCCCGGCCGGGCTCCTGCCGCCGCTCGAAGACGTGGAATTCGTGCTGGTGCCGAGCAAGGGCGTCGACCGAAAGCTGAGTGCGGCGCTCTCGGTCGAAATCCTCGCCAATCTGAGGACCCTGCAAGGGCAGTCTTGAAGGCAGGGCTGATACCGATACCGCTCAGCAGCCGGCGACGAAGCGGTCGACGTCCTCGGCCTTGGTCGCAAAGCTGGTGACGAGGCGATAGAGGCCCTCGTTCTTAGCAAGCTTGCCCTCGAGGTCGTGCGGCACTGGCCAGTCGTAGAAGACGGCGCCATCCTGCCTGAGCTTCGCCGCCACATCCTTGCTGATGATGGCGAAGACCTCGTTGGCATCGGCCGCCCAGGCAAGCCGGCTCGTCTTTGCGGCGGCGATGCCCGCGGCCAGGCGTGTGGCCATGGCGTTGGCGTGACGGGCGAGATTCACCCAGAGATCGCCGGCGAAATAGGCGTCGAACTGCGCCGAGACGAAACGCGACTTGGAGAAAAGCTGGGCGGAGCGCTTGCGCAGGAAGTGCATCTCGTGGGCCTTGGAGAGGTCGAACAGCACCAGCGCCTCGGCGCACCAGCAGCCGTTCTTGGTGCCGCCGAAGGAGACGAGGTCGACGCCGCGCTTCCAGGTCATTTCGGCGGGCGTTACGTCGAGGCTGACCAGCGCGTTGGCGAAGCGCGCACCATCCATGTGCAGCGGCAGCTTGTGTCCCTTGGCGACGGCCGCGATCGCTTCGATTTCGGCGAGCGAATAGACCGTGCCGCTTTCCGTCGCCTGCGTCAGCGATACCGCACTGGGCTGGCCGCCATGGACGTTATCGAGCGGGAAGCGCCGGATCTCGGCTTCAAGGCGGGAGGCCTCCATCTTGCCCCGCGGTCCGTCGACGGGTTTCAGTCGGGCGCCATGCGAAAAGAATTCGGGCGCGCCGCATTCGTCGGCGATGACATGGGCCTCGCGATGGCAGAAGGCGACGCCGCCGGCGCGGTTGGCTGTTGCCAGTGCCAGCGAATTGGCGGCTGTTCCGGTGCCGACGAAGAAGACGGCGACGTCCCTTTCGAAGATGTCCGCGAACTTCTTCTCCACCTTCCGGTCAAGCTCGCTGGTGCCATAGGCCGACGCGTAGCCGCCGGCATGGGCCATCAGGCTTTCGGCAATCGCGGGATGGGCGCCAGCCCAGTTATCAGACGAAAAAATCATCACTTCTCACCCTGTTTCACCGTCAATTCGACGGCTTTTGCCGACCTTAGCCGAGTTTATAGCCGGATCAATCACGGTCAGCGGCCGAAAGGCCAACAGCAGACCAGTTTGAAACCAAAATGAAGAAAACGACGATATGCCGTAATTTAATTATAAAAGCCGGAAATTTCCGGCAATGTTCGGCAAAATCTTCTCCATTATTTGCTGATATGCCTCTTGCAGAGGGGGGTGGTTTCTGGCATAGAGCACATGAAATAGGACAGGTTTGCTGTCCTATTTCGGTCTAGGGACCGGAACAATCGCCGTGAGTGCCTAAAAAAGTGGCATCCGGCGTGCGAAGCGGGAGGATTGGCCGGATTTCATCCGGTTGTTATCGCCTGCCGTCAGGATGGTCGCAGACATCAGTGCCTGATGATGCCGTGCTTATTTGCGACCTGATCAGGATCATGAGACGATGAGTGCCCCGGCTTTTCGGCGTGTCTTTGCACGCAACGAAGAGTCATGCGCGGGCGGTGCCATGCCCGGCGGTGCCGGGTTCAACAGGAGGGAAAACGATGACGGATCATTCGCCATCACAGCAATCTGGGCTCAACCTCGCACACAGCGTTGCGACGGCTGAAAAAACGCCCGCATTCCCGACTGGCCTGCCGCGAAAACAGGGGCTCTACGATCCGCGCAACGAACATGACGCCTGCGGTGTCGGCTTCGTCGCCCATATGAAGGGTCAGAAGTCGCACCAGATCGTGCGCGATGGTCTCTTCATGCTCGAAAACCTGACGCACCGTGGTGCCGTCGGCGCCGACCCGCTGATGGGAGATGGCGCGGGCATCCTCGTGCAGATTCCCGACCGTTTCTTCCGCGAGGAGATGGCCAAGCAGGGCATCACCCTGCCGAAGGCGGGCGAATATGCCGTCGGCCACATCTTCATGCCGCAGGACGATGCGCTCGTCGAACACTTCAAGCAGGTGATCAAGGACGTCGTCACCGAAGAGGGCCAGGTGCTCATCGGCTACCGCGACGTGCCCGTCGACAACGCGTCGCTGTCGAAGGCGC
Organism: Ensifer sp. ENS08; assembly: GCF_014852195.1. NCBI lineage: Bacteria > Pseudomonadati > Pseudomonadota > Alphaproteobacteria > Hyphomicrobiales > Rhizobiaceae > Ensifer > Ensifer sp. ENS08. Next base: position 183,486 of record NZ_JACVBF010000015.1, read on the forward strand.
CGGAAATCGCCGCGACCGAGCCGCGCCATGTCCAGATCTTCATCGGTGCCGGCCGTGACGCCGCTACGAACCCGGAGTTCGAGCGCCGTCTCTTCACGCTGCGCAAGGTGATCTCCAACCGCATCTATGACGAATACAAGGGCGAGGAGAGCAACTTCTACCCCGTGTCGCTGTCGTCCTCGACGATCGTCTACAAGGGCATGTTCCTCGCTTACCAGGTCGGCGCCTACTACAAGGATCTGTCCGACCCGCGCTTCGAAAGTGCGGTGGCGCTCGTTCACCAGCGCTTCTCGACCAACACGTTTCCGTCGTGGAAGCTCGCGCATCCCTACCGCATGGTCGCCCACAACGGCGAAATCAACACGCTGCGCGGCAACGTCAACTGGATGGCGGCGCGCCAGGCCTCGGTTTCCTCGCCGCTCTTCGGCGACGACATCTCCAAGCTCTGGCCGATCTCCTACGAAGGCCAGTCGGACACCGCCTGCTTCGACAACGCACTCGAGTTCCTGGTGCAGGGCGGCTATTCGCTGTCGCATGCCGTCATGATGCTGATCCCCGAGGCGTGGGCCGGCAACCAGTTGATGTCGCCTGAACGAAAGGCGTTCTACGAATACCACGCAGCGCTGATGGAGCCGTGGGACGGTCCGGCAGCTGTCGCCTTTACCGACGGTCGCCAGGTCGGTGCGACGCTCGACCGCAACGGTTTGCGTCCGGCCCGCTACATCGTCACCTCGGACGACCGCGTCATCCTCGCGTCCGAAGCCGGCGTGCTGCCGGTCGACGAAGACAAGATCGTCAAGAAGTGGCGCCTGCAGCCGGGCAAGATGCTCCTGATCGATATGGAACAAGGCCGCATCATCTCCGACGAGGAGGTGAAGTCCTCGCTTGCGCAAAAGCACCCCTACAGCAAGTGGCTCGAAGACACGCAGCTCATCCTCGAGGAGCTGAAGCCGGTGGAGCCGCGTGCGCTCCGTCGCGACGTTTCCCTGATCGATCGTCAGCAGGCCTTTGGCTACACGCTCGAAGACACCAAGATCCTGATGTCGCCGATGGCGACGACCGGCCAGGAAGCGATCGGCTCGATGGGCACCGACACGCCGATCTCGGCGATGTCGGACAAGCGCAAGCTGCTTTACACCTATTTCAAGCAGAACTTTGCGCAAGTCACCAACCCGCCGATCGACCCGATCCGCGAAGAGCTGGTGATGAGCCTCGTCTCTTTCATCGGCCCGCGTCCGAACATCCTCGACCACGAGGGCATGGCGCATGCCAAGCGGCTCGAGGTGCGCCAGCCGATCCTGACCAACGGCGATCTCGAAAAGATCCGCTCGATCGGTCACACCGAGGATCGTTTCGACACCAAGACGCTCGACTTTACCTATGACATTTCGCGCGGTGCCGAAGGCATGCCCGAAATGCTCGACCGGCTCTGCGAGCGCGCCGAGGCGGCGGTAAAGGGCGGCTACAACATCATCGTGCTCTCCGACCGTCAGGTTGGTCCGGACCGCGTGGCGATCCCCGCGCTGCTCGCGACCGCCGCCGTGCACCACCACCTGATCCGCAAGGGTCTGCGCACGTCGGTCGGCATCGTGCTTGAATCCGGCGAACCGCGTGAAGTGCATCAGTTCTGCCTGCTCGCCGGTTACGGCGCCGAGGCGATCAACCCCTATCTCGCCTTCGATACGCTCACCGACATGCACAAGCGTGGCGAGTTCCCCAAGGAAGTCGACGGCAGCGAAGTGGTCTACCGCTACATCAAGGCCGTCGGTAAGGGCATCCTCAAGGTCATGTCCAAGATGGGCATCTCGACCTACCAGTCCTATTGTGGCGCGCAGATCTTCGACGCCGTCGGCCTGTCGTCGAAGCTTGTCGACCAGTTCTTCTTCGGCACGGCGACGACGATCGAAGGCATCGGCCTCGAAGAGATCGCCGCCGAAACCGTCGCCCGCCACAAGGCGGCCTTCGGCGCCGACCCGGTTCTCGCCAACTCGCTCGATATCGGTGGCGAATATGCCTTCCGCATGCGCGGCGAAAGCCATGCCTGGACGCCGGACGCGATCGCCTCGCTGCAGCACGCAGTTCGTGGCAACGCAGAGGACCGCTACCGCGAGTTCGCCGAGATGGTGAACAACTCGGCGCTGCGCATGAACACCATCCGTGGCCTGTTCACGATCAAGAGCGCCGAGGCCCTTGGCCGCAAGCCGATCTCGGTCGACGAGGTCGAACCGGCCGTCGACATCGTCAAGCGCTTCTCGACCGGGGCCATGTCCTTCGGCTCGATCAGCCGCGAGGCGCATACGACGCTGGCGATTGCCATGAACCGGATCGGCGGCAAGTCGAACACCGGCGAAGGGGGCGAGGAAAGCGACCGCTACCTGCCGCTGCCCGATGGTTCGATGAACCCGGAACGCTCGGCGATCAAGCAGATCGCGTCCGGCCGCTTCGGCGTGACCACCGAGTACCTGGTCAATGCCGACATGCTGCAGATCAAGGTGGCGCAAGGGGCCAAGCCTGGCGAAGGCGGGCAGCTGCCCGGCCACAAGGTCGATGCGACGGTTGCCAAGACCAGGCATTCGACCCCGGGCGTCGGCCTGATTTCGCCGCCGCCGCACCATGACATCTACTCGATCGAAGACCTGGCGCAGCTGATCTACGATCTGAAGAACGTCAATCCGGAAGCCGACGTTTCGGTCAAGCTCGTCTCGGAAGTCGGTGTCGGCACGGTTGCCGCCGGCGTTGCCAAGGCGCGTGCCGACCATATCACTGTCGCCGGCTTCGACGGCGGTACCGGCGCTTCGCCACTCACCTCGCTGAAGCACGCCGGCAGCCCTTGGGAAATCGGTCTGGCCGAGACCCAGCAGACGCTGGTGCTGAACGGCCTGCGTTCGCGCGTCGCCCTTCAGGTCGATGGTGGTCTGAAGACCGGTCGCGACGTCATCATCGGCGCGCTGCTCGGTGCCGACGAATTCGGCTTCGCCACCGCACCGCTGATCGCCGCCGGCTGCATCATGATGCGCAAGTGCCACCTCAACACCTGTCCCGTCGGCGTTGCGACCCAGGATCCGGTGCTGCGCAAGCGCTTCAAGGGCACGGCCGAGCACGTCATCAACTACTTCTTCTTCGTGGCCGAAGAAGTGCGCGAGATCCTGGCGTCGCTGGGCGTCAGGAAGCTCAACGACATCGTCGGCGCTTCGGAACTGCTCGAAAAGGACGGTGCGCTCGCGCACTGGAAGGCCAACGGCCTCGACTTCTCGAAGATCTTCCACAAGGTGGAAGCCAAGAAGGAAGAGACCTACTGGACCACGCGCCAGCAGCACCCGATCGACGATGTTCTTGATCGCAAGCTGATCAAGGAAGCGGCGGTCGCGCTCGAAACCAAGGCCCCGGTCAAGATCGAAGCCGAGATCAAGAACGTCGACCGTTCGGCCGGCGCGATGCTTGCCGGTGCTCTTGCCAAGCGCTGGGGCCACAAGGGCCTGAAGGACGACACCATCCACGTGACCCTCAAGGGCACGGCTGGCCAGTCCTTCGGCGCGTTCCTCGCACGCGGCATCACCTTCGATCTCGTGGGTGACGGTAACGACTATGTCGGCAAGGGTCTTTCGGGCGGTCGCATCATCGTCCGGCCGCCGGAAAATGCGACGATCGTTCCGCAGGAATCGATCATCGTCGGCAACACCGTGCTTTACGGCGCGATCTCGGGCGAGTGCTACTTCAACGGCGTAGCCGGCGAACGTTTCGCCGTGCGCAACTCCGGCGCGGTCGCGGTCGTCGAGGGCGTGGGTGACCACGGCTGCGAATACATGACCGGCGGCGTCGTCGTCGTGCTCGGCGGAACGGGCCGCAACTTTGCGGCCGGCATGTCGGGCGGTGTCGCCTATGTGCTCGACGAGGAAGGCGATTTCGCCCGTCGCTGCAACATGGCGATGGTCGAGCTGCAACCGGTTCCGGAAGAGGACGACATGCTGGAGAAGCTGCACCACCACGGCGGCGACATCATGCACAAGGGCATGGTCGACGTGTCGGGCGACATGACGCGCCACGACGAGGAGCGGCTTTATCAGCTCATCTCCAACCACCTTCACCACACGGGTTCGCCCCGGGCGAAGGAGATCCTCGATCACTGGACGGATTATCGGCCGAAGTTCCGCAAGGTCATGCCGGTCGAGTACCGCCGTGCGCTCGAGGATATGGAACGCATGAAAATGGCAGAGGCGGCCGAATAGGAGGCCCCGGTGACCAAGGCTCCCGGTTCATCACAGATCGGTTCGGGGGCCCCTCACGCGCGCTCGCAAAAAGCGCCTGTTCAGACGCACAGCTTTCAGGATGAAACGATGGGTAAGGTAACTGGATTTCTCGAGATCGACCGGCAAGTGGCAAAGTACCAGCCGGCGTCCGACCGCATCCGCCATTTTCGCGAATTCACCATTCCGATGTCAGAACCGGAAGTGCAGAAGCAGGCTGCTCGCTGCATGGACTGTGGCATCCCCTATTGCCATGGGCCGACCGGCTGCCCGGTGCACAACCAGATCCCGGACTGGAACGATCTCGTCTACAACGGCAACTGGGACGAGGCGATCCGCAACCTGCATTCGACCAACAACTTCCCGGAATTCACCGGCCGCGTCTGCCCGGCGCCGTGCGAGGAAGCCTGCACGCTGAACCTCGAAGACACCCCGGTCGCGATCAAGACCGTCGAACAGGCGATCGCCGACAAGGCCTATGAAATGGGCTATATCGTGCCGCAGCCGGCCGTCACAAAGACCGGCAAGAAGGTCGCGATCATCGGCTCGGGACCTGCCGGTATGGCCGCGGCCCAGCAGCTTGCCCGCGCCGGCCACGAGGTGCACGTCTACGAGCGCGAAACCAAGCCCGGCGGCCTGCTGCGCTACGGCATCCCGGACTTCAAGATGGAGAAGAACTTCATCGATCGCCGCGTCGACCAGATGCGCGGCGAAGGCGTCACTTTTCACTGCGGCATTAATGTCGGCGTCGACGTTCCGATGCAGCGCCTGCTCGACGAGCATGACGCCGTGCTCTACTGCGGTGGCTCCGAGACCCCGCGCGACGCGGGCATCCCCGGCGTCCAGTTCGCCGGCGTGCATGACGCGATGCCCTATCTCGTCCAGCAGAACCGCCGCGTCGGCCGCGAGAACATCGACAGCGTCGGCTGGCCGTCGCAGCCGATCCTTGCCGGCGGCAAGCATATCGTCGTCGTCGGCGGTGGTGATACCGCGTCCGACTGTGTCGGCACCGCTTTCCGCCAGGGCGCCGTCAAGGTGACCCAGCTCGACATCCGTCCGCAGCCGCCGGAAAAGGAAGACAAGCTCGCCGTCTGGCCGTTTTGGGCGACGAAGATGCGCACCTCCTCCAGCCAGGCCGAAGGCGCCATCCGCGAGTTCCAGGTGGCGACCCTTGAGTTCATCGGCGACGAGGACGGCAACCTGACCGGCGTGAAGTGCTGCCAGGTGGATGATCGCCGCAAGCCGGTCGCCGGCACGGAGTTCATCATCAAGGCGGATCTTGCCTTCATCGCCATCGGTTTCAGTGGTCCCTTCACCAACAGCGTGATCAAGGACCTCGGCGACAAGCTGACGCTCAACACCGACCGCCGCGGCTCGACCAACGTCGTCGCCAACGAGCGCGACTACAAGACCTCGGTCGACAAGCTCTGGACGGCCGGCGACGTGCGCCGCGGCCAGTCGCTCGTCGTCTGGGCGATCCGCGAAGGCCGCCAGGCGGCACGTGCGATCGACGAGGCGCTGATGGGTTCGACCACGCTGCCGCGCTAAGGCATTACTCCCAAGCATGAAAAAAGCCCCGCAGCGATGCGGGGCTTTTTTTGTGGCAGGGCCAGAAGGCCGAATGGGGATCGTCGGCCTAGTTGCGGATCACCGGGTTGCTGATGACCGTGTTTGGCTTCGAGAGGCGGAAGTCATCGACGCGGCCGGCCGGAGCGGCGGCGACGTCACCCTTGCCAACCAGCAGGTCGCGTGGGCTCTTGCCGTTGCCCTTGTCCGGTGCGGCGCTGCCGAGCAGGGACGCGGCGCCATCCAGCGCCGGATCGGTCAGCCCGATCGGCTGGGTCTTGACGATATCCTCGTTGCCGAGCGGTGCGGTCACCACCAGGTCCTTGAGCTCGTCGGCGCCCGGCACGTTCTTGTCGGTGGCGGCGGCATCACCGAGCAGCCGCCGGATGTCCTTTTCGACGTAGAAGGCAAGCTTGCGCTTGCCGGCCTTGGTGAGGTTGACGCCGTCGGCGCCGCGCAGGCGCACCTGCTGGCCGTTGATATCGGAGCCGGTCAGAACGAACTTGCCGCCCTCATCGACGAAGCCGTCCCAGATGTCGACGAACTGTCCGCCGACCTTCTCGATCTCCTCGCGATAGATGCCGTTGAAGGTGACCATGTCAGCGGTCATCGCGGCCGACTGGAACGGCGGCATGCCGACCCAGAGAACCGGCAGCTTTTCCTTGCGCGCAAGGGCTGCCAGCGCGTTGACACGCTTGCGATATTCTTCCGTCCAGAGGTCGGAGCGGAACTTCTCCTTGGTGCTGCCGATCTGCATCTGCTGACGATCGTTGGCGCCGAGGCTGATGATGATCACCGACGGCTTCACGTCGCCGACATAGCCCGGCAGCGTGCCCGGCCAATTGAAATAGTCTTCGCGCACGAGACCGGACGAACCGTTCGCCCGCGTCTCGATGGTGATGCCGGGCGTCATCTCGAAGGCGGTCTTCAGGCCATCGCCGAGGCTGCCGGCCATGAAGTCGCCGACGACGAGCACCTTCTTGGCATCTGGCGCCTTCTCCACCACTACCGGCGCCGGGGCAGGGGTGTCGGCAACCTTTGGCTTCTGCTTCTGCTGCCCCTGGCCCTTCTGCCGCTGCTGCGGCTGGCGCTGGCGCTTCGGGCGCGGCTGTTCGGGATAATAGTCGCGATCCTGGTAGGCCGGCCGTTCGCGGGTCAAGCCGCCGAAGAGCATCTGAAACAAGGTGCGGCGTTGAACGCGCTCCTGCGCCTCGGCAAAGCTCGCAAAAAGGCTGACGGTGAGCATCGCCACAAGGGCAATGCAGATCGTCGCAATCCCGAACGGCGTACGGCTATCGTGCCTGCGGCGCCTGCTGATCATCTGCTTCTGCCCCGTTCATCGCGTATTCGGGCGGCCTTGCCGCGCCAAAGTTTCAGCGCGCCGCACGGGGGTGCAGCGCGCTTGCCCTATTGTATCTCACGGATACTCAGATCGTGAAACCGTTTCGAACCTGCTAGTTGCGGAGCGCCCGCAGCAGCATCTGCGTCGGCTCACCATCCGGCGCCAGTCCGTTCTTCGACTGGAATGCCTGGATCGCGGCCTTGGAGCCGGAGCCGAAGTTGCCGTCGACTTCGCCACTGTAGTAGCCAAGCTCCTTCAGCCGGTTCTGCAGCTCGAACTTCTCGCTGATGTCAAGCGAACCGTCCGGTCGCGGCCAGCGCTGCTGCATGCCCTGGTAGCCGGCGATCTGGTCTGCGAGCAGGCCGACGCCAAGCGCGTAGCTGTCCGACGCGTTGTAGCGCTTGATGACGAAGAAGTTCTTGGTCATCAGGAAGCCGGGGCCGTTGCCACCGCTCGGCAGCTTGAGCTCGGCGCGCGTGCTGCCGTTGCGGAAGCCCTTGCCGTTCGGCCGGGCAAAACCGAGCGACGCCCATTCCTTGAGCGTCTTCGTCTGGCCCGAATACTTCGCGGCATTGGCCGGCGGGGCGACTTCGTAGCCCCAGGTCTCGCCCGGCTGCCAGCCATTTTTCTTCAGAAGGTTGGCGGCGGTCGCCAGCGCGTCTGGCACCGAGTTCCAGATGTCGCGGTGACCGTTTCCGTCTGCGTCGACCGCATAGAGCAGGTAGCTCGTGGGGATGAACTGGGTGTGGCCCATGGCGCCCGCCCAGGAGCCGGTCAGCTCACGTGGGGTGATATCGCCCTTCTGCAGGATTTTCAGCGCGGCGATCAGCTGCTTCTTGGCATAGTTCGACCGCTTCGGATCCGCATAGGCAAGGGTTGCGAGCGCGCGCGGGACGTAGTGCAGGCGGTCATCCTTCTCCAGCACGGCGCCGTAGTTGGACTCCATCGACCAGATGGCCAGAAGAATGGTTTTGTCGACGCCGAAGTGTTTCTCCAGCGCGTTCAGCGTGCGGGCGTGCTTGGTCGCCATCTCCTGGCCGACGCGCTTGGTGTAGGGGTTCACGCGGGAATCGATATATTCCCAGATCTTGTGCTTGAATTCCGGCTGGTAGTTGGCCTTGTCGATCACCGTCTGGTCGGGCGACTTTACGCCGGCAAAGGCCTGGCGATAGGTCGCCTTGGTGATGCCGGCCTGGGCGGCGGTCGCGTAAAACTCGTTGATCCAGTTCTGGAACCCGGTATCGGCGCGCGCGGGGGAGGTGCCGAGCGTGGCGGCGGATAGGACGAGGGCGGCTGCGATATGACGGAAAAACGTCCTGCGGTTTCTGATCATCAGCTGTCGGTTCCGTTTCTCTGCGGAGCTTCGGCCGTCATGGCCCGAATCACTCCGCAAGGTGGCAGTCTGGGGCCAGCCTGGACGGTGGGGGCAGTCGTCGGCGGCTCCTGTTTCGGATCCGGCCGCGCTTGTTGCATTGCCGGATTGCAACGAATCTACAGAAACGTGGTCAACAAACCCTTTACCATGAAAATGTGGTGGCGTCTTCGGCCACAGAAAATGTCAAGCCTTGGTCGTGGAGTTCGCATATGCATTTGTTTCGTCGGTTCATGCTGTGTTCAGCTGACGGCATAGAGATTGCGGCTCCATTACGGAGCGCTGTATGGTTCGGGACGGATTGACGTCCAGGACCATTCGGCAAGAGTTATGAGTGAAATCCTTTCAAGGAGGTATCGATGACCGACAAGCGTAAAGTCCGCAAAGCCGTGTTCCCGGTCGCAGGACTGGGCACCCGTTTCCTGCCGGCGACCAAGGCCGTGCCGAAGGAAATGCTGACGGTGGTGGACAAGCCGGTCATTCAATATGTGGTCGACGAAGCGCTGGAAGCCGGTATCGAGCACCTGATCTTCGTGACCGGCCGCAGCAAGGCTGTCATCGAGGACTATTTCGACATTCAGGTCGAGCTCGACCAGACGCTGCGCGAGCGCAACAAGAAGGCCGAGATCGCGCTGCTCGACGGCATCCTGCCGAAGGCTGGCACCACCAGCTTCACCCGCCAGCAGGCGCCGCTCGGCCTTGGCCACGCGGTCTGGTGCGCCCGTGAACTCGTCGGCAACGAGCCCTTCGCGCTGCTCCTGCCCGACATGATCATGAAGGGTGAGAAGGGCTGCCTGAAGGGCATGGTGGAGCTCTATGAGCAGAGCGGCGGCAACGTCATCGCGGTTGAGGAATGCGCGCCGGACCAGGCGCACAAATACGGCATCGTCGGCGTCGGCGACAAGGTCGGCGAAGGTTTCAAGATCACCAAGATGGTCGAGAAGCCAGCACCGGGCACTGCCCCCTCCAACTTCTTCATCAACGGCCGCTACATCCTGCAGCCGGAGATCTTCCCGATTCTCGAAAAGCAGGAGCGCGGCGCCGGCAACGAGATCCAGCTGACCGACGGCATGCTCAAGCTTTCCGACAACCAGCAGTTCGCCGCTTACCACTTCCGTGGCGATACCTACGACTGTGGCGCCAAGGACGGCTTCATCCTGGCCAACGTTGCCTTCGCGCTCGAGCGTGGCGATATCCGTCCGACCGTCGAAGGCCCGCTGAAGAGCCTGCTTGGCAGCCTGAAGTAATCGGCTTTCTCTTCTCGAAGGCAAGAAAGGCCGCGTCCATCGGGCGCGGCCTTTTTTTATCTGGATGATGGGATTGCCTTAGCGGCGCAGCGTCAACCCGACGCCGACGCGGGTGATGTCGGTGGTGTCGCCCTGATCGCGGGTGGTGCGCTCGTAGCTGACGTCGCCCGTCAGCGCCAGGTAGCGGTTGATGTCGTAGGTGAGGCCGGCGCCGGTGCGCCAGGTGGTCTCGTCCGACGAGCGGGCGTTCGAGGGGTAGTTGCGCAGCGTCAGGCTGTTCGTCAGGCGCGCGACCAGATCCGAGCGCATCTGGTGGGTGATGATGTTGGTGAGGTTGTAGTCGATCGAACCAGCGTCGCCGGGCGTCGTCGACGGGTTGAGGTCGGTCGACACGGCGAAGAGCACGTCGGTGCCGCGTTGCGGCGACCAGTTGAGGCGGCCATCGACCGACAGGCCGCGGAGTTCGCCAAGCCGGTCATCCTCGAAATTGTAGGTTTCGTAGCCGAGGCCGAGCTCGCCATAGAGTTTCTCGCCGAGGTCGAGCTCGATACCGCCGCGTGCGGCATAGGTCTGATAGGAGCGTTCGAAACCGAGCGGATCTTCGCGCAGATCGTAGAGCGACTTGCCGACGGAGGCTTCGAGGAACGGGATCAATGCCGGCGACAGTTCGTAGCCGACGCGGGCCGTGAGCACACCGGTGTTGCGGTTTCGATACTTGACCGAAAGGTTCGTGCCGTTTTCGAGTTCGACATCACCATAGGTGCGCCGGTCGAAATCGATACCGACCGAGCCGCGGATCAGACCGAAATCACGCTCAACGGCCGCGCCGAGGCGGTAGGTGTTGACCGCGGACTGGTTTTTGGCGTTGGAGATCGCGTTCGGGTCGTCGGCGTCCTCGCGCTCGAAACTGTAGCCGGCGCGCAGACGGGCGATCGTTTCGTCCCAGAGATCGAGCCGCAGTTCCGCATCGACATTGGCGCGGGGCTCTTCCTCGCCCTCGCCGGAGATGTTGTTCTGCAACACGCCTTCGCCGGTGACGGTCAGCTGATGCCGCGACCAGTCCGAGGTCAAGGTGCCGCGGATTCCGGTTTCGAGATAGCCGCGGTTGGTCTTGGTGTCGCCGTCCTTGCGCCATTCGTGGTTGATGGTCTCGCTGACGCTGGGGCGCAGCGTGAAGGTGCCGATTCGGATGCCCGGGGCGCGATCGTATTCGGGGTTATCAGTCCGCAACCGCAGACCGTCGATCGTCGGCTCGCGCTGGTTCAGGCGAAGGTAATCCTCGTTAGAGGCCGGGGTCAGGTCGTCAGCGCTGACGGCGCCGGTGGTCTGCGGATCGGTGATTGCGGGCGTCGCGGCCGGAACGGCTGAAGGCGCTGTGCCCGCGCCATAGGTGGTCGTCGTCGGAGCGGTGGCGGGTGCGGTCGTGGCCGTCTGGGCGTTCAAGGATGCGGGGGCAAGCATCGCCGTGCCGGCCAGCAGCAACGCCAGCGACGTCGAACGCCGCGCGCCTCCTTTGATCGAGCGAGATGAGCCTGGCACCATATGCCGTTTGTCCACGAGCCTGATTGCAATCCTTTCGCAACCGTAAAGCGACGTGGTTAATCAATCGTTTCCAAACGGAAAAAACGTCGTGGCATCAGCCGCTTGCGGTTACACTTTCGACGGTCAGGTTGCGGCCGTGGGTGGAAACGACGCGCACCCTTGTACCGGCCGGCAGGTCCGGTCCCTCAACGACCCAGAACGTGTCGTCGAGCCGGATGCGCCCTCGGCCTTCGGCGATCGGTTTTTCCAGCACCGCGGTGCGGCCGACGAGGCTTTCGGCGCGCTGGTTCAAAAGCGGCTCGTCGGTGGTCTCGGATGTGGAGAGAACGAAGCGGCGGCCAAGGAGAACGGCCGCCACCGAGAGCAGCGCGAACAGCACGAGCTGGACCTGCCACGTCCAGAAGCCGACCTCCCAAAGCATGAGGGAGAGGATGCCGACTGCCAAGGCGGCGACACCGATCCAGATCAGGAACACGCCGGGGGCGACGAGCTCGGCGGCGAGAAGCACGAAGCCCAGAACCCACCAGCTCCAGGGCCCGAGTTCTTGAATGGCGCGTTCGATCATCGTCTACTTCCCTTGCGCGGGATCGGTCGGGAAAGCCGGCGTGGTGCGTGGCGTCGACTGGCGCGGGCGGGTCGCTGGCGCCGTCTGGCTGTCGCCAAAGACTTCCTTGGCGATGGCGCCGATGCCACCGAGCGAACCGATCAGCGCGGAAGCTTCCATCGGCATCAGCACGATCTTCTGGTTGTTGGCGGTGCCGATCGAGGCGAGTGCTTCGGTGTACTTCTGGGCGACGAAGTAGTTGATCGCCTGCACGTCGCCGGCCGCAATGGCCTCGGAGACCATCTTGGTTGCCTTCGCCTCGGCCTCGGCCAGGCGCTCGCGCGCTTCGGCGTCACGAAACGCCGCTTCGCGCTGGCCCTCGGCCTGCAGGATCGCCGACTGCTTGGCGCCTTCGGCGCGCAGGATCTGGGCGTTTCTGGCGCCTTCGGCTTCGAGCACCTGCGCGCGTTTCTCGCGCTCGGCCTTCATCTGGCGCGCCATGGCATCGACGAGATCCTTCGGCGGGGCGATATCCTTGATCTCGATGCGGGTGATCTTGATGCCCCAGGGGCTGGCAGCTTCGTCGACGACGTGCAGCAGCCTGTCGTTGATCGTATCACGGTTGGAGAGCAGTTCGTCGAGGTCCATCGAACCCATGACCGAGCGGATGTTGGTCATCGTCAGGTTGAGGATGGCGTTTTCCAGATGCGCGACCTGGTAGGCGGCCTGCGCCGCATTCAGGATCTGATAGAAGGCGACGGCATCGGCCGAAACGCTGGCATTGTCCTTGGTGATGACTTCCTGGGTCGGAACGTCGAGCACCTGTTCCATCACGTTCATCTTGACGCCGATGCGGTCGATGAACGGCACGATCAGATTGAGGCCCGGCTCCAGCGTTTTGGTGTAGCGACCGAAGCGCTCGATCGTATAGCGGTAGCCCTGCGGCACCGTCTTGATCCCCATGAAGAGGACCAGGATGATGAGCACCACGAAGCCAATGACGACGATATCCATTCCGCCCAAGACTTACCCCCTTAAATTGCAATCTCGACCTGTGGCTGCAGTCTAGCGTATTCCGTTTCCCTTCGGAATCGGTTTTCCGCGGATTGCGCGTAAATTCAAAATGTTAGATTGCCGCACTCGCCGGTGGGCAAGAGCGCGGCTCCTTCATCCTGAGTTGGCGGCCAGCGCGCCGTTCAAGTGGGGTGATGGGACGCTTAAAGCCAGCCGGCAAGCTCCCGGCGCACGACGTGTTCGAGCACGGCCATGCCTTCGGCGCTGTCGTTCAGGCAGGGGATGTGGGTGAACTTCTCGCCGCCATTGTGATGGAAGCTTTCGGCCGCCTGCTCTGCGATCTCTTCCAACGTTTCCAGACAGTCGGAGACGAAGCCCGGGTTGAGGACGGCAATGCGCTTGACACCGTCCTGCGCAAGTTTTTCGACCGTCTTGTCGGTATAGGGCTGCAGCCATTCCTCAGGCCCGAAGCGCGACTGGAAGGTGACCTGCAGCTTCTCCTTCGACCAGCCGAGCTTT